>CAIKMJ010000067.1 GCA_903828455.1 uncultured Acidobacteriia bacterium | reverse complement strand
GGCGCAAGCAGCGCGTCTGGGGCCTCGAATCCGCCCGCATCCAGCATCAGGCCAAACTCACCGCCCAGATGGGCCGCGGAGCCTCCGCCACCGATGGCGCCACCATCTACGCCGTCTCCATGGGAGACCTCGCCGATAACAGCAAATCGCTCGACCTCTTCATGCGCTACGAAGCCCGCTTCGAACGCCAGTTCCACCGCGCCCTCACGCGCCTGCTCGACCTGCAATCGCGCTATCCCGAACCGGACGAAGATTCACCAGATGCCGAGTCCCCGGAACGTCAAATCGCACCCGAAAATACCAAAGAACCCCAGAACCAGTTGAAAACGCAGGACCGTGCCGCCCAGCCCGCACCCGCCGCAGCGCAAAGCAACGTCCACAACCCCCACGCATCCACCCCGAACCCGGCCCCGTCCCCCGATCCGCGCCCCGCCACCCCGCCGCATCCCCCGTTCGGAGGCGAAAAGCAAGCCGCCTGACCCCCGATTCGCCCTCCAGCCCGGCCGCTCGTCTCCCGGGCACGCCACAACTGCCCTCACGCCGCGCCCCGTTTCGCCGCCACGTCGATTCTCCGCCGCCGCTTGTGCTAATTTCAAAGCGAAGCCATGCGTTTTCGCCTTGCGCCCGTCCTGCTCTGTCTGTTGCTCGCCTTCAGCGGCATCTGCAGCAGCCTGTGCGCCGCGCCCGCCATGGCCGACCTGCAGCAGCACCCCTGCTGCCCGCATCAGTCAGGCGACCAATCCTGCGGTCACGCCGCCGCCGGCCACGACTCCCAGGCCATCCTGCCGCACGTATCCCGGCAAGTGTCGCTCGATGCGTCGCTGTCTGTCCTCCCGCATCCGCTCCACTTCGCCGCGCCTCCGTCCGCGCAGTTCACTTCGGCCCCGTTGGCCGTACGCGGCGGCATCTCGCCGCACCGTCACTTCGTCCTTCGTCTCTGAGCTGCCCGGCCGCGCCGCGTGTATTTGCGCTCGCCGCCCCGGTGCCCGTAACTCAGGCGCCCATCGCTCAGAAGACGGAGGGAAAATGATTTACCTTTGGACCGCGCTCCTCGTCGCCGCGCTGCCCGCGCTCGCGCAGCAACCGCGGGACGCTATGCACGATATGACGAACATGCCCGGCATGAATCACCAGAACATGACAGGCACAGCCATGCCAGGCACAGCCATGCCAGGCACAGCCATGCCAGACGCAGCCATGCCAGGCACAGCCATGCCAGACGAAGCAATGGACGCTTCCGGCACCGGCCGCAACCCGGCCTCCGCGCCCATGAACATGCTCCACCTCAGCGCCCGCCGCTGGACCTTCACGCTCCACGGCACGGCCTTCGTCACCGATATTCAGCAGACCGGCCCCCGCGCGGCCGACAAGTTCACCTCCATGAGCTGGGGCATGGCCACGGCCGATCGCTCGCTCGCCGGTGGCACCATCTCCTTCCGCGCCATGCTGAGCCTCGATCCGCTGACCATCACCGGCCGCCGCTACCCCGAACTCTTTCAGACCGGCGAGACGGCCTTCGGCAAGCCGATCGTCGACGGCCAGCACCCGCACAACTTCGTCATGGAACTTGGCGTCGCCTACACCCACCCGCTTGGTCGTCACGCGTCGCTGGAACTCTATGCCGCTCCCGTCGGCGATCCCGCCATGGGCCCTGTCGCCTATCCGCACCGCGTCTCGGCCGAAGAGATCCCGCAGGCGCCCATCACCCATCATTTGATCGATTCCACCCACGTCTCGGTCGACGTCGTCACCGCCGCCCTCACCCGCGGCATCTGGCGCATCGAAGCCAGCGGCTTCCACGCCGGCGAACCGGGCGAGAACCGCTGGAACATCGCCCGCGGCGCCGTCGATTCCTGGTCCGCCCGTCTCTCCGTCGCGCCCTCGGCCAACTGGACCGCCCAGGTCTCCGCCGGCCGCCTCGCCAAACCGGAGGTGCTCGAACCCGGCGATCAGATCCGGCTCTCCGCCTCGGCCACCTACAACCGCCCGTACCGCGGCGGCAACTGGGCCACCAGCGCCATCTGGGGCCGCGTCCACAAAACCGGCGACGGCGCCAGTCTCAACGGCTACCTGCTCGAATCCCTCGCTCGCTTCCACAGCCGCAACGTCCTCTCCGCGCGCATGGAACTGGCCGATAAAGATGAACTCTTCGCCGTCGGCCCCGTCCGCCGCATCGGCGCCTGGACCGGCGGCTACACCCGCGACTTCGACCTTCCGCGGGGCCTCGCCCTCGGACTCGGCGCGAACCTCACCACCTACACCATGCCCTCGGCCCTGTATCCTTTCTATGGCCGTCATCCCGTCATGGCGCTGGTCTTTCTGCGCCTCCGCGTGCGCGGCGCATCGAGCTGAACGCAACATGCATCATGGAGGGAGGGGCAGAATGAAAATCGTCCTTAAAGTCGATGGCATGACCTGCGACGCCTGCGTCCGCGCCGTCGGCCGGAAACTCAGCCGCGTGCCCGGCGTCGCCTCGGCCGAAGTCACTCTCGCAACGGGCCGCGCCGTCGTGGAACTCAGCGACGAAGCAGCTTCTCCCGATCCGCTGCTTCGTGCCGTCGAACAGATTGGCTATCGGGCTGCTGTGGCGTAACCGGTGAGACCTGCCGAACAGATCGAGTTGCCCATCGGCGGGATGACCTGCGCCGCCTGCGCGCGAACCATTGAAAAACAACTCACGGCGACGCCCGGCGTGGAATGCGCCGCCGTCAACCTGGCCACCCGCATCGCTCAGGTGACCTACCGTCCCGAGGTCGCCACCGCTGCCGATCTCGTCGCCGCCGTGGAAGAAGCGGGCTACCAGGTCCCGCAGGGGCCGCAGGAATTTGCCGAAGCCAAGGAGCGGATGGATCTGCGCCGTCGCGTCGTGGTCGGAGCTTTGCTGGCCGCTCCGGTAATGGTGCTGGCGATGTTCGATCGGCTGCCGCTGGTGCAGTTTGTCCTGACCTTGGCGGTGCTGCTGTACAGCGGGCAGCCCTTTTATCGCGATGCCTGGACGGCGCTGCGGCATCGTTCGGCCAACATGAATTCTCTGATCGCCCTCGGCACCGGCGCGGCATTCCTTGATTCCGTATGGGCCGTCTGGACCGGCGCGGAGGATGTCTATTTCGAAGCCGCCGCCGTCATTGTCGTTCTCGTGCTGCTGGGTCGTTTGCTGGAAGCGCGTGTGCGAGGCAAAGCGTCGGACGCCATTCGCCGGTTGATCCGCCTCGCCCCGGACACTGCCCGCGTGGTCCGCGGCCCGGCCGGCGGCGCCGAACAGATCATTCCCGTCGCCGATGTCGTTGTCGGCGATGTGATCGTCGTGAAGCCCGGCGAACGTGTTCCGGTGGATGGCACGGTGCTCGACGGCGCGAGTGACATCGATGAGTCGATGCTGACCGGTGAGAGTCTCCCGGTATCGAAAGCGGTATCGTCGGCCGTCTTCGGCGGCACGCTGAACGGCACCGGCGCGTTCCGTTTTCGTGCCACGCATGTGGGCCGCGAAACGGCTCTGGCGCGCATCGTGGAACTCGTGAAGCGGGCGCAGGGTTCGCGCGCTCCGGTCGCCCGCCTCGCCGATACGGTGAGCGGCCACCTCACGGTGGGAGTTCTCGCGGTCGCGGTCGTTACCTTTGCGGCCTGGCTGTTTTTCGGCTCGGTCGGTGACGCGTTGCTGCACGCGGTGGCCGTGCTCATCGTCGCCTGCCCGTGCGCCATGGGACTTGCGACGCCGGCCGCCATCATGGCCGGCACCGGCAGCGGTGCATTGCGCGGTCTGCTCATCAAGGGCGGCGACGTCCTCGAACTTGCCGCCGCCGTCGATACCGTGGTTCTGGATAAGACCGGGACCGTCACCTCGGGCGTGCCCGAACTGCGGGCGATACGTGCCCGAAAAGGTTTTTCTGTGGATGAAGTGCTGCGCCTCGCCGCCGCCGTGGAGCGGTGGAGCGAGCATCCCGTGGCGAAGGCCGTCCTCGCCCGCGCGGGCGGCTATGCCGGAGCATCCACGGACTTCCGCGCCCTTCCCGGGCGCGGAGCCGAAGCGACGGTCGATGGTCGGCGCGTCTTCGTGGGCCAAAACGACGCAGGCCAGAGCGACGCAGGACCGAGCAACGCCGGACAGAGCAACGCAGGACAGGCCGACGCCGGACAGACCGACGCAGGACCGAGCAACGTGAGGCAGAGCGAACTGAGAAACAACAACGCCGGACCGAGCAACGCCGGACCGAGCAACGCCGGACCGAGCAACGCCGGACCGAGCAACGCCGGACCGAGCAACGCCGGACCGAGCAACGCCGG
>CAIKMJ010000066.1 GCA_903828455.1 uncultured Acidobacteriia bacterium | reverse complement strand
GGCTCACTTCCTGCGACCGAGCGGCCTGAAAAGCGCTTCGGCCGAGTTGTCGTCTAGTACGGGGCCTGAAAAGCGCGTCGGCCGACTTTTCGAATACTACGGGATCGTCCGGAAGGCGTACGTCTCCAGAACGTTGCCTTCGCGCCCCGATATCTCGGCGAGATAGTCGGCCGGCACAAGTACGGTAGGCTGCAACTCAACGGTTGCTTTGCTGTCGTTACCCGATGCTTCCGAAGTTGCCGTTGCTGTCCAGGCAAGTTTGCGGTGCCCCTCGGCATCTATCGTTAGAAAACGAATTGCCAGTTGCTGATTAGAACTGCGCCCAGGAAGTTCGAACGTGAGCTTCACTGTAGCCGTCCCGGATGGAATAGTGAACTCGTTAGCTGTTGCGCGCGGGCCTTTGGTCAGGCCGGGAGAGAGTTGCATTTCGAATACGGCAGGCTTTGCCGGATATTCGATCCGCGCAACGGTGCCGGGAACCGCTTCCGCCGAGCGCTGGCGCACCAGAAGCGAAGCCATCACTGCCAGTGTAAGTACGAATGCCACCGTGGCGACGAGCCGGGTTTGTGTCCACCAAATCTTCCGCGGGCGGAGGCTTCTGCCGGCAATGACCTCGTTCAGCCTGTTCTTCAGATCAGGCAGGGCCAAATATCGCTCTTCAAATCGTCGCTGCTCGGCGGGCGAAAGTTCGTGGTCAAGATAGTCCCCGATCAGGGCATCTTCCACCGTCTGCATCCACGCCAGATACGCTGGGTCTTCGAAATAGTTTTGCTCAAGTTCGGCGGCATCGCGCTCGTCGAGCGTCCCCAACAGGTAGGCTCTCACGGACTCTTCTGATTTATGCACCTCGTCCATGCCTCATTACACGATTACTTCGTCCTGACTGGATTATCCTTCTTTATTGCGCTTTCCACTGCCGCGGGTTCCTTATACCATCCGGTCAGCCTGGCCAGCCTTTTCCGTGCGCGGAAAAGGCGAACCCGAACATTATTCGCGTCGCCAAGCTTCAACTCTTGACCGAGCGATGCCCTGTCAATTGTGCCGGCCCGGCGGACCAGTTCCCAATCCGTGGTACTCAGCTTCGTTTCTCCGGCAGAGATCACTTCGCCGAGCAGAATGGTCATTTCCGCGGGATTGAGAGAGACGTGCCGGCATTGTGGAGCCAGCCAGTCGTCCGGTAATGACTCGGTGGAATCCCGGCGCGTCCGACGGTGACCGCTCTGAGATATCCGGCTGGCAAATCCGTAGCAGACGCGCAGAAAATCTTCCTCGCTCGCAAACTGATAATCATCACGGGTCAGGACCGCGGTGATAGTCTCATGGGCCAGATCTTCCGCATTCGCGATGCCGTGTCGCCGGGAGAAATAGAAAACCAGCGCTTTGCGGGCATGTTCCCATGCTGCGGGCTGGATCGACCGGCAATTCGGCATGAATCGTACCCCAGATTATAGCGGGTAGGGACGGCCGTAGAGTACGAAGGAAGCCCAATAGTAAGGATCAGACCAGCGCTCGGACCGGGCAAGCGCGCGCCGCGCCAGAGTCAGCGAGTGTTCCATGGATACCTGCGCCGGTGAAAAAAAGTTGCCGTACACCTTACTTAGAAATTCCGATGAACCCTCCGCATCGATCTCAGTCAGCGTGAGCAGTAACTGAGAGGCACCGGCGTGGAACAGGCTGGCGGTCAGCCCGGCCAGCCCTTCTCCTAAGACTTCTTTCCCGAGTGCCGTGTCGCAGGCCGAAAGCACTACGGTCGAACCGTTCAGCCCGAATTCCGCCAGTTGATACGGGCGAAGCAAGCCATTCACCGGCCGCCCCGAGCGGTCGAGCATCGAAAGGGCAATTCTCGAAAGCTCGGGAATTCGATCCTCGATTAGCGCGTGCGTGGAAAAGTGGAGAACCGCATAATCCTTCAGGCTGAGCTTACCGAGGCCGGCGACCGAGGCATTGAAGCCGCTCAGTGTGGTCCGCCTGAAGCCGGGTATCAGCGATGCCGCTGTTTCGATTTCGCCGGCGAAAGGGAGACGCGCGAGGTCTGCTCTGTAGTTAGTCGTGGCGACTGCGGGACTGGCGAGGGCTGCGGCGCGGGGATCCCGGAGGGAAAACACAGGGTCGGCAACGGCAAGCAAAGCCTTCGGGAAGCTGGATACAGGCCGCGGGACCCTGCCGGCTCTCAGATATGAAGCAGCCGGTATCTGTATCAGATCGCGCGTCAATCCGATGCCACCCGTTGCCGAGGGCAAATTGAGTGCGGCGAACGGAACCCTGCCGAGGATGCCGTCCGGCACTATGATCAGGCGATTCGGGAGGCTCCGCCCGGACAAGGGACCAAGCAGGCTCCTGGAAAGGCTGCGCAGCGCTCGTTGAAAGGCCGCCTGCTTTTCGGGTGATCGGCGGCGCTCCAGAATATTGCCAAACAGGTCAGCAGCCAGCCTCGCCTGAGCCTCGATGTCGGCACGCGCGGGGAGGAGGAATACCTGAATGTCGGAAGGATACACCAGCCACAGATAACTGCGCTCCCGACCTAAATGAAATTCCAGCAGGGCGCTGTCGGACGGAAGATCGGCTTGTAATTCCTGAACCGACGCGAGGGTCGCCGCAGGTGTTATTCCTGCAAACTCCTCGCGGATGTCGGCTTCAACAGTCTGGTCCTCGGCCACCAGCAAACCAATCTGTTGGAGCAGGACGTGTTCCCGCTCAGCAGTGGAGCCGGTGAGCTGAACAGAAAGTAGATCGATCCGCTTCTGAATCGCCGAGCGCCGATTCAGCAGTTCGACAGGCAGCGAGCGAACCAGTGCCCCTTCGGCGAGCATGTCGAGCAATGCGCGACCATGACCGCGTTCGGCCGCCAAAAGTCCCGCTTCTGCACCGTGACCGTTTTGCTGCACCATCGCCAGTTCTACGAGCAGATCGAAGACACTGCGCTTCCTCGCATAGAACGACGCACGGAGCGCCGCCCCCGGTACCTCCGTCCGAAGCGATTCCAGCAGCGATAGTGCTTCTTCCGCGAAGTCCCTCGCCTCCGCCAGGTTGCCGCTTTCGCGCTCCAGCCTGGCAAGCGAATAGAGAGACTCGGCAGCAGCATCACGAAATAAACGCTGTTTGCGGAGAGCAAGAGCCTGCGTCAGTAGTTCCCGTGCCGCATCTGGCTGGCCGCGATTCCAGGCAGCAAGGCCGAGATTATGAAGATCCGACGCAACCAGCCGATTGTCTCCGGCGGCCCTGTGCAGCCCAAGTGCTTGTTGCAGACGGTCCTCCGCCTCGTTGGCACGGCCTGCGGAAAGCAATGCCTGACCGAGGTTGTTGAGCGCATTCGCGGTGGCGGTCCGGTCGCGCAGGGCGGTCGCGTCGGTAACCGCACGCTCAAGAATTGAAATCGCCTTCACCGTGTTGCCCTGTAACAAAAAGTTATGCCCCAGATTCAGGCGTGCCCGCACAGCGTCGCGCGCGCCGCCGGGCAAGGCCGATTCCGCGGTGAGCGCACGCTCGAAGTAGAGGCGGGCCGTGTCGTATTCGGCAAGAAACTGGTAACAAAAGCCAAGGTTATTGAGTACGATGGCGTGCGCGAGCGCCGCCCCTTTGGGCAAAGTTCTGCCTGCCCGGTCGTACAGGCTGAGGGCGCGCTGGTAATCGCCGGTTTGGCGGTAGAGCAGCCCCATGTTTGAAAGCGTTTGACCTTCTTTCATCGCATCGCCGAGGCTCTTCCACTCCGCGGAAGCCTCATTCAGCCTTGCGAGCGACTCATCGAAGAGGCCCAGTTGCTGAGCCGTGAATCCGCTGTTATTAGCGGCCTCGGCACTGCAGCGCACATCTGAATCGTCCCGACATAACTCCCGCGCCTTTTCGTACGCTTCCCGGGCCGGTTCGAATTCGCTGGCTCCAAGCATGGCATCGCCGAGCTTGAGCCACGTGCGTGCGATGGCGGAACGATCGCCAATTGCCTGCCACGATGCCAGTGAGTCACGGATATCAACGATCTGTGCGGATCGCTTCGAATTGGTGGCGAGGATCTCCGCCTCGTGCAAAACCAACGCCCTCGGTAACGGAAGCGGAGTTCGCGACATTACGAAAGATAAGCGGCCCTTCCCCGAACTGGCAGCCTGCCGCACCTCGACATAGTTCTGTCCCGGGGTCACGATCGTCATTGTTTCGGAGCCAAAGTCGAAACCATCGGCAACTCCGGATGTCTCTCCGTTTCGCAACCGAATCTCGATATCCTCGGGCTGCGAGACGATTACCTGCGTGGCTTCACCGGGCGCAACATCGACCAGTACGCAATTTGCAGCAGAGCCGGAATTCTCGTGTCTGATCGTCTGGCCGGACCGCAGCGGGGGGCACGCGCCCAGAAGTGCAGCCAGGCAGGGACCAAGCAGCATGATCCTGCATACGTCGATCGCGGCGGCACGCAAATCAATCACCCCGGGACCCAATCTGTTTCGGGCCGATCTTCATTCTAACCACCGGATTCAAACCAGCGCGTTCGAACCACGGCATTCAGTCCAAGGCCTTCACTCGAGTGCCCCGGCACAGCAAGGATTAGGCCCTTCCCGCGCCGAGGCACCGCAGTTTCCAACCGTCCGGACTAGTCGCCCGAATCGGAGCCTTGCTGAACGGCATCAATTCCCAGCAATCCGAGGATCCACGTGAATATACCCATTTGAGTAGCTCTCCTTTCCGCCGTGCCTTCGCACCCGGCTGCAGTACCGGTTGTCCGGTCGCTGGTGGGTGCGTGACATCGAAGGAAAGCTGCTCAAGAAATTTGTCCTGTGCATTCTTTTCCCGGCAGCCTGGGCGCAGGGATTTTTTTCTCGACCCTGTAATGGCCCGCCAGCTGACGACATGAACAGGCTGTATGAAGAGGTCAGTCGAACTGTGGCGCGCGAAACAGGTAACGTTCAGTAGCGTTGACCGCGAGACGTTACGTAACTTCCGGACTTGTGATGTTTTTCCCGATACTGGGTCGATCGTCCCGGCCCCGGGAGTTCACAGAGGAGAGCTGTCGATGTACGCATGGAGTCGCGGAACGTGGCCTATCCCGTCGGTGCGGGGTTGAACGATGGTCTTACGCGCCGAGAACGTGACCGGCATGCTGCAGGCCCTGCGGCAAGGCGACCATGGCTCCGCCTCGCGGCTGATGGAAGCGGTTTACGACGACCTGAAGCTGGTCGCCCGACGCTATATGTCGCAGGAACGTCCCGGCCACACGCTGCAGCCAACCGCAGTTGTCAACGAAGTATTTCTTCGCCTGTTTCGTCCCGGAAAAGAAAGTTCGAACGAATGGACTCCGGCATCGGTGGACTGGGAAAGCCGCGCACATTTTCTGGGTATCGCCGCGAAACAGATGCGGCAGGTTCTTATCGACTACGCGCGCCAGAAGCGGGCCGCGAAACGAAACTTCGGAGTCCGGATCGAGTTCTCCGACGTCGAGTTGCGCGCTGCGGCCGAAACCGGCGAACTGGAATTCGAAACGATTGACCGGCTGCTCGATTTGTTGGCCCAAAAAGATACGGAAGCGGCGCGCGTCGTCGAATTGAAATTTTTCGGCGGACTAACTGATAAGGAGGCCGCGCTGGTAATGGGAATTAACGTGCCCCGGCTGCGCCGCGACTGGGAGTTTGCTCGTTCCTGGCTGCGCCATCGAATGCCTGCCAGTAATGCGGTGTAAGTAAACCAGAACCAATTGCAGAAAGTTTGAGCAATCGGGTACACGAGTGCCGCTGACACAAGTGGGAAAGAAATACATATGAAACCAATGAAGCTACTGACAATCGCGATGCTTGGGATGGCCGGCCTCGGGAACGGCCAGACACCAGCACAGCCCGCGCCGGCACCGAAGCAGACGGCCACTGTTCCGCCCGCGGCAACTGCGGCCCCGGCCGTCGCAAAACCCGCAGCCCCGAAAGCTCCTGTTGCCCCGAAGACCAGTCCGCAGGTCGAGCGGGTAATCGAAATGGCGAAGAACGGGATGTCGGAGGCCTTCATCATTAAAGACCTGCAGAAGGCGAACACGCCGGTCAATCTTTCGCCTGCCGATATGGGACGACTAAAGCAGGCGGGCGTGTCGGAAACCGTGATGAGCGTTATGCAGGATCCCGGGGGCACCGTGCCGGGCGCGCAGTCCGCGGCGGCCCCGGAGGTTGTGGCGGCCGCTCCCCGGTCGGTACCGCAGACGCTCCCCGAAGCTGCAGCGCCAGGCGCCGCGCCTGCGCGTGATGCTTCATCCGGAGAGGCAGCCATGGCTACTGTTTCCGCGCCGGCCGCGGACGGGGCGCAGCCACCGGCGAGGGCGCTGAAGAAGCGCGTGATTGTCGATCCTTTCGACTATTCAGCCGTAATGACTGCCGTCCAGACCGTCTTCGGCACGCAACAAAACATCGGTAAAGGTATTCAGGCGATGATGGTCACCCGGCTCCACCAGGGAGACAAGCTTGTGATCGTCGATCGCACAAAAGTCAAAGAAGTCGAGGCCGAGCAGGACAACAACGCCAGCAACCGGAATAAGCAGGGGACCGGGGCACGGATCGGCCGAATCAGCGGGGCGGATGCCATCATTGCCGGCGACATCGTGATCTTCGGCCACGACGACAAGAAGAAAAGCGCCGGCGCGGCGTTTGTCGGTGGATTCTGCAAGTTGTGTGGTGCGGTAGCTGCGTCCAAGAAAGAAGAAAAATTCGTGGTCGCCATCAACTACCGTTTGATTGACGCGGAAACCACCGAAGTGATTGCAACAGGCGAGGCTCGCGGCGAGTCAAAACGAACCAGCACGAACTGGGCCGGGATTGGCGCGGCACTCGGTACGGGCGCAGGGGCCGCGGTCGACATGAGCAGCAGCAACTTTGCTGAAACGATCGTCGGTGAAGCGACTCAGGACTGCGTTAACAAGCTCGCCGAAATCCTGAACAAACAGGCTGCGGATATGAAAAAGACGGTCCGGGAGGTCGAGGCGTTCGTGGCCGACATTTCCGGCAACAGCATTACGATCACGGCGGGCAGCGGCGACGGCGTCAATCCCGGGGAAATATTCGAAATCATGCGCGTGGATCGGGAAGTGAAAGACCCGGTTACCAATGAAGTACTCGACCGAATTACAACCAAGGTCGGTGAAATGACAGTGAACTCGGTTCGGGACAAGATCGCCACCGGCACTTACACTGGCGCCCCGGCGGCAGTCAAATATGTCGCGCGGAAGAAGCTTCCGCCGCAGCAGTAACGAATCGGCCCGGAAGAGGACATCCATGAAGATAACAACGGCATTGCTCCTGATTGCTGCCACTGCGACAGCGGCCTTCGGACAACAAAAAAAGACGCTCTCTATTGACAATTTCGACTATTCCGCCGTGAAGACCGCAGTGCAGGCAATCTTCGGAACCGAGCAGAACATCGGCATCGGAATCAACGCCATGTTGACGAAACGGGTCCAGCAGGACGGGCGATTCACCATCGTGGAGCGGCGCAAGGTGAATGAAATTATGAACGAGCAGGACTTCGCGGCGAGCAACCGCGTCAAGCGAGGCTCGGGCGCGCGCATCGGCCAGATAAAGGGCGCGGACCTCACATTGATGGGCGACATCGTGGTCTTCGGCCGGGACGACCGCAGAAAGAGCGGCGTTGTGGGCGTCATCGTACCCGGAGCCGGGGGCGCGGCAGGCGGCTATCAAAGCGATAACAAGGCGGTCGTAGTTCTCAATTATCGGATTGTCGATGTAGAGACGTCCGAAGTTGTTGCCAGCGGCGAAGCTCGTGGGGAGTCCAAGCGGACGAGTAAGGGCTTCGGCGCTGTTCTGGTAGCGGGTCTCGTGGGTATGGGGGGCGCCTTCGATATGACCAGTTCCAACTTCGCTGAGACCATCATTGGCGAAGCTACGATGGACGCGGTCGACAAACTGGCGGTCCAGATCCGTAGTGTAAATCTATCCGGCGGAGCGACGGACCGGGCGGCTGACATCGATGCCCGTGTGGCCGACGTGAATGGCGCGAGTCTTACGATCAACGCAGGCTCCGGCGCGGGTCTTCAGGTGGGCCAGACGTTTACCGTGTTTCACAAGGGGCGCGAGATAAAAGACCCCGCAACCGGCGAGGTGCTGGATGTGCAGACAACGCCAATTGGCCAGCTGACATTGACCGTGGTGCGCGAGAAAATCGCCACGGGAACCTACAGCGGCGCGACGGCGCCCGTGGTTGGCGACGTCGTCAGGAAGTAGCGATGAGGCGGTTGAAGATTCTAGCCGCGTCGCTGTCATTGATGGGTGGGTTAACGTGCGCTGCTCCCGCGCAGATAACAGGCGGTCCGGGGGACACGGAGGAGCGGGCGCTCAGCGCTCGCTTCGGGCAGGCGGCAACCCGCGCGATTGCCGGTTTCCAGTTGGCCGATTCGGTTGACCGGCGATTGCGCGGTCACGGCAACTTACTGCATCCCGGCGTGATCGTGCTGCGGGCGCGCATCGAATCGGCACTCGACGAGTGCGAGGCGGCACTTCGCAAGACGGACTTCCCGTCAGCTCGCCAGTCGATCGCCCGGGCCGAGGCGCTGATCGACCAGTCCGCAAACAAAATCGGAGGGTACTGACGTGAATTGGAGACATTTGTGTGTCTGTGGTGTCTGCCAGTTGGCCACTGCGGCGGGCCTACAGGAAGCGAACCGCGAAATCGCCCGGCAGACTTATACATGGCAAGCCGGCTGGGAGGTATGGTCGCGCGATCCTCAGCTTCGGCTCGCCGCCAGATGGGCAAACCGGCGCTTCGTCGCACCCGCGCTTGCGCAGTCTGAGGAGGGCGCATCACCGGCCGGGCCGCCGCAGCCCGTGCTGATCGCCCCTGTGCCCTTTCAGTTGCGCGCACCGGCCGGGGACAAACCCGCCGATTCCGATCGGTTGCGGGCAGCAGAACTGCGCTCCCGGTACGACGCGGTCGCAGCACGGTCGGCAACGGCGTGGCAGTCAGCGGAAGCACTTCGACTGCGATTGCGGGCGAGGGGTATGGAGCTGAATATTCAGACGTCGGCTGCTCAGGCCCACATCCAGCTGTATCTGGAAATGGCGTCCGAAGCGCTTCAGACTGGCGCGTGGGACGAGGCAAAGGTGAACATCGAACGCGCCGAGTACGAGACCGGGAAGGTAATGAACGTAACGGGCCGCTGAAAGCTGCGAAAACCTCATATGACACCCCATACACAGAAAACAAGCGACAGTCTCGGACAAACCGTTTCGAGGATATTTGTCGCGACGCTGATCCCGGTCTTCGGGCTTTTCATTCTCCGACTGGTGCTCGCCTCGCTGCCGATGATTAAAAATGCCGGAACAATTGGCGACCTCGGTCTGACCCCGTTGGTCCTGATGAAGGCGAGCCTCGATACAGTCATATATTTCCTCATCATCCGGCTCTGCATCGCGCTGAACGATGCCATCCGGACGCTGCGTCCGCATCTGGGTGAAATCGCCAGTGTGATTCTGCTCTCCGGATGTGCGCTGGTAGCGACTCTGGCCTACAGCGGCTATGAGGTACTGTTCATCACGCTGGCGCCGTCTCAATCCGAACTCTATAACTGGATCTTCCTTGCCATCGTTCTGGCGCCGATAGCCATGATTGTGGTGATTGTGACTCGTCGGCTGGATTTTTTCACCAATCTCATGTTCGGCAAGTTGAATGAAGTGGCGACGCATCCGCAGTCGTTCGCCGCCGCACCCGCAGGCTACGCGGGCACTCCACTACCGCCGGCAGCGCCGCCCCCGCCCCCGCCCCCGGCGGCCATCAATGCCGGCCGAGAGATTCAGGACCGAGTGAACGCGGTGGCGAAGAGCGTGAAGTCCGCGCAGGTTGAGGCCGACCGTCTGCGCGCACGCAACGCATTGGACGCCCTGAAGGCCGAATCCGCCGAAAAGATGCATGCCTATCTGGACGGCGCTCTCACGGCAATCGCGCAAAGCGACTGGGACGGCGCAAGGCATTTCGCGGACTGGGCCGAGTATGAAGCCAGCCGTCTCCTGTCGGGCGTGAGCTGACTTGTCCGATAGCTGCGGAGCCCGGTCATGACCTGTACGAACTGCGCGAAAGAACTTTCCGATACAGCGAAATTTTGCCGTGGGTGCGGTTCGCCGGTGAAGGCACAGCGGCAGCCCATGCCCGTCGTGGGCGCCGATAAGTCGGCATCGCCGGAAGAGCAGGCAGAGCTGGAAGTGCAGGCAGAGCTGGAAGAAACCGTCCTGATGGCCGATGGGCCGATGGAGACAGCTGCTGCCGGGAATTTTGCCGTCGGGGCAAGGCGCACATCGGAACCGCCGGTTCCACAATCTCCGGCGCCCGCACCCGTCTCGCCCGGGCCGAAGATCGCTTTGCCCGCCGGCCCGCCACCGCCGCTCCACAACGCAATACGGCCGCCCGCCGGTCTTCCGCCTAAACTTCGGCCACTCGGCATGCCCCCGCGATTGGGGGTCGCACAACGGAGTCCATCCACTCCGGCGCGAACCATACCCGGTGAAAGCGGCAGGCAGAGACCAACGCCATTTCAGGGAAAATTCATTCTTGCGCTTGTTGCGGGGCTGGGATTGGTGGGACTGGCGGCCTTCGGATTCCTTCACTCATCCGCAACCACCGACGCTGATGATCACGGAGTCTTCTTCTTAACGGAACAGCCCGACAAGAACAGTTATAAGATCAGGGTCGTAACTGAAACCGGCTCGGAGATCTATTCGGAGCTGATCACTGACAGTACAGTCAAAACCAACGATCAGCTCTTTATAGGTGCCCAAACGGACGAGTCCTGGGGCATCAGCATGGTCAACCCCAAATCCGGCGCGGTCATGCTGATCGATCGCTTTGGCAGGAAGACTATCGATCCGCCGGGTTTGCCGTTTCAGGATTTCACCGAAGGCTTCGCCCCGGCGCGACCGGTGAAGGGCAGCACTCTTTGCGGCTATATGGATAGGGAGCACAAGATGAAGATCCCCGCCGCGTACCAATCATGCGGCGCCTTCTCCGGCGGTATGGCAGCGGTCGGACTGAACAATAAGTTCGGCTACGTCGACAAAAACGGAAACTTATCCATCCCCATTCAATATAGTCACGCCTGCGCATTCTCCGAAGGGCTCGCCAAGGTGAATCTGGACGGACATTGGCAGGTGATCGACGGCCGAGGCAAGCTGGTATTTTCCGCGAGCAGCGACGACTGCCGAATATTTGCCGAGGGCCTGATGGAGAGCAGCGTCGGAGGGCTTTCGGGTTACGTCAACCGAACCGGGCAGTTTGCCATTCCGGCAAGTTATTCCGGATGGTCCAACTTCGCAGACGGTCGGGCCTTTGTCAAATTGAACAATCGCGATTTCGTCCTCATCGACAAGAATGCAAAACAGATCCCCTTGCCCGGCGTCTTCGATTTTCAAATCTTCGAGCAGGGACTCGCCCGCGCGAGTAAGAGCGTCAACTATCAGGCAAAGTGGGGGCTGATCGACACGCAGGGGCATTTTGTCGTTGAGCCAAAATATGAGCGGATCGGGCCACTCGTCAGCGGTCTGCGAAAGGCCTCGGTCGATAAGTCCCTGACGCCGGACTTTCTCGACGTCCACGGACTCCCGGTCAAACCCCCGACAGCTAATTGCTATGAATACAACCACGGCGTGTTCTCCTGCCTGACCAGTGCTTCGGCGGCCGAAGCGGCACGCAATTCTCACTCGATACAACCCCGCGAGAACCTGCCTGTCGACGTAGACTACTTCACCCGAACCGGCACCCGGATTGGAGGAGTGTTAGGGAACAAATGACGCCCCCGAACCAGTTTTGCGACCAGTGCGGTGCTCAGATGCCCGGCGACGCCGGCTTCTGCGAAGAGTGTGGCGCCGCACTCGTATCCACGGGTTTTACCAACTTCACCAGTGTCCGCGAGCTCTTCAATCAGGCTCAGTCCATTGCGCCGGACAAACTCGAAAGCTGGCTCTCCGATAAATGCGCCGGCAACGCCGCGATGCTCGCCGAACTGCGCGCCATGCTCCGGCCGTCCGCGGATGATTCATTTCTGAAGCAACCCGCTGCGCTCCCGCCCAGCCTGATACCGCCTGGCTCGCCCCCGCCGCAGCAAACGATCGGCAATTACCGGCTGATTCGTGAACTGGGCCGTGGTGGCATGGGCATCGTGTATCTCGCGGTGCGCGACGACGGCGCCTTCCGCAAAAATGTAGCCCTCAAGCTTCTTCTGCGCGATCAGGTCACCGAAGAATTCGTACTTCGCTTCAAGCAGGAGCGCCAGGTTGTCGCGGCACTCGATCACCCCAACATCGCGCGCATTCTCGATGGTGGCGACGCCACCAACGGCATGCCCTACTACGTGATGGAGTATGTGGAAGGCCTGCCGCTCGATCAGTACTGCGACCAGCAGCGACTCTCCCTTACCGGCCGCCTCAAAGTCTTCCAGGACGTCTGCCGCGCCGTCCACTATCTTCACCAGAACCTCATCGTCCATCGCGATCTCAAGCCCGGCAACATCCTCGTCTCCTCCGACGGGGTCGTCAAGCTGCTCGATTTCGGCATCGCCAAAGTCGTGGGAGCGGTCTCGCTATCCTCCGGCGATCTCACCAGCGCGCAGGGCCGCCCCATGACGCCCACATACGCCAGCCCTGAACAATTGCAGGGCGCCGCAACACTCCAGCAGACTTCTGATATCTATTCGCTCGGCGTCATCCTGTACCGCCTCGTCACCGGCCGCCCGCCTTATCCGGATCTGGATGCGAAAGTCGCCGGCCTCGCCTCCCGCGAAGACCCGCCATTGCCCAGCGCCAACATTCGCGAAGACCTGCGCGCCACGCCGGAAAGCACCGCGCAGTTGCGCCGCGCCATGATGGGCGGCCTCGACAGCATCATTTTGATGGCGATGAAGTACGATCCCAGGGAACGCTACCAGTCGTCGCTCGAATTCGCCGACGATTTGCAGCACTTTATCGACGGGCAGTCCGTTACCGCGCATCACGATTCTGTCACCGGTCGTTCGTTCCGGCTGATCCGCCGCAAGAGGACTGCCATTGCCGTACTCGCCGGCTTTTTGGTGCTGGGAGGATTTGGCGCATGGCAGTGGCGCAGAGTGGAGATCCAGAAGCAAGAAGCTGCGGCTCGCCAGGCGCGCCTCCAGGATCTTCTCAATCAGCTCGAATCCCGGCCCGATCTGAATACGCCGCCTGCCACCACCGACGATGCGGCCAAAATTGCAGCGGCCCGCACCGAAGACATCCGTCAGTTGAAGCACGCCTTCGCCACTGACTTCATGGTGGCAGCCGCCAGCCACACCGGCCCGTCCCCTGAACGCGATGCGCTGCTCGACCGCGGCGTTCGTTTCCTCGACAAGATGCGCGCGTCCTCGCCGCCCGACGCGGACCTGGGCATCGAACTGGCCGACGCCTACCAGCAACTGGCGCTGCTGCGCGCCGCGACAGGAACTTCTCCCGGTTCGGCGACGCCATCAGAGGCTGCGGCGCAGGCCGAAGCTGAAACGTTTCGCAAGGCGGCTGATGTCCTCGGCGGAGTCTGCGCCGCGCATCCGGACAACGCCACCGCGAAGGAGCGGTTGCAGCGCGTGAACGAACGCCTCGTGAGTTTTAATAAGAGCCACGCCCCGGCCGAACCGGTCGCCACAGCGCCGCCGCCCGAAAAGCCTTCACCTCTGCCGACACCCCCGTCGCCCGCCCGGGCAGCTCCGGCGCCACCCAAAGCGGCGCCCGTGGCCGCCACGAAGCCGGTGGTTCCGCAGCCCGTGCCCGCTCCCGCGCCGCGCCCCTCCGTCGTGGGCGCGCTTCCGCAGGTTTCCTCAGCCGTTGTTGCCCCCGCGCCATCGACGGTCGCCGCGGCTGTGCCCCCCAGGCTCTCCCCCGCCGAACGAGCGGATCTGGAAGATCGCGTCGTCAACGTCTCGTCGCGGATCGAAACTGCGGAACAAACCATCGATCCGGTTCGAAAAACTCTGGAGCAGAACGGCCAGTCCCTCAATCCGGAAATCCTGAACGCCATTCGCAACATGCACTCCAGCCTCGCCCGCGCCCAGCGGGAGATTGAGGCCGGAAGCCCGGCGACCGCGCGCGACGACCTCGCTGCGGCCGACGCCTGGGCCGCAAAAGTATTGCGCTCCGTGGGCCGTTAGTGTTTTTTGCGCAAATCGATCCCCGCTCCACGCCTTTATGGACAGAGGGCGCCCGCGAACATTCGCCGGCCCCGATTCCATACAGGAAGGATCGGAAACATGGACAACAAAGAAAGCGCGCGCAAGTGGGTGCGCGGCTACATGGCGGCTGGTACGACGATCGTGGTCGCGGCCGTAGTGCCTGGCTCCACATCAGCCGCATTAAGCATTCTCGAACTGACGATGTGTTATCACATCGGGCGAATTTACCAGGGCGAGACTTATTCCTGGGACGACGCACGCATTGCCATGCAGGTAATTGGTGTGGCGGCGCTGACTGCGAAGGGCGCGGCCTCGGTTGCGCTGGAGGCGCTGAATTTCGCCCCGGTGTACGGGTGGGTGGCGAAAGCACCCATCGCCGCCGGTGTGATCAAGGCGCTCGGAGAGGCCGTTATCGCCTACTACGAAAGTCTGGATGCAAAGCAACTGGGTTGAAGGTCTGCGCGGTCGCGACGGCACAATTTGTTTTTGATAGTTATTGCCGCCGCTTGTAATGGATCACCGGACAAGGGCATAAGTAACAGAACGGATTCATTGAGAGACCTTACCGGCGTTCTGCGCCATCAGGATCAACGGCATTGCAGCAGCTGAATCGAATAAGAAACGCAAAGGACACCACACGAAATGAAACACCTTCTGATCGCAGTTATGGGGTTGATGACGCTGATTCCCGCAGCAGGCCTTGCGCAGGTGCCGGATGGGTCGGACTTCAGCCAGGCAATTCCGATCTATTTTGGGCAGACCATCAACGACACGGTTGACAGTGCCACGCGTAATCTCCAGACCTACAGCATCTCGCTGGCAAAGGGACAGCAGATTTCGATACGTGCGAAGACCACCACAGCCACAAGTTGGGGAATCTGCTTCCTTGCCCCAGGGGCGACGGCGAAGAGTAATTGCATTGCCGCCGACGAAAGTCCGTACAACAACAGCCATGACGCAACTCATTCTATCGATTATCAAGTCGCTGCAGCAGGAGTCTACTATTTGCAAGTCTTCGCGTATGTTCCAAGCGTGAGTTATCAATTCCAGATAACGGCCACAGGTACCCCCATCGCCACCCCCAACCCCACGTCAGCCGGCTGCCTGACGGGACAAGTCGACTACATCACCTACTCTCTCCAACTCATCGCCGCCAGCCTCCCCGACGAAGCCAGCATCGGTGGCACCAAACTCTGCCCGTCCTGCAGCGTGAAGCCTCCCGCCTACCCGCAGCTGGTTAACAAGCTCGAAACCGCCATGGGACTGAACGTAGGTGTGCAGGCCTGCTACGACGCCACGGGCAACATCTTCCAGCTCAAGATGAATCACCCGTAACCGGCGACGAGTAGAAAGAACCATCCCTATGCGCCACATAAGAGTTCTGCTCGCCATCGGATTGCTGCCGGCGTGGGCGGCCTTCGCGGCCGCGCCAACAATCCAGAGCGTCATCAATGCAGCCAGTTACCGGCCCGGAGTCGCTTCCGCCACCTGGGTCGCCATCACGGGGACAAACCTGTCGACTTCAACCCGAGCCTGGTCGAACGGAGATTTCGCCAGCGGCAACCTCCCCACTACCCTCGACGGCGTCTCGGTAAAGATCAACGGCAAAGCAGCCTATGTTTACTTCATCAGCCCCGGCCAGATCAACGTACTCGCGCCGGACGATCCCGCCACCGGCCCCGTGCCGGTTCAGGTGACCAACTCGCAGGGTGTAAGTAATACGTATTCGGCCAATAAACAAGTGGTTTCGCCTGCCTTCTTTAACTATTCGCAGGCGGGCGGTCGGTATTCGGTGATCCAGGCCTCTGCCACCAATGAACTGGTCGGGCCTCCCGGCATCTTTGGCCAGTCCCTGACCACCGTTCGCGCGGCCCCGGGCGAATATCTCACTCTATACGCGACGGGTCTCGGCCCGGTCGCATCGGGACAGTCGTCGGGGCAGTTGGTTCAGACGGCCTCGCCAATCGTGGCGCCGGTAAACGTTCTGATCGGCAACGTAAAGGCCAATGTAGCGTTCGCGGGTCTGGTCGGCTCGGGACTCTACCAGCTCAATGTCGTTGTGCCGAACCTGCCCAGCGGCGATGCCCCAATAGTCGTTTCGGTCAACGGAAACCCCTCATCGGGGCAGGATTACGTCCCCATCCAGGCTCCCCCGGGCCCCGTCGGCGGCCAGACCGCTCCGCCCATCACGAATTGCCTCACCGGCCAGGTCGATTACATTACTTACTCGGTCTCGCGGCTGAGTTACAACCTGCCGGACGAAGTCAGCATTGGCGGAACACGGCTGTGCGCTACCTGTTCGGTGAAGACGCCTTTGTACTCCGACTTTACAGCGCGGATGGAGAAGTCCATGGGCCAGAAAAAGAATGTGCAGGCGTGTTACGACAATCAGGGCAACGTGGTAGAGGTGAGGCTGGTGCGGCCATGATTGCGGGCAATCCCATGACCGGCCAGGCCAAAAGCCCGCGTTCGACGGCAAACTCCGTTCCCGTGTCGGCCGCACTCCGCCTCGCGGGAGCGGCGCTTCTGATTGAGGGCCTGCTCGCGACTAGCGCCTGCAGCCTGATCGTGTTCTTGTTTATGGTCCTGGCTTCCGGAAACATCTTCCAGCGAATCGCGATCGGGATCCTGAATCAGGCAAACATTACCCTGCTGGCACTTATCCTTGTCGGGATTTCCTTCCTGATCTTGTATGGCGGCATCCGGATGCGAAGAGCGCGGCAATACGGGTTCGCCCTGATCGGCGCGGCGCTGGGGTTCCTGGCACCAGTGACGATGGCGTATCTGTTCCGTCCAGCCGGCATGGCGATGCTGGTCGAAATCGCCATGGGTATGACGGGTCTGTGGGCGCTCCGCACGCTGCTTACGAAGCGGGTCAGGCTGGAGTTCGCGACTATGAAGGCGCGGAGGCGCTAAGCGGCCGGCAGCATGAGTGCCCAGTCCAATCGCCTGCAAAAGACGTGAGTAACGACCGCATTCCGGAGGAGTTGAAGAAGCACACGCTGGCGAAAATTCTCGCCAGCCGTGCGTTTCAGCGTTCCGAACAACTGCGCCGGCTCTTCAGTTCACTCGCGCAGGCATCGCTGGTCCGGAAGGACGCTCCCACGGAGTACGAAGTAGGTGTCAGCGCCCTCAAGCGGAATGCGGACTTCGATCCGCAAACCGATTCGATCGTGCGGCGAGAGATGTGCCGTCTGCGCGAAAAGCTTTTGCACTATTACGCGGAGGAGGGCCGCTTTGATCCGGTGCGCCTCGATTGCAGTAACGGATACCGTGTTGAGTTTCGTCGGGTTGATAACACATCGCTCGGAAACCGGGGCGGCATGCCCTGCGTGCTGCTCCTGCCGGTACGGGCCGGCAAACAGTTGAACGAGTGGGCTTCACAGATATTTGACGAATTGTTCTTCGCGCTGGCCAGTTCCGGTTGCGTGGAACTGGTGGCGCAGACTACCAGCCTGCGTTACGCGGGACTCACCGGGGACGTCCGGGCGTTTGCGGCCGAAACCGGAGCTGACCTCGTCCTCGAAGGCACAGCGCGTCGCGCGAAGCCCGCGGCGAAAATTGCCACACTCTGGCTGGTGGATGGAAAAAGCGGGTGTATTCGCAGTCAGTTCAGGCTGCCGGATGGAGCCCCGAACGTCGCGGTGCAAATGGCCATGGCGTGGCTGAGCGAAATGCCGGAGTTGAAGCGTCGAAGTCCAATTGCGGACTCCGTGGATGCGACGAATTCAGACTCAACCTTTGGTGCGCCCTGCCAAATCGAGCGAAAGGAACAAGGACAACCATGATGATCCGGACAGAGGCGAGATCACGCGCGCTGTCTTCGCCTGCATTGAAGCTGGCACCGGGAAATTGCAGGCTGCTCGTTGAATCCGCCGTTGGGGCAGCCAGGAAAGAGTTGTTGTGCTCGCGGATCCTGCAATATACCCGGCAAGCGTGGACCATGAGAAGTCGATCAGACTGCAATAGAAGGGCGCAGGAAGGTTCCGCAATCGGGACCGGTTCGCCACTTGCTCGCAAGGAGAAAGCAAGTCTTACCGCATATGTTGTCGTATCAAGCTTGGCCAAGCTGGCGAGGTTGCCACAGTGGACAGGGCTCTTCTCCAATGAGGCGATCCTTCTCAATACCGCCTTTACCCATCACGCCCGGGACACGCTGACAAGGCGATTGATTAGTGTCTTGCCGCCCTGGCTTTGTATTCGAGCCATGGACCGCTTGTTCATTCCGGGCATGACACAGCACTTTGCGTTTCGGAAGCGCCTTTGCGAACATCGCCTGGCGAGCGCTCTCTCCAGTTGTGTTGCGCCTGCCCAAATAATCATTCTGGGAGCGGGCTTCGATACGCTGGCGATTCGAATGGCCCGCCAATACCCGGCTGTGACGTTCTTTGAACTCGATCTTCCGCAAACGCAACGAAGGAAAGTGGGCATTCTCGCTGATATCCGGCATTCATTGCCGCCGAATTGCGAATTCGTCGAGGCCGATTTGGCGGCGGTGGCACTGGAAGAAGCCATGCGTGGAAAGGCCTCATTCCAGGCTGGCGCAATTACATGGGTGGTACTCGAAGGCGTGCTGATGTATCTGACGGAGTCCGAAGTCCGGGCGCTGTTCACGAGCCTGCGCAAATTGCTAACGGGATCCTTGACTATCCTCTTCGGTGCCACTTGTACGTCGGACGCGAAGGGCAACTGGTCTCTGCGGATGATTAACGCATTACTGGCCAAATCGCTTGAATCAACGAAGTGGTTTTGCCCGAGTAACTCGATGCCCGGATTTCTGAATGACCTTGAGTTCAGGCTGGAGGAGTGGATGCCTTACTACAAACTCCAGTCGGCGTATCGTGCCGAGGCGGAACTCCAAAACGTACCCAAGGAGGATGAGAACTACTACGTTGTGAGAAAAATGACTCGGGAGGAATCCAGTGCGCCCTCCAGGGCGATCAAAGAGATTCCGTTGATCCCCTTAAGTCCGTTGATCCCCTTAGAGGCAAAGTGAGGATGAGTTGGTGTTACTTGTTGGCTGCCATTATTTGTGAGATCGCGGGAACGATGTCAATGAAGCTTTCCCGCGGTTTCACGAACCCCGCCGCGTCGGCGCTGATTTTCGTATTCTACGCTTTCGCATTTACACTCATGACGCTTGCAATCCGCAAGATTGAGATCGGGGTAGCTTACACAATCTGGTCGGGTATTGGTGCCACGTTGGTCACTGTAATCGGAATAGTCTGCTTTGGGGAAAATGTAAGCGCCTTGAAGCTTGTGTCCGTCGCGTTAGTCATTATCGGCGTTGTGGGGCTGAAGATCTCCGCTGGCTAGTGATCGCAATGTGGGCTGTTCCATTTGAAAAGCGCGGTCGTAACCGGGGTCTCTGGCTCCCCAGGTTTCGGGAGTGCGGATACGAAAGCATTCCCCTGTCTTCAGTGGCCTGTCGAATGTGGCTACGTCCCTTGGTTGTGATCGAAGCGAACGATAGAGCGGAGGCGGACTTGCAATCTCAGGCAATCGGACCTTTATTTGACACTGTCTTGCCTTTATTCTCGATCCGCCTCTTTTCTCGAAATCCTGCGCATACCAGAGTGAGCACGCAATAAACGAGGAAGCAACATGGTCGAGACGGCGAAAAACACGACAGCAGCGCGCGGGCCCTGGCCCCGGCGGCAGGACGAAAGTGTTTACGAATTCACCAGGGAACGGCAACTGCTGCGTCAGTACTGCGAGATGTACCAGAGAGAATGCAGGATAGTTGACGACCCTGATTTTCTCGCGGCTGAGGAAGATTACAACCGCGATGCCCACATTTTGATAGCCCGCATCGGGAGCGAGTGCATTGGTGGGGGCAGGCTGTCGATTCGCAGTACGGAACAGACGAAACCACTGCCCATTGAAATTGCCGATTTCCGGCTGGAGAATTGCTTCCCCGGTTTGAAGCGGCCGGGAATGCGTTACGGAGAGGTTTCCCGGTTGGTCCTGCGGCCTGAATTCCGCGATGGGAGAGCATCTCTCGAGATGTGGAAGCAATTCGGGCAAAAAATCATCGATCTCGATCTCGCCGTTACGTATGCCGCCGCCCCCCTAATCAATCTTCGAGCCTATCGGAAGCACTGCAGGTCGCTTGGTGCGGAGGTAAAGATCCACATGGACGTTGAACTTCCACCGTATCCGGGTTTTGAGCAAGTCACGGACTATCTGCTTAGCTGCGTGGTGCCTGAAGCAGCGGCAGCCCGGCAGCCAAATGGCGCGCATGCCGGCGTAGCAGATTGAGTTGAAAGGAACGGAAGATTGATATGAACTACGCGACGCTGACATTCAGAAATCGCGGCTATATATCGCCGCAGGCACAGGAAAGGATCCGCAACACCTCAGTGTTGATCGCCGGCTGTGGAATGGGCAGCACTTTCGCCGAAACCGCGGTACGGCTTGGGTACGAGAAACTGATCCTTGCTGACCATGACACGATCGCGCCGCACAACCTGAACCGCCAGAATTTCACCGCCGCAGATATTGGCTGCAGCAAAGTCGATGCGTTGGCGGTGAGGCTGAGAGCGATCAACCCAAATGCGCAGATTGAAACCCGGCGCGAGAAAATAACTGTCGACAATGCCATGGAGGTTGCGGCCAGGGCAGACCTCGTATTCGATACGATCGATTTCATCGATTTGCCCGGCCTCGTGGCTCTTCATGACGCATGTCACGAGCAGAAGAAGCCGCTCGTGACGGCTGTCAATGCCGGGTTTGGTGCCGCCGGGTTCTATTTTTCGGGCAAGGGGGAGTGCACGATCCGGAACATCTTTGGTCTGCCGGTACATGGTTCCGTCGAAGGAATGTCGTACGGAGAACGGTATGGCTCATTCATTCAACGCATCGCGCACAAGCTCGACCCGGTGGTTCTTGAGCAATTCGCGGCCATCGTCGCGTCGCTCAGCCAGGGAAAGCCGTGCCCGGCTCCCCAAGTAGCACCGGGAGCTGCATGCGTCGCTGCGCTCGCGGGCACAATTGCGTGTCGGATCGCGGAAGGCCTGCCCGTAGTCGAGGCTCCTGACTTATTGGTGATCAACATGGGAATTAAGGTCGCAGGCAATTTATGCGCAGCTATCGAGTAGCGCCCCCCTGCCTTCGGGGAATTGGAGAATTCCGCTGATCCCGTGTTCCATCGCTGACTTTCGTACGGTCATCGCCTCAAAGACGCGGCGGGCGACGCTGGCGGTGATCCGCAGGGTGAAATACTGGCGGCGATTGGCGGATGCCTCCCGGCCGAACCGAATGACTCCCGGCTCGTCGGCAAACATCCTGCGGATAGTTGAAGGGTGGAGTGTCTTCGTGGCGGCGAGTTCTTCGGCTGTGTAAACAACATCTTCGCCGGGTTCGACGGTGTTGCGTTGATGCCCTTCGTGATCGTGCATGAGTAGTCTCCTCGACCACCCACAACGATCTCCGCTTTGCGGTCAACGCGTTGTCTGGTGCTTTATGTGTCTGTTTCTATATACGCCAGAAAAGCGAAAAGTGTCCGGCCTGAGGTGCAGATTCTTGCCAGAGACATTCGTTGAGTGGACCGTACGCGACCTCACAGGCGAGTCGCTCTCGGTTTACCTTTTGTGATGATTGTCTACCGGAGGTTTACAGATTTCTGTTTTCATGAACTTGTGTTTGGTTCATGAATTCGCCGGGTCAGGCCCTGTTCAGGTCATCGAGAATACCCGAGGCCCAGGCTGGCAGGGAACGTGCCGCCCACGAAACTTTGCCCGATTCGATCTCAGCGATCGTGTTCGTCTGGTGCGAAGAGTTGTCCAGCAATGTGGCTCGTTCGGCCAAGGCAAGCACTTGCGAGGCATTCGCAAGACTGCGTTCATAGCGGCGCCGGATGTCTCGTTCGGGAATTCCATGTCCGCCCTGGCGAACCCTGCGGCGAACGCGCTCGATGTTGAGTTCCCGCGTGTCGATAGCGACATAGTGGACATGAATCAAATACCCGGCGTCGCGGGCCTCGCGGATGCGCACCAGTGGGCCGACACCTGCCAGCGTGGTTTCGATCGCAAAACTGACTCGCTCAGCAATGAACCGCCGCCAGGATTCGAGCACCTCGCGCCCCGCGGAAATCGCGACCTGACTCGGGTTCTGTGGATTCGTTTCGCGGGCGATGGCGTCCGGGTCGAGGACAGGCATCCGGTCATGAAGGCGCAACTGAGCAGTGACCGTGCTCTTACCCGAACCGTTGGGGCCGGCGACAACGGTCAGAATCGGCGGAATGGAGGGAGTCGGACTCAGCGGACCGATCCGGCCAGTTCGCGAATGATCTCGACGTGACGATCACCCGTTTCTTCCGGACGAAAACGGATCTCAAAGACCCGGCCGTCGGGATACTCTTCGACGTACCGTCCTTCCCGGTCCTTATAGACAATCGGAACTCCGGCCGCGAGGGAGGCGGCCTGTGCAGCCGCAATGCACGCATTTGCTTCTGCAACAAAAGCAAGGGTTTCGGGAGAAGGTTGGTCGCGCATCTGATCTCAGTATATGCCGTGCGGAGAGCAGGGCACAGTGCCTAAGTGGCTCGCACGTGAAGGAAGAGAACTACTTGGAAAGCTGAATGGCGGCAGGTCGCGAACGCGCCGAGAAAAACTGGTATTGCTGAGGGTTGTAAGCGCACCAAACATGCCGCCATTCTCATCTGGCGAATTGCGCGTCGTCGCTGGTCGTCACTTGACGCCCGTAACTCTATGAAAACATGGTAGCGCTAACGGGAATCGAATGGGTTAAGGTCCGATTCCGGTGGGTTCGATCCGGTCCAAGTTGTTGATTCTTCATGCGCGCTCAGTCTCCGAAGCATAGGCAGAAGGCCATATGGACCCCCGTGGTGTGATACCGGTGTGATACCGAGGGGGAATTTGAGGGAATTCATAAATCGGCGACCTGATGGGCGATTTCCGGGTTGTTGGCAGCGGCGATGGCCTTTACATTTTCGATGTAGCTGGCCGGAACCCCTCGCTCCCGTAAACCGGTAACGATGTGTTCGACGTAGGCAAGGTCGGTGGTGAGATTTGGTTGCGGGTCAATGACGGTGTACGTGAGGGCCGGAAGCGGCTGCCCCCCGGGGCGACGAACCTGGATCGTCTCGCGTTTGTAGTTCGCGCCCTCGCCCTCGATCGCGTCGAAGGATTTTCGCCCGCGGAGCTTGGCGGTTTCGCGCGATATCAAATAATCCGGAATCTCGTAGAGGACCCCCCAGGCTTTCGCGCCTGGCCTTCGCACGAGATTGGATGCGGCGCATCCCCTGCGCGTGCTAAGGACATCGAACGCCAACTCAAAGTCATCGACGGTTTCCGCGATGTCGACGAATCTGGCATCTCCACAAAGCCGCTCGGGAGAGTTCATCTGGCTGTCGGAGCAGTTCGAACCGTACTGGAAGACGATGGCCACCTCCTCAATTATTGTGCCCGGCGACCTGTCTTCACCATTCAAGCCTGATTTCGCGGCGCCGACGGGCGAGGAGCGCTGCAGCGGCCTGCCGTTCTTGGCTGTGTTTTTCTTTTTCGAACGACGCCAGCCCCGGGTTATATCCCATGCGCGCCAACTGGGAGAGTTTTTCATATCCCCTGCTCGCCTGACCGCCATGCCAGCGGCTGGCGACGATCCAATACGCGGCACATATCGTAAATCGGTCCATTGGGTTGCCTGTCGATCAGAGTTTTGGGTCGCCCGGCAGATTGAATGCATAGATGCGGATCGAACGTCCGGGGATCTTCTCGATCACGTCATTGCATTGGAATGCGCCGGCGGCATCGGGGATTCCGGGAAGCGACTTTAGGATGACGGCGCCGCGGTCGGAAGCTTCGTAGACCCGAACCCATTCAGGTGTCTGATCCGCGAAAGTCAGGTGAACGGCGCAACGAGGAATACGGGCTTGCGCGAAGGAGAGAGTGGAAGTGAAGGTGTTGAAGCCGGGAAGTATGCAGGCGGGAAGACGGAAGCGGATTTCGAGATGGAAGGGATCGCCGCGTGCGAGCGGCTTCAGGAACGGCAGGTGAAAGCGGCGGGCGAGGCCGATGGTGCCGACGGAAACTGGCGTGATCGGATGCTTTCTTTGAGGGTCGGTCCGCAGGTCGTAGCCGAAGCATTGCAGGGCTGCGGAATCGGCGGCAACTTCCGAATGAATGCTGAACGTGAAGCCGGTTTCAAGCCGGGCCGAACAACTGCCGGAATAGACCCACGAAATGACGAGGTCGCGTCCTTCGACGCGCGCTGCGTGGACCGCTTCCTGAATGCGCAACGTGCGATTGACGACGCGGCGAAGATTGGCGGCGCTTAAGGAATCGATGCTGTGCCCTTCAACAGTGACCAGTTCCGCCTGAAGGGACTTGCGGGCGCGCAGCGCCGAGATCGCCAAGAAGAGCCCGATAGCGAGGGTGACACCACCGGCGAGGGCGATGAACTGATTGCTCTGGAGGAGGGATACGCCGCTGACAATAGCGCCGAAGATTGTCGCCGCTGCGGCGAGAGATTCCAGCGAGAATGGCATTCATACAACGGGGTGGGAGAAGGAGCCAGTTTGTCGACGGAACTGGCTCCCGGTTGATGAGGTTTACTGTTCAGGCACTGGCAACGGGGGTTCCACCTCCGCCGCCACCACCGCCACCGCCGGAGCGAGCCGTGAAGCCGATCATTTGCGGACCTCCTTTCCCAGAAACAAATACTATAGTCTCTGGAACTTTAGTCTGCATCGTAGCAGGATTAGACTGCGGATGCAACGACGGCCCAAGAAAAGTGCTGCCCCGAAGAGCGTCGAAGAACTTTTCGGCGAAGTGCTGCGTGAGTTCCGCAAACGTAGCGGGTTGACGCAGGAAGCACTGGCTGAAGGAAGCGGATACCACCCGACCTATATTGGGCAATTGGAGCGCGGCAAGAAGAGCCCGTCCCTCCGGACGCTTATCAGCATCGCGCGAACGATGGCGGTTCCGGCTTCTTCATTGATCGTTCGACTTGAAGAAATCCTGAAGCCTTCCTCTTGAGCTGAAAAGCAATATCGGAGAGACCGTCTGCTGACCAATGTTCTCTCCGCAGAGTGTTCCTTCCCGCCTCAAGATCGGCTGGACCGGTGTTAATAGGTGTTAGACACGTGTTAAGGGTGTTACGCCTGTGAAAACAACGGCCATGTCCTTGGTTTCGTTCGAGGAATTCTTGGGCTTTGTACCTGAAACCCCGAATTTCCGCACCTGAAACCCCGAAGTAGATGTACCTGAAAACCCGATTCTTCGTACCTGAAACCCCGAATGCATACCCGCGTACCCGAAACCCCGAATCTCTTGACAGCGGACCTGAAACCCCGAAAGATGCAGCTTCCGTACCTGAAACCCCGAATCTCGGATGGCGAAGGCTCCAAAGACCAACAACCAACTTCTGCCGGCGAAGCACGTCAATGGCGACCTGTTCGTGTGCGACGTGGCGGACGCTGTACTCAAAGATCTCATCCCCCAGATGGAGCATCCTTTCTATTCACTGTCAAAGAATCCTGACACGGCGATTCGAAGGTACGAGCATAACGGCAATTGGCTGCAGATCATCCCGAGCGTCAAGGGATTAGCCACCATTTACGACAAGGACGTTCTGATCTACGCGATTTCCCAACTCATGGAGAAAATGAAGCGCGGTGAACCTGTCGGGCCGCGGCTGCGCATCACGAGTTACGAACTGCTCGTCTTTACGAATCGCGGCACCTCTGGGAAGGATTACGACGCCCTCTGTGAAGCGATCGACCGGCTGGCGGGAACGCGGATCACGACCAATATTCGTACGGGAGACGAGGAACAGCGAGACAGCTTTGGGCTTATCGACGCGGCCTCAGTCCGGCGTAAAAATGGGCTAGACGGCCGCCTGCTCTGGGTTGAGATCAAGCTCTCCGAGTGGGTGTTTAACGCGATCCGCAGTCAAGAGGTCTTGACGCTGCATCCAGACTATTTCCGGCTGGGAAAGCCGCTGGAGCGGCGCGTGTACGAACTGGCGCGCAAACATTGCGGCCGGCAGCGTACGTGGCAAATCTCGCTGGAACTTCTCTTCAAGAAGTCCGGCTCACGCGGGCTGGTGCGCCGGTTTCGGGCCATGGTTAAGAACATCGCGAAGCACGATCACCTTCCCGATTACCGTGTGACATACAACGACGAGAGCGATCAGGTGACGTTTTACAATCGCGAGAGCTGGTGGGAGGACGCCCCCCTGCCCTCTTCCGAGGAAACGCTCCCGCCCTTGTCCACGTACGCCTATGAGCAAGCCCGCGCAGCCGCGCCGGGCTACGACATCCATGCGCTGGAAAGCGAATGGCGCGAATTCTGGGCGATCTCCGGCAAACCGAAGTTGGCGAACGTCGAGGCGGCCTTCGTCGGATTCTGTCGCAGCCGAAACAAACGAGCGCCGATTCAGCGCGCGAAAGAGACTGCGTGGGATGCCTGAGGCCCCTGTCCGGCTCACTGTAGAAGTCCCCGTGGAAGCGTCGGGCCCTGCCCTGCGCTGGCACCCTGGCTGACTAGGTCAAAACGGCGCTGGACGGACGGATTTTCGACCGTAGCGAGGATTCTGAGACGCACGCCACCCGCGAAATGCGCCGAAAAAGCATCAGACATTGGATATCGGACAGATACCAGAAAGCTATCGGCTATCGTGTGGCTACCGATCACGTATCTGAAGGCTATCTGGTAGCCCATTGATATCCACTTGAATTCGGATAGCCTTCTGCTACTATCCGGCTACCTACCTGCCATCCTGTCGGAGTTCCTTGATGCCGATCATCCCTTTCGTCTCGCCCAAAGGCGGCACCGGCAAGAGCACCTCGGCTTTGCTCCTGGCCACCTTCCTTGCGAAGCTTTACGATGTCACGATCATTGACGCGGATCCCAATAATCCGATCAAGGATTGGGCGGCTGGCGGCAATGCGCCGCCTCGCCTGACCGTGATTTCCGATGTCGAGGAAGAGACGATCATTGGGCGTATCGAGGAAGCTGCCGCGAACACGCCCTTCGTGATCGTGGACCTCGAAGGTACGGCTTCGAAGATCGTACTTTACGCGATCTCACAGGCGGACCTCGTTATCGTCCCGATGCAGGGATCGCATGAAGATGCGAAGGCCGCGAGCAGGGCGGTGCGCGTGATTCGTCAGAGTGAGAAGATGACCCGCGTGCCGAAACCCTTCAGCGTGCTGCTCACCCGCACGAACCCAATGATCCGAACGCGAGGTCTTGCGCATATCCAAAAGGGGCTGGTCGATGCCGGTATCCCGGTGTTGCGCACCGAGCTGAACGAACGCGACGCGTTTAAGGCAGTCTTTTCGTTCCAGCAAACGCTGGACGGGCTCAATTCACAGGCCGTGCCAAATCTCGATAAGGCGAAGCTCAACGTTGGAGAGTTTGCGCAGGAGATCATCGAGCGGATCATGGCGGAGCAGGGCGGCAGGAAAGATGATGCCACCGACGTTATTGCAGGTGCAGCATGACAGAACGCGTGAATGTGTTTGCGGCACTAGTGGAACCTCCGGTGTTCGAGCCTAAGCAACGCCGGGAGAAGCCGGTGGCGAACGAGGCCATTGAGAAGATCGCCGAGGATAACAATTTCCCGAGTCGCCAAGCGTCGCGAAATGTAAGGGAGCCGCGGCGAAAGAGGCGCGTGCATCGAACGGGCCGGAATCAGCAACTCAATGTCAAAGCGACGAAAGAGACGATCGAGCGTTTCTACCGGATGGCGGATGAACGCAACGTGCCGCTTGGTGGCATGTTGGAACTGGCTCTCGACGCGCTTGACAGAGCAGGGCGGTCAAATCGAGAGTAATGAACTGAATTCAGCCTATAGCAGCCAAGAAATTTGGCCGCTGGCGCACAGAGAGGCACGCTTGTCACCCTGCGAATCCAAAAGGGGCTCCGGGCCGGGGCGGCACGCTCAAAACCACGGCGGTGACCGGTACCTCCCGCAGTGTTGCTGAATTAAGGAGGGCGACGGTTTTGAACCGTCGCCCTCAACTTGCCGCGCAGTAGATTTCTATTGAGGGGCAATGGTCCCTTGTATCGCACAAGACCCGCCGGAACTCGTCACGCTACAGAGCATGACGTCTCCGTGAATTGTGTTGTACAGGGTGACGTAAGCCGGGCTGTTGCCGCTGCTGACGAAGATCCAGTAGGAACCGGGGATCATGCCTGCGGGCAGGTGTCCGATAGTCGAGCAAGAACCCGTCGGATGTGCTCCGCCCCCGGTGCTGTTTGAGGGACAGTAATAGATGCCACCCGAGAGATTCAAGACTACTAATCCGACGGGTGTTGGAATTGCCGTGTAATTTCCATTCGCTTGTCCGACTCCCGGTCCCGATGCGCCGCCGACAGCACTTCCCGACAACGCGGTCAAGGCGAGCGCGACTACAGCTAGATATTTTGGTGCGTTCTTCATAGCGTTACTCCTCTTTTCAATCCGCCCATCCCTCTGGGCTTAAGTGGCTAATGTGCTTATCTTGAGATCGCAGAGGACTCTTACAGAATCTTCCGCATGATGTTTTTCGGCCGAAGGCCATTTAGGCACTTCCGGGGTCTCCATCGTTATGGGGTCTCGGAAACCAATGTGATGGCAATGCTTCATAAGAGTCCCTTGCTTTGAGTGCCCCGCCGGGCGAATCGCCCGGCGGGGCGTTCTGACTACCAGCCGTTGTTCTGCTTCTGCTGCTGGCGGTGGTATTCAGCGTCGTAAGCTTCCCGTGCCGCTGAGTTCCACCCCGTGGCGTTCTGCGGCCCATGACCTTTTGCCGCGTCGCTCTGTCCGCTAAAAAGGGCTTCGAACCAATTCATATGACTTTTTCTCCTTTGATGGCCTTGGCCATGTGTCGATTTTGCAGCGGCGGCGCGGAGATTAGCAGCACCATATTGGGCGACTTTTGGAGCAAATTGTGCAGCGGGTACGGAGAGTTGTAGTAGCCATGCGGGTGCGTAGAACCCTTGACGAAAACCTCGCCGATCTGTAAGAGCTCGGACCCATGAGCAAGCCGAGCCAGCCACCAGCACAGAGCGCGCCCCAAAAGACGCGACATGACGGGTTATGGAGGAACCAGACCCCGCCCAAGAACATCGAGAAGAATCCGCGCTATGCAGGTGTAGACCCGAAAATCTGGCGCAGGTTCGGCAGGCGGGTTGCTCTTCTGAACTCGACCGATATGCGTGTGCGGGAAGCAGAAGAAGCCGTAGCTCATGCGCAAGGTGAACGCGCACGGAAAGAGAAAGAGAGGCTGGCGAAGATGATGTTCGGTAGGAGGGCTCGGAACAACAGTGAGCGTGGTGCCGTGTCTGCCGAATACGAGCGCCGCAGGGAAGCGCACAATGCGAAGCGGAGGGCGTTGCGGAAGCCGGGGGAGCCGTCGTTAGGCTGACTCTTTGTCTAGAGATACAATCGAATTTACCCCGTGGGGAGTTTTGGGGAGGAGTTTTTCGATTGTTATGGCCACCAAGAAATCAAACAAGGCAATCGAAGCGCAACTCGCACGGTTTGAGCAGAGTGGCGTGTTCCGGCGCGCAGCGGTTGAACTGGCTTTCCTTAAGGCTCTGCTGAAACCGGAAATTACCACGAGATTTGAAAAGGGCGAGAGCGGTGCCGATATAGGTACGCACATCTACCAAGAGGAACTTCACCGTAAACCGCGACGCGCTGGGGATGATCCCATCGGGGCTGTAAAAAAAATCGTTAAGGCTCTTCGTCTGCGCTTGGCGAAGTACTACCTCGAATATCCGGACGACCCGGTTGTTATCTCGATCCCGACCGGCAGTTTCCGGCCAGAAGTCAAGTATGGAGAGCCGAACAAGAGCTCCCTCAGCTCCGTTGTCGCCTCGACATTCGAGCCGCCCTACGATGTGGACGCGCTCTGGGATTACACATGTAAATCTGACACGCGAGAGCTTGGCGGCACAGTGAGAATAGAAGTGACCACTCACAGCTTCGGCGTTGCTCTGAAGTTGTCTGGCAAACGTTTGTGGCTGCGGAATGTACCCACCAATGAGACGCCACACCCCAAAAGGAGACAGATTACAGTGCCATGGTCAGGGGCGGGGGCCTTCTTCTCTGCCCGCGAAATGTGCTGGCGCGTCGAGCAACGTGGTTTTACTCCCATCATTGGGTTCACGGAGATCTTGATCACAGACGCTGACATTAGGAAGGGGAAGGTCAAGACAATGAGCGGTAGGGCAAGGCAGTTTGAAACCGAGGCTGGGCAGGCAACACAAAAAATGGAAGAAGCAGATATCGCGATGACCCGTCGGGATCAAAAACCAAAAGGCCGCGCTGTGGCCAAAGCCAGTAAATAGAGCGTCGCTCACCAGCGGCCTGATTACTCGACAGAGGGCGCACCCCGTTAGGAGACCCTTGAAATCAAGAGCCGCGACGCGGCGCCAAACTCTGCGAAAGCGATCGTCACCGTAAGGCCGGGACTCCAGGAAGAGGCCCGGTGCGCCTTGGCGCATAGAGCGCGGTCCGCGGCTGCGGATTCGCCAAACCCCGTTGACCGCTCCTCCGTCTCGGGCTACGAAGATCAGGCATCGAAGAGGGGTCTGTGTGGACCGGGAATCCCACAAAAGAAGGCTTGATCGGTTTTCGCGGAATACGCGAATCTTTCCGCGCGGCGAACATGAGACGCGCAACTGCACAGGCTGCGCACGGATCGTCACGGCGCGCTTCGGCGGCCAAATCCTCGGGTACTACCATGCCCATAACCCAACGGCGGCTGTCGGCGAGACGGAGGGTGGGCATGATTTCGCGGTGCCAGCGGATGAGTTTCTCGTGGACCCGTGGCTGTTCCATTACTACGGGGAGACACCTGTGCTCGATATGAAGGTGCGGGCTGACCGGGACGTGGCGCGGTCGCGCTACGGACCTGAAGAGAACTGGCAGAGAGTCCCCGATCCCCCGGAGATCGCCCGGCGCAACCCGGGCCGGGAAGCTGTTCCGCCCGCTTTGAAGGCGGGGTGAGGACGGTCGTCGTGAGGCAATGCGTCAAAACAATACCAGTTGCTCGGGCTCGGCTGGACGATTTGGGTCGTTCCGTTGCGCCGCGATGAACCGGGCCGGTGGCCCGCACAGCACGGATGCGGCACCTGCGAACTTCACCCGCATACCGTGATAGAAGCCGTTCGGATCGTTACGCGCGGATTCGGCGGCTTCCGCGGTGCCGGTGCGCGCAGTGTAGGTCGTCGCGGTGCCAGCGAAGAGTTTCTCGGGCGTCAGTCGGTAGGCCTCAAATTCTGTGGAGCCACTGGAGGTCAGGCCGGACCCGCTGATGCTCGTGCATATCCAGAGGCATCCTTCGTGCTGAAAGGGCTTGCGCACGGGCTGCCCCGAAGCAATCCGGTCAGCGCTGTAAGAATTCGCGATATCGCCGCGCTCGTCATCGAGACGGCTGGCCCCGACCTCGACAAGCGTTCGTTCGGGTTTTGGTGCCGGTGAGGATGGCGAGGAATCGTCGGTCATGCGGGATCTCGCGCCGGGCTGAAAACACTCTGCCGGTGAGCAGGGAGATTCGGCTCTTGTGTCGCATCCGGTCTGAAGTCAGGATGGAAGCCGAGGAGCATGTCGGCGATGCGCTGTGCGTCGGCGGCGGCACGGAAGATTTCACGCTTGTCGTCCTTCAGTGGCTTGATCCAGTTGCTCACGTAGCTGGCATGCTGCGGGATGTCGGTGGGGATGCCGAGTTCGTTGGCGATGAAGGATGATGCGAGTTCGGCGCGTAGTTCTTCCATGGCGTAGGCGGAGGAGCCGAAGCGGCCCTGCATGTCGCGATTGAGCCGCGTCGGGTGACCGGTCCAGTGACCGAGTTCATGCAGCGCGGTGGCGGCATATTCGGGAGGACCGCGGAAGGATATTTCCGGTGGAAGCTGGATGTGGTCCGTGACGGGAGAGTAGAACGCACGGTCGCCGCCGGTACGGATGACAGCGCCGCTGTTCTTAAGGATGGCCGCGGCGGCTTCGGGCTGGGTCCATGGAGCCTCGTCGATACCGGGAGGCTTGTAAGCGGGAACGCCTTCGATCTGCGAGGCGTGGAACACGGAATAGTGCTTGAGCACGCGCACTGTTTTCCGGCCGTTCTCGGCATCGTCGTCATCGACCTCGTAGGGCTTGGCGAAGAAGATGGTGGTTGCTTTCTCGCCCTTGCGGACCTGCCAGTCGGACTCGATCGCCTGCTGGTAGGTCATCCAGCGTGGATCGCCGCTTTGGAAAGCGCGCATATCCATGCCGAGGATGAGGACATTGATGCCGTGATAGCGCTTGCCGGTCGTCGGATTGAACGGTGCCTGGGGACCGCCGGTCTTTTCGGGGTCCCAGGGACGAACCCAGGGCTTCACGCCGCGTTCGAGTTCGGCGACGATCCGGTCCGCGAATTCCTGCATGGCGTCGCGGGGGGTGGGGTGGTTCATGCGAGACCTCCGGCGAACTTTTTGGTGCCTCGCACGGCGTTTCCTGTCAACCGGTCTCTTCGCGCGTTTGCATACTGGCGTAGTCATGAGTTCCTCATTTCTGTGAAGGTGTGGATTTCGGGTCAGCATGGGGCGGGAGCGGTGAGGCCTTTGTTGACCTCGAACGCCTCACGCGGATCATTGGGTCCGCCGCCGCTGCTGCCGTCGGTTTCGCGTGCGCCGGGAAAAGCGAGTTGCATGCTTTCCGTGATGGCGACGAAGAGTGGCATGATGGCGATCTTGTCTTCGCCGACCTGGTCGATCATGACGATCGCGACGCCGGGCTCTCCGTTGACGAGGCAGCTTGAGAGCGTGATGTTGTCGTAGAGCTGTGACCGGACGGCCTGAAATGCGCGTACATGGCCGGGTGTGATGTGGTTCATGAGTGCCTCTTGGGTTTGAAGTGACCCCCAGGACGGGGGCGCAAAGAGGCACCGGACTGCCGGCGCAACCGAGCGCGGCTGTCATAGGGTTTTGGGGTGACGGCCCCGCCCCACGACGGAGTCGGCCGGCGGGGGAGGGGAGCCAAAACCCGTCATTGACAGCAAGCGGCGGCGGCTAAGGTGCCATGCGCCCGTCCATGGGCGGCAGGAAAACAGGCCAACGAAATGAGGCATCACTCCGGTGTGTGCGGAGGACTTGCCGGAAGGCGGGGCTTGCCACGAGTCCAGGGCCTGTCTACGATTCCCGTGCGCCATGCGAACGCGCGGGAAAGGACGGGAACATGAGCAGAGGGCGATTCACGGCGAGCATCGAAGACTGGATGTTCGCGGAGCCCGGCGGACCGGAGCAGTTCGTGGCCTACCTCGACGAGCTAGCTCCCGACGAACAAAGGCGCGTGCTCGCGACCGCCGGGATGCGCGAAGTTTTGATCGATTGCGGCCAGGAACAGGCGTTGAGGCGGATTGAAGACAGATGGTCTGGAAGTGCCGGCGCGGGATACTCCCGAAGGATGCGCCCAATAAACGCACTGGCCCCTTAGCGCGGGCGAGCTTTCCTAAAACAGTGAGAGTTGCGAATCGAGCAAGGGCGGTTGCTCGTCGCCTCCGGGCCGTGTGGGCTTCGTTGGCATCGGGGCGATCTCGGTCCTCGTCTCGTCGGCCATGGGTCGCCGGAGCTTCCATCTCCAGCCATCAAGGACGTGGGCCGGGGTGTGCCAAACATCGAAGGTTTCGAGGCTGAGGCTGTTGCCGTGGATGATGACCGCGGGAATGTGCAGAAGAGCGAACTGAAGATAGGACATGTGAACGCATTTCGGGTCTACGTCGACGGCTGTGACGTGGAGGTGCTGCTGGTAGTTGATACCGAGTTCACGGATCTCGTGGGCGAGCGCGATCACCATGGCGCCGCTTCCGACGGCTGGTTCTTGGCCGGTGACGTAGCCGCGTTCCGCGATCTTCGCTTCGAGGTCGGCCTTGTCCCCGATGATCATTTTGGCCATCATCCGGCACAGAGGGTAGGGCGTGAAATATTGCCCGCTCCATTTGTTGTGCAGTTCCAGATCGTGGAAGGTGCGGCCGAGAACGTCGGTTGTTTCCTCTTCAAGCGCCATGGTGAGCAGGCCGAGCATTTCGGGGAACTTCGCCAGTTCCTCGTGCTCGTAGCGTTTCACGACCTGAAGGTATCGTTCTTCTCTTTTCTCCCTGCTGCCCAGATCGACGGCATTGCTGAGGGAGATGGCCGCCATTTCGACAAAATCAGCGAAGACCTGCCAATGTCCGTGACGGTAGCCCAGCTTGCTTATGAGCTGGACAAGCTCTTTTTGGGGATGGGGTGGCGGACGCTCAGCGCTGTCGGGTGAGGGCATGGCGGAATCCTCGAAAGGGAGCAAACATTGGCAAAGGAACGGCCGATGCGCAAGAGGTTCAGGATCGGGATTGCCAGCATCTTTCGGATCTAAGCGAGGCGAGGTCAGACACGACGACTGTCAAGTTTTCATACAGAAAAAGTGACATAACGATTGCAGCCGTCGCTTGGTCAGTAGGAGATAAGGTTTGGCGTTCGATTGGTCAGCATTAAGGAAGACTTGGGCTACGACCTTGCAAGAAAAATATGGTCTTTTTTCTTGCAGAAACCGGGTGGTCAGGATGCTCCAGCGAAATGATTATGTCGCGACCGTGGCCATAGCGGCTTCGACCGCATCCTCGTCCGCCTCGGCATCGATACCTTCTTCCGGAACCGTTCCGCTGTATGCGGATTTGCCGGTGGCCTGTTCGATGAGGGTGAGCAAACGTTTCTGGCGATCAGCCATAAAGGCCTCGAAGTTGTCAGCGCGCAACAAGGAGGGATCGATGAGGTGGGAGGCCAGATACCCCTCAAGCCGGGTCGACTCGATAGGCGGTGAGGTTGCGTTGCCTTGTTCCAGCTTGGCGAGGTATTCCGAAGGTGCGACACCGCCGATGATGCGATTGGTCTTGTAGGAGAGCGGCGTCTTGTTGATGATGGAGTCGAACTCGGAGGGTTTGATGCCCTGTTTCTTGCACCAGTCCTGCGGAAAAATGTGATGGATATCGACGTTTTCGCCGAAGAAAACGGTGTGGTCGAACTTCTGCCCCGAGCGGAAATCCTGTGCGCCTTCCTTCATGAGAAGCGCATTCATGCCCTTGTAAGCGGCTGACAGGCGCATCCTCATAGTTTTGAGGCGGTCGGCACGGAAGATCGTCTCGCTGACCGTCGATGGCGCGGGGCCGCCTTTGAGCCATGCGGGTACTTCGATGAAGTCCTTGGCGATGCGGGTTTCGACGGTCGAACCGTAGAGTTCCCCGAACACCCCATTCCAGTACCACTGCGCGAGTTTCGCGCGGTTGGCATCATGCTCCCAGGCATCGCCGATGTCGGCGAGGATAGCGGCGAGTGGCACGATCTGGGACTGGTAGGGCAGATCGAAGATCCGGTAGATATGCAGCATATGCAGGAACTTCGCTGCCTGCACGAAGCCGCGTTCGACCTGCGCTTCGTACTTTTTATATCCGTCGAGAGGCAAGTTCAGCAATGCCTGCCGGTTACCTGTGACAGCGGGAAGTTCCTTGCCTTGCTTTCCTGCCGCCTCGGCCGCCCGTCTACGCTCTCGGGTGTAAAAGAGAGAGACCGCCTGCAGGAAATCGGTATTGGCGACACCAGCTATGATGCCGGCGTCCTGACCAGCCGGACGCATGGTCTCGGTGAAACGGCGGTGACGTCCAGGTTTGACGTCGTCGCCGAACCAGTCCTTTCGCAGCTCATGGCCGGCGGCGGCGTACATCGCGGTAACGAGCTCGAAGGCATCGAGTGGCTTGCCGCCGGTATTGACCTTTTCGAATACGACACAGACGGCCTCTTTTGATGTCGAGCGGTCGAGCGCGATCACCGGCACGCGGTAGTATTTGAAATTCTCGAGAATCTGCCGCTTGAAGCTGCGGAACTCTTCGCGTACCGCCTCGTTCTGATCACCTTTCCAATGGCGGTCGAATCCGTCCTGCCATTTGTCCCAATCGAATACCTGTGACACGGGGTACCTGAGGGCTTGGTATTCAAGGTCAGCCGAAGAGAGGTCCAGAACGACTTCGCGCCCGAAGTCGGTCCGGATAATCCGGTCCTCCGGCACGCCGACGATGCTCTCTTCGCGATCAATCGAGGGATCGAGGGCCATTCTTATGTCGATATAGAACCAGCGCTTCACCTTCTTCTTTTTCGGCGTCACGGTCTCGACGACCTTGCCGCGAAGCGTGACCTGATAAAGCGAGGTCATCCGTTGCTGTCCGTCCAGCAACAGCGATTGAGGTGACACCTGTTTCGCTTCCGGTGGCGCACCTTCGATTGGCCGTGGCTTGAAATTGACAGGTCCGCCCGTGTCCAGACTCATGAGAGCGCCGACGGGAAAGGCCCGTGAGATGGAGGCGATGAGGCTCTTGATGCGGTCCTCGTCCCAAACCCAGCTGCGCTGAAAATCGGGGAGCTGAATGGTTCCCCGGTGGCACTCTTCCAGGAGTTTGTACAGGTCGTATGGATTTGTCTGGAATGTTGAACCGGCCATTCTGGGTCTAGCAGGCTGCTGAAAAACTAAGCCCGCGTAACCTGGATGGCCTACAAAGCGCCTGGATGTATATGCGTGGAGCAGACACACAGCAGAGCGAGCTTTTCAGCTACGGGAGTTTGGAGGAGCGGGTACCTGCGGGGCATCCGTTACGGCCGATCCGGGCGATGGTGGATGAAGCGCTGAAGCAGATGAGCGGGCGCTTCGACGAGATCTACGGCGAAGAGGGTCGCCGCTCGATTCCACCGGAAACGGCTTTTGCGGGCACTGCTGCTCCAGATGCTGTATTCGGTGCGCAGCGAGCGGATGCTGATGGAGCAACTGGAATACAACCTTCTGTTCCGCTGGTTCGTGGGTCTGTCCGCGAATGAGCCGGTGTGGCACCCGACGGTGTTCACGAAGAACCGGGACCGGCTGCTGGAAGGAGCCGTGGCAGAGGAGTTCTTCTCTCTGATCGTGAAGCAGGCGCGTGAGAAGAAGCTGCTGTCGGACGAGCACTTCACGGTGGACGGCACGCTGGTGGAGGCCTGGGCGGGACAAAAGAGCTTTCAGCGCAAAGACAGGAAAGACGATCACGATCCGTTGAATCCGCCGCCACCGGACCGGAGCAGCAACCCGACCGTGAACTGGCACAAAGAGAAGCGTTCGAACCAGACCCATGAATCGCGGACCGATCCGATGTCGCGGCTGTATAAGAAGACGCGCGGCGCGGAAGCAAAGCTGGGTTATCTGGGACACGTGGTGACGGAGAACCGGAACGGTCTGGTGGTGGACGTGCGACTGACGCAGGCGACCGGGACGGCGGAACGGGACGCGGCGCTGGAAATGCTGGCCGGCAAAGCGGCCTCAAAACGCGTCACCCTGGGCGGGGATCGCGGATACGACACCAGGGGTTTCGTTGCCGCATTGCGAGACCTGAGGGTGACGCCGCACGTGGCGCAGAACGATACAAACCGCCGCAGCGCGATCGATGAGCGCACCACCAGGCATGAAGGCTACAGCGTCAGCCAGCGGAAACGGAAACGCGTGGAAGAAGTCTTCGGGTGGATGAAGACCGTGGCCCAACAGCGCAAGACACGCTTCCGTGGACTCGACCGCGTGGGCTGGATGTTCACCTTCGCAGCTGCCGCATACAACCTGGTAAGGATGCGCAACCTTCAGGCCGCAACCGCATAGGGAGAAGTGTGTCCGGAGGCCTGAAAAACGGCCTTCGGGCACCCCGAAACTCACCACAACAGCCCTGCAGGCAGCTTCTTATCCAGCAAAACCACATCCGAAAGGAGCACAGGTAACTCGGAGAGCTGTTTTTCAGCAGCCTGCTAGCCTCCGCTGGTGCGTAGAGAAGTACAGAAAAATGATATCGTTCTGGATCACACGGCGGAGAGTTGTTGTCGAGAGCGAGAGTTGGAGCTCGCTGTACGGCGCCGCGAAGCAGCCTGAGCGGTAGGGGCTTGCTGCTGTTAAGAAAAAATAGTATAGTTTTTCTTAATAGACAGTCGGAAAAAATTCATGCAAACCAAGCGGGATCAGATAGTTGCGCGTATCGAACGTCTGGGGGATGGAAAAGCCTTCTCCGCGAAGGATTTTCTTGACCTGGCGAGCCGGACGATGATCGATGTCACGCTCGCGGCGCTGACCCGGGAGGGTAAAATCCGACGGGTCCGGCGAGGACTTTATGACCTGCCAAACGTGAATCCGGCCCTTGGCGGCAGGCTGAGCCCCGACATTGATGAGGCCGCGCGCGCGATCGCGCGCAAGCAGCGATGGAAGATCGTTCCGGATGGTGCGTGGGCGGCAAATCTGCTTGGGCTCTCGACCCAGGTCCCCTCAAAGATCATCTACCTCACCGATGGTCCTAATAAGGAAGTGCCGATCGGCCGGCGGACCATCCATTTCAAACATGCCCGCCCAAAGGCTATTGCCGGACTCGACGGAAAACTCGCGCTGGTTGTGCAGGCGCTGCGGCATTTGGGAAAGGAAGGCGTCGGATCGCGCGAGATCGAGACTCTGACTTCGGCTCTCTCACCGACCGAGAAGAGCAAACTCTTGAAGGATACCCGCTTTGGCGCAGACTGGATCTACGACATGGCGAAACAGATCGCGGAGCCGACAGCATGAACCGGATCGCGCGGATGAGCGCCCGGGAGAGGGCAGGAATATTTGCCGAGACGGCCGACCGAAAGGGACTGGCCAATGCGATTGTGGAAAAGGATTTCTGGGTTTGCTGGATTCTGAAGCAGCTCTTCTCAATCCCTGATCTGGAAGGCCGCCTTCTGTTCAAAGGCGGCACGTCCCTCTCAAAGGTGTTCCACGCAATCGAACGGTTCTCCGAGGATCTCGATCTGGCGGTTGACTATGCCGCACTCGGCTTCACCGGTGACCGCGATCCGCGACAGGAGGGAATTTCCAAATCGCGACGCACCGTCATCCTCGAACAAATGATGGAGTCGTGCCGCGGCTATATCAGCGGTCCCTTCCTGGACGTGCTTCGCGCACGTATTCAGGAGGTACTCGGCGAAGCATCATGGAGTCTGACCGTCAGTCCGCAGGACCCGAATATCGTGAACTTCGTCTATCCTGCCGCCCAATCGGGCCGTCTTGATTACATTGCGCCGCATGTCGTGCTTGAGCTGGGCACCCACGCGGAGTTTGTCCCGCATGACCAGTTCACCATTACGTCCTTCGTCGCCGAAGAATTCCCGAAGGTGGTTGAAGACCCTCAGATCAGCCTGTCCGCGCTACTGGCAAAGCGAACCTTCTGGGAGAAGGCGACGATCCTGCACGCCGAATACTACCGCCCGCCAGAGAAGGCCCTTCCAGCGCGGTACTCCCGCCACTATTACGACGTCGCACAACTGGCACGGGGACCAGTCCGGGCGGAAGCACTCGCTGATCCGACTCTCTTGGCTGCCGTGGTCAGGCATAAGCAAACCTTCTATCCCTCCGCTTGGGCGCGTTACGAATTGGCACAACGTGGAGGTCTCCGTCTCACGCCGACGGCAGCAAGAAGAGTTGAGCTGGAACGGGACTACAGTCGTATGGGTGTGATGCTGTTCGGCACCCCAACCGGATTTGACACGATCATGGAAGCGCTCGCCGACCTGGAGCGTGAGATCAATGCTTGATTCGGACAATAGAATTGATAGCGCCCGGAGAATGAAGCCATGAGCAACGCACTCGAAACCGATTTCGATGAAGCGATGATGGATGTATACCAGCGAGCCCTGAGCGAGTGCAATTACAAAGCTACGCGCTTCCTGCACATGCTCCACGAACACCGCGGGCTCGAAACGGCCCGGATTCTGTTGCACGCGTCGGGAGTATCCGAAGGCTATATCGCGCTGTGGGAGCGTAAGCGGCTTGATCTTACGGTCGAAGCCGTCATCATAGGCCGCAAGTGGGAGACGCTCTTCACTGACGCGGAGCGCAACATCGCGCTGACTCGCTTGGCGGCGTATGGGTATGAACTGCACGAGCCATTTGAGCAGCTAAAGGGGGCCGAATGAACGTCTTTGATCTCGACTCGTCGATCATCGGTGATTACCAGCGGTTCTCGCGGTCATTTACGGAAATACGCGCTGATGATATTCGTGCGCAGATCGACGCGCTTTACGCGACCGGCAGGTTTTGGCCGGAGCCCCTCATTACCGTCAATCCCCACTATGAACGAGATGTAAGTGTTGCCGATTTGGCCAACGAAGGGCTGCTGCATCCACATACCGCACAGATCTTTCGTGCGGACTCGGCACCGATTGTTCTGTACAGACATCAGTCCCAAGCGATTTCAAAAGCAGATCGCGGGCATAGCTTCGTTGTAACGACGGGCACGGGCTCGGGGAAATCGCTTTGTTTCTTCATTCCAATCATCGACTCTGCCGTGCGGGCCCGCGCCTCAGGGGAAGCACCACGAACGCGGGCAATTGTCGTTTACCCCATGAATGCGCTGGCAAACAGTCAGATGCAGGAACTAAAGAAGTTTATAGAGCAGGCCGGACTTCCTGAGAATTTAAGGCCGACTTTTGCCCGTTACACGGGACAGGAGAGCCCCGAAGAGCGGGAGCTCATCAGACGCGCGAAGCCGGACATACTGCTCACGAACTTCATGATGCTTGAATTGCTCATGACGCGTCAGAACGAGCGGGATCAAACGGTCATTGCAAACGCGACGGGGCTGGATTTCCTTGTTCTCGATGAACTTCATACCTATCGCGGACGACAAGGGGCGGACGTAGCCTTGCTCGTTCGGCGCGTCCGTGATCGGCTCTGCCGTGACAACCAACCGATCTGTATCGGCACGTCGGCCACGATGGCGAGTGAGGGCGGCGATGAGGTAAGGGCTCAAACCGTATCGAGGGTAGCGACCCGACTCTTCGGTGTCCGCGTAGCGCCCGATGATGTGATCGACGAATCACTGGAACGCGCAACGAACCAGGAGCGGACAGTGACCCATACTGACCTCGCGCGTGCCGTCGAGCAGGATTTGCCGCCGATCCTGACGGACCTCGAACTCCGTGATCATCCTCTGGCGATATGGATCGAGTTGGAGATCGGTCTTCATGATGGTCAGCGGCTCTCTCGGAGAGCACCGATTACCGTACAAGAGGCAGCGGTCAGGCTGGCTGAAGCATCGGGACGCGACATTGCGCGGTGCCGTTCCCAAATTGAGGCCATGCTCACCATGATGAGCCGGTCATCGTCGGAGCGGGGCGGTTCTGGAGATCGTGCGTTTCTGGCGTTCAAGCTTCACCGTTTCATCGCCGGCGCCGGATTCGTTTACGCCACCGTGAAGCGGCAGGGGGAGCGTCGCGTGACGCTCGAAGGGCAGAGATTTGATCCATTCGACCCTGACTCGCGGCTGTACCCAACGTTTTTCTGTCGTAACTGCGGTCAGGAATTCCATCCTGTTGTTCTCACGGATGAAGACGGCGCGCAGATCGCCTTGCCGCGCCCAATCGATGAAACCCCAATTGATGATGACTCCGGGAGCGAGGCGGGTTATCTTATGCCGGAGCCCGAAAATGATCCGGAGTATGGGTTCTCGGGCGAGCCGGAAGACTTCCCGGAGGAGTGGACGGAAATCGGGCCTGGTGGCAGCAGAAGGTTACGGTCCGACAAGAGGGAATTGGCGCCACGCCGCATCTCTCTTCGACCCTCCGGGGTCATTGGCGAAGAGGGCAAGCCTGCGCTCTTCCTGCCCGGCAAGTACAGGTTCTGCCCTTACTGTAAAGATCAGCCGCCAGGCCAAGCGCGCGAAATCAACAAGCTTGCGGGGTTGTCTGCTGAAGGCCGAAGTTCGGCGACGACGCTTCTTGTCTCCAGCGCTCTGCGCTGGATGAACCGGGTTGGGAGCGGTGTCCCGGCCGACAAACGCAAGTTGCTGGGATTCACGGACAACCGCCAGGATGCTGCTCTCCAGGCTGGGCATTTCAACGATTTTCTTTTTGTTTCGCTGTTTCGTGCAGCGACTCTGACTGCCGTGCGCGCGGCTGGCGCGGATGGCCTTGGCGACGATGAATTCGGGAGACGGGTTCAGGCCGCGCTTGGTTTTACATCCGTGAACAGGGCGCGGCGAGCGGAGTGGCTCGCACGACCCGAAAGTGTTGGCGTGGGGCTAATAGAAGCCGAACGCGCACTCGCCAGAGTACTCGCGCACCGGGTGTGGGCGGATCAGAGACGCGGTTGGCGATTTACCAATCCCAGCCTTGAAGAACTTGGCCTCGTACAGGCTACATACCTCGGCCTCGAAGAGCTAGCCCATGATCCCGAAGTCTTTGCTACAGCTCCGGCGGAGATCGCTCGCCTCACGCCTCTGCAGCGAATGGAAACGTTGAGGATCATCCTAGACGCCCTACGCCGAGGGCTTGCTGTTACAGCCGACGTTTTGGACCCGGCTACGGTAGACGCGATTGCAACCGCCGCGCGCCAGGCACTGCGCCATCCATGGTCGATCGGACAGCAGGAAAATCCCCGCATTGCAGCGGCCCTGATTATCGATGCGCCGCGCCGCGAGGACGTGACGCTACGGGGTGAACCGTTGATCGTGCGCGGCGGACCACGAAGCCGACTGGCCAAACAGCTCAATCGAGCTGAATTCTGGGGTGGACGGCTGAACGCCGAGCGCTATGTGGCGATTCTGCGTTTTTTCATGGAGGCCGCCGAAAGGTACCAGTTGGTTAGGAGGGTGCCCACGACGTTCGATGTCGATGGGTGGAGATTGGCGGCAAATGCGGTGCGTCTGATTTCTGGATCGGGCCGTCAGGATAGCCGACCGGTAAACAGTTACTTCGTGAGTCTCTATGAGACGCTCTCGCAGGCACTGGCGGGCGGCGGTGAAGGGCTCTTTGGACTAGAGGGCCGCGAACACACGGCACAGGTAGAGCAGGAGCGTCGGGAGTGGAGGGAGTGGCGCTTCCGGTGGGGAACAGAGGACCGAGGGAAGCTTGAGGCGGCGAGGGACCGCCTGCGGGATGAAGGAGAGCCTGGTGTCTTTCTTCCGGCGTTGTTCTGCTCCCCAACCATGGAGCTGGGTGTGGACATTTCCGCACTAAACGCCGTTTATCTCAGGAACGTTCCGCCGACTCCCGCGAATTATGCGCAGCGTTCCGGACGCGCGGGACGTTCAGGCCAAGCCGCTTTGGTTGTCACTTATTGCGCGGCACAGAGCCCTCATGATCAGCACTACTTCGCGAATCCCCGCGAAATGGTCAGCGGCATCGTGCGCCCGCCTGCCTTGGAACTGGCCAATCGAGACCTGATCGAATCGCACCTTCATGCGGTCTGGCTCGCTGAGTCTGGACAAAATCTGGAAGAAGATATTCCTCATGTGCTCGATCTCAGCGAAAACGGATTGCCCGTGCAGACAGCCATTCGCACAAACCTTTCGGCAGGCGATCTCATCACGAGATCCGCGGTCACAATGCGGAGAATACTCGACAGCGTTTCGAATGAGCTATCGATGGAAAATGCTCCCTGGGCAGCGAACCGGCAGGAGTTCGTCACTTCGGTGGCTGGTGACGCATTCAGTCGGTTTTCGGAAGCCTTCGGCCGTTGGCGGCAACTTTACCTCAGCGCGCACACGCAGTTGACAGAAGCGAACCGGAGATCGGAGATGCATGGCTTGAGTAGTAGTGAGCGCAGAGATGCAAGGGTCGCCCAAGCACAGGCCAATGAGCAGCTCTCTTTGCTCGAAAGGGGAAGATCGACCGGCGGGTCTGATTTTTATACGTATCGGTATCTCGCGACAGAAGGCTTTCTACCCGGCTACAATTTTCCGCGGCTGCCGATCTATGCATTTGTGCCAGCAGTTGGCACAGGCGGACCGAAGGCTTCCTACCTGCAGCGCGCCCGGTTTCTTGCAATCGCGGAATTTGGACCCCGCAGCCTCATCTACCACGAGGGCAGGGGCTTCAGGGTGTACAAGGCGAAGATATCGCCGGAATTACGGACCGCAGACGGGGGCCGCTTGGCAACAAGAACGCTGTACGTTTGCGATCAGTGCGGCGCTGCCCACGAAACCGAGCCCGAACTTTGCCATGTATGCCGCTCTCCGATGAGCGGAATCCATCCGATCAGGAATATTGTCCGCATTGACAATGTCGAGACGCAGCCAGCGGAGCTTATCACCGCCAATGACGAGGATCGTCAAAGGCAGGGATTCGAAATCCAGACCGTGTTCGCCTGGCCTAGGCGGGATGGGCGCCCCGACGTCACAAGCGCCATTGCCAATGATGACCATGGCGCGGTTCTTCTGATTGACTATGCGTCGGGCGCGACGATCAGCCGAGTCAATAAGGGATTGCGCCGTCGCAGGGAGAGAAGTGTGTTCGGGTTTGGCATTGACCCATCTTCGGGTCGATGGACCGGTAGCGTGAATGATGACGACGAGGATCAGGCACCTCCGGACGCTCCCGTTATCCAGAGGATTGTTCCCATTGTTGAAGACAACAAAAATGCGGTTTTGCTGAGGGTCGCGGCGGACTTCCGGTCGCCATCGACCCTCGCGACTTTACAGCATGCCTTGGCGCGCGGCCTCGAAAATCTGTTTCAGCTGGAGGAAGGCGAGATTTTGACTGAACCGGTGCCGAGCCGGGATGCGCGGCGGGCAATCCTCGCTTTTGAAGCCACCGAAGGTGGCGCCGGCGTTCTCTCGCGGCTTGTATCGGAGCCCGCACGATTGGCGGAAATCGCGAGGACGGCCCTGACGCTTATGCACTATCAAAACGTCGAACAGGCCGTAGAAAGTGGTGAGGCCGAAAGGCTGAGGAGCGATCCGGAGGCTCAATGTGTAAAGGGATGCTATCGCTGCTTGCTCTCTTATTACAACCAGCCGGATCACGAGCTGATTGATCGAACAGACGGTGAGGTACTGGAGTTTCTTGTCCGGATGGCTCGTGCGGAAGTGACTCCGGTGCGGTCATCGCGGGACTCGGTGCCGGATACCTGGTCCGACCGTTTCTCAAGATGGGGGTTCCCGGCGCCGGATGCAACGGCTCTACAGGTTGAAGAACGGTCCTTCCCGCTCGTCTGGCGGTCTCATCTGGTTGTTGCGAGTACGGAAGAGGTGGCCGAACGAGAAATGGAAGGGCTTGAGGCTTTGGGCTTCTCGCTCGTTGTCATCGATGATGACGGCAGCGACCAACCCCCGGTCGAGCTCGCACAATTCTTCGAGGGTCAACGGTGAGTCCGCAATTTGGTCCTGGCGATCTGGTTTACGCGAGAGGCCGCGAGTGGGTGGCGATGCCGTCGCCGGAACCTGACTGGTTATGCCTCCGGCCGTTGTCCGGGGCGGAGGCAGATATCCAGTTCTTGCGGCCTGATCTGGAACGTGATCCGGTCCGCGCGGCCCGCTTCGACCTGCCGGATTCCAGCACCCTCGCGACGCAAGACGCCGCGAGAATCTTGGCAGACGCACTCCGGCTTTCCCTTCGGCGCGGAGCAGGGCCGTTTCGTTCAGCTGCACGGCTGGCGTTTGAACCTCGTCCCTACCAGTTGGTTCCTCTGCTAATGGCACTGCGCCTGCCGACGGTGCGTCTCATGATCGCCGACGATGTCGGTATCGGAAAGACCATTGAGGGTGCGCTGATCCTACGCGAGCTGATCGATCGTGGCGAAGTGGATCGGTTTACGGTGCTTTGTCCACCGCATCTCGTCGAGCAATGGACCGAGGAACTCAAGACGAAGTTTGACCTCGATGCCATAGCTGTCACAGCTTCAACGGCGGCACGCCTCGAACGAAGTCTGCCGGCGTCCCAAACGATCTTCGAAGCATTTCCATTCACCGTCGTCAGCCTTGACTACATCAAAGCGGACAAGCGTCGCGAGAGCTTCGCGCGCGCATGCCCGAAGACGGTTGTTGTGGACGAGGCACACGCATGTGTCGGCGCGAATCTGGGCCGGCAGCAACGTTTCGAGCTGCTGAAGCGATTATCCGAGGACCAGGAACGACATTTGATACTGCTGACCGCAACGCCCCATAGCGGTGACGAAGCGGCTTTCGACCGTTTGCTCAGTCTGCTGAACGAGGCGTTCGCGACGAGTGAAATGGAAGACGAGAACTTCCGCATTCGACTGGCGCGCCATCTTGTGCAGCGGCGTCGCATTGACATCGCAGGCCAAGAGTGGGGCGAAGTCAGTTCGTTCCCCCGACACGAAACAGCCGAGAAACCGTACGATCTGGACGCGGCACATAAAAGCTTCCATGAGGCAGTCCTCGATTATTGCCTCCAGGTTGTGACGACGGCTGGTGGTGACCAGAATCGTCGTCGTTTGGCATTTTGGGGAACGCTGGCGCTCATGCGTTGTGTCGGTTCGTCGCCGGCTGCGGCCGCCAGCGCTCTACGGAACCGACTCTTCAACAACGTTGAAGAACTGGGGGACCAGGTATTCGACGAGGATGAGTCAGAATCTATCGACGTCGAACCCGCGTCCGGGCTGTCTGGTGATGGACCTCTTCAAAAGCTCATCGAGCATGCGGACAGGCTTGTGAGAGCCCGTGACCCCAAACTCGTCGCCGTCATTGATTTGCTTAAGCCTCTGGTCGCGCAAGGTGCGAATCCAGTCATATTCTGTCGGTTCATCGCAACAGCAGACCATGTGGCTGCCGGTCTTCGCAAAGCGTTTCCGAAATTGCGGGTGGAATCAGTCACCGGCGCACTCACAGCGGAAGAACGGCGAGCCCGCGTTGAAGACATGGCTGACAGCGAACAGCGTGTGCTGGTCGCCACAGATTGCCTGTCGGAAGGCATCAATCTTCAAACGCTCTTCGATACGGTGCTTCACTATGATCTCTCCTGGAATCCGACCCGTCACCAACAACGAGAAGGCCGCGTAGACCGCTTCGGTCAATCCCGTCCCGTTGTTCGGTCCATGCTGATCTTCTCGCCCGACAGCGCCATTGATGGAGCCGTACTCGACGTGATTCTGCGAAAGGCAGATGCCATTCGCAAGGCGACGGGCGTCTCGGTTCCGCTTCCCGACGAGCGGGGAGCCGTGACCGGTGCACTCATGAATGCCGTTCTCCTCCGCCGAGGAAAGAGTGATCAGCTCGCCCTGGACTTCGGCTTTGAATCCGACGTCAGGACCATGGAGGTCCGGTGGCGGGATGCACTGGAAGGCGAGCGGCGGTCTCGTGCGCGCTTTGCTCAGAACGCGATCAAACCCGAGGAGGTCGCTCCGGAATGGCGCCGCTGGCGGGAACTTCTCGGCGGCCCGACTGAAGTCCGGCGTTTTGTTGAACGAGCGATGAGTCGTCTGGACGTTCCGTTGCAACTGAACGGCTCTGGCCCGAAAGCACATCTTGAAGCTCTTCCGGCGTCCTTAAGAGAGAGGCTGGCGGCACGCGGTCTGGAAGGATCAATTCGCCTTGCATTCGAAGAGCCGGCCCCGTCAAAGGCCGAGGCCGTAACGCGCAGCCACCCGCTGCCAGCGACTTTGGCCGAAGCGTTGCTTGAAGCCGCTCTCGATCCTGCTTCAAGTCCGGTCCCGCCGATTGGAAGAATGGGCGCATGGCCTACAGCGGCGGTCAAATCAATCACGACTGTGGTCTTGCTTCGTTTGCGGTTCAAACTCATAATTCGAGCAAGGCGAGAGAGGCTGGTTATTGTCGAAGAGGCAGCGGCCATCGCATTCGAAGGGAATTCCACAACTCCATGTGCGACTGGCCTCGAAGGCTGGTCATTGCTCGAAGGCAACGCCAGCGGCAATCTGGCAGATGTTGCCCGAGACCGCGTGATTGCACATGCCCGCGATCGGGTACGAGTCCTTCTGGACGGTCCGATTGCCGATTATGCCCGTCAACGAGCGGTGCAACTTGAAGAAGACCACAGTCGGGTCAGAGCTGCAGGCATCAACGTGCCGAAAGTGAGCGTGGAGCCCGTGCTTCCTGCCGATGTTATGGGCGTCTTCGTTTTGATTCCGGGGGGCATGTAAACGTGTCGAGATCCCGCCGCGCGAAATCGACAAGTGCGTTCGACACCATCACTCTGGAGGGTGGGCTGATCTCATCGGCAATGCTCGCTCAGATTGCGGAAAGGCGAGCGAGCAATCAGACGGAAGCTGAGTATGGCGTTCCGAAGGGTCTGACGATCCGTGACGAGATCGCTCGCTACTACCGCATCGCCGCCGCCCTGTACAAAGATTTCACGGCCAGCGCCAACCCGTCGGCAGAAGCGACGGTTGCTTTCGCAGAGGGACTACTGAGGGGTGTTCTTGGATTCTCTGACATTGAAAGGCACAAATCAGAGAGTGGCGTCGTATTGCAAGGCAGAAAAGGGTGCGTACCGGTTGTTGTGGTACCTCCCTGTGATGAACTTGATCGCGCAAGCACCTTTCTGGCTGGAGAGGGCCGGCGTCGCTCGGCGGCCTCAGCGCTTCAGGATTGGCTGAGCCAAAAGGAGCAGACCCTCTGGGGTTTCTGCACAAACGGCGAACAGCTTCGCCTGACTCGTCACAACGCGAGCTTGACGCGACCGGCATTCGTCGAGGTTAGTCTTCGACAGATTTTCGAAGGCGAGAACTTCGCTGACTTCGCGGCAGCCTGGCTGTTGTGTCACGCAACCCGGTTTAGCTCGGGCGACGCTACTGCCAGCGATTGCTTTTTGGAAAGATGGCGTGAAGCTGGAACGAAGGAGGGCCTCGTCGCCCGCGATCGTTTGCGGGATGGTGTCGAGGCCGCACTGCTCACGCTCGGGAACGGATTTGTTTCGCATCCTGACAACCAGACTTTGCGAACGCGCCTTGCTAATGGTGAGCTCGCATTGCCCGGTTTCTTCGGTCAGCTCCTGCGCTTGATCTATCGCATGATCTTCCTGCTTGTCGCAGAGGATCGGAAGGAAAGTGGGCAAAGTCTTCTCCATCCGCCGGATGCGGATGCATCAGCCTGCAAACTCTACGCCGAGGGCTACTCCGTTGCTGCCCTACGTGACCGTGCGGTGCGCCGGACGGCGTGGGATCGCCATTACGACCGCTGGGAAGGTCTACTGATCACCTTTCGGGGCCTTACAAACGGGCAACCCAACCTCGGTCTTCCAGCCCTCGGCGGGCTGTTCGACAACCTTATCCCCGATCTTGACGGCGCGCGGCTTTCAAATAAAGCCCTTATGGAAGCCGTCTATCGCCTCGCGTGGCTCAAAGACGGCGGGAACCTCGTCCCTGTGAATTGGCGCGATATGGAGACGGAGGAACTCGGCTCTGTTTACGAAAGCCTACTCGAACTGACTCCGATCCTTGTCGACCATGGGCGGGGATTCGACTTCGCGAAAGGCGACGAATCAAAAGGCCACCAGCGAAAGACCACCGGCAGTTATTACACACCAGACAGTCTCGTCCAGACGCTACTCGATAGTGCCCTTGACCCTGTGTTGGATCGTGTCGAATCCGAATCGGCTGACAAAATACTTGGTCTTCTCAGCGTTACCGTCATTGATCCAGCTTGCGGATCGGGACATTTTTTGTTGGCTGCGGCGCGTAGGGTAGCCACTCGCTTGGCTCGCGCAAGAACAGGCGGCGTTGCCTCAACTACGGACTATCGTCACGCTCTGCGCGATGTCGTGCGTTCGTGCATTCACGGGGTGGATCGCAACCCTATGGCGGTCGAACTCACCAAGGTCGCCCTCTGGATCGAGACTGTCGAACCAGGTAAACCTCTCGGCTTCCTCGATGCCAACATCCTCTGCGGCGACTCGTTGCTCGGTATTTTCGACATAGAGGTTCTGCGCCAGGGCATACCAGATGCGGCATACAAACCTCTTTCGGGAGACGACAAGGATGCCTGCAAGTACTTCTTCCGCCGCAATAAGGGAGAGCGTGAGGGGCAGGCCGCTCTGGATTTCATCGGCGGCCGTAGTGCACTCCCCGCGGGACCGCCACCCGTTGCCTCCTTGCGTACTGTTCGCGGACTCCCCGAAGACAGCACAGATCAGATTGCAGAGAAAAGGCGCCGGCTCGCTGACGTTCGCAACGAACAGCTGCTTTGGAGGTGGCGGCAAGCCGCAGACATCTACGTCGCCGCCTTCCTGTCACGGAAAAAGGAGGTTCCCCTTGACCACGGAGAAGCAATTGTGCCGACGACAGATAGCGTGTGGCGAGCACTTTCGGGTGGCCAAGTCTACGGGCCATTGATCGGCGCGGTTCGCGAGTTAGCTGATCAAGCGCGCGTCTTCCATTGGCCAATCGAGTTTCCAGACGTGATGGCGCAGGGCGGTTTTAGCGCGGTGATTGGTAACCCGCCGTGGGAGCGCATCAAGATCCAAGAACAGGAATTCTTCGCGCCCCGCGACCCTGAGATTTCTCTGGCTCCAAACGCGGACGCGCGCGGCAAAATGATTGCGAACCTGAAGGGAGCACTTGACGGCACGCGTGGTCGACGCCTTTTTGAGGAGTTTGAGCAGGCAAAGCGCACTGCTGAAGCATCATCTGTTTTCGCGCGTGATTCGCAGAGATTTCCGTTGACGGGGCGGGGGGACGTTAACACTTATTCGCTTTTTGCCGAGCTGTTTGCTAATTTGGCTGCGAAGAACGGGAGTGCTGGAATAGTTGTACCTACTGGAATCGCAACCGACGCGACAACAGGAGCCTTCTTCGCAGACTTGGTGGATCGTGGCCGTTTGTTTAGGCTCTTTTCTTTCGAGAATGAAGCTTTCATATTTCCATCAGTGCATCACTCGTTTCGGTTTTGTATTTTGGCTCTCGGAACTGACTCAACAGTTCCCGCTGAGTTCTCATTCTTTCTTAGGGCTCCAAGTCAGTTGACGGACACACCGCGGCGATTCCGACTCAGTGCCAGCCAAATTCGAGCCATGAACCCGAATAGTGGAACCGTTCCTGTGTTTCGCTCAAAGGCCGACGCCGAGCTCACAGGTCGTATTTACTCAAATGTCCCTGTTTTAATCGACGCAGCTAAAGGCGTCGAGGGGAATCCGTGGCAACTAAGGTTCCATTCTCGAATCTGGCACATGGCGGAGGATTCCGAGTGGTTCAGGACGGAAGGCCAGCTGAAGAGCGAGCTCTCCGGAGAGCCCCAACCCGGCGACATCGACGGCCTCTACTCCTCCTTGTATGAGGCGAAAATGATCCATCACTTTGATCACAGGTGGGGAACGTACGGCAAGGATGGCAGCCAGGACGTCTCTTGGGAGCATAAGTCAGATCCCAACTTCGAGGTGACGCCTCGATACTGGGTTCCCAAGCGCGAGGTAATGAGCCGCCTTGCAGCCATGCACTGGCCGAGACAGTGGCTGATGGGCTGGCGGGGCATCACGAGTGCACATGTTCTAAGAACGATGATCGCCGCCTTTGTTCCGCTGGCTGCTATTTCGAATAGTATGCCTCTCATGTTCACGGGGGCTCAGATTAGCGCCAGATTGGCGGCGGCACTAGTGGCATGCCTTAACAGCCTCACTTGCGATTTCGTGGCCCGGCAAAAATTGGGTGGCAACAATCTGAGCATTTTCATTCTCGAGCAGCTTCCGATACTTCCACCATCGGTCTATTCTGACGCTGACTTGGAATTCATAGTACCTCGTGTTCTTGAACTTACCTATACGAGCTACTCCATGCAGCAGTTTGCCCGGGATCTCGGATTTGAAGGCAAGCCTTTCACGTGGGACGAAATACGCCGTGACCATCTGCGCACGGAACTCGATGCGTGGTACGCCCGTGCCTATAGGCTCACCCGCGACGAACTCCGATACATCCTCGACCCCGCCGACGTGATGGGCGAAGCCTATCCCTCGGAGACGTTTCGCGTTCTGAAGAACAGCGAGATTAAGAAATACGGCGAATACCGCACCCGCCGACTAGTGCTTGAAGCTTGGGACCGGTTGGAGGCAGGCGACCTGAAATGATCGAAAGCCCAGCATCCTTTGTCGTCCGCACGGAACTCCAAAAAGCCGCTTTCGACAACGGATTCCGGCTGGATCTCGGTCTCGATTCTGGGTGGTTTCACTACCGCTCCACCACGGCACCGGGCGATATCTGGCTAGCGGCAGTTGGCAAGTCTGGACCTTGGTTTCTCTCCGTGGGACGGGGTGAAGTCGCGGCGGAGATGGCTGTGGGTGCGATCGCTCGGCCTCCGGGGCCGGGGACTACCACCTACGCTTTTGCGACGTTGGCGGAGTTGCATGAGGCTCTCGACGTAACCTATCGCCTAGGGATTAGCCTGCCCGATGCTCCGCTGAAAGAATTCCTCGCCGCTACGAAGAATGCCTCGCGAACAACGGAAGCTGAGAGGCTGGTGGTCCAAAGGGTCGGTCAGGACATCTTCCGGCAGGCGCTCGTTCGGTACTGGAATGGCCGTTGCCCCGTCACGGGTATCACGGACCCGGTTCTGCTGCGAGCATCTCATATCGTGGCCTGGGCAGAGTGCGAAAGCGACGCTTTGCGCCTCGATGTTCACAATGGCCTGTTGCTCTCAGCCCTTTGGGACGCGGCATTCGATGCAGGGCTGATCAGTTTCGACGACACGGGTCGAGCGCTCCGTTCGCCAAATCTTACGCCGATCGCAGCGAGCGAATTGAAAATCGATTCGGCCCGAGCGCTGACACTGACTGAGTCACACCGCGCCAATCTGGCTCGGCATCGCGCAAAGCATGGGTTTGCCCTTGCAGCCGCTACCTAAAGGTCGTTGAGGGAAATACTCGGAAACGATCCGCCCGACGGTTCCCTACCGAGATTATTGTTCGAAGGGGGTTTGAGGGAAGCTTTATTCAGTTCTAATCGCGCCAGTCGGAGCGCCTCGCATCCTGCCTTTCTTCATACTCATCGAGTTCGATCAGCATCGTTTCATCCCGCCACCAGAGCAGGGACAGGACGAAGTCCTGAAATCCCTTTATTGAATGCTCGTGGACCGTGTGGCTTGCGGCGAGGGGGTGATCGAACCAAGCCGAAGCAGGAACATCGCCAGATCCTTCTTCCTTGTTGCCGTTGAGAATATCGTATGCGTACGAGTAGGGGCCGGGCTGTTGAACCCAAAGCTTGAAATCCTTCTTCTTTGGAGCAGTCCATTCGATTCCGCCGGGTCGGCTGCAAACAAGTATCGCCGGAAGCGGGCCGTGTTCCACCAGCCGAATTGCCGTCGCCGAAATGCTCGTTTTGAAAATCCTGGCCATCGACTTCACCGCGTCGAAGTCGATGCGTTTGAGGGGCTGGGCCCGCGGCTTAAACATGCTCACCGGCATGAGCAGGTCACTGGCGTACCGATTGGCGCGGGTTTCGGGATTCTGGTTCGACCACTCCCTTATGAAGACACTTTCCGCGCAGGCCAGCAACGACATCTTGCCACGATCGAACATCCAATGGCCGAGTTCGTGCCCTACAGAAAAACGCTGCCGTTCGATCTTCGAGCCGCTATCAACCGTGATGATGGCTCGATCTCCAGCGCCAGAAATACGGGCGGCACACCCCTCCAGCGGTTTGTAAAGAACGGTGGCGCAGCAATGCTGCGCGATGACGTTGAGGTCGAGTTCGTCGGGTTCTGTGATGCCGAGATCGTCCAGCAAAGCGGACACTGATGTAAAGACGGGGGCACCCATAAACGAAGTCAATCCTTCTTCGGCGTGATGTTGGCCAAAAGACCTAGCTCGTCAAGCTCCTCAAGCAAGGTCATCACATCGCTATCGGAAATGCCTTCGAGATCCCGTCCATGGGCTGTTAGGGCCATCGCACCCTGAGCGTGCTGCGCAGCCACCAGCTGCAGGAGAGCCCGGCGTTCAGCCGCTGAGTCCGGCAAGTGAACCGACTTGCGCTGAATCCTCTCGACTTCTGTCTTGTACTGCTGCTGAGCCGCGACGAACTTTCGCTTCTGAAATCGTTTGGCCGTCTCCGTGAGCATTTGCTTTAAGTGGGCGGCATTGGCGTCGAGATCGACGCCAGCGGCATGTGCATCCTCAAGGATCTCTGCGTCTGATGCTTCCGCTACAGACCGCGCCATGGCATCGACGAGCGCCTGAAGGTGCAAATCGTGGCGGTTTTTACTGGACATGGCGGTGCTCCATTGTTGGATCGGTGATGCCGGCCCCATCGAGGCGTCGGCGCATTCTCCTGACGATAGTGTTGTACTGCGTCTGCGAAAGGCTCCACAGTTCGCGGATGGCAGCCGGATCGAGACCCTCCTTGAACCCTTCCAGAACCATCTGGATCTCCTCATCGTCGGCGCAGGCATCGTTGATCTGTTCGAGCGTCTTCTGGTAAACAAGCATGGTCGCCTGATCAGGAGCTTCTGACGCGAATTCCTCAGTCGGGTCCGACAGATTGCCGTCTTCGTCTTCTTTGATCAGTGCCGACGCAAGTACCGGCGCTTCCGTCGGGCTGACCTTCTTCCGGAGCCAATGGTTCGCGATGCTCCTCATGGCGCCGAAAAGAAATCCCATGAAGCCCACCTTGGTCTTGTCCCACTTGCGCGAGCCATCAAGAAGACGTTCGAAGGCCGCGTTCAGGAGATCAGGGCCCCGTCGATCACCGGCTTTATCTCCCAAGGGAAGGATGTGGTAGTCGGCGAATTTTTTCAGCCGGTACCAGTCGGCCGAAGAAAGACCGTCGATGGCTGCGTTGATCTCACCGGGTGTGGCAACCCGGTCCTCAGCCACAACAGTTGCCGATTTCTTTGCCATGTCGAACCATGCTGCCTCCGTTCAATTCTATCGGCTCGCTTCCCCACTTCACTCTGCTCGCTCAGAACGGCGGATCGACATCGCGGGACAAAGAAATTTCAATCGAGCCGTGTCAATGAACCCCGAATATCGGGCATTACCTACCGGGAGGACAGGTCGCAGCAGTTGCGGCGCCCGAGGAATCACTAACTTACAGACAGGCATTTTGAAAGGACGAAGTTCAATATGAAGCCCAAATGGCAGAAAAATTTCCGGAGGACTCCGGATTCCATTATGAAGAAGGCGGCTCGGCTCGGCAACGAGGTCATGGTTGCGGCAGTCAAGCGGATCTCCGCAGCCGACTTGGCGGCGGGGCTGTACCAGCACCTCGGAATGACGTTAGTTAATGGGGAGCCGCACTTTCCGGATCGGGTCATGCCCGAGCCCGCGACGGGAAAGTTCTCATGTTGGAACGCTGAGGGACAGGAAATTGTCCGGAAGGACCTGCCGATGGTCCCGAAGACCTTCAGCTTCGAGGCGCCGAACTATGGGGACTGGGGTAACGGCAGTCACGAAGTGTCATGGGAACGGGATGTCTACCAGAGGGAATTCATCCCGCCGGCGCAGGATGAGCTTTCGGTTGCACTGCTGCGTGCGGAACCAGGCAGTGATCCTCATTTTGTATTCCGACTCCGTGTTGAGCGCGTCCTCGATCAGCGGGCGGAGGGCTTTGCCGACGACCTTTTCGCATCGGTAAACCTCCTACAGGAGAATGTCGGAGCGGCGGATGTCTTTGCCGGTGACGCCGATCAATCCGAGTATCTGAAGACAATCAGCGTGGAATGGGAGATTCTGCCACCTGGAGAGCGGGCCCAGACCTTAACTCGTGTCTTGTCGAAGTTCCCTAACCCGAGCGCGGAGGTGAAGCAGAAGCTGCTTGCCCGTTACGCCCTCCTTGAGAAGCTGAAGCCCGTTGCCTACGTCAGCGGGGCGAGCGGTTTTCAACGGTATTTCGGGGCGCAGTTGAGGGATGACCTCGTAGTCTTCGAAAACCTGGAATATGGCAACGCCATCTACGTGATGTTTGAGAGCTGGGAGGAGCTCAGCAAACTGAGCCGTGCCGATCTTCTCCGCAACCGGCATCACGGTTTTGAGCGGATCGTACACCGGGCTGGCTGGGAGCAGGTTCTGATCGATTTAGTCCGGCAACGGCGGGCGGCGTAATGCTGATCGCGGCACATACATTAAGGAGAAGAAAATGACACCAGGGTTTCATCATCTTGAACACGAACATCAGGTACGGATTCATATCGATCAGCACCGGTTTGAATCCCCCAACCCGACAACCGGGGCTGCGCTCTACCCGTTGGCCAATATCGCGCACAGCCTTGTTCTTTACCGCGAGGTGACCGGCGATCACGAGGACAAAGTTATCCCCAACGGGCCAGAGGTCATCCACCTGAAGGAAGATGAGCACTTTCACAGCGGCCCGCCGGTCACGCAGGAAGTCACGATCATCGTGAACGGAACTCCGTTCGAGTGGAACGAACGCGAGATCACCTGCGCCCAGGTCGTGACACTCGATAATCCCGACTACCCGAATCATCCCGAGATTACATATTCGGTGAAGTACAAGAACGGGCCCGCCCACAAGCCGGAGGGCACCCTCTCGCCCGGCGGCTCCGTGAAAGTGAAGAACAGGATGGTGTTCAGTGTTTCAGAAACTGGTCAGTCATAACGACGATTTGCGGCGGCTGCTCGAAAAGGGGTATGCCGTCGCCATCGACGAAGGCTATCTGGTGGTGCGGGACATCCCGTATCTTGACGAACGGAGGCAACTCCAATGGGCTGCCTTTGTCACGAAGCTGGTGCCTGTCGACAAGCTGACGATGAGACAGGAGGACCACCAGGTCTGGTTCTCCGGCTCGGTACCCTATGGCCTCGACAGCAAGCCGATCCCAAACCTGGGTGGCGGTCCGACGAGGCTGGCGTTGGGCAAGGGGTTCGAAGACGTTATCGTCCAGAGAAGCTTTTCAAACAAGCCCAAACCGAGCGGTGTATTCGCGGATTTCTTCGAGAAGATCGAGAGCTATCTGACGATCATTGCCGGACCAGCGATGGAACTCTACGATGCAAATCCTTATACGTTTCGTTCGGATCAGCGGATGCCCAATTCCGTGTTCAAGTTCCAGGACTCGCTCACCAGCCGCGCTGAGATCGGAGATCTGTCGGCTCTGTTCTCGGAGGATGTTATCGCGGTCATTGGCCTCGGTGGAACCGGCGGCTATCTTCTTGATTTTCTCGTAAGAATGCCGGTGCGGGAAATCCGCGGCTTCGATTTTGATTTCTTCCATGTTCATAACGCATTTCGGGCACCGGGAAGGCTTACGGAAGACGAGTTGGGAAGACCAAAGGCAGAAGTTCATAGCGGCCGTTACGGGAATCTCCGCCATGGGCTGAGGATCGAGCGCAAGCGGATCGATGCATCGTCCGGTGCCGATCTCGAAGGCGTGACCTTCGCGTTCGTGTGCGTCGATAAGGAATCAGCCCGTTCGGAAATCTTCGACATTCTGATCGCCAAGCGCATCCCCTTTATCGACGTGGGTATTGGCCTGAACCGGAAGAGGGGACCGATCAACGGTATGGTGCGCGCCACATATTATTCCCCGGAAAACGCGCAACAGATTCGTGACAAGAGGCTGGCCGAAGTGTCCGATCAGCCGGACGACATATACCGGACCAATATTCAGATTGCTGAGATCAACGCACTGAATGCCTGCCTCGCCGTGATCCGGTTCAAGCAGCTCCGTGGGTTCTATTTCGAAGAGGAACCGCTATATCACCTTCTGCTGGACATTGGTGACCTCAAGACCGCTGGGGAGTCGGAACTCTGATGAAGTTCGCGATGCAGCGCGTGCGGTACATGCCGAAGGAACTCAACCCCGGCATTCTCTATGTCTCCGAAGAATTCGATATAGCGCTGCATCTCTGTGCCTGCGGGTGCGGTTCGAAGGTCAAGACACCCCTCGGACCGACAGAATGGTCTGTCCAAGAGACGAGAAATGGACCGAGCTTGCGGCCTTCAGTCGGCAACTGGCAACATGCCTGTCAGTCTCATTATTTGATTGATCGCGGAGAGGTCCGGTGGGCCGAGAAGTGGTCTCGCGCGGAAATCGTAGCCGGCCGCTGTGCCGAAGAGAAGCGCCGACGTGAGTACTACGCGGAACTCGATCGCAAACGCCGTGGACCTCTCAAGCGGCTCTGGGATTGGATTATGGGGCGGTGTTGAGCGACGCGTCGATTCTCAATCGCCGATCCAAGGGGAGATTGTCTTGTGAGTGCGCCCGTGGTTCTGTTGCCGATCACCGCCTCTCACGGTGGGGAGGTATGCGGTCGCATCGATAGAGCCGCTGACATAACAACACGGACCGCCTGGCTTACATGTTCCATCGCTCGCGGTCAGTACGAGACCTTGAACGTCGGGCTGTCCTCCGGTCTCGTCTGCCGACGGTCGTAGAGACGTGTCGTAGCAATGTGTGAATGCCCCAGCCATTCCTGCACCTTTGCGATATCGGCCTGGTGATCGAGGGCATTGGTCGCCGCAGTGGCGCGCAGCGCGTGAGCCCCGATCTCGATGCCGAGGATGCCGGCATAATGCCGAACCAGCTTGTAAACGCCGTCCGGTGTAATTGCCTTTTCCCTGCCGCCCCCTTTGCTGTTCCTCAGGGGTCGAAAGAGCGCGCCTCGGTGATCCGTGCTGTGACCGGCTCGCGCGAGATACTCCTCGATCAGGTCCTTCGCAACGCCATGAAGCGGGATATAGCGAGTTTTCTCGCCCTTGCCCGATACGCGGAGATGCTGAACGCCTCGACGTTCGTGTCTGAAATCGGCGACGGTGAGCTTGCACAGTTCTTCCCGTCGAAGGCCGTGATAGAGCAGGGTGGCGAGTATGGCGCGATCCCGCAGGCCTTTGAAAGACTTCTCCGGAGGAGTGACGAGCAACCTCCGCGCCTGATGATCCGCGATGGCAGGCGTCTTGCCCTCGTCGCCTTCGGTTCTTGGCCGTTTGATCCCCTTCACCGGATTGTGTGTCACCGCATGTTTGTCGCAGAGGTACTGAAACAGAGCGGAGAGAGCCGCGAGCCGGTGCCGGATCGTGGTGCCGGTCAGAACACGATCACCAAGGTCATCCCGCCAGGCGATCACGTGAGCTGGCGTCACAAGCCGGAATTCCTCCGGTCGCTGAATCCCGGCAAACTGCATGAAGTCCCGAATGGCATTTCGGTAGGCACGCTTCGTGTGCGGGTTCCGGATGTTCTTGAACCACTCGACCTCCGGCGGAACGTCAGCCAATCGCTTGAATTCGGCGGCCGTCAATAGACGCGTCTTCTTGGTGAGTTTTGCTGGTATTCGGCCCGAATTCATCGGCGGATCTTACTCTCGATAAAATCTGTTATCAAGAGCAAAGTGGCATGCTCAAAGGCCCAGCATCCGGAAGTCCGTCCGCAGATGGACATCACGAGTCTGCTTCCCTGCTGGCCTTTCTGCCGTCAGGCGAATGATGCCAAGTTGGAAACGACGTTGCGCGAATTAGTACATAGCGGCTGAACGGGAGAGTTCCAAGGCGACGGCAAATTCCTCGTCATCCAAGGGTGGAGCCATCTGGATTGGACGGCGTGTGTTCCAGAAGCCAATAGCGGCCGAAGCAGACACACTGGGAAGGGTGCTCGGTGACACTGGGCAGGCGTCAGGGCCTGTGCCGTGCTGCACGTTTGGGCATTCGACTGTCCAGCCGCCGTCTCTGCTATCGGCTCTGAGAAGGGCGGAATGCCCACAGAATGGGCATGGCAGCAGCATGCTATCGGTCAATTTCGTAGACGCTTCGGCGCGAATCATCCTTGGCATGGTGCTCCAGACAAGAGCTTTGATCAAGCGCAAGAATCACGCGAAGTACTTGGCCCGAAAAGCCAATCAATCAGTCACAGTTCGCGTCCGCGGCTGCGGCCCGTCTGCTGCTGCCCATCGCGGCCTGCGCCTTTTTCGATCTGCATGCCCGCGGCGCGGGCGGCCCGGAGTTCCTGTTCAACTTGCTTCCGATACTGGGGATCGACCGCCGATCGCCCCCAATCAATCACCTGCGATTCCTGAGAGGGACTCCCGGGACGGTTGGCTCGTCGAGCCTCCTCGCTGGTGTGTGCGGGCGTTGGATCGGGGAGCTTAACCTGCTGCCCTAGAGGCGTCTGCTGAATTGCACGCGCAAGATCCTGATCGTAGAGCTTCTCGCGGCGGACCATTTCCTCGCGGGATATTTGCCCCTTGTCGTGATCAACCTGCAGTTTTTCCTTGTAGGCGTCCATCTTGGCGTTCACTGCGTCGGCAAGATTGAAATGTTCGGTCCGGTCTTGCTCTCTAGTCGGGTTGGCCCGGTCACCTTCGGATCGGGTATTCGTTAAATCGGGATCGGGCCGTTTGGGCTCCTCTAAGTATTGATGAGTGAGGGCAGCAGCCTGAGCGCGGAATCCCTCCTGACGCTCCGAATCACGTGCAGATTCATTTGTCGGCCGCTGAGTTACTTCAACCGCAGGCTTGCGGAACTCCTCTTCGCGACCGGTTTCGCGTTCGACCATACGATGCCAGCCCGAAAAAGAGCGGCATGCCTATTTTATCAGTCCTTCGGGGAAACGGTTCTTTCGTCCAACGGGTTTTCAAAACACCAGTCATCCATGGGACCGACAATCTTTTCAAGCCGATTCAGCGTTTGGCCCATCTCCGGGAATGCTTCGTCCTCCAAAAGCGTCAAGCGCTCGATGATGGCTAGGACCCGCCGGGAGTGAAACAGATGCGTCTTGTAGCAGTGGTTGCGATCGAAATAGAGGCGCTCAATATGCTGTTCCAACTTCTCAACCCTGCTCTCTGACGCGCGAAGGTCCCGTTCGAGCCGCGCGATGCGCTGTGCAAGCTGCGATTCCCTGAGATAGTCGTTCATACCCGTCTCCACAAAGCGATCCGATTTGCAAATCTGTCCTTTTAAAAAGCACTACCGTTACCCGCGGCATCGGTCTGGCGACTATTGCAGAAATGATCTGGAAAGGCCAGGGAAAAGAGCAAAGCGCATGAGCACCCGCTGGCGGGGCCGGGAACCGGATCGTGCCCGTAGCTGGCCCGCAGCCCAGCCGAAGATTTCCTTACAACAGGAAACCGCCCTGACCCGTAAGGAACTGGCAGGAAGAGGGTCTTGCCTTTCATCGCGTCTACGTTGGCGCCTGAGGGTTCCGCCAGCCCCCCGGCTCATCATCGTTCCCGTTCTCGGCCTGTGGATCGGGCGGGACCGAGGTTCTGCGCTCGTGCTTGCCGGATCGTTTGCTCAATCTGCTTGCGATAGACGGGATCACGGAAGCTCCGTTCCCAATCGATCACCGCAGGGGAAACGGATTCCGCCAAGTCCGGTTTGGTGAGTTCCTTATGGGCATGCCATGCCGCAACGATATTGACGTGCTGACCGACATCCGGCAGGCGCGCCGTTTCGGGCAGCACCGTTGCAGCGGTTCGCTTCTCCGCAAACGGCTGGGCCTTAGGCGGCGGGAACGACAGCTTGTCTTCGGCCAGATAGAACGAGGCCGCACGCCGTTCCTCAAGCCGTGCCATTTGACGGGCCAGTTCGGAAAGGTCGCTCGCAATTTCGCGCGCAACGAAAAGATCGACCGAGTGACTGTGCCGCGTCATAGCGACATAGCTGCTCGAATTCCGCCAGTGCTCGGAATGATAGAGGTAGGTCGCATCGATCGTACGCCCCTGCCCTTTGTAAATCGTCCCGGCATAACCATGCCGGAAGTCCCGAAATTGGGCGATGTTGAAACTGACGCAGGAAGCGGCTTTGCCATCGAGGATGACGCTCATTCTGCGGCCATCGGTTGACCGAACGGTTCCGGCTTGCCCGTTGTAGAGACCGAGGCGCTTGTCGGTTCCTGTGAACTGAACACGGTCGCCAACTGCGAACTGGGCAAGACCGTGTTTTGTTTCGACAAAGTAGGATCGCCCCAACTCGCTCCGTCCTAGGCGAATATCCCGTATCGCCTCGTTCAGTTGATCGACATCGCTGTTGGTGTAGGCAAAGACGAAGCGCGTTTTGGCAGGATCACGAGCGCTGTCCCGAGCCCAGCGCCGGATCAAATCACGGCCGGAATCACTCTGTCGCTCGGACCAATTAATCGATCCTTGTCTCGCGTAAGACGAAAGAGCTTCCGCAAACCGACCCTTGGCCATAAGGCCGGAGGCGGTACGCTCTTCGGCTCTCTTTTGGCGGCGGACTTCCGTGAGTTGGGCGGCGCCGTGCCGTTGCTTCAAAACCTCAAACATCCCGCCTCTCTCGATGCTGGAGAGTTGGCGGTCATCGCCCACCAGAATGAGCTTGGCGCCTGCTTCCTGCGCGCGCGCGGCGAGTTGGCCCACAATGCGCGTGTTGAGCATGGCCGCCTCGTCAACCATGACGACAGTGCGCTCGTTCCAGCGGGTTCGGCCAGCTTGGAGACCGAGCAATTCGCTATGAACAGTCCGCGCGACGGCAAAGCCTTCCTCCTTCATCGCCTGGGCAACGGCGTTGGTGGGAGAAAGACCGATGATGCGGTAGCCGCTGGCGCTGTAGGCATCCCGGATGGCTGCCATGGTGTAGCTCTTTCCGGTACCGGCCTGCCCATCGATGATGCTGAGACCCGAGCTCTTCGTGGAGTGAAGAACAGCGCGCCACTGTTCCGCCGATATGGTGCCAAAGCGCTTGGGATCAAGCCGGACATTGATGCCATGGTGGGTCGCTTGACTGAGGGCAGCCGACGCGACGAGAACCTCTTGTTCACTCTGCAGGATCTCCCTTGTCGTGAATCGCGGTCTCGAACCTTTAGATGTGGGCAACGCGACAATACTGTCGTGCGCGAGCGTGAGCATGAGGATCTTTTCACGTGCGGGTCGCAGCGCAACATGTGGTTGAAGAGATCGGTCGATATCGTCTGCCGTGAAGGTTGCCCGGTTCCGCGTCACGGCCGCAAGCACTTCCGCCCCGAGGGACGTGTAGTCAGGGTCAGGAGAGGAAACACTGGACGCTTGTAGTCGCACGGTTGCGTTTTGGGTACGTCGTGCGATGTCAGCCGAAGCACGCGCCCAGAGACGTCTGGCATCACGAAGATTGCGGGCTAGTGAAATCTGTGTCCGCGCCTCCTCAATGCTCGGAAGGGCTGACCGCTGAAGGTCCGCGCATTTCGCCCGCACCTCGGAAACGGGGCATCCAAGGATGCGTTTGCCGAGGGCGTGTATACCTCCCTGCGGATCGACAACGACAAAGTCGCGCCGGTCACCTTTCGCGATCGTAAGACCGACATTTGCAAGCGAGCGCGCGAAAGCCTGCCCGGAGAAAGATTGATCCCAGAGGTCGCGGATCTGTCGCCGCACTTTGTTGATATCGACTCCTAGCCGCCGGGCCTGTTGATCCTCGGCGCGCGTTGCGGCCATTTCGGGATGCTTGCGGCGGCTTGAAACTGGTGTTAGCCGAAGTTCGCTTTCGAGTTCGCGCGCGACTTCTTTGAGGCGAAGCTTAAAGAATGCAAGATTCCTCGCGGTGACCGTTTCCTCGTCAATGCGCGACCAGCCAATATGCATGTGAGTGTCGCGGGTCTGCTGGTTAACGTGGAAGACAATCGCGCGTGCCTGTCCGGAAAGGCCGAGTTTGCTTTCGATACGGTCCGCGACAAGACGCCACTGGTCGGGCGTGAGCCGTTCACCGTCCCGAAGCCGGACCTGCGCATGAAACATCGGTTTCTCACATTGCGTGCCGATGGCCATGACGTCAACCGCCCTGAAAGCTTCGCGGATGTCATCTGATGCGAAGCCGCGGAGTTCGGCTACCTGAACCTTCTCGCCGTCCTTGGCGCGAAGCATGTAGGCCGCGAGTCGCGTGCCACTATGGTGTGTGTTGCCCTTCGCGATCATGGCGTTCGCGGTGTCCTAGTGAATCACATATCTGGCGGATGGTGGCGCGGAGTTCCGATAGTACCTGTGCGGCCGTCGCGCCAACGGGATGCACGCCATTCAGCCGTCGGTTGAGCTGATTCAGATTGTTTCCGACCCGGTTCAGCTGCGCGACGGCATAGGCAAGAAGTTCGGCATTTAGAGGCGGGCTCCGTCTTGCCCTCAGGCCCGGATTGCCAAGCCCGCAGGCCCGCAGGTAGCCTCCAATTTTGAGCCCCGCGTCGCGGGCCTTTTGGCTGAGATGGACATACTCTTCCTCGGAGACGCGTGAGGCTACGACCCGCACGCGACCGCCCTTTGCGCCGCGGTTGGGCTTACTCGGCGTTACTTCCGGAATCATGCGCAAAGCCCCCTGCTCGTGCCCAGGCAAAACGAGGTGGCGAGCGCAGTGGGGATGCAACGGGGGCATTGCCCCCTTGCAAGTTGAGCGACAGCGTCGAGCCGGGAGGCCGACGATGGAGAGTGCAGTGGTGAAACCACTGACAACTTGCTCTCTTTCCTAATCACGCAATCCATATGACTCTGACGATAGGTTGGCTACCGGCAATAGAGTGAAGAATCTCGAATTCTGCAACCCAAAAGCGACGCGATGCAGGCGATCGTATGACTTCGTTTGAGTACCAAAACAAAAACTGGGGCGGCAGGAAGGAAATGCCGCGTTGCCGTCGTTGACTTGTGATGGAAACCGGTGAAGGACAAATCGCCCGCCGGGATTTGACCCGACGGGCGACGGTCAGAGAGGCCTAGGCTGCGGCAGAATCGGAAGCAGCTTCCTCCGCCACACCTTCCTTCGGCGGTACGCAGACAATGCGACCGCTCAGGCTCATGCCGGACGGGATGACGAGATCGAAGCCAAGCCCGCTCTTGTGCGGCCATACACTGCCAACGCGGTGCCAGAAGGCTTTTTTGTCTGTGCCTTCTTTTGGCTCGGTAACGATGTAGGCAACGAGTGAAGGTTTAGTCATGATATTTTCTCCTATCGAGTTTTAACTTGCGCGGGATTGCGCCAGTTTCATGCCGCGAGAATTCGGAGGCGGCTGCCGTCAATCCAGGTCCGCCCTGCTCGCAGGGGTTCTGAAAGGCACGGTTGTCTGCGCGAAGCGAAACAACCGTTGCGTTTCAGCGGCGGGTTGACGGCCCGAAGCCGCAGCCGAATTACGGTTGCATGAATCGGTGGCGCGCGGAAGTGGAAACAACCGGCTAGGAGAAAATAGTCAGTTTCCGGAGTACTCGATGGTCCGAGGCATTGGAAGGAGCGAAAAAACGGTATGAAGCATCCGTTGCACAGGCAAAGTCTGGGCGATGCCCATTTCGCCACGCCGGAGGAGGTTGCGACAAGCGGCCTGCTTGCACCCCGCGGAATCAGGTTGGGGTACTACCGCTCGCCGGCGGACCGCAAAGGTGGATGGGGGCAGGTTATTCGCTACAGCGGCGATGCACATCTCGTGACCGTCGCGCCGACCCGCAGTGGCAAGGCGCGCGATGTCTTGATACCCGCCCTACTCGAATATGAGGGTTCGTGTATTGTCATTGATCCCAAAGGCCAACTGGCGGCGGTCACCCGGCATCAACGCGAGCGCATGGGGCAGCGGGTGATTGTGCTGAACCCGTTTGAAATATTACCGGAGGAACTTGGTCCGACGGCACGCTATAACCCGCTGGTCACGCTCGATCCGAACGCTAATTCCTTCGGTGCCGATTGCGACAGTCTTGCGGAAGCGATTGTCGTCAGCGATAACCGCAGCGAAAGCCACTGGCCCGACAGCGCACGGCAACTAATCTCCGGCATGATCATGCACATCGCGACGCGACACGAGCCTGCCGAACAACGTCATCTCGCCTTCATGCGGGGCATGATTTCTGGGTCAACTCTTCTCCTCGCAAGATATTGCAGTGACGCTGTGGACGCCGATTCCGAGGGCTTTATCGGCTCGAAACTAGGCCGGTTTGCCGAGATGACCGAAGAGAACCGGGAACTCCTCGGGATCATCTCAACGGCGAATACGCAGACCGGTTTCATCGGGAATAAGGCCATTGCTGAGAATCTGGCAGGCTGCGACTTCCGTTTCCGTGACCTGAAGAACGTCCCCACGACGGTCTATCTGGTGTTGCCTGCGAAATATATCGAAACCTGTGGCAAATGGTTTCGGTTGGTTGTCGCGTCAGCCTTGTCGGATTTGTGGAGTGAAACACGGGGAAGCGTGCCGGTTCTCGCCATCCTCGATGAGTTTGCGCAACTCGGTCACTTGCGCGCGATTGAGAATGCTATGGGGTTGGCGGCTGGATTTGGACTACAGTTGTGGCCGATTCTTCAGAACCTCCAGCAACTCAAGCGTGACTACGGCGACAACTGGGAGACGTTCCTTGCCAGCGCTGCAGTCCGGCAGTTCTTTGCACCGACCGACGATTTTACAGCTGAGTATACGTCTCAGATTTGTGGCGTCACAACCACCACGACACCCGGGCAGTCGATTCAACATGGCGCTGAATTGATGGAAAAAGACCGGGCGAGCACCTCCTGGAGCCAGCAGTCACAGCGGCTCATCCTGCCGCACAATGTCCGCGGCCTCGGTCCGTATGAATGTCTCATTCTTGGGCCGCGCAACACAGTCATCGACGCCTTCCGCAAACCATACTGGCATAGCAAGGATTTCACAGACCAATATTCGCCAGACCCTTATCACAAATCCGAGGGAGTTCGAGCCGACACGGCTTCAAAGCTGACCGAACTCCCCCCGCCAACGGATAGTTGCGCAGAACGCCACGAGGCGAGTCTGGATGAAACCAAGAAGGCGGTACTGAAACGACGCGCTTTGGCTCTGAGGCTTCTGACTTGGGGAGCAAGCGACCGCCCAGCCATCAATCTTCTTCGAAAGATCGAATACTTTGTAACCTTGCCTCTCCGGTTGATCGCCGCGCTGTTCGCGGCTCCGTTTGCTGTCCATAACAAACCATTGGCGGCAACTCTCAGCCTTCTCGCTCTGTTCGGATTTTGGGAGCTGTTTTACGGGATTGCGAAAGATCCGCTGGTGTCGCTGTACCAGCACAAGTCAGAGGAGTTCCAATTCGAGGGCGGCAAAGACACGCACGGCGACATCCTTTACAGCAATTACCGGGCGGCAATCTATGTGGTCGGCGCAGAGCTCCGGGCACTGAAGGCCGGCATCTCGGGTGTTGACCCCCCAGACGCAACGGGCTCACCAGTAGAGAGATTCATCGAACGGATGTCGGCTTTACTCGACTGTGAGGGCGACAGGTCGTATCGGCAGATGCGCGTGAATACCGAAGTCAAGTATCTTGGAGCTGAACCCACTACCTTGCCGCCTTGCGTCGTTCCGCTGCCATCTGCGGGAGGGAAATCGGACAAAGACGAAAAAAGCTCGGGCAAGCGAGCGCCCATCCCTTTCAGCGACGGCACAAACGCCAGTTCAGAGAAACTTGCGCCAATTCCACTTGTAGACGGTACTGACAAGGGGTCGGGCGCACTTGCGCCAATCCCATTCAATGACAACCTCGACAAAAGCTCAGGGGCGCTCGCGCCCATTCCCTTCAATGACACCGTGGCGAACACACAACAAATACCGAAAACGGCACCGGCGAAGTTAGGTTTGTGGGAGAGGGTATGGAACCGACTGCGCGGGAACGACCCGCAACCTGTGCCCGCATCCTCGAAGCTATAACGGAATGGATGGATTCCTGAACTCGGGGCGCATCTCAGGTTTTCAGTGCGACCTTTGGGGTCTGAGTCCGCGGGAAGTCATGTCTTCCCGGCTGAGTTGTCGCGTGACTCGGCAAGGCCGGATTTCATGGACAAGACCGCGTAGTCCTCATGCCGAAGGTAACGCAACTTGGATTTTCAGTGATTTGCGTTTGCCTCGTAGTCCTGGACCGGTACTAGGACGAAACCCTTTTGCCCGCTGATCGCACAGAGGTAGGCTGGGCCAACTCCGGGGATGTTTCTGCCTGCATGAGATTTGGCTTCAGGCGCACCCATGACAGGCTCCAGCATGATGCCGCTGAGGCGGTCTCCCGCGAGGGCTACCTCAAGGTCTCTGAGGCTCTGCCCATTTTTTAGGTCTGGAACCCGAGCATACCTCACGGGAAACTTGACCCAAACCATCGCCCTGGCGACGCCCAAAGCAGGTGAGTCTGCCAGACCGCTGTCGTTGACCTTTTCCTGAGAGTGAACGGGAAGATCAGCACAGGATGGCTGCTTCTTCTTCAACTCGTCTTCCAGCGGGATAAAGTCGCCGTCCGAAACCACGAGATTTGAGACCGCAAACCAATGACCGTTAACCCTCCGCAAATAGAGAGTCAAAGCATTGGCGTCGAAGTCTTCCCATTTGTCGGGCCAAGGCCACCAAATTACGTCGGACTGAGGTGCCCGTGTGAATAAACCTTGGGGTACCACCCGGGTTCGCCATACAGCCCCGTTTGGGGGCCGACACTCGCCGTCCCACTCCAGGCCATTGAGCCGCTGCGCCGGGGAAGGCGAATACCTTTGCGAACAATATACCTTGCTTGGGTCCAGTAGCCTGAATTCTGAGAACGATAGTGACGAGATCCTCACATCGATGGCCGTTGTGTTGAGCTTGTAGCCGTAATATGAGGCCCCGCACTTCTGGACCCTGCGCATCGTCACCTGGCGACCGATCGCCTGAGCCTCTTCATCCAAATTGGGGCGTTGCTGCTGAGCACGGGTGGTTTGGCTCGGCGACACACTGACGAGCGCCATCAGCCCGAGAGAAAGGGACACTTTCGCAGATAACTTCTTTCCCATGAATCAGAATCTACCACAAGCCGCATGTTTGCTCGTGGTGTTTTTGCTCGTGTTGGCGTGACGCTTAAGATGTGGGGGCAAGCAGAGAGCTACCGGCTCACTATCGCCGTTTCTTTCGCGGTCTCGGACACGAAATCCGGGCCTGCCGCCTCGCGCGTAAACTCAGTCAAGAGGACATGATTTCCCACGGGTTCAGCGTACGTCACTGGCAAATGATGGAAGCCGGTCGGCCCATCACTGTCTTTACGCTTCTGCGGGTCTGCGAAGCCTTCGACGTGCCAGTTGAAACGCTGGTAGCCTCCGTGGCTCACCATCTCAGGGCCCGGCCGAAGGACACGCCCAAAGCGTGACGCGGTATCCAGCCGGCCGATCACTCGGCCTTCCGGCGATATGCCAGCATAAACGAGACGCAGCGGTTATGAGGTTAGTGTGCGTTGTCCAAATCGGCGATCTGGATTTAAAGCACTACGGGGCGATCCGTTAGCTTAGACAAATTGCGCTTGATGAGATCGATGGCAGAATCCGCAGCCCCGGTCAATCGGTGAGTGACGTCATAAACCACTTTGAAGGGCTCAGTTCCTTCAAGAATGCCGGTGAGGTCACGACGCGTTTCGACCGAGGCGACAGACTGAATATGTCCTCTGGCGTTTTCCCTTACATAGCCAAAGGGATGGAGCGCAGCAGCCGTCAATGCAAAGCGCCGGGCCTCGGTCAGTCGATCGTTCTCTGACGCGATTTTGCTTAGCAAATAGAAGGCCGGTCCCAGCGCTCGTGCGTCAGCCTGGGGGCTAAGGAGATCAACGGCCTTAAAGGCAGCAGCACGCGCTTGAGCCGGACGTCCTGTCTGCCAGTGGACGAAAGCAAGGTCGCGCATCACCAGCGCTTCACCTGAGCTGCCCTTTTCGAAATGGTCGAAGCCCTCTGCAATGCGGCGTTCGGCGGCTTCGCGGCCCCGTCGATCCGCAGCAAGAAAGCGAGCCTGCCAGCGAAAATCGTGCCCGAACTGGCCTGCAGTTTGCCTGTAGCCGTCAAGCGCCAGACTCCGCTGAAAGGCATCCGTCGCACAGCGATGTTGGCGAGTATCGGCATAGTAAACAACGCGCTCGGCGAACACCTTGCTGCGGATATGCAGGACTTTACTTAGAATTGCTGTCGCCTCGTCGTTTGTCGTGATCTCGGCGGAGTGACCGCCCGCCTCGAGCGAGTGCAGAATCTGATCAACGGACAGGCCCACGTGTTTCTCAATGAGGGCGATGCTGTTGTTGGCCCACGCGAGCGCACGCAGGTTATCGCGCTCCATGACTTCGAGTTCGAGCCACGCCATGACTTCTGCGGCGTCTGCCGCTCGTACAAAGTCTTTCCGGCCTATTGCACCGTTGTAGGCATCGATCAGTTGGCGCCGCGCCTCAGGGAACATCGAGTGCATCAACAGTTCGCGTCCGCGCTGAATGGGCAGATAGTCTCCACTGTACGGCAGGCTGCCGTCATAGAAGATCAGCTCCGGCGGCTGGTCCGCGCGTCCTGCAAGAAAATGCCGATGCTCCGTGGCGTCAAATCCGAGGGCCACCATCAGGGCGTGCCGGTCATCGGCGGCGCAGGGCCGGCGACCGCGCAGAATCTGTGAAACGGTCCCGCGGTTGACCCCGCTTCGCTCTTCGACCTGACGAAGAGTCAGGTTGAGCGCAGTCATGCGTTCGGCCGCACGTTGCCGGAATTCTTCGGCAGGGTATTCGTCGCTCGGCCGCCCTCGTTTCATGACTTTCGGACCCGTCTGAATTGATCTTAAACACTCAGAACCTGTCCGGATGCAATTGTGGTTGCAAAATTCGACGCCTTCTACAACTCTGCCTCAGCGGGGCCTAGCATCGGATTGGAATCCACGACGTTCCCTTGGGTTTGAGAACGGCGATGGGACCGGAGGATACCGAGTTGGCCGTTATGAATTCTCAAGCCGAAGCAGTGAAGATGACCGCAATTTCCGAGCAGTCAAGAGTGCGCCTCCCTCGAAGTAACGCGCGTCGGGAAACGCTTGAAGACAAGTTGCGCCGCCAGCAAGCGGAGATAGCCGCGCGGTTGCAGGCAATCGCCAGTCGCCGCAAGGAGGAGAACCGTGAGAAGGAATTGCGCCTGGACCGGATTGTCGGGGCTGCCTGCCGTGCCGAAAAGAGCATGCAGGAAGCGATAAAGGCGGCCTTGAAGAACGTAAAGCTGCCGGCTGACCGAGAGTTTCTTAAGACCGAGGGCTGGCTATAGGTTCTTGTCGGCGGCAAAGCGACTGCGTAGTATCCGGCACTGCCGGGCAGTAGGAAACAAACATGTTTGACCGTGAACTAGACGCATTCAAAACCGAGGTCGATTTGAGGGTTTACGCCGCTAGCCTGGGGTACGAATTGGACCGGAAAGAGTGCTGGCGAGGATCGGCTGTGATGCGCAATGCGGCGGGAGACAAGATCGTGATCAAGCGGGACAGAGACGGTCACTTCGTGTACTTCTCGGTTCGTGACGACGACGATCACGGGACGATCATCGATTTTGCGAAGCGGCGGATACGCGGGTCTTTGGGCCATGTCCGCAAGGAACTGCGTTCGTGGCTCGGTCGCTCGGCGGAACCGCCGCTGTCTCTTGAGCCTCTCCAGCCAGTCAGCAAAGATCGAACGCGCGTATTGCGGGCGTTCCTTTCGATGCGGGATGCCCCCGCTCACCCTTATCTGGAACAGACGCGTGGTATTCCCGCGGCCCTGCTCGCCGGTGAGCGCTTCCGCGGCTGCGTGCGGGTTGACCGTCGTGGTAACGCGGTTTTTCCGCATTTTGATGCCGACGGTCTTTCCGGCTATGAACTGAAGAACCGGGACTTCACTGGTTTCGCAAGTGGCGGTGCCAAGGCCTTATGGATGAGCAATAGCTTGACGACGGATTCTCGACTGGTCTTCTGTGAGAGCGCGATCGACGCCTTGAGCTACGCGGCTTTGTATCCAGACACAGCCGCGCGATACGCCTCGATTGGCGGCAAGCCGAATCCGTCTCAGCTTGAACTGATGCGTGCGGCAGTGGCTCGGATGCCTACTGGCGCTGAAGTGGTTGCGGCTATGGATGCAGACGCCTCGGGCCGCGATCTGGTCGGAATCGTGCGCGGCGCCTTTGACCTTGCCGGCCGGGCGGATCTCTATTTTGTTGTTCGCGAACCGGACGGTTTCAAGGACTGGAATGACCAGCTTCGGGCCAACCGACCAACCGTTCTTCCCTGCCGCCCGGGGGCTGTTGCAGGATCTTCCGAAGCAGGTGCGGAGCGCATGCCGGTATGAGCTCGACTGCGCGCATCACGGTCGATGAGATTGCCCGTCGCCTCGCACTGGGACGGCTGGCTATCTATGCCTTGCTGCAACGAGGCGAGATACCCGCGATCCGGCTGCGACGTCGCTGGATAATAACGCGGTTCGCGTACGACGCGTGGGAACAAAGATGCGGAATGCACGATGGCCGTACGCAAGCGTAGGCTGAAGGGCGGCGGGGTCAGGTGGGGTTATTGCTTCGACGCACCCGGCTCGACGCGCGATGACCGGAAGCAAGTTGCCCTATACGGCTTTGCCAGTAAGAAAGAAGCCCTGGACGCGGAAGCGGCACGCCGTATCGAAGTCCAGACTGAGTACGCAGCGTCATTGGCTGCCGCCAAACCCGCCATCCCTACCCTGTCTGCGTTGATTGAAGCGTTCCTGAAAGAACACGCCGAGCGAAATCTGGCGCCGAAGACCATCGAGCGGTACCGGGACACGGTGCGCTATCTTTCGCCCGCGCTTCTGGAGATGCCCGTCAACGAGATATCGCCACTGGTGCTGACGCGCGAATGGAACCGGTTGAGGGAAAGTGGAGGCCATCACCGGCACACGAAGGCAACTCGTCCGCTGTCGGCGAAAACGGTCCGCAACATGGCGGGCGTCGTATCGAGTGCTTTTTTTCGGGCGGTGAAATGGGGACTTGCCGCTAGCAATCCCGTACCGGCAAGCGACTTGCCGCCTGTGCGCCGAAAAGAGGGCGTGGCGCTGACCCTCGATCAACAGGACTTGCTGCTAAAGGCCGCTCAGACTCACTGGGTGCTCCCGATCACCCTTGAACTGTCGGCCGCAACTGGGGCGCGCCGCGGCGAGATTTTGGCGTTGCGCTGGTCCGATATTGTGGGTGGGCGGGTGGTGATCTCGCGCTCCCTGACACAGACAAAAGCGGGCCTGTCGTTCAAGCGCCCCAAGAATGAGCGCGGACGCTCAATCACGCTGCCTCCCTCGGCACTGGAGCTTCTCGATCAGCACCGCGCGAAGCAGGAAGTCTTCCGACGTCAGTTTGGGCCGGACTACAAGGCCGATTTGGATCTGGTTATCGCCAACCCGGACGGCAGTCCCCTGCGGCCGGACAGCATTTCAGCAGCAGCTTCGGCCCTGTGCCGGCGACTCAAACTCCCACGAGGCACCAGTCTGCATACGCTGCGGCATACCCATGGCTCGCATCTGCTCGCAGCCGGACTCGAACTCCCGGCGGTGAGCGCCCGGCTCGGGCACTCGAACCCCTACATTACGGCCACAGTGTATTCCCATGCCCTCCCGGGCCGGGACGACGAGGCAGCAAAGCTCTGGGAGGAGTTCCAGAAGCGGCAGCGGAAAACGGTCCCGCCCCCAGAACCTGCCTGAAGGTCCCATGCGTTTCTGCTGGCTGGTAATGGGTTTAGCGTTGACGGTGCCCGAGTTCGTGCTCAAGTATTTGTAACTGTATCAAATCTTCCTGAGATAGCGGTTCGTCCTGGCGCACGCGTACCCGGGAGGCACTTCCGTCCTGCTCGATGGTTACGCTCATGGCTCCGAGTTGAAAGGACCGTGATTTGATGGTCGTGTCTGACATAGGGTTTTCCTCACTGGTTGACCGGCCGCATCATTGCAGCAGATGAAACATCCGTGCACGCGTCGAAGGCCGGGCAGTCCAAAGTGCGATAGCGGTCTCGCAGGAATTTTGTCTGCGCGAGGACCCGCCTCGGCGGGGAGCACGCAACAAAATTCCGAGAAGCCACCTTTGGACAGACAGGCCGTGCGTGCGAGGATAGCCATCGGCTGAAACTGAAATCAAGCGGCTGGTCAACGAGGGCGGGAAAACCACGCGACCAGCCAATGGGTATCACGTCACAATTGGCAGCTTGAGACGAGCGGGGCGAATCACATCGAATCCGTCGACTTGAAATCGCTCAACACGGTCAGTTGACTCGTCTCTGAACTCCACATCTGTGGGTTGCCAAGCGGGAAGCGCGTTTTGGTCGATTCCCTCGACAAGAAGCGCTCGACATTCTTTCAGACTACGCGGCGCCGATGTGTTGTCCGGTTGGGGGAAGTAGACAGCGGGAGTCGCGATGATGCCAGTGCAAGAAACGGAATGGTCACGGCTCGGCGCGTTCAGATAGTGTGCCCTGAGTACGATTACCCGTGTGTTCCATCGTATGAAACCGTCAAGCTGATCGGCTGCTCGGTAGCCCTCGTCTGTGACCCTAAAGGATTCTCGGTCGATATCCAAAGGCTCCACCAGACCACCGCTTTCGAGACGGCGAAGGGCCCCGAGCCATTCGGCGGCAGTCCGTGCGTTGGCTCCATCAAGGAACTGCCTTTGCCCAGCTCTTAGAGCTTCGCCGTCCAGTGTGGACGAGTGTACTATCTCTCCGGCCTGTGCTGCATTCCACAGCAATTCGATTTCTCGTGGATCTAGAACGCCGGCCGGAGCACGTCGGGGCAGTGGCGACGGAAAAGCAACCCTGAGGTCCTGATGCGCTTTCGAGGCTAGAGTGACGGCTGAGTCGGGTGCGATATTAGGTGCGGCGATCAGAGCGAGCACACTCGTGACGATGTCGTCATTTGAGTCGGTATCTGAAATCTTCGCTAGTCGGTCTGCAAGCGCGGGACTGTATTCGAGGAGATCGTCGCGCGTGATTCCGTGCCAGATCGGCAGGACCAATTTCTGCCCAGCTCGTTCGCGTGCAAACAGACCGTTGAGCTCGTGCTCGGTCCATTTCTTCTTGCCCAGAAATGCCCTGGAAAGGACGACAATGCCGAACCTGCAGTTTCTCAGTCCTTCGTCGATCTTGGGGCGAAGGTCGTCACCCCATGTCAATACGATGGTGTCGTACCAAACAGAGACCCCGGCGCTGCGGAGTGCGTCCGCCAACGGGTCCACATACGACTTGTCCTCGGAGGCATGAGAGATGAAAATATCCCATGTTGGTCCGACGCCCTCTCTTGCAGTTGGAACGTGGCCTGCTTGCACCGGTAGATCCTTTCGCAGAGTGTCCTCCAGTAACTTCTCACCTTTTCTCGTTATCAAGTACAACTCTGCCGGCTGTTGGTGATTCCGAATGAGAAAACCGTTCATCACGAGCCAAGCTTGCGCCTCGACAAACGCCCGTGACACAGCCGCCTGCTGGGTCCCATACTCGGGTCCGTTATTCGGCAACGGTCCGAGCCCAATGTTTCTACGCTCCATAATCGCCAGGAAATAGCCGAAGTTGATGCCCCCGTGCTGAAAGATCGGGCTTACGCCTTCACAGCTCTTTAGGTGACGCAGAAGAAGAGGCCCGATCACCTCCAAATCTCGATCCAGCACATCAGCGGCGTTGGGAAGTAGCGATCTGATCGGAATTATCATGGCTTCTCGATGGGCGACGCCAACCCATATTTTCGCGTCCAGAGGTGACTACCGAAAGCGCGAAATTTGGCGGGAGTCTTGACTCGGCGGAAATCGCGAGAACGGGCACCACGGCATCAGGAGCGGGAAAATGTGTGATACCGTGTGATACTTTTCCCTGCAAGCTATTGAAAAGATGGTAGCGCTAACGGGAATCGAACCCGTATTTAAGCCTTGAGAGGGCTCTGTCCTAACCGTTAGACGATAGCGCCGTCCGACTGTCAGCATACCAAACCCGACTCTCCCCAGCCAGCCAACCATTACACAGTGCTGGAAATCGGATAATGCCAAGCCGTTCCGGATGGTCTGCTTTCCGGCTTACCGCGGAATGATGCGGCCTTCGCCCGGTGTGTACGTGATGCCGCTGGTGATCCGGATCTGATCGTGCAACGGCAACAGATTATCCAGAATGTCCAGGTGGCGTACCGAGGCACTGAAGTTCAGCGCCATTCCGTGACCCAGCGAGCGGGTCACTGTCGCGCCCATGCTCTCGGTCGTATAACGCCCGAGCGTCTGTGCGATCGATGTCAGCGTATCGTGCCCCGCCGTCAGTGACACAGTGTAGGCCCGACCCAGTTGCGTGCGGAACGTTGCGGCATACGATTCCTGCTGCGACGCCTGGTACAGACCGTTGCCAGGCGAAATCCCGCGGGCGTAGGAGAACGAAACGCTGCGTTTCGTGCCGAAATCTTTCACGATCTGCGCGGAAATGTCCTGCGTGTTCGTCTTGCGGAAGGAGTCGATCACACCCGTGCTCTGACCCAGCAGCGCAGCCACCACGGGATCAACCGCGATCGTTGTAAAACCGAGCGTCTGTACCTGGGACTGGCCCAGTCGCACCCGCACTTGCATCGAACGGCCAATGGCGTAAGAATAAATCGCGCCGAACGTATTTGTGTACGTGTCGCCGAAACCGCTGGGCAGCAGATAGTACGTCCACGAATAGTAAGCGCCCACCGTGGCCTTCTTGGTAAGCCGGTAATTCACGTCCCCGCGCGCCTGTCGTCCGGTCACGCCCAGGAAGCCCGGCGCATTTCTCTGCACCGCAAATTCGCCGATGCCGCCGTCAAACGACAACCGTGCCGTCTTTTGATACACCAGATCGATCGACGTGTTGAACTGCTTCGAGCCGTTATCCGAAATCTGAATGTTCGGGCTGCTCCCGAGGTTGATGTTGGCCACATCTGTCGCCGCACCCGTCGGGTTCTCAAGCGCGTAATTCTGCGAATAAAGGATGCCCGTGCCGGTTGCTGTCAGCGCCAGATGCTGCGTGAGCATCAGTTTGTAATCGAGCGAAAGAAACTGGTTGGCGCTCGAATAATTCGACGCTGCCGCGCTGTTGCCCATGTAGCTGCTGCGCGTCCCGGTATACGCAAGGTTCAGGCGCTGCCGTCTCCAGTTGTGAGCTCCACGGATATCCCATGTGGCCTGCGTGCCAAACAGCGTTGGGAAGGTATATTGCCCATTGGCCCCGGGGGTCGCCGTCGCGCCGTTATCGTACACGGAATTGAATCCGAAGCTCTCCTGAAAGGACTGGATGCCGATCCCGCTCATCGGCTGGTTGATCGTATATGTGCGGCTCAAAACTGCCGGCCCCGCGTACGTCGCAACGGCTTCCGTATCCGCATCCGCCACCCGCGGACCCATCCGCTCCAGCATCTGCTGGCGATTCGTGTCGGCGATCGAACCCTGCACCACAGCCTGCTCCTGATCGCGACGCTTCATCGCTTCGCGTGCTGCTCGTGCAATATCCTGCCTCGACTGATTCTCGGCCGGGGCAAGCGGATCGAACTGGCTCAACTGCGCGGCGCGCTCCTCCTCGGGGGACGCGGGACGCGTCCGCTCCGTCGGCAGCGGCGTCGGTGCCACCGCTTCGAGACCCTGCCCGTATACCAGACAGCCTCCAAGGGATATAAACGCACAAAACAGTCGACTTGTGTAGCGCACACTCAAAGTCTGACGTTAACCCGGTTGACTGTCAAGCCGGAAGTTTCCCGATATCCTTAGTCTGATGCTTTTCTATACTGAGTACCTCACCTTCCGAACGCAGAAACACCGTGAATACATCAACATAACGCCGCAGGTCGAGACCGCGCTCGCCAAAAGCGCAATCCGCGAAGGCATGATCCTGGTCTCCGCTATGCACATCACTGCCGGGGTATATGTCAACGATGCCGAAGGAGGACTAATTAAGGATATCGACGAATGGCTCGAAGGTCTGGCCCCCTACCGTGACGACTATCGACACCACCGCACCGGCGAAACCAACGGCGACTCCCACCTCAAAAGCCTCATCGTCCACCACGAAGTCATCATCCCCGTCACCGCCGGCAAGCTCGATTTCGGTCCCTGGCAGCAGGTTTTCTACGCGGAATTCGACGGGCAGCGCCCCAAACGCGTCATTATTAAGGTGATGGGTGAATGAAATGGGTGAATGAAATGGGTGAGTGAAATGGGTGTGTGAAATGGGTGAGCCACCCCGGGGCCAGCCCAGCTTCAGCACAAACGAACCCATTTCCACGCCGAAAGGGAACTTCGCATGCCGACCCGCCGTCCAAACCGCCGTATGCAACCGCAAAGCGCCGTTTCGCTGACACTCGTCTGGATGCTTGCCGCGCCCCTGCCCGCCTCTTTGCAGGCGGCCGAACTGCCCGTCCGCACCGTCGTGCTCTATAAACACGGTGTCGGCTACTTCGAACGCGCCGGTCAACTCGGCCCCGGCGAATCCGCCGAACTCCAGTTCCGCGCCGAGGATATGAACGACGTCCTCAAGTCGCTCACCGTCAACGACCAGGGCGGCAAAATCACCGGCCTCCGCTACGACTCCAGCGTTCCTCTCGAAGAGAAGCTCCAGGAGTTCCCCTTCCGCATCGAAAACGGCCAGCCCCTTACAGCCGTAGTCGATCAGCTCAAAGGTGCTCGCCTCGAAATGGAGTTCGGTCCTCAAAAAGTTGCCGGCGCCATCGTCTCCGCCCGCCTGATCGCCGGCGATAAGGATAAGGCCGAGCGCGAACAGTTGACCCTCCTCATGGACTCCGGCGAACTCCGCAACGTCGATCTCGCGGCGGCCACATCGATCCGCTTTACCGATGCCAGGCTCCAGACGCAGTTCCGCGACTACCTCGCCGCCCTGACCGGCGCACGCTCGAAAGACAAGCGTAGTTTATTTATCGATTCCACCGACTCCAAAGCCCGCGACGTCCGCGCCCAATACATCCTGCCGATGCCGGCATGGAAATCCAGCTACCGGCTCATGCTGGATGAAGCGAACACCACCCTCGAAGGCTGGGCCATTGTCGACAACACCACCGGCGAGGACTGGACCAAAGTGAAGATGGCTCTCGTCTCCGGCAAACCGATCTCATTCATCAGCCAGCTTTACGAGCCGAAGTTCATCACCCGCCTCTCCGCCAGCCTGGCCGAGGATCAGGCCGTTGCTCCCAAAGTATTCGGCGGTGCGCTGGAAGCTGCCAAGTCGGCGAACGCCCCGGCCGCCCCGGCACCGGCTATGGCGTTCGGGCGCATGGCCGCCTCGCCGCAGTCAGCCGTCGCTGGCGCCGACGCCGCTACCTTGCGGACCGCCATCCGGGCAGAGAACAGCTCCATCGTTCCCACCGGCCCCGCGCAGGAGATCGCCGATCTGTTCGAATACTCCATCGCCACCCCGGTCACGGTGAAGAAGAACGAATCCGTCATGCTGCCCTTCCTGCAGCAAAAGATCGCCGCCCGCAAGCTCGATATCTACTCGGATCAGTCCCGCCCCAACCCCTTCAGCGCCGCCGAACTTACCAACAACACCGGCCGGACGCTCGACGGCGGCCCCATCACCGTCTACGATGCCGCCACCTACGCCGGCGAAGCTCTGGTCGAAACCTTTAAGGCCGCCGACAAGCGCTTCATCAGCTACGGCGTCGATCTCGGCACCCGCATCGCCACCAATCTCAATTCCCGCACCGATGCCACGCGCGAACTCCACGCCCATAACGGCGTCATCGTCACAAAGTCCGCCATCGTGCAAACCAAAACCTACACCATCGCCAACGTGGACCCGCGCCCCAAAACGCTCATCGTCGAACACCCCATTCGCACCGGCTACACGCTGATCAATACCCCGAAGCCGGTCGAGACCGCGCGCGATGTTTATCGCTTCGAACTGAAGCTTCCCGCCGGCGGCAATACCGACTTCGTGGTCACGGAAGAAAATGTCTACGACCAGTCGACCCAGGTCTCTTCGCTCAACTCCGCCGCCACGCTCGTGTACGTCCGCAATAAGGCTCTCTCCGATGCCGGCCGCCGCCAGCTGCAGCAGATCGCCGATGTGAAGGCGAAGATCGAAGGCCTCGATTCGGACCTGAAGTCCGTCACCGCGCAGATCGACAACCTCACGCGCGATGAAGATCGCAACCGCCAGAACATCGCCAGCCTTTCACAGGTAGTCGGCCAGCAGCCCACCATTCAGGACTACGCCCGCAAACTCTCCGAGCAGGAATCGCAGATCGCCGCGCTGCGCGACCGCGAAGCCGCGCTCAACAGGCAAAAGGCCGCCCTGCAGGATCAGGCCAGCGATCTCGTCGCCCGACTCGACTTCTGAGGGCTTCGGGCCGCGCCGGGCTTGCAGCCAAGATACATTGGTATATGCCTCTCGACGACGCCCTCCGTGCAGCCGCCGAGCAATTCGGAGTTCAACAGGAATTCTGGGATATCTTCGGTCATTCCCATGTGACCGAACCCGCCACCAATCGCGCAATCCTCGCCGCAATCGGGTTCGATTGTGCCGATGAAGCGGCTTTGGCCGCCTCCGTGCGCCAGCGCCAGGATGCCGAATCCGCCCGCCTCCTGCCGCCCGTCCTTGTCGTCAGTGCCAGCGAGCAAATCAAACTCCCGCCTCAGGCCGCGGGCATCGCGCTTTCCGTCACCACGGAACAGGGCGACCATTGGGATACCCGCGCCTTTCTCTCTCACGGCAGTTCCGCCGATGCCAGCGCCGTCCTCGCCCTGAAATTGCCCCTCGGCTATCACGAAGTCAGGGCAGGGGACTGCGTCATGCGCCTGATCGTCACCCCGGATCGCGCCTGCCTTCCCGCCCCGGGCAAACACGCCGGCCTCGGCCTGATGCTCTACGGCCTGCGCTCGGGCCGCAACTGGGGGTGCGGCGACTTTCGCGATCTCGCCGCCCTCATCCGCTGGGCCGTTCCCGCGCTCCACGCCGACTTCATCGCGCTGAACCCGCTGCACGCCATCCACAACCGGCGGCCGTTCAACACCAGCCCCTACCTGCCGAACAGCGTCTACTACCGGAATCCCCTGTATCTCGATGTCGAGGCCGTTCCCGGCTACCATCGCGTGCGCAGCCAGTTCGAAGATGCCGGCGCCCTCGCCGAAATCGCCCGTCTGCGCGCCACTCCGGCCGTTGAGTACGAACCCGTCTGGGCGCTGAAGCGCCGCGCGCTGGAACAGATCTTTGCCAACACCGAACCCGCCGCCGAGTGCCTCGCCTGGATCGCGAAGGAAGGCGATCTCCTCCGCCTCTACGCCACCTACTGCGCGCTCGATGAGCATCTGCACGCCGCCGACCCCGACCTCTGGATCTGGCCCGACTGGCCCGCCGAATATCGCGACCCGCACAGCCCGGCAGTCGCCGCCTTCGCCGCCTCGCACCAGCGCGAAATCCTCTTCCACTCCTGGCTGCAGTGGCTCGTCGACGGCCAGCTCGCCGCCGTCCAGCAACTCGCTCGTCAGCTGGGGATGACCATCGGCCTCTACCACGATCTCGCCCTCGCCACCGACCGCTGCGGCTCCGACCTCTGGGCCTGGCGCGAATTCTTCGTCCCCGGCGCCCGCGTCGGCGCGCCGCCCGACGATTTCTCCCCCGATGGCCAGGACTGGTCCTTCCCTCCGCCCAACGTTGACCGGCACCGCGAGGACGGCTACCGGCTGTACGCCGAATCCATCCGCAAATCGGCCCGCCACGGCGGCGCGCTCCGCATCGACCACGTGATGCGCCTGTTCCGCCTCTACTGGATCCCCGAAGGCAGCACCGCCGCCCGCGGCGCCTACGTCCGCGAGCGGAATCAGGACCTGGTCCGCATTCTGGCGCTCGAAAGCGTCCGCGGCAATTTCGTTGTTGTCGGTGAAGACCTTGGCACCGTGGAACCGGTGGTGCGCGACACCCTCGCGCGCATGGGCATCCTCAGCTACCGGCTGCTTTATTTCGAACGCGAAGGCGGCAGCTTCAAATCTCCCGCCCAATATCCGGAACTCGCTCTGGTTTCCACCACCACGCACGATCTCGCCACGCTCGCCGGTTTCTGGACCGGCGCGGACGTCGAAGCCCGTCTCCGGGCCGGCACCATCGACGCCGCCGGCCGCGACGCCCAACTAGCCAGCCGCACCGCCGACAAGCAACAGCTTCTGGACGCCCTGTTCGCCGCCGGTCTCCTGCCGCCGGACTTCGAACGTGACGCCAGCCGTCTGCCCGAACTCACCGGCCAGGTGCACCACGCTATCATGGGTTTTCTTGCCACCACGCCGTCCGCTTTATGGCTGGTGAATCAGGAGGATATGACCATGGAACCGGAGCAGCAAAACCTGCCCGGAACCACCTGGCAGTATCCGAACTGGGGTCGCAAGATGTCGTGGAGCCTCGAAGAGCTCGCCGCTCCCGGTGCAGTTGCTGCGGAAGTCACCACGACCGGCGTCACGAACGACTGTGCCGTCATGGTCCGTCACTGGGTCGAGCGATCCGGGCGCGCCCGCGAAATCTGACCGCTTGGCCGGTCTCATTTCGTTAAGCCATTTGTAATGAATCTCTTCCAGGTATTTACACGAAATCACGTACTATCGTCGTAATAGCAAGTAACAATGGATGTTGGAGCGTCGTCTCCTCTGGACAACTAAATTTCTATATGCAGACTTTGAAAAGTTCGGTTTTTGCCTCGGCCGCGCTGGCTCTTTTCCTTGCCGCCGGTCAAAACGTGTGGGCGCAGGGTGTGGGACAGATCCGCGGCGTCGTGACAGATCCCTCGCAGGCGGTTGTTCCCAATGCCACCGTCGTGGTCAAGAGCACCAATATTTCGCGCACGGTGAAGTCAGACGGCCAGGGACAGTACACGATCCCCAATCTGCCGGTCGGCCAGTATAGTGTGCGGGCCGATGCGCCTGGTTTCGTTACTTTTACGCAGCCTTCCGTGGCGGTCTCTACCGGCCAGGCGAGCCCCCTCAACATCGCCCTGAGCATCGCTTCCGAATCCCAGCAGGTGCAGGTTTCCGATCAGTCCCAGGCGGCGCTTTCGACCGACGCCTCGTCCAACGCCAGCGCGCTGGTCCTGAAAGATGCAGACCTCGATGCCCTGCCGGACGATCCCGATGACCTTGAAGCCGATCTCACGGCGCTCGCCGGTCCCTCGGCCGGCCCGAGCGGCGCGCAGTTCTTCGTCGACGGCTTCTCCGGCGGTCAGTTGCCTCCCAAGAGCTCCATCCGGGAAATCCGCATCAACTCGAATCCCTTCTCCTCCGAATACGACAAGCCTGGCTTCGGCCGCGTGGAAATTCTGACCAAGCCCGGCACCGACACCTATCACGGTTCGGCGTTCATCACCTACGGCAACAAGGTTTTCGACAGCCGCAACCCGCTCCTCACCACCGAACGTCCCGATTACAATTCGCGCCTCGCGACGGTCAACTTCGGCGGCTCGCTGAACAAAAAATCGTCCTTCTTCATCGACTTCAACCAGCGCACCATCAATGAAAATGCTCTGGTCACCGCAACCGTGCTCGGCCCCGCCCCGGCGCTTACCCCGGTCCTGCTCAACGAAGCCGTCCTGACGCCCAACAAGTACTGGCAGCTCAGCAACCGCCTCGACTACGCCATTAACGCCAACAACACTCTCGTGATGCGGTATACCCACTCGTCGAACTCCAACGTCGGCGGCGTCGGCCAGTTCAATCTGCCTTCGCAGGAGATCAACACCGCGGCCAAGAACAATACCGTGCAGATCACCGAAACCATGATCATCGGTACCCGCGCCGTGAGCGAAACAGCGTTCCAGTTCCGCGATAACCACAGCGGCCAGTCGGGCGACGGCAACTTCGGCGTTCCGGGCATCAACGTGAACGGCGCCTTCAACTCGGGCGGCGCTCCGCTGCAGTCGAACTACAACCACAACAAGGGCATCGAACTGCGTAACTTCGTGACCATGACGATGGGCACCCATGCGCTGAAGGTCGGTTTCCGCGTCCGGCAGAACGATCTGACCGCGCAGTCCACCTCGAACTTCAACGGCAGCTACACGTTCCTCAACATTCAGCAGTATCAGCAAACCCAGCTGTTGCTTGCCCAGGGCACGCCGATGGCGGCCGTTCTGAATGCCGGCTACGGACCCTCCTCCCTCACCCTGAGCAGCGGCACCCCGGTCCAGTCCGTTCGCCAGCTCGATTCCACTTTCTATCTGCAGGACGACTGGCGCGTACGCCAGAACCTGACCGTCAACATCGGCCTTCGCTATGAGACACAGAACAACATTCAGGATCACCTGGATCTTGCTCCGCGCTTTGGCTTTGCCTGGGCTCCGGGCGCGAAAGCCAATAAGGCGTCCAAGACCGTCATCCGCGGCGGCTTCGGCATCTTCTTTGACCGCTTCGAAGAATCCAACGTTCTCAACGCACTGCGCTTCAACGGTTCCTCGCAGCAGAACTATCTGATTAACGTCAACACGCCGGGCGCGGCTGCCGCGCTCGCCACCTACCCGGCGCTGCCGTCGGTTGCTCTCCTCAGCCTCCAGAACCAGGCGCAGTGGAGAGTGGACCCGACCCTGCGCGCCCCCTACAACATGCAGAAAGCCATCGGTGTCGATCGCCAGCTGCCGGCCCGCACGCAGCTTTCCGTGAACCTTGTCGATACCCGCGGCGTGCACACCCTGCACAACGTCGACGTCAATACCGTGCTGCCCAACGGACTGCGGCCTTTCACCGGTACCGGCATCGCCGGCGCCAACGGCGACATTTATCAATATCAGTCCGACGGCATCTTCAAGCAGCTGCAGATCATGAGCAACGTCAGTTCGCGCGTGAACGCTCACCTCACGCTGCAGGGCTACTACGTGCTCGGCTGGGCTCACTCCAACGCCAACGGCTTCGTGATGGATCCGCTTCACCCCAATCTCGACTGGGGACGCGCCAACTTCGACACTCGCCAGCGCGGCTTCATCGGCGGCACCATCGGCATGCCCTATGGCCTCTCGGTGGCGCCGTTCATCACCATGGCCTCGGGTTCGCCCTATAACATTACGACCGGTCAGCAGTGGGATAACGACGGCCAGTACAACGCCCGGCCCACGGTGCCCGTTGCCCAGGCTGCCATCGCCGCCGCTGCCGCCAACGGAAAGAACATCAACGTGTGCGGCCTGTCCGGGACCGGCTACATTCCCATCAACTGCGGCCAGGGTCCCTCGCAGTTTTCCGTCAATCTTCGCCTGAGCCGCACCTGGGGCTTCGGCGAAAAGTCCTCCGGGACCACCGGCTCCACCGGCGGACACGGCGGTGGCACTCGCACCGGCGGATTCACCGGCCCCAGCATGGGTCGCAGCGGCTTCAGCGGCTTCGGTGGCGGCAGCACGGGCAAACGCTACAACCTGACGGCCAGCGTCAGCGCGCGCAACGCTTTCAATCACACGAACCTCGCTTCGCCCAACGGCAACATCGGCTCGCCGTTCTTCGGCACGTCGACAGCGCTCGCCGGCGGCGACGGCCGTGGCGGCGGTGGCACCTTCGGCGGCAACAACGGCGCGGCCGGAAACCGCAAGATCGAGTTCACGCTGCGCTTCCAGTTCTGAGCCCTGCTCAGTTCCGCCGCGGATGGGCCGTGCTAGCCTGACCCCATGATCGGGATCGGCTCGCTTTGCGTCTCACATCTGCAGTTCATGAAATGGGCGGATGATATCTACTTCGGCCTGCCGGCGCAGTTCCCGGCCGGCAAGGCTGAAGAGGATACCGGCATCTCCTTCCAGAGCTTCACCGGCACCCTGCAGCACATCTACAAGGCTGAACTGCTCTGGTTCCGCCGCGTGCAAAACGACCTCTATCCGAAAATCGGCGACATCACCATCCCCGATCACATCGAACAATGGCAGGAACTGTGGAACGGACTCCACTTCGCCTGGATCCGCTGGGCCGAAACGATTGAAGAGTCAGGCTGGGAAGAGACCGTCATCCACCGCACCACCTCAGGCAGCGAGATGCAGTTGCCGCGCTGGCAGGTCATCATGCACCTGGTGAATCACGGCAGCTACCATCGCGGACAGTTGGCCTCGCTCATGCGTCAGGCCGGCCTGCGCCCGCCTTCCACCGATCTCATCGCCTTCTACCGCACGCGCTGAGCCGCGCTACTTCGAAGCCGCTTCCACCTGAGCAAACGCCGCGTCCAGCCGCCCGATAAACTCATCCACATCGGTTCGGCCGATGTTCATCGGCGGCGAAAGCCGCAGCACGTTGCCGTAGAGCCCGCCCTTGCCCACCATGATGCGCTGCTCGCGCGCCGCTTCCATCACCTGCGCCGTCGCCGCCGTCGCCGGAGCCTTCGACCGCCGGTCTTCCACCAGCTCCAGCGCCAGCAGCAGCCCCATGCCCCGCACCTCGCCGATCAGCGCGTGCTTCTCCCGCAGCTCCAGCAGCCGCCCTTTGAGATAAGCGCCCGTCTCCTCCGTGTTGCGCAGAATCTTTTGCTCTTCGATGTACTCCAGCACCGCCAGCCCCGCCGTCGTCGCCACCGGATTGCCGCCGAACGTGGAAATCGTCGCCCCCTTCACCGCCTCCGCCACTTCAGGCCGCGCGATCGTCACCCCGATGGGCGTCCCGTTACCCAGCCCCTTGGCGCCCGTGATGATGTCCGGCTCCACGCCCCAGTGCTCGATGCCGAACCACTTGCTGCCCGTGCGCCCCCACGCCGTCTGCACTTCATCGGCAATGAACAGCCCGCCGTACTTCTTCACAATCTCGGCGACGATCCGGAAGTACTCCTTCGGCGGTGTGATGAATCCGCCCACCCCCTGAATCGGCTCCGCTATGAATCCCGCCACGCGCCCCGACGTCGTCGTCCGGATCACCTGCTCCACATCCTGCGCGCACTTCACCTCGCACGACGGATACTCCAGCCCGAACGGACACCGGTAACAATACGCGTTCACCGCATGCACCACGCCCGGCTGCGGCGGACCAAGCCTCCACCCGCTCTGCCCCGTCAGCGTCATCATCCCCGCCGACCGCCCGTGATACGAGTGCCGCAGCGCAATGATCTCCGTCGAACCCGTATAGCAGCGCGCCGTCAGGATCGCCGTCTCATTCGCCTCCGTGCCGCTGTTGCTGAAGAACGATTTCGTCAGCGCCCCGCCCGGCGTAATCGACGCCAGCTTCTTCGCCAGCGCCACCTGCGGTTCGTTGACGAATACCGTCGAAACATGCTGCAGCTTGTCCATCTGCGCATGCACGCGCCTGTTCACGTGGTCGTTCAGATGCCCCACGCTCACCGTCACGATGCCGCCGAAGAAATCCAGATACTGGTTGCCGTCGGCATCCCACACGTATTGATCCTTCGCGTGCGAAAGGACCAGCGGATCTTTGAAGTAGTGAAAGACCGCCGGGAAAAGAAACTCTTTCTGCGCGAGCAGGATCTCCTGTTTCGTCATCGTTCCTCTATTATCGACGGAATCGCGCAGCGCATTCGCCGCCGCGCCCGCCCGCCGCGCCGCGTTCTCCTGGCTATGGCCGCCCGGCCGCAATCATGGCACGATGAGGTCATGGCAACCCCGCGTCTGATGAAAGCCCTCGTCAAGAGCCGCCCCGAACCCGGCCTCTGGCTGGAGGAGATCCCCGTCCCCGAAATCGGCATCAATGACGTGCTCGTGCGCGTCAAAAAAGCCGCCATCTGCGGCACCGACATCCACATCTTCACCTGGGACGACTGGGCGAAGCGCACCATCCCCGTGCCCATGGCCATCGGCCACGAATTCGTCGGCGAAATCGTCGCCGTCGGCGCCAACGTTTCCGATTTCTTTCCCGGCCAGCTCGTCAGCGGCGAAGGTCACGTCGTCTGCGGACGCTGCCGCAACTGCCTCGCCGGACGCCGCCACCTCTGCGCCCACACCAGCGGCGTCGGCGTCAATCGCCCCGGTGCCTTCGCCGAATACATTGCGCTGCCCATGACCAACATCTGGGTCCACAAGCACGCGGTCAGCACGGACGTCGCGGGCATCTTCGATCCCTTCGGCAATGCCGTCCACACCGCCCTCGCGTTCCCCGTGCTCGGCGAAGACGTGCTGGTCACCGGCGCCGGCCCCATCGGCATCATGGCCGCCGCCGTGGCGAAACACGCGGGCGCGCGCCACGTCGTCATTACGGACGTGAATCCTTACCGGCTCGATCTCGCCCGCAAAATGGGTGTCACCATGGCCGTCGACACCCGCCAAAAGAGCCTCGCTGACGTTCAGAAAGAGCTCGACATGACCGAAGGCTTCGACGTGGGGCTCGAAATGTCCGGCAACGCCTCGGCCTTCCGAGAAATGCTCGCCAACATGTCGCACGGCGGCAAAATCGCCATGCTCGGCATTCCGCCGAACGAGATCGCCATCGACTGGAATCTGGTGATCTTCAACATGCTCACCATCCACGGCATTTACGGCCGCGAAATGTATGAGACCTGGTACAAGATGACCGTGATGCTGGAATCGGGCCTCGACATCAGCGGCGTCATCACGCACCGCTTCCCCTGCGCGCAGTTCGAAGACGCCTTCCGCCTGATGCAGTCGGGCAATTCCGGCAAGATTATTCTGGATTGGGAAGCGTAGCGGCTTCCTCCCGGCATCGCGCGCCCCGCGGCGCTTACTACTTCGCCGCCGGAGCCGTCGCCGGTGCTGCCTGCTGCGTCTGATTCTCCCCGACCAGCGGATCGTTCGCCGTCGCCGGCTCCTGCCCGTTGTGCTGGTGAATCGTCATGCTCTGGTCGCTGAAGTAGGTGTGGGTGCCGCTCGTCCCGAATGCCGTCGGATTCACCGTCAGCGTGTAGCCCGTCTGGCTCTGCTGCAGCGCAAAATGGAATCCGCCCTTTTCGCCCGTCGCCAGATCGCGGTCGATCAGTTCCGCCCCGCCCGGCCCCGGCGTGCCGCTCGTCGGCGGACCCAGTTGCGTCAGCGACGTCGCATAAGCGCCGTACTGCGAGTAATACTGCGTCTGCGCCGTGTGGATCGTCGTGATCGCCTTCACCGCCGCCATCTCCTGCGCATACCGCCGCGCGCTGGTCAGCTTCGGCAGCGCCACGGCAAGAATGATCAGGATGATCGCAATCACGATCAGCAGTTCGATCAGCGAAAATCCGCCCGTCCGGCGGCGCTTCAGGTTGAGACGCATACTGTTCCTACCTTAGATGACGTTCTGACGCGGCGAGGCGTTGAACCCTTATTCCGCCGCCCGCGCCGCTTCGTGAATCGCCCGCAGCCGCCGCAGAAACTTCGGCAACAGACTGAGCCGCAGCGCGTTAGCCCCGTCCGAGAGCGCCTTTTCCGGCTCGTCGTGGACTTCCACGAAAATTCCCGAAATCCCCGTCGCCACCGCCGCCGAAGCCAGCGGTTCGATGAACTCCGGCTGCCCGCCCGAGGAACTCCCCGCTCCGCCCGGCAACTGCACGCTGTGCGTCGCGTCGAATACCACCGGCGCCTGCCGCGCCATGATGCGCATCCCCCGCATATCCACCACCAGATTGTTGTAGCCGAACGACGACCCTCGCTCAGTCAGCACCACCTGCCGGTTGCCCGTCGACGCCACCTTCTCCACCGCGTTCGCCATATCGTTCGGGCTTACAAACTGGCCCTTCTTCACGTTGACGATCTTCCCCGTCCGTCCCGCTTCCACCAGTAGATCCGTCTGCCGGCAGAGAAACGCCGGAATCTGCAGAATGTCCACCGCCCCGGCCGCCGCCCCGGCCTGCGCCGGTTCGTGAATATCGGTCACCACCGAAAAGCCGCGCGCCCGCAGACGGCTCAGGATCGCCAGCCCCTCTTCCGCCCCCGGTCCGCGAAAGCTCTTCACGCTGGTGCGATTGGCTTTGTCGAACGACGCTTTAAAAACGTACGGAAACCCGGCCTCCCGCGCCATCGCCGCGATCGCCTCGGCCATCCGGTTCACGTGCTCTTCGCTTTCGATCACGCACGGGCCGGCCATCAGCACCAGCCGCGCCGGATCTTCGAAATCGGCGAACCGGATCATTTCGCTTCGTCTTCCGGCACTTCCGGCAGCAGCGGCGCTTCCTGCACCGCCAGCCTGTGCCGCCTGTACTTGCACGCCGCCCCCACGAAGGAAACGAACAGCGGATGCGGTTCGAGCGGCTTCGACTTGAATTCCGGATGGAACTGGCAGCCCAGATAATACGGATGATCCTCGATCTCGCAGATCTCCACGTACATCGCATCGTCGTTCGCCGTTGCCGGCGTCTCGCCCGTAATCCGCAGCCCCTTCGACGTCAGCGCCTCTTCGAATTCACGGTTGAACTCATACCGGTGCCGGTGCCGCTCGCTGATCTCCGTCGTACCGTATGCCTTCTCGGCGAACGACCCCGGCTTCAGCATGCACGGCCACGCCCCGCGCCGCATCGTGCCGCCCAGTTCGTCCACGCCCTTCAGCTCGCGCAGCTTGTAAATCACGCGCTGCGGCGTCGTCTGGTTGAACTCGGTGGAGTCGGCTTCCTTCATCCCGCACACGTTGCGCGCGAACTCGATCACCATCGTCTGCATCCCGAGGCAGATCCCGAAATACGGCACCTTCCGCACCCGCGCGAATTCAATCGCGTTGATCATGCCCTCAATGCCGCGCTTGCCGAACCCGCCCGGCACCAGGATGCCGTCGTAATTCTCCAGTTCCCGCTCCAGCCTGCCCTGCTCGAACGTTTCCGCTTCGATCCAGTGGATCTTCACCTTCACGTCGTGCGCGATCCCGCCGTGCAGCAGCGCTTCCTTCAGGCTCTTGTACGAGTCTTCGTACTCCACGTACTTGCCCACCAGCGCGATATCCACCGTGTCCTTCGGATTCTGCATCCGGTGCAGCATCTCGCTCCACCGCCGCAGATCGCGTGGCCGCGAATCGTCCAGCGCCAGATGCCGCAGGATGATCTCATCCACCTTTTCCTCGGCAAACGCCACCGGCACTTCATAGACCGAACTCACGTCCCGCGCCGTGATCACCGCATCGCGGTCCACGTCGCAGAACAGCGCGATCTTGTCCTTCATGTCTTCGGGAATGGGCCGCTCCGCCCGGCACAGCAGAATATCCGGCTGAATGCCCAGCGCGCGCAGTTCCTTCACGCTGTGCTGCGTCGGTTTCGTTTTCAGCTCCTGCGCCGCGCTGATCCACGGCACCAGCGTCACGTGAACGAAGATGCAGTTCTCCCGCCCCGCCTCATGCCGCACCTGCCGGATGGCTTCCAGAAACGGCAGCGATTCAATATCGCCCACCGTGCCGCCAATCTCGCAAATCACCACATCGACCTGCGTGGACAGCTTCTTCACCGCCGCCTTGATCTCATTGGTCACGTGCGGAATCACCTGCACCGTCTTGCCCAGGTAATCGCCGCGCCGCTCGCGCTGGATAATCTGCTCGTAGATCCGTCCGCTCGTCAGGTTGTTGTCGCGCGTCAGCGGCGAATGCGTGAAGCGTTCGTAGTGGCCGAGATCGAGATCGGTCTCCGACCCGTCGTCGGTCACGAACACTTCGCCGTGCTGAAACGGGCTCATCGTGCCCGGGTCCACATTCAGATACGGATCGAACTTCTGCAGCGACACCGTGAGCCCGCGGCTCTCCAGCAGGCACCCGATCGACGCCGCCGCAATGCCCTTGCCCAGCGACGAAACCACGCCGCCCGTTACGAAAATAAACTTAGCCACGCCGCGCGCCCTCCGCGATTCTTTGCCCTTCGTGCATCATAGCCCGCACGCGGTCCAGATCCCCGGGCGTGTCCACACCGATCGATTCATAGTCCGTCTCCACCACCCGTATCCGAAATCCGTTCTCGAGCGCTCTCAACTGTTCCAGTTTCTCAGCCCGCTCCAGCGGACCGGCCGGAAGGTCCGGATACCGCAGCAAAAATTCCCGCCGGTACACGTACAGCCCGATGTGCTTGAAATGCGCCGCCGGCTCCGCATCCCGGTTAAAAGGGATCGCCGAACGCGAAAAATAAATCGCATTCCCGAACCGGTCCGTCACCACCTTGACCACGTTCGGATCGCTCACCTCACGCGCGTCTTCGATCTTCTTGCTCAGCGTGCCCATCTGGATCGCCGGCTCCTCGGCCAGCGGCAGCACCGCCGCATCGATCGCCGCCGGGTCGATCAGCGGCTCGTCCCCCTGCACATTCACCACCAGCTCCGCGTCTTCGAATGCCGACGCCACTTCCGCCACACGGTCGGTTCCCGAAACATGATCCGGTCGCGTCATATAGACCCGCGCGCCGAACCGCTGCGCCTCGGCGGCGATGCGTTCGTCATCGGTCGCAATCAGGATCGCGGTCAGGTAACGGGCCATCGAAACCCGCTCCCAGACGTGTTCGATCATCGTGCGGGAGTCGAGCTGCGCCAGCGCTTTGCCGGGAAATCTGGTGGATGCGTACCGGGCGGGAATGACGCCCAGGATTTTGCGGGGCACACGCGATCTTACCATAGCGGCCCTGTGTTAGACTCCAACCAGAAAGGGAAGCTCCGGATGCGATCCCGGCGGATCCACATTCCGTTTTTACTCCTCGGCGCGGGCCTCTGTGCCGCCCTGTTTTCGTCGCGCTTCTCCGCCCAGGCCGCCACGCCGGGCACTTCGGAGGAAAACGTCAGCATCACTCCGCGTCCCAAACCGCAGGACGCCGTCACTCCTCTTCCCAAATCCAACATCCGCGTCGACACCAACGTCGTCCTCATCCCGGTCACCGTCACCGACCCCCTCAACCGCTTCGTCACCGGCCTCGATCAGGAATCCTTCAAGGTTGCCGAAGACAAGGTCGATCAGAAAATCGTCTCCTTCGGCAGCGAAGACGCCCCGCTCTCCATCGGCGTCGTCTTCGATACCAGCGGCAGCATGGGTCCCAAGCTCGATCGCTCCCGCCAGGCCGTCTCGGAATTCTTCAAGACCGCCAACCCGGAAGACGAAGGCTTTCTGGTGGAGTTCAGCGACCGCCCCGAGCTCGTCACCCCCATCACTCACAATCTGGAGGAAATCCAGAACCGCCTGACCTTCACCCAGTCCCGGGGCCGCACCGCGCTGCTCGATGGCATCTACCTCGCCCTCCACACCATGAAGAAGGCGACCAACCCCCGCAAAGCTCTGATCGTCATCTCCGACGGCGGCGACAACAGCAGCCGCTACACCGAAAGCGAAATCAAGAACCTGGTGAAGGAGGCCGACGTCCAGATCTACGCCATCGGCATCTACGAACCCATGTCTTCACGCGGCCGTACGCCCGAAGAGCTCTCCGGCCCGGGCCTCCTGACCGATATCTCCGAACCCACCGGCGGGCGTCACTTTATTGTGGAGAATCTCGCCGAACTGCCCGACGTCGCCGCCAAGATCGGTATCGAGCTGCGAAATCAGTACGTGCTCGGCTACACGCCCTCCAACACCGCCCGCGACGGCAAATACCGCCGCGTCACCGTCAAAATCAATCAGCCTCGCGGCCTGCCTCCGCTGCGCGCCTTCTGGCGCACCGGCTATTACGCGCCCACGCAATAGGCCGCTGGCAGGCACGGGCGGAGGAAAAAGGGCGGGGGAACGAAGCAATCAGTCGTCCGGAATTCCTGCGATAATAAAGAAAAATCATGCAGGTCCATGTCGAGTTGCCCGAAGACATCGCGCAGGCCATGGTCGCAGGCGGCCAGGACCTGGCCCGCGCTGCCGCGCAGAGTATCGCGATCGAAGGCTACCGCTCCGGCAGACTTTCCGAGGAACAGGTGCGGCGGCTGCTGGGATTCGAATCGAGACTCCAGGTTCATGGGTTCCTTAAAGAGCACGGCGCCTTCCTCCACTACACGGTGGAAGATCTGGAACAGGATGCTGCGGTCGCACAGGATGTTGCGCGACGCGCTCGCGGCGATGCCCGCACCCACAATGCTCTTCCCGGCGAATGATCGTCATTGCCGACACGAGCCCGATTAACTACCTCATTCTGATCGGCGAAATCGATCTGCTCCGCGCGCTGTACGGGCGCGTCCTGATACCGCCATCCGTGCGCCACGAACTGGGGAGCACCGGCGCCCCCGAACCTGTGCGCGTCTGGATGGTGCACCCGCCGGCGTGGCTCGAGACGAAGGCCCCCCGCGGAAACGCCGATCCGCTCCTCTCCTTCCTCGACGCCGGTGAACGCGATGCCATTCTGCTGGCGGAAGAGCTGCATGCCGACCAGATCGTCATCGATGAAATGCTCGGGCGGCGCGAGGCCAGGCGACGGAAACTCCCCTGTACAGGCACGCTGGGAATCCTGCGGGCGGCCGCGAACGAAGGGCTTGTCGACCTGGCCCTTGCCGTAGCCCGATTGCGCAAAACAAATTTCCATATTTCCGAGGACGTACTCAATCACCTTCTCGGAACGCCGAAGCCGGTCCGAATGCCGAAGACGGACGGGGACACATAAGTCGACGTACCGTCGGCAACACCCCATCCCCCACACCCCGATACGCAATAATGAAATTGTGAGAGCTAACTCCCTGCCCACAGCCCTGCGCGCGGGCGCCGCGCTCTGCCTCGCCCCGCTCCTGATGTTTGCTCAGCAGGCCACAGCTCCGCAGGCCCCCGCTCCTCAGCCAGACGAAGGCGACGCCATCTTCTCCTCGGAAACCCGCCTCGTCCCGCTCAACATCACCGTCTCCGACAAGGCCGGCCACCTCGTCACCAACCTGCCGCAAACCGCCTTCCAGGTTTACGAAAACAACGTCCTCCAGCAGATCAAGGTCTTCCGCCGCGAAGACGTCCCCGTCTCGCTCGGCCTCATCATCGATAACAGCGGCAGCATGCGCGAAAAGCGCCAGGCTGTCGAATCCGCCGCCCTCGCCCTCGTCAAGGATTCCAACCCCCAGGACGAAGCCTTCATCGTCAACTTCAACGACGCCTACTACATGGATGCCGACTTCACCAGCGACATCAAAGTCCTCGAACAGGGCCTCACCAAAATCGATTCGCGCGGCGGCACCGCCATGCGCGACGCCATCTGGGCCTCCATCGATCACCTGAAGGCCAAAGCCAAGCGCGACAAGAAAGTCATCCTCGTCGTCACCGACGGCAACGATAACGCCAGCGAACGCTCGCTCGAAGCCCTCGTCCGCCTCGCGCAGGAAGACGACGTTCTCATCTACGCCATCGGCCTCCTCACCGAAGAAGACCGCGCCGAAGCCAAAAAAGCCCAGCGCGCCCTCAATCTGCTCACCGAAAGCACCGGCGGCCAGGTCTTCTATCCGAAGGATGTTTCCGAGGTCGATAAGATCGCCCACCAGGTCGCGCACGACATCCGCAACCAGTATTCGATCGCCTACACCCCCACCAACGCCGCGCTCGACGGCACTTTCCGCCAGATCAAGGTCACCGTCAAAGCGCCCGGCAACCCCGTCGCCCGCACCCGCAGCGGCTACTACGCCCGCCAGCCCGCGAAGAAGTCCTGATTCTCATGCCCGGTGAACTGCCGCATGCTTGGTGAACTGCAGATGGCCTGGCGCCTCGCCAAAGGCTACCGCCTGCGTCCCTGGGCCAGCCCCTACCTGCGCTGGCGCATTGAGACGTGGTCCGGCCTGCACGCCGAAGACATCACGCGCGAACAGTTCTTCTCCTTCTGCTGGAAACACCGCCAGGAACTCCGCCGCTATCTCCGCTGGGCCGCCCGTCAGGGCTGCTGATCCGCCGCCCGGAAAGCCCGCGTCAGAATCTCTTCCACCACCGCCCCCTTCGCGTCGGCGTACTCCTGAGTATTTTTGAACTCCCGCCGCGCCAGCGTGCGCTTGGTCTGTTCGTACAGCGCGCGGTCGCTCCCATTCCTCCGCAGCCAGTCGCGGAATGCGAGCATCCTGCCGACTTCCGCACATCCATTTGTGAATACGTGCAGATTGACATCCTCGCCCGGCCCTTTGAACATCCGGTGCCCGAACCATTCCGGCTCGCGGATGAGCAGCCGGTAGCCGGCGTGCTTCAGCGCCTCGCCGTAGCCCGCCTCATTCGCCGAATCCGCCACCGCCAGCACGATATCGATCACCGGCTTCGCCGCGAGCCCCGGAACCGCGGTCGATCCCGCATGCTCCAGCAGCAGCACCCGATCGCCCAGCGCCGCCCGGATCTGCTCCGCTTCACTATCGAAGCGCCGCGGCCAGCTCTCGTCGTAATCGACGACGACGATCCGGCCGCTTTCCACGAATCTTCCTTCGCGAACCCTACGCCGCCGGTTTCGATTCCGTGGCCGCCGGCTTCGACTCCGTCTTGCTCTCGGATGCCGCGGGAGCCGATGCCGCCGCCGGTGCCGTCGACGCACTGCTGCCGTCTCCGGACGCCGTCTCGGCCTTCTTCCCGCTCTCCGCGCTCTTCTTCTCCGCCGCGCCCGCCGCGCCCGACTTCCCGTAGTCGGTCACGTACCAGCCCGACCCCTTCAGGTGGAACGCCGACGCCGAAATCAGCCGCTCCAGCTCTCCGCCGCAGTCTTCGTGCGTCTTCAGCGGCTCATCGGAAAACTTCTGCAACACTTCGATGGTCTTGCCACAGCCGTGGCACCGGTATTCGTACAAAGGCATAACTGCACTTGTATCTTAACAACCGCCAAAACAAAACGCGCCCGCATGGCCATTCCGGCCACCGGGCGCGCTGATGACAACCGCCTGCGCTCTTACTGCTTCTTCGCCGCCGGAGCAGCCTTCTTCGGAGCCGGCGCCGCCGGTTTCTTCGCCGGAGTTGCGGCGAACGCCGTGGCCGGCAGCCCTTCCACGTCGTCCTTGCCGAGGCCCGTGAACGTCAGCATGTACGGATCCTTCGCATATGCATCCAGCACACCCTTGAACTTAATCACCGTGCCCTGTTCGATGGTCCCCTTGAGCGCGTCGTCGAACTGCAGCGTCGCATCGCCCGCCGGATTCTCCACCGCCACCAGCAGTTCCTTCGGCGAGTTCTGCGCCACCACCTTGGCCGGGAACATCTTGAAGCCTGCCGACTCGGCCGGCGGAATCCCCGCACCCTTAATCGTGGCAAAGTACTGGTCGCCGCCATCGGCCTTCAGCGCATCGCGAACCGTATTCCAGAAGGCCAGATCCGGATGCTCCGCCGCAAACTTCGCGCCATTGGCCTCTTCTTCTTTCTGGATGTCCACAATGCTCTTGATCGTGAAGTCGGCCGGCATCACGGGCGAGGCCGCCGCCGCCTTCTTCACGTCGTCGAGGCCCTTGGCATCGCCGTGATAGCCCGAGTACACCTTCGTGAGATAGTCTTCAGCGGCCTTCTTGCCCGCAGCCGGCAGCGCTTCGTTGCCCGTCACCACCGTCGCGCGCGCGAAGTCGAAAATCGCTTCCGGCATCCGCTCCACCTTGCGCCCGGCCAGAATTACCGAACCCAGCCAGTAGGAGGCCTGCGCCATCTCCGGATCCAGCTGCAGCAGCTTCTTGAACGCCGGTTCCGCAGCCGCATAATCCTTCTTCGTCATCAGCGTGTACGCGTAAACCGTATTGGCCTGCAGTTCGATCTGCTTCCGCGCCCCCGCCCACTGCTCGTCCGTCGCACCCGCCGGCTTGGTCTCTGCCGAAAAGAACGTGTCCAGCCCGTCGATCAGCGTCTTCGCCGCTTTATTGCCCGCGTCGATCACAGCCGTATCCGTCGCCGGCTTGCCATAGGCAGTCATCGCGATCTGCTGATACGCCGTCGCCTGCATCAGCGTGCGGTTGCCCTTGAAGTCCGAATCCGGATACTTCTGCTCCCACTGCTTCAGCAGGTCCAGCTTTTTGGCGGGATCCGTCTCCTTCGTGGCGGCCGTATAAATGTCGTACTCGCCCTGGTCTTTCACCGCCGGCGCCTTCGCGGCCGGGGCCTGTGCCCAGAGACCGGCGCCAAGGAAGCCCAGCGCCATCAGCCCACCTGTTAGTTTGCACAAACGATTAAACACTTTACGTTGCCTCCCGCCAGAATTCCCGTAATGAAAACTGCTCTCTGTCCTGCTCAAGAAACCTTTACAAATCAAAAAGGGACAAAGCGGAGTATACCCAAATTCCGCGTGCCCAGGCAATGCTTCGCCATGCACAAGTAGACTCGGGAACTCGTTGCTTTGTTTCCCTCTCCTCCACTAACCCTGTCGCCGGGTCTCCCGGTACTGCCCACAAGGCCGGAATTGCTTGAGGTTAGTCCAAATTCACGCGCTTTGCAACCAATGTCGGCGCCACCCGGAATCCACTCATTGTTACAATCCCTCAGAACCCAGTGCGCTTCTTCGATCTGGCCGTCATCCTCGCCTACCTCGCCGCCGTCACCTGGTTCGGCGCCAGTTTCCGCCAGCGCCAGAAGTCGCTGAAAGATTACTTCCTCGGCGGCCGCACCGCCCCGTGGTGGGCCATCGCCCTCTCCATCGTCTCCGCCGAAACCAGCACCCTCACCATCATCGGAACCCCGCCGCTCGCCTACGCCGGCAGCTATGTCTTTCTTCAGGTGATCTTTGGCTACCTGCTCGCCCGCCTCGTCATCTCCACCATCTTTCTGCCCCGCTACTTCGAAGGCCAGCTCTTCACCGCCTACGAACTGATGCAGCGCCGCTTCGGCCCCCGCATCCGCAAAGTCACCTCCGGAATCTTTCTCATCACCCGCTCGCTCGCCGAAGGTGTCCGCGTCTTCGCCATCTCCATTGTGGTTTCCATCATTCTCCACACCGGAGGCCTCGCCTCCATCCTCGTCATCGTCGCCCTCACCCTCTTCTATACCTTCGAAGGCGGCCTCACCGCCGTCATCTGGACCGACGTCATCCAGATGGCCATGTACGTCCTCGGCGCCGCCATCAGCTTCTTCGTCCTCCTCGCTAAAATACCCGGCGGCTGGCCCCATGTCCTCGACGCCGCCTCCGCCGCCGGCAAATTCCAGCTCTTCGACTTCCACTGGTCCTGGACCGCCCCGTATACTTTCTGGGCCGGCCTCATCGGCGGCTGCTTCCTCACCACCGCCAGCCACGGTACCGATCAACTCGTCGTCCAGCGCCTCCTCGCCGCCAAATCCGAGCGCCAGGCCCGCCTCGCCCTCCTCTCCAGCTGGCTCGTCATCTTTATCCAGTTCTCCCTCTTCCTCACAATCGGCGTTCTTCTCTGGACGCTCCGCTCCGGCGCTCCTGTCGCCAAAGCGCAGCTCGACCGCCTCTACCCCACCTTCATCTGGGAATCGCTCCCTGTCGGCATCGCCGGACTCGCCATGGCCGCCATCCTCGCCGCCGCCATGGCCAACCTCTCCGCCGCGCTCAACTCGCTCGCCTCCGCCACCGTCGTCGACTTCTACCAGCCCCTCACCCGCGGCCGCCACGCGCCCGCCCACTACCTCCGCGTCTCCCGCCTCTCCACCGTCTTCTGGGGCGCCGTCCTTGCCGCCATCGCCACGCTCGCCAGCCAGTGGGGCAGCGTGCTCGAATCCGGCCTCTCCATCGCCTCCGTCACGCTCGGCATTCTCCTCGGCGTCTTTCTGCTCGGAGTGCTCACAAAGAAGCCCGGCGAAAATGCCGCCATTGCCGGTGTGGTCGCCGGAGCAGCCGTCATGGCCTGGGTGAAATTCGCCACCAAAATCCCCTTCACCTGGTGGGTCCTGATCGGCGCCTCCGTGACGTTTACAATCGCCATATTGGCTTCGTTCGTGCTTCCCCGAACCGCCTGCCAACCAGCGGAGACCCCATGACCCTCATCGAAACCCCCGAACTCATCGACTGGCCCGAAACCCACTACGTCTTCATCCAGCGCACCGGGCCCTTCATGCAAACCGCCCCCGAAGCCTGGCAAGCCGTCTCCGCCCTGCTCCCCGCCATCGCCGCCCACAACCGCATCACGCGCGGCATGAGCCTCTACCGCACCGCCACCAGCACCTATCGCGCCGGCTTCTCCATCGCCGAAGCCCCCGTCAACCTGCCCGAAGGTCTCGAATACGAGTGCTTCCCCGGCGGCCGCTACAGCCGCTTCGTCATGACCGGCTCCTACGCCAACCTGCCCTTCGCCTCCGGCCGCGTCTGGCAAATCGCCTCCACCACCAAACTCCCCCTGCGTGACGACTGGGCCATTGAAAACTACCCCAACGACCCCAAGACCACCCAGGAAGCCGACCTCGTCACCGAAATCCTCATCCCAACGGAATAGCGAGCCCCCCCTGACCGCCCCGAAAACCACCACCACCGCCGAAGGCCGCGACCTCATCCTGCGCCGCATCATCCACGCCCCGCCGCAAAAAGTCTTCGACGCCTGGACCCGCCCCGAACTGCTCCGCCAGTGGTTCGCCCCCGCCCCGTTCTCCACTCCCGTCGTCGAAACCGACGTCCGCCCCGGCGGCTCCACCCTCATCGTCATGCGCGCCCCGGACGGTGCCGAATTCCCCGGCCGCGGCGTCTATCTTGAAGTCGTCCCCAATCAGCGCCTCGTCTTTACCGACGCCTTCGTCACCGCCTGGGAGCCTTCCGAAAAACCCTTCATGATCGTCGAACTCACCTTCGGCGATCTCGACGACGGCCGCACCGACTACACCGCCCGCATCCGCCACTGGACCCTTGCCGACCGCGAGGCACACGAAGCCAGGGGCTTCCACCAGGGCTGGCCGATCTGCGCCGAACAACTGGCCGCTCTCGTGGAAATCGGCTGACCAGAATCCCCCTTCAGCTGTCCCACTTCCGCACCGCCGGCACTTCATACGCCAGCAGCCGCGCCACCAGCTCCGCCGGCTCGCTCCCCGCAATCACCATCTCGCGGCAAACCGGCTTCACGAACCGCTCCGCCACCGCGTGGTCGAAAAACGCCAGCAGGCCGTCGAAATACCCATTCACATTGAGCAGCCCGCACGCCTTGCGCTGCAGCCCGAGCTGCGTCCACGTCAGCACCTCGCAGAACTCTTCCAGCGTCCCGTAGCCGCCCGGCATTGCAATGAACCCATCGGCCAGCTCCGCCATCAGCGCCTTGCGCGTGTGCATCGAATCCACCACCCGCAGGTCGCCCAGCCCCGTGTGCGCCACTTCTTTTTCCACAAGCGCCTTCGGCATCACCCCGATCACGTCGCCGCCCGCCTCGAGCGCCGCATCCGCCAGCGCCCCCATCAGCCCCGTTCGCCCGCCGCCGTACACAATACCGATCCCGCTCGCCGCCAGATGCCGCGCCATCCCCCGCGCCGCCGCCGCATACTCCGGCCGGTTCCCCGCGCTCGACCCGCAAAACACACAAATTCTCTTCTGCATTCTGGAATTTAAGTTAGCGCGATCCTCCGCTGAAGCGCCCGCCCGGCCGTAACAGCGAAACAGCAAAACAGCAAAACAGCGCCCCGCGTTCCTTCCGATTTCGATAGACTGGACTGACTCACCGCGATGCCACTCTCCCCCGGCGAAAAACTCGGCCCCTACGAGATCCTGGCCTCCATCGGCAAAGGCGGCATGGGCGAAGTCTGGCGCGCGCGTGACCCGCGTCTCGGCCGCGACGTAGCCATCAAAGTCTCCGCCGACCAGTTCAGCGACCGCTTCGAAAAGGAAGCCCGCTCCATCGCCGCACTCAATCACTCCAACATCTGCACCCTCTACGACGTCGGCCCCAACTACCTCGTGATGGAGTTGATCGACGGCCCCACCCTCGCCGACCGCATCCTCGAAGGCCCGATCCCACTAACCGACGCCCTCGCCATCGCCCGCCAGATCGCCGACGCCCTCGAAGCCGCACACGAAAAAGGCATCGTCCACCGCGATCTCAAGCCAGGCAACGTCAAGATCCGCCCCGATGGCTCCGTCAAAGTTCTCGACTTCGGCCTCGCCAAATCGGTCTTCGGCGAAACGCAGGTCACCAGCGATTCGCCCACGCTGATGCAGATGCCCACGCAGATGGGCGTGATCCTCGGCACCGCCGCCTACATGCCGCCGGAACAAGCGCGCGGCAAACCAGTCGACAAGCGCGCCGATATCTGGTCGTTCGG
>CAIKMJ010000065.1 GCA_903828455.1 uncultured Acidobacteriia bacterium | reverse complement strand
TGCGTCGCATACTCCGCCGCCACGTTGCCCCACTGGTCGTATACGTAAGTGGTGGTCACCGGGTTCGCGGTGCCGACGCCGGTGGTTTTGCTCACGCGCTGGCCGAGGCCGTCGTAAGCGTTGTTCGACACCGCGCCGTTCAGGTTCGCCGTCACCTGCCGGTTTTCGGCGTCGTAAGTGAAGTTGCGCGTCATGCCGCCTACCTGCAGAACGTTCCCGTTCAGATCATAACTCCAGGCCGAGATTCGGTTGGGAATACTGGTCGAATACCAGTTCTGCGCTACCGGCGGGCCACTTTTTCAGATGGGAGTACATATGGGTACCTCGTCGTCCAAGTTCCGGCGTCCAAGGCCCAAGTGCTGAACTTGAAAAAGGACTGGTTCATCGAAACCTCAGGAACCGAGGAACTGACGAATGCCCTGGGCGCCACGGTGCCACTTTCAAAGATCCGTTTCCTCGGGTATTCCGATCCGCAGTGCCATGCGTTGCCGAGTTTTCCAGTCACAGCCGAATCGATCAGCAAGTTGACAGCAGATCGGCCATTCCTCGCTCGCGAAAACGAGAGAAGGATGCTCCACAACCGATGAGCCTTTCTGCCAGCCTCAAGCCTGTCGTTGGCAACGTCCTCAGGCCGGGGCAGGGGCTGAGTGAAGCGCGGCCTCCCTGGGGCGGCTAACGCCCGAGAACACACGTTGCCGCGCGGTGCTGATGGCCGAGTAGTATTGATGGGGCGGCCCCACCCGTCCATTTTTGCGTCGTAGACGGGTCGTTGGGACGGAAAGCGTGGTTCCTGACATCCCACTCGACAGGAATCGGTTCCCAAGCGGGTCCGCCGGTCCCGCCCCAATCGTGGAGCACTGTACACTGGCCGAGCACGTTTGGCACTCTTGGGATCCTAATTGATCCTTTTCCCTTGTCCTTTTCAGTTCCGGCCGGCAATCGACTGTTCCTCCGCAGCACCCGCGCAGGGGTGACGTGTCACTCCTTATCAAGCCGCCATCGGCGGCTTCTTCGGCTCGTTTCGGGTAGCCGCCGGTAACCGGCGGATTCCGTACAATCTACTCAATGGAAAAATGCAAAGCCTTTTTCAGATTGGGCAGGAACTCAGGGCCGAAGGAGACTGAAGCGCCTCCTACGGCACCTGCGCGACCAGTCTTGTCGAAATAGATCGAGAAGATCCCCTTGCCGCTTTCTGCCCTCGAATAGAACACCACCCCCGTACGTACGTCGAGAAACTGGACCTTCTTCGCAGACGCTTGAGGGTTCGCCAGACGCATCGCGGCCTCTAAGGCTCGGGTACGCGTTTGAAGAGCTCCGGGAGACCGGAATGTGAGTTTGTAGTCCCACGCTTTCTCAAGGCTTTCCGGAGATATGTTAACTGCAAAAAGGGCGTCCTCGGGGACGCCGAAGATTTCCACTGAGCTGATGCCCTCGGACCCTATCGAATGAGCAAGGGCTTCGAGCTGCGTTCGTGCGCTATCGTTTTGAGCGTGGGCGGGCAAAAGGGCGTTGACCATGACCGCCGCGAGCAGAAAAAATATCTTCCTGGACATAATCGTTATCATTGGCGGCACGCTCGCGACGTTGAGTTGGGCTCTTGAGACATCGCGTCTCGCGCATTAGCGACATGGTGAGTGTTGCGTACAGGCTCCCCGAGGGTACGAGCGGCGTGAGCTTCCGGACCGGTGATCGCCCACTTTTCTACTTGCCAGTCATAATCTCCTGCCGGGACCCTTCGCTCCCTCGCGAACCAATACGGGTAGAGATCGTCCTCGTATGCGTGCGCGAATTCGTGACCAAGAAGCAATGCTGGGCTATTGCACCCTCCCCCAACCGACAACGCCGAGCCACGCGGAGCCCAGTTCACGTGGCCGTTGAGGTAATTGTCTCCGTTTATAACAAACTGCGTGAACGACACAGTGTACAGTTTCCTGGACTGCTGTAGTCGCCGGATGATCCGCGCCATCCAGGCATCCCGCATAAGGTAGGCGATCGCCCGGTTATATTCCGCCATTTGTGCCGGAGTTCCGTTCGCCTGTAATATGTTGTTCGCGAAAGGCCCGCCGCTCCCGCTGCCATTGCCGAAAGGATCGAGCGGATCGATATCATCCGCCGCCGATCCTAAGATTGGGCTGGACGGCGCATCCAGTAGGGGGGGAATCGTCGCATGCCCACCTCCGCCGAACCCGAAGATGCCGCCGAGTATTTCTCCGATGTCGATTGCGACGCCGATAATCGTACCGATGGGTCCGCCCGCAGAACCGGGACCAGCTGCCTCGATGAACATGCCGCTGGGGTCGGTGTAGCTCAGCGGATTGTTTGCGACATACGCGTACCCGTTCCACGTCTGCGGATCACCCGGATCGGCCCCCGCATTGCCCGGGTCAGTACTCTGGAACCTGCCCGCCGCCCCGCTCATCTGCCGTACCTGGAACCAGTCGAGCCCGGTCTCCGCATCCCGCTGTTGACCGGTGAACTTCGGGTTCGTCGCGTCGGCCATCGCCAGATACC
>CAIKMJ010000064.1 GCA_903828455.1 uncultured Acidobacteriia bacterium | reverse complement strand
CAGCGCCAGCACCGCGTTAATGCCGGCCTTCTTGTAGTACACGAGCATCACAATGACGACGGCGATCAGTCCGGCGATCGCGGCGTAGATGCCTTCGCGGATCGAATCGGCGCCGAGCGACGGCCCAATGGTCTTTTCCTGCAGATACTGAATGCCGGCGGGCAGGGCGCCCGTCCGCAGAACGAGGGCGAGATCGGAGGCTTCCTGCTCGCTCGAAAGGCCGTTGATGCGGCCGGAGTCGCTGATGGCGCTCTGAATCGTGGCCACGCTGCGAATCTGGTTGTCGAGCACCACGGCGAGGCGATTGCCGATGTTGGCGGCGGTGAACTTCTGGAAGCGACGCGCGCCGTCCTGAGAGAGCGTGAAGCCGCATTCCCAGCGGCCCGGAGAATCGGTGTCGGTCGCCGCGCGGGCGCTGCGCATATCCTGGCCCGTGATCACAGGGGACCGGGAAACAAGGTAGAAGCCGCCGCCGCCGGCTGCCGTGTTTTCCATCAGCTCAGTGCCGAGCGGCAGAATGCCCGCTTTGGCGGCGAGCGCGGCATCACGAGTCTGCCAGGGGCCTTCGTTCTTCACTTCCACGATCTTGAGCTGGGCGGTGGTGCCGATGAGCTCCTTCACGCGGGCCGGGTCGTCGACGCCGGGCAGTTCCACCAGAATTTCGGACTGCGTTTCGGGCGCGCCGTGGTCCTGCACGGTGGGTTCGGTCAGACCGAGCGCGTTGACGCGGCGTTCAATGGTGTCGCGTTCCTGGGCAACGGTGTTGCGCTTCAGGTCGAGGAGCGAAGACGGCTTCAGGTTGAGCTTGTAATCGGTGGCGCTCACCGGGGCGAGCAGCCAGTCGGGATACTTTTCCGAGATGAGATTGCGGAAGGCCTGCGTCTTGGTCTGATCCACGCCGTGGATATTGACCTGGATGGAATCGGTATCGCGAATGGTCGGGGGATCGTTGCGATCGAAACCCTCGATGACGACGTTGCGGGTGCGGGCGTCTTCGCGGAGGGACTCGATCAGCTGATCGGCGGCAGTCTTGGCCGCGTCCTGCACCTGTACCTGCAGCACCAGATGGCTGCCACCCTTGAGATCGAGGCCGAGGTGGATATTGCGCGTGACGTTGGCCTCGAGGGCCTTCATGGAGGTGGGCAGGCCAATGATGCCGTAGATGCACGCCAGCACCGTCGCCACAATTACGCCCACTTTGAACATCAGATTACGTTGCATACGAATGATTGCCTTTTAACGGGATTACTTTAGCAGGTCCGCTTTGCTGCTCTCACTTCGAGGCTTCGGGGACCGCCACGGAACTCACGGACGAGCGGGCAAATTCCAGCTTCAGATTGTCGGGTTTGACGCGAAGGACAATGGTATCGCCATTCACGGCGACCACAGTGCCGGTGATGCCGCCCGAGGTGACGACATTGTCGCCGCTCTTCAGATTGTTCAGCATTTCCTGTTGCCGCTTCTTTTGCCGCTGCATGGGCATATAGAGGAGGAAATAGAAAACAACGCCAATGAGAAGGTACGGCGCAAAGAGCGCAATCGAGTTCGCCGGAGTTTGTTGAAGTAAAAAAGCTGCTGGCACGTGGGAAATTCCTCAGGCCGCCCCGTCGGCATCGGCACGGACAGAACTCGCCCGGACAGTCTGCAGATATTGGGGGAATTGACCCAATAGGATAGACTGCCTGATCTCCCCCATGATGTCAAGGAACCGCTGTACATTGTGGCGGGTAGCGAGCGAGGCAAACAGGATTTCGCCGGCCTGGAACAGGTGCCGCAGATAGGCCCGGGAGTAGGTTTTGCAGGTGTAACAGGAGCAATTCGGGTCAAGCGGACCGGCGTCGTCGCGGTAGCGGGCGTTCTTGATCGTCACTTTGCCTTCCGACGTAAACAGCCAGCCGTTGCGGGCATTGCGCGAGGGCAGGACGCAATCCATCATGTCGATGCCTCGTGCGACGTACTCGGGGAGCTCGTGTGGCATGCCGACGCCCATGGCGTAGCGGGGGCGGTCGCGCGGCAGGAAAGGCTCGGATGCCTCCACCATTTCCATGCTGAGCGGGCGGGGTTCGCCGACCGAGAGGCCGCCGACGGCGTAGCCATCGGCATCGAGCTCCACCAGCCGTTCGGCGCACTCGCGGCGCAGATCCGGAAACATGGAACCCTGCACGATCGGGAAAAGGGCATGCCGCGTGGGGATGGATTTCATGCGCTCGCGCCAGTGATCCATCGCTTCGGACGCCCAGCGAACGGTGCGATTCATCGAAACCTTCGCGTATTCGTGGCTGACGGGGTAGGCTGGGCACTCATCGAGCACCATCATGATGTCGCTGCCGAGTGCAAGCTGGACATCGACGGTGGAACAGGGCGTGAATTTGTGGGTATCGCCGTTCAGATGGGACTGGAAGGTGACGCCGTCGTCGGTAATTTTGCGGAGATCGGAGAGGCTGAAGACCTGGAAACCGCCTGAATCGGTGAGAATCGCGCCCGGCCACGACATGAAGCGGTGGAGCCCGCCGAGCGAGCGGATGAGCTCGTGGCCGGGCCGGAGATAGAGGTGGTACGTATTGGACAGGATGATGCGGGCCTGGATTTCATCCCACAAGTCGCGCTGATTCAGCCCTTTGACGGTCGCCTGCGTGCCGACGGGCATGAACACCGGAGTCGGGATGTCGCCATGTTCGGTGTGGAGAATGCCGGCCCGGGCGCGGGTAACGGGGCATTCGGCCTGAAGTTCGAAGGTGACCTGACGGGGCATCGGTTGGCGGAGCCTGATAAATAAATGGCGGAGCCTGCTAAATAAATTGACGGGGCCTGTTCAATAAAAAAGGGCGTCCGCCACAAGAGCGGACGCCCCGTAAAGCAAAGGAACTACGCCTTGACCGGCGTGGGCGCCATTTCGCGGCTGGAAATGACGCGGTCGATGAGCCCGTATTCAACGGCCTGATCGGGGCTCATGATGTAATCGCGATCCACGTCCCGGGCCACGCGCTCAATGGGCTGGTTGCTGGCATCGGCGAGGATCTTGTTCAGCGTCTCACGCATGCGCAGAATTTCACGGGCGTAGATGTCGATATCGGCGGCCTGACCAGCCAGACCCTGCATGGAGGGCTGGTGGATCATGATGCGCGAATTCGGCAGGCTGAAGCGCTTGCCCTTCGTACCGGCTGCAAGCAGGACAGCGCCCATCGACGCCGCCTGGCCCACGCAGATGGTGACGATGTCGGGCCGGACAAACGCCATGGTGTCGAGAATGGCCAGACCGGCCGTGATGGAGCCGCCCGGCGAGTTGATGTAGATGGAGATATCGCGCTCGGGATCTTCGGCTTCGAGGAAGAGCAACTGCGCAATGATCAGGTTAGCGACCGTATCGTCGATCGGCGTCCCGAGAAAAATGATGTTCTCCTTCAGCAGGCGCGAGTAGATGTCGTAAGACCGCTCGCCGCGTGAAGTTTGTTCCACGACCATGGGGACCAGCACAGAGTTACCCAATTAGATACCTTTCTTTTGGAATGATGCTGCTTCTATAGATTGCAATCCGGCCGGAGAGATGCATCCGGCACATAAGTCCTGGCGGAATGGCAGCCGGAACAGGACAGGCGAAACGCCCGACACCTCATGATACGACTGTGGCGCAGGCTTGCCGCATGGCCGGAGCCAGATGCCGGAGGCAGAGCCCGCAATTCGCGCTGCGCCGCGGCGGCAAACGGCCCGCGGCCGGCACCCCTCGAAGAACGCCATCGGAGGCGGCCAAGAACTTTGTTTTCAGCGAAATTCCCGGATTCGGCTCCGGTCGCGGAGGCGCCGGATGTCTGCGCCCGATCGAAAGTTTTGCCGGCGGCGGAAGAAGACGAAAATTTTTCCTGATCCGTTGTACTGACCGGTCCGGGTGGCGCGCCATCGCGCAATCGCGAATTGAGGATCACCCCCCGGCGCACTCGCTATGCCCGGCCGCCGAATTCCTTCTTTTCCGTGCTCACCTTCACCTTTTCGCCTTCCTTGATGAAAAGCGGCACGCGGATTTCGAGGCCGGTTTCGAGGCGCGCGATTTTGGTCGCGCCGCTGGTGGTGTCGCCCTTCACGGCAGGTTCGGTATACGCCACGGTCAGGTCAACCGAAGGCGGCAACTCGAGGCCAATCGGATTGCCGTTGTACTTGTTCAGTTCAATCACCAGACCTTCGGTGAGGAAATCGAGCGCCCCGCCCATCATGCCTTCGGTGAGCGTAATCGTTTCAAAGCTGTCCTGATCGAGAAAGTGGGAGCCTTCCGGATCGGAATAAAGATACGACGCCGAGACTTTCTGCAGGTCCGGTTCCTTAAACTTGTCGCCGGCCTTGAAGGTCTTTTCAAAGACGGCGCTGGTGAGAAGATTGCGGACCTTCAGACGAACCAGCGTCTGGCCGCCGCGCGCGGTCGGAGTGCTGACTTCCGCTTCCAGACAGACGAACGGCGTGTTGTCCTGTTCGAACAGGGAGCGGCGCTTAATGTTGATTGCATCGATGAGTGCGGCCATGGTTTCTCGCGTAGTAAATGTTCGGGGTAATTTTCCAGTATAAAGACGGCGCGCACACAGGCACGCGCGCCGGCTAACGGGGAGTGATGAGGCCGCCGAGTTTATCGGTGTCGGAGGCGATGTTGCGCGGGAAGCGGGTCGAATAAGCTTCCAGATACTTCAGGCCGGAGCCGGTGTTGTAGATAACGATCTTGTCGTCCGGCTTCAGGAAGCCCTGCGCGAGAAGCTTTTCGGCGGCCGCAACGCAGGCAGCGCCTTCCGGGGCGACGAAGATGCCTTCCTCGGATGCGAGCCGGATGCCGGCGTCGAGCAGGTCGGAATCGCAGATGGCAATGGCGGTGCCCGCGCTTTCGCGAACGGCACGCAGCATTAGGACATCGCCAAGCGGCTTGGGAACGCGCAGCCCGCTGGCCAGAGTAGCGGCGTTTTCCCAGAACGTGCAGCTCTCGGCGCCGGCCTCGAAAGCGCGCACCACCGGCTGGCAGCCTTCGGCCTGGACGGCAATCATTTTCGGCCGATGCGCGCCGATCCAGCCCAACGCCTCCATTTCGGCAAACGCTTTCCACATGCCAATGAGGCCCACGCCGCCGCCCGCCGGATACAAAATGGCGTGAGGGAGTTCCCAGCCGAGTTGCTCGGCAATCTCGTAGCCCATGGTCTTCTTGCCCTCAATGCGATACGGCTCCTTGAGGGTGGAGACGTCGAACCAGCCTTCTTTGGGCGCGCGCTCGGCGACGATGCGGCCGCAGTCGCTGATGAGCCCGTCAACGAGGGTGACGTTCGCCCCATAGGCCTTGCACTCGATGAAGTTGGACTGCGGCACGTCGGCGGGCATGTAGATGTGCGCTTCGAGCCCGGCCGCCGCCGCATACGCAGCAAGGGCGCTGGCGGCGTTGCCCGCCGAGGGAATGGCGACCTTGCGAATGCCCAGCTCAACGCACATGGAGATCGCGCAGGAAAGTCCGCGTGCCTTGAAAGAGCCGGTGGGATTGAGTCCTTCGTCTTTAATCAGCAGGTCGCGGGCGCCGATGCGGCGGGCAGTGCGGGCCGCCGCGAGGAGCGGCGTCATGCCTTCGCCGAGTGAGACAATGGAAGTTTCCTGCCGCACCGGCAGGGCCGGAGCGTAGCGCCACATCGAATCCGGCGCGGCGGCAAAGCTGTCGAGCGACCAGGACTGGCGCAAACGGGCAAGATCGTAGCGGACCAGCAGCGGGCCGCCACATTCGCAGAGATTCCACGGCTTGCCGGCCTCGTAATTCCGGCTGCACAGACTGCACTCCAGATGCGTCACTGAATTGATGGGCATGGCGGTTTGACGGACGGGCTTTTATCGGACATGAGACGCGTTTCTCATCTTATCTGTTTTGCAGCAATCGCCTGGCCGATTCTCGCCCGGCCGGCTCTGGCTGGCGAGTACGCGGTGCTTTCCACCGGCTTCCGGTTGCATGCGGACCGGCACGAAATGGCCGGCGCGCGTGTCCGGCTGTTCAGCGCCGAAGGGGTTGCGGAACTGCCCGCGGATCTGGTGGTGAATTTCGAAACGGAAGAAGTTACGCCCCGGCCCGCCGAAGCCCCGGCATTGACAACGCAGCAACCCGTAATGGAACCCGCGCCCGTGCTAATAGCCCGAACCGCACCCACGCCGCTGAGCCTGGCCGGCGAGGCTGCGCAAAAGTTCGCCCTGCCCGAACCCTTCCTGCGCAGCGTGATGCAGGTGGAGTCGGCCTTCCGGCCGGACGCGGTGTCGCCCAAAGGGGCAATCGGCCTGATGCAGCTGATGCCGGATACAGCGCGCACGTTAAGGGTGGATCCGCTCGATCCACGCCAGAATGCGGAGGGCGGCGCGGCGTACCTCCGCGACCTGCTGGCGCGCTACGAGGACGATCCCAACCAGGTTCTGCTGGCGCTTGCGGCATACAACGCAGGGCCGGCGGCGGTGGAGCGCTACCACGGAGTCCCGCCTTATCCGGAAACGCGCCAGTACATTCTGCGGGTGTTGCGTACGTGGCGGGAAAATCAGGCTCATGAAAATGAAGCAGGCCGCGCCGATCCGCCGTCTCAGCCGGCCGGATCCGCGCCATCCGGGGCGAAATAGTCGAATCCTGCCCGCGAGCAGGGCATCCAAACGAGAGTATGGTACTCCAGACCGCTGCCGCCGGCGAGGGTTTCGCGCCTTCCTGGCTATGGGAGAATAGGGGGTCACGCAAAATGGCAACGGACAGCATTCCAGTTCAGAGCACGCCGGCGCAAACAGCGGCGGACGCAGAAGAGCTGGATCTTGTTGCTCGTTCACGAACCGGTGACGCCACCGCATTTTCCAGCCTGATGCGCCGTTATGACGGCAAGATTTTCCGGCTGGCGATGAACATCACGCAGAATCGCGAAGACGCCGAAGACGTGCTGCAGGAAGCTTTTTTGAAGGCTTACCAGCATCTGGATCAGTTTCAGGGCAACTCAAAGTTCTACACATGGGTGGTGCGGATCGCCGTCAACCAGGCGCTGATGAAGCTGCGCAAGCGGAAGAGCGACCGGGCGGTTTCGCTGGATGAGCAGATCGATACGGGCGAGGATACCGTGGTTCGCGAAATCGCGGCCTGGGATCCGGATCCGGAAGAGCGCTACTCGCGCGACGAACTGCGCACGATTCTGAACGGCGCGATCGACGAACTCTCGCCGATCTACCGCACCGTTTTCACCCTGCGCGATGTGGACGGGCTTTCCACCGAAGAGACGGCCGAGGTGCTGGACCTGAGCGTACCTGCCGTGAAGAGCCGCCTGCTGCGCGCGCGCCTGCAACTGCGGGATCGCCTGACGCGGTTCTTTAAGCGCAAAGGAGACGACGCCTTTGCTTACATGTAAAGAATTCCTCGCCGAGCTCAGCGATTTTCTCGACGAGACCACGCGCGACGAAATGCGGGCCCGGCTGGAACGCCATCTTTCGCAGTGCCCGAACTGCTGGGTCGTCTGCGATACCACGCGCAAGACGATTCAGGTTTACAAGGGTCTGGACAGCTGCGATCTGCCGGAGGATGTTCGCGACCGCCTGCTGGCGGCCGTGGAACGGAAGATCGCTTCGCACGGCGAAGGCAGCTGAGCTTTCTTCGGCCTGCGGCGTTCCCTCAACCCGCGGCCTTCCCGCGACCCGCGGCGACCGCCTATGCCGCGTCGATCTTGCCGCGCTCCGAAAGGTAACAGGAGCCGGTCACGACGATACCCGTCCCCAGCACACACAGCACGACGATAAAGAAGTTTTCCCGCGTCTGCAGGTACAGCCCCAGGATGCAGATCCACATGGGAATTCTGGCCACCAGCGTCGCGCGATAGAAGTCCCGGTTGCCGTAAAGAATCACATTGATAACCACGATGCCGAGCCCCAGCATCAGAACTCCCGCCATCTGGACGAACGCGTCCGGGTATTCGTGGCTCGCAAACATCAGGCGCAAGGTGAGTTGCGGCGCCAGGAGCATGGCGAGGCCGGTAGCAAGCAGGTAAGCCGCCACGAAGAACAAGCTGCGTCGGGTTTTGGGCATTCTGGAGAACAGGGTAACAGAAATCGCTGTTTTTGCGAAAATTGCCCTCTTTCCCGGGAAAAGGCGAAGGAACGAAGCCGCCGCCGCTGGCGAAGGCGGGGTCGGCGGCGGGCGATGCAGTCACGTCGTCACAGATTTGTATTGAATTTGTAACCGTTTCGTTATTTACTGAGGCATGTCGCTTGCGCTCAGTCGATCCGGGCTCAGGACAACGTTCTGCGCACTGCTTCTCGCTGCCGGACCGCTGCTCGGCGCGGACGCGGCGGGCAGAGTAACCGTCCGGTTCATCGACGGCCGCCCGGTGGTGGACGGCGTATTCGTCAGCGGGCACGGACCGTACCGCTTCCTGGTCGATACGGCAACGACTTCGAATCACATCGAGCCCGCGCTCGCCCGGTCCATTGGCCTGAAAGCGACTTTCCGGTCGGAACTGACCACCTCCCTCTCCGTGGTGCCGGTCCTCGGTTGCGACGGCATTGAAGTGGCGCTTGGACCGGCGCGCGCCGACGGGCAGACGTTCCTGCCGGCGGGCATGGAGACCGTGCACCGGCTTTCGGCGAACATCCAGGGGATTCTGGGCCAGAACTTTTTGTCGCGCTTCGACTACCTGCTGGACGTGCACGGGAGCAGACTGGAATTTGGCGCCTCGGCAGCAAATGCGAAAGGGATGCGGGTGCAATTCCGCAGCCAGAACGGGCGCGCCGTGGTGGCAACAAGCCTCGGCGAGCTGGCCGTCGATTCGGGAGTCAACCAGGTGATGTTGTTCGGCGTGGCGGCCAAAGAGATGGTGGCGCGACTCTTTACCCTGGCCGGTTCCGGCGATGTGGGCATGGTGTCCGGCCGCAGACTGCAGATTCAGGGCCGCACCTTCTGGTGGGGAGAGGCCGTGGCCGTGCCGAACCCGGCGGAAACCGAAATCGCGGGTTTGCTGCCGGTGAGCGTGTTTCGCCGCGTTTACATTTCGAATTCGGACGGATACGTCATCTTCGAGTAACGGCGCGAACCCACGATCCCACGAACCCGCGATCCCGCGCCCTTCGCTGGATGCGCCCGGGTAGCGGCCTTCGCGTCGACCTGCAGATTTCGGGTGGACGGCAGCAGCATCGGGGGCGTTCGCCGCCGGGAACGGTGATGAGCCGAATGCCGTTTGCCCCCAATCCTTTGATGCCGATTCCGCTGCGCTCGTGTCCGCCCCTTGCCGCCCCTCGCCGCGGCGGAATTCGCGCAGCCGCTCTGGATCAGGACCCGACTCGGTTCCGGACCCGCGCCGGTTCAGAAACGAATTGGCCGGACGATTGCGGTAGTGAATTGTGACGCGGGGAGGTTTCCCATGAAGCGAAGATGGAACGCGCGCATCGCGATAAGCGCCGGTCTGCTGCTGGCCGGAAGCCTCGCGACTGTGCCGGCGGTGGCGCAGGCGCCTTTGAGCAAGACAACCAGCGGCGGCACGGAACTGCAAATGATTCTGACCGTCGCCGATCACATGAGCCACAAGCCGGCGCCCCTGAAGATGGAAGACATCCGGATCATGGGCGGCACAATCACCGGCTGGACGCAGCTCGACGGCGTGACGGGCGGCCTCGAAGTGTTCCTGCTGATCGACGACGCCGCCAGCTATCCGTTCGGCTCCAAACTGGCGGAACTGCGGCGCTTCGTTACGGCGCGGCCGGCGGGTTCGCTCGTGGGCGTGGCGTACATTCACGAAGGCGTGCTGGAGATCGCGCAGGGTCTCACCGCGGATCATGCGAAAGCAGCGGCCGCGCTGCGTGCGCCGGCGGGCGGAAAGAGCGGGAATCTGTACTGCGCGTTGTCGGACCTGATCGGGCGCTGGGAATCGCCTGCGCTGCGGCGGGAGATTGTGCTGGTGAGCGCCGGAATCGATGAGACGGCATCGGGCGGCGGAGCGTGTACAAATGCCGATATGGCGATTCACGACGCGGAACGCGCCGGTGTGGTGATTTTCGCGCTGTACCATCCGGTGCCGAACTATCGATCCGAAACATGGGCGAAGGTCGATGCCGGCGTGGTGGATCTGGCGCATGTCTGTTATGAGACGGGCGGCGAGGCGTACTTCATGAGCCACGATCCGGTCGACACGCTGGAGCCGTTTCTGGCGGACGTATCGGAACACATGGCGCACCAGTATCTGGTGAAGTTCCGCATGGCCGGTGGAACGGCGGGCGACTTTCAGAAGATCTATCTCGACGCCGATACGGCAGCGCGTGAACTCATGAAACCGGACAGCGTGTGGCTGCCGGGAACGAAACAATAAGCGGCTAACATGAAGACATGCATCCTGTATCCCGGTGCCTGATAGCCGCGCTGCTCATCGCCGGGGCGCTCCCCGCCGGTCCGTTGCTCTACGAGACCAATGAAGGCGGCAACACGACCGGAATTTATACGCTGGCGGGAGTGGCGGCTGGAACGCTGAATCCGGCGATTCAGTTTTCCACGCCTTACGTAGTGACGGGCAACGGCGTCGGCGACGTCTTCGTGAGCGATTACAGCAACGGCCGCGTGGTGGAGTTCGGCCCGGGCGGATCGCAGATCGCGACATTCAGTGCCGGACTGGGGAATCCGGGCGGGCTGGCGCTGGACGGGCAGGGCAACCTGTACGTGGTGGATCGTTCCAGCGGCAACATTCTGAAGTTCGCCAGCGGCGGGGAATCCGTGATCGCAACGGTCGCAGGGGCCCGCGGGCTGGCATACGAAAACGGACTTCTCTACACGGCTTCTTCGACAACCGGAAACGTGGTCCGCATGGCGACCGATGGCAGCGGACAGACGACCGTCGCGAGCGCCGTCGGGACCGGCGACCTGCGGGGCGTAGCATTCGACAGCGCGGGCGACCTGTTCATTTCCGATGTAACCGGCGGGTCGATCTATGAACTGGCCTCTGGTTCAACAACCCTCAAACAGTTCGCCAGCGGTCTGGCGGGACCGGAGTATCTGGCGATCGATGCCGCCGGCACGTTGTATGTACCCGAGTATTTCGGCGGCAATATCCGGATCATCGGTCCTGACGGGACAAATGACGGGGTGTTGATCGGCGGCCTGAACGCACCCAGTTCGGTAGCGCTGGTGGCAACCCCCGAGCCGGGCTACACGGGCATCGCCGGCTTGATCGTGGCGATGTGCGTCGGGCTGCGGCTCAGGTTCAGCCGGGCGGGTCGATAAGTTTCCGGCGGACGCGGACACGACGGCGGCTGAACTGCTGAGGAACCACCTGAGGAACGACCTGAGCAACGACACGCGGACCCCGGCGGGCGCGCTTCACCCGTAAGTCTGAGGCGACGCTTACGCCTGATTCATCGGCGCCTGATCCGTCGGCGCCTGATCCGTCGGCGCCTGTTCCGTGGGCAGCGTCGCCAGATAGCGCCGAACCACGTGCGCGGTGCCGGAGAGAAACAGCAGCGTGAGCGTGCTCCACGGGGCAAACGGGCAAAGCGTGTGATAGCCAAGATCGCTGACCATCGGGTTCGTCCAGGGGATCAGCGTGACGCCGGCGCCGATAAGAAGCAGTACGGCTGCCGCGCGGAGAAGGTCGCCGAGATTTTGGCGGGAGAAATTCACAGCGGAGTTACTGGCGGAGAGGGGGGGATTCGAACCCCCGGTAGCGCTTGAAGGCACTACGACGGTTTAGCAAACCGCTGCTTTCGACCACTCAGCCACCTCTCCGTTGTTTTCAGGCCTGAATGCAAGTACCTGTGGTCACTGCCAATATAGCATGGCGGGGCCGCGGAAAGCCCGCAAAACCCGCATCACGGATGCAGCCGGCGCGCGCGCAGCACAGCCAGCAGAGCGGCCGGATCGTCTGTGATGATGGCATCGGCTCCGGCGGCAATCAGCGCGTCCCATTCCTCCGGCGCGTTGGGCGTCCACGGCACCACCTGCAGCCCGGCGGCGTGCGCGGCGCGCACCTGTTCGGCCGTCACCAGCTTGTAGTACGGCGAGATCACAGTCGCATCCGCTTCACGGGCGATGGCGACGAAATCCTTCGGCTGCCCTTCGTAGAGCGCCACCCGCACAATCTCCGGCGCCAGCTGCTTCATGGCGTGAAGCGTGCGGAAGTCGAACGACTGCAGGACTACGCGCGATTCCAGATGGTGCTTGCGAACCATCGACAGCACCAGCTTCGCGAATTCTTCCGGCGAAGGTGTAAGTTCGGGATGATCGGCGAAGATCTTGGTCTCGATATTGAACTTGAAATTGCCGCGCGGGGCGAGCGCGAACACTTCATCGAGCGTCGGAACGCGGGTGCCCGGAATCTTCTCCTGCCGGGGGAACGCCGGGTTGCCGACTCCGCACTCCCACTGGCGGACTTCGGCCAGCGTCAGTGAATGGATCGCCGCATCGGCCACCGGGCCCGAGCACACCGGGCCGTGCAGGTGCGGGTCGTGCGAGACCACAAGAACGTTGTCCTTCGTCACCGCCATGTCGAGCTCCAGGTAATCGACTCCCTGCCCGATGGCGTAAGAAAACGCTGCGATCGTGTTTTCCGGGCGCACCGCGCGCGCGCCGCGGTGCCCGTGGACTTCGATGCTGCGGGCTTCGATGTTTCCGGTGGGGGCCTGCGCCCCCGCCAGCGTCATGGCTGCGAAAAGGAACACGCTGAGTCTCATGTTCAGCCTAGAACATCAGCTTAAGCGCGAACTGAATCTGCCGCGCCGGGAAGGTGGAGCGGATCGTGCCGAACGCCGCGCTCGTGGTGGTTGCGGTGGGCGGCGCAAAGTTGGTCTTGTTCAGCAGGTTGAAGAATTCGCTGCGGAACTGCAGCCGCATCCCTTCACGCGGCAGAGCGAAGGACTTGTTGATGGCGCCATCCACCTGCCAGAGCCCGGGGCCGCGGAAAGCATCGCGACCGAGGTTGCCGTTTGGCGCGTTAGCGGGCGGCGTCGAGAACGTATAGCCGGCGAAGTACGTGTTCACCATCTGACCCTTGCTCTGCGAAATACCGCTGCCGGAGACGTTCGGGCGGAGCACCGCCAGACCGCGGTAGTCGGCAATGGAGCCGGTCAGGTCGTTCGCCGCCGACGGTCCGTAGTTGACGTTGATGGCCGTGCCGGTGCGCGCGGTGTCGATCAGGCTCGTCTCCCAGCCGCCGAACAGAGCATCCATCACGGGATTCAGATTCGACGCGAACTTACGCCCTTTGCCGAACGGCAGCTGATAGACGACGCTCGTGACGTCGATGAACTTCAGATCGAAGCTCGACGGACCTCTTTCGGCCGCCAGATTATGAATGTTCTGCGGATTCGCCACCGAGTAACCGGGGTAGGTTTCAAGAGCCTGTTCGGAATCGCCCAGAGCCTTCGACCACGTGAACGAGTTCAGCAGATACAGCCCGTTGCGGAGATGATGTTCGGCGCGAATCGAGAGGCCGTTGTAGTTGTTGGAACCGGCCGGATTGACCCACGTGATGGCGCCGAAGGACTGAATCGGGCGGCGCGCCTGCACGCCGAGCGAAGCGCCGGGCGCATTCGGGACCGCCTGATTGTAATCGGCGATGATCGGCAGACGCGTGCTGTGGTTGCCGTTGTAGGCGATCTCCACGACGGTGTCGCGCGTGATTTCGCGCTGCACGGAAACCAGCCAGGACTGCAGCATCGGCCATTTCGTATTCGGGTCCACGTAATCCACGTTCGTCGTGATCGGGTTGAAGTGGGCCGGCGAAGCGATGTTCGTGGTGAAGCTGTTCAGCGTGGTCAGGAACGTCGCCGGCACCGGGCCATTGGTCGGAATGCTCTGCGAAAGGTTGCCGAAGTTGATCTGCGGCGAATTGATGCTTTCGAGCGCGCTGCCCACGCGGTTGAAGAACGAGTAGCTGATGCCATAGCCGGCGCGCACCACAGTCTTCGCATCCACGCTGTAGGCGAGGCCGATGCGCGGACCCCAGTTGCCGCGGTCGGGATGGACCAGCGCGCGGTCGTAGAGGCTGCCGTTGCTGGCCTGCACGAGCGAGTTCGTAGCCGGGTTGAAGTTGGACCAGAGGTTGTCGCGTTCCCAGATCGGCGTGGCGAATTCGTAGCGCAGCCCCACGTTCAGCGTCAGCTTCGAATTGAAGCGGAAATCGTCCTGCGCATACACGCTGTGTACGTGCTGCCGCTGATTGGTCACCGCATTGTTGCCGAGAGCAATCGCGCTGGGCAGCCCGAACATGAAATCGGCGAGGTTGTAAGTCGTCGAGTCCGCCGAGCAGGTGGAGCACTTACTGAATTGTCCGGAATAAGTATCGGATCCGTAAAGCGGGTTGACGTCGAGCACCTCCGTACGGATCGCCACGAATTCGTATCCGGCCTTCAGCGAATGACGGCCCTTCACCATCGAATAGTTGAGCCTGGGATTGAACGTCGTCGGATTCTGAAACTGCGGATTGGTGGCCTGGCGCCCGAAAGCGTTGAAGCCGCCGACCGACTGGCTGTCGAGACCGCCGGTGAGGTTCGGCGTGGTGGGCAGTCCGGTGACGCCATAGAGAGCCAGCATGCTGGCACCGCCGAGGTACGGCGGCGTCTTTCCGGCAAGAATATGGTTGAAGCCGAAGCGGGCGTCGAGAAGAGAAGAGCCGGAAACCGTCCAGGTGTATCCGACAGCCGCCTGCTGCTGGATGGCGTGGATGAAGCCGTTCCCGCCACCGCCCGAAGCGCCGGGAATATCGGGCTGATAGTACTGGATGTCTTTGCGCTGGCTGAAGCGCGCGAATGAAGACATGCGGTCATTGATCTGATAGTTCACCTTCGCGTCGTACTTATCGTAGTAGTCGCGAATCAGAAGGAACGCTTCGTAGTTATTGGAGCGGCCCGGGCCGTTCGGGGCCGGCAGGTTGTTCAGCACCGTCTGAGCGAACTGAGAAATGACGGACGGCGGAATCGTGCCCGTATAAATGGCGCCCGAGCGGGGATCCTGCACAACCGCCGGCGCGCCGGTGCCGCTCGTCAGGATGATGCCCTTGCGGTCGTTCAGGCTGGGCAGCGAGTCGAAGTTCAGATAGTGCTGCAGCTGGCGCTGGCCTTCATAATCGGCAAAGAAGAAGAGCTTGTTCTTAATCATCGGCCCGCCAATGCTGCCGCCGAACTGGTTGCGCTGCAGGGTCGGCTTCTGGAAGACGGTCGGGCTGAAGAGGAAGCCGGTGGCATTGAGGTCCGTGTTGCGCAGGAATTCGTACAGCGTGCCGTGAAACTCGTTGCCGCCGGAACGCAGCGCCGCATTGATCACGCCGCCGCCCACGCGCCCGTATTCCGCGCTGAAGTTGCTCGTGATCACCTTAAACTCGGCAATGCCATCCGGCGAGGGCTGCACCACCTGCGCCGAGTAGCCCTGATTGCTGGGCGAGTACGCGTTGTTGTCGAGACCGTCGAGCAGGAAGTTGTTGTACGTGCTGCGCATGCCGTTGACGTTGATGGCGCCTTCGCGCGGCGTCGCGCTGGGAGAAAACGCCGCCGCCATCGGAGACCGCGTGACATTGGTGGCCAGCAGCGCGAGCTCCGCGTAGTTACGCCCGTTGAGCGGCAACTCGGCCACCTGCTGGGTGTTGATGATCTGGTTGTGGTCGCTGTTATCGGTCTGCAGCACGGCCGCCGCGTCGGTCACCGTTACTTCCTGCGTGACCGCGCCCACCTTCAGTGCGACATCCACACGCTGGCGCGCATTCACGTCAATCGCAATGTCCTTCGCCGTGAACTTCGAGAAGCCCTGCATTTCGACCGCTACCGTGTAGCGGCCCACCTTCACGTTAAAGAAGTCGTAGTTGCCCTGACCGTCCGTGGCCGTTTTGGCTTCAATGCCGGTAGCCTGATCCGTCAGCGTAACGGCGGCTTTGGCAACGGGCAGTTGCCCGCCATCACGAACCGTCCCGAGGACCTCGGACGTTTCCACCTGCGCCATGGCTGCTGATGAACAAAGGACGAGTAACAACGCGAAGCTGGCTTTGCGACTGATCATAAGTACACAGTTCAGCGCGCAATCGTTAGAACTGCGTGACAACCGGAAAACAAGTTGGTGAGATATGCACGCCTGACTACGCGGAATTGCCACGTAACGAAAATGCAACCGAGACGAAGCTGATTCTCAATCTCTTACTCATCACTTTGTAAGACCCGGCGCGTAACGTGTGAGGCGTGGTATTCCAGTCGCTCACCCGTCGCATGTTGCCGGCTCCGGTCGCCGGCGCCGTCAATCGCTTTCTGAAGATCGATGAACTCGATCGTCTCTACGACCAGGCACGCGGCCACTCCGCCATCGCCCGGCAGTTGCTGGAGCTTCTCGACGTCGACGTGCGCGTCTCGCCCGCCGACCTGTCGCGCGTGCCCGCAACCGGCGGAGTCATCGCGGTAGCCAATCATCCGTTCGGCATTCTCGACGGCATGGTGCTCGTCGACCTGCTGACGCGGATCCGCCCCGACCTGCGCGTCCTGACAAACCGCATGCTCGGCGATCTGCCCGAACTGGCGCCCATCTGCTTCTTCGTCGATCCGTTCGACAATCCCGACAGCCGCGCCGCCAACGGGCGCGCGCTCCGTCACGCCATCGCGCACGTTCGCGGCGGCGGCTTGCTGCTGGTGTTCCCTGCCGGCGAGGTCTCGCACTTCGACATCCGCAAACGCGCCATCTGCGATCCGGCGTGGAATCCCACGGTAGTGCGGCTCATCCGCATGACCAAAGCGAAGACGCTGCCCATCCTGATCCACGGCGCCAACGGACTTCCCTTCCAGATGCTGGGCATGGTGCATCCGCGCCTGCGCACCGCGGCTCTGCCTGCGGAACTGCTCAACAAACGCGGCAAAGCGGTAGAGGTGCGCGTCGGCGGTACCATCGACGCGGGCCGCATCGAAGCCATGCCGGACGATGCGCGGGCGCTGGCCTATCTGCGCTTTCGGACCGAACTGCTGGCGCGACGCGCCGAAACGGCCGCCGGCAACATTACCCAAATGCCGGCCGCGAGCGAAGCGATTGCGCCGGCCGTCGACCCGTCTCTGCTCGCCCGCGAAGTCGATGGCCTGCCCGCCGATTGCCTCATGGATGAGGCGCGCGAACTGAAAGTCTATATCGCCGCCGCACCCCAAATTCCGCTGGCGCTGGCGGAAATCGGCCGCCTGCGCGAAGTGACATTCCGGGCCGCGGGCGAAGGGACGGGCAAGGCGACCGACCTCGACCGTTTCGATCCCCACTACCTTCATCTCTTCGTCTGGAACCGCGAGAAGCGCGAAATTGTCGGCGCCTACCGGCTCGGCGACGTCCCGGCGCTGCGGGCGCGGTTCGGACGCGGCGGCCTGTATACCGAATCGCTGTTCCGCTTCCGCTTCGGTTTCTTTCAGAAGCTGGGGCCGGCGCTCGAACTCGGCCGGTCGTTCGTGCGGCCGGAATACCAAAGGCAGTTCGCCCCGCTGCTGTTGTTGTGGAAGGGCATCGGCGCTTACGTAGCGCGGCGGCCGGAGTATTCCACGCTGATCGGCGCCGTGAGCGTCAGCAACAGTTACGCCCCGGCCTCGCGCGAACTGATTGCCCGCTACTTCGGTCAGCAGGGGAATTCGCCGGAGTGGCGCGGCGCCGTCAAAGCCCGTCGCCCGCTGCGGGGGCGTCTGGTGCACAAGTGGGAGATGGATACCCTCGCCACGCTTCTGCCCGGCGTAGAGGATCTCTCCGAGCCGATCGCCGATCTGGAGCCAGACGGCAAGGGCGTGCCGATTCTGGTAAAGCAGTACACCAAACTCGGCGGGCGGCTGCTGGCCTTTTCCGTGGATCCGCAGTTCGGCAACACGCTGGACGGCTTCGTCATGGTGGACCTGACGCGCACCGATCCCGACGCGCTTTCCCGCTACATGGGGAAAGAACAGACGCGGGCGTTCTTCGCCTGGCACAACGCGCGCAGGCGTCTGGCGGCATAGCACCCGGGATCCCGGCTCAGCCGCGCAGTCCGCGTGCCGGCATCGCCTGGCCCGTGGACGCTGCGGTAGAATCGAAGTGCGCACCCGTAGCTCAGCTGGATAGAGCGTTTGCCTCCGAAGCAAAAGGTCGCCTGTTCGAATCAGGCCGGGTGCACCACCTAAACCCCTTCACAATTCGCCAATTGCGCGGACAACCCCCTCCGCAAAGCCCCCTCGACGGATTGCTCAATTTCTATGGCCGGGCGACTGAAAATGGTCTCGCCGACTTTTCAGATTCTTCGCGGTCGCAGCTCCCGCATTTTTTCGCGCCGTTTCACGCACCGCGCCGGACGCATCAAGCAAAAAGCGCTCCGCGTCTGCAAAACGCAGCACACGGAGCGCCCTGGTTGTATCGGTTGCGATGAAGCCCGGCCCGGGTACTACTTACCCGCCTTCTTTTGTCCGGGTTCGAACTCCGTGGTGTAGTAATTATTCATCGACGGGACGCAGCGGTCCTCCGCAATTCCGGCCCAGCCGGCCACCACCAAAGACGATTTCGGAATCAGCCCCCAGACCTTCGTGTTGGAGTGCCACGGCCGCGTGTAGTTTTCCGGATCGGTAAGCGTCATGTCCAGCCGTAGCCGGTTACGGCTCGGGCGTGACCACCGCTCTTCGAGTACAGCCGTTTCACTGATCGGGAAACCAAACGCATCCACCCACTGATGGCTGTCAAATCCTGTCGTGGTCACGATCAGCGTATCGCCTTCCCACTTACCGACCGAATACCCGTTATAGCGCGGCAGATAGTCTTCCACCTTCGCCATGGGCCTTCCGTCAGTCCAGATCTCGCGGTTATCCCAGAACCATTCGAATCTTTGGATGATCACCTCGCTCGTCTGCACCACATGCATGGGAGGGTTGCCACCGGAAAACGAAAGCAGGCGCGTCAGCCCCAACGGCTCGCACCGCTCTTCCGGATCGTTGGAGTCCGATGACTGTTTCGCCTTCCGGTAAGCGATGTTGATATCGGTGCGCTCCGCAGCTTGTTTGCTCCCCACCACATAGCCCTTGGTGGGCGTGTGTTCCATCAACAGCTTTTGTCCGGCCGGGGTCAGCGGCGGAACATCGCCAAAGAAGCCGTAGGAAGGGCCGGGGTCGCGACATTCCGGGCAGGCGGGCTGGTGATACTGGGCTGCCGGGTCGCGCGCCCAGAAGCCGTTAAAGTCATGTTTATCGTACGCGGTCGTATCTTTGTCCGAATTGACGAACGGAATGCCCGCCGTACCCGGGCTCGTGCCCACAACGTTCGCGCCGGCATTCGCCATTTTCGCCGCATCCTGCGCGCCCGCGTTCTGACTCAGCAAAAACGCTGGAACAGTTATCAGCGCTAAGGCGCGCCCGAAGTATCGCCCGGAACCGATCTTGTTTTTCATGGCTGGTCCTGTTTACTGGGCTGCTGTCTTACCGCTGTCCCCGGGCGTCGGCTGATAGCCTCCGGGAACGCCGTCCCGGTCCACCGCTTCCAGTGCCTGCTCTCTCTCGCTGCAGATGAACTCTCCCTTTTCATCCTGAATCAACCGCACGTAGGCGAGATGGCCGCCTGCTTTCGCCGTGGCGAGCGTGAGCTTCACACGGGTCCCCGGCGGCAGCGCCGCCATCGCGCGGCCCTTGGTCCAGCCCACCCGCGCCAGCCTCGACGGATTATTGTCCACCTCGGCCGCCCAGTGCTCAACGTTGCCGTTCTTGTCCGTCCGCGAAAACTTCATCGCGGGATGCGGATTGATGTAGTCGAATTCTTCCACCGTGGCCCACGTGGTCCACATATGGACCGTGTCGTACGAATTCCCCTCGCCATGATGGGCCCAAAGTGAGCCGGAGACCAGCAGCGAACTGGTTGCAAGCAGGAGGGATTTCGTAATGAATTTCTGCATGAATTGCATGACCAGAAGTCTATTCTGCGCCGTTTTCGATGTCAACGTGGATATTGTTAAGTGTTGTTTGGCTGTTCGTTGTCCCGCTGTTCGTTGTCCCGCTGCTTCGATTCCGCTGCTTGGCTCCCGCTGTTGGGCCCCACGTGGTGCTTGTTCGGTTCCGCTAAGATGTACACTGGCGAATCGGGCTGCTGCCAATGCCCGGTGGCGCTGGCTGGCCGGTACTTTCAGATGCCGATTCAAAATCCATTCGCTACCAGCGAACTCGCTTTCCCGATCCTCGAATGCTTTCACATCGCCGGCTTCGCTCTCTCCATCGGGATGACCGCGCTGATCGATTTCCGCCTCCTCGGCTTCGGCTTGCGGGATGAGACGCCGGCCGAAATCGCTCTGAGCGGCCAATTGTGGATGCTCTCCGGACTCGTCGTCGCCATTTTTTCAGGCCTCCTCCTCTTTTCCACCGACCCCGACAAATACTACTTGAACTGGATCTTCGACGCCAAGATGGTCTGCCTCGTCATCGCCCTCGCGTTCAACTATACGGTCCACCGAAAAGCGCTTTCGCCCGGCGCCTCGCCGTCCGCCGGGCGCCGGCTCGCCGTGGTCTCACTGGCGCTCTGGCTCTCGGTGGTTTTCGGCGGAATTTACATCGCGTTGCTGCAGTAAGAGTCGTCTCCGCAAAGGTGATTGAAACCATGCTCCTCTCTTTGGCAATCTGGGTCGAAAATCTCGGGTTCTTCGCCTTTCTTCGCAGCTCCAGCTACGTTTATCCCACCATCCTTGCTCTCCATCTCTGCGCGATCTCCCTTTTCGGCGCCATGATCGTGGTCACCGACCTGCGCCTCCTCGGTCTCGCTTTCCGCCGCAGTTCCGTCGCCGCCGTTGTCGACCAGTTGCGCACGCCGAAGCGAATTGGCTTCCTGTTCGCCGCAACCTGCGGATTTCTGCTCTTCTGTTCCAAGGCCGAAGAGTATTACCGCAACCCCTACTTCCGCATCAAACTGTTATTGTTCGTTCTGGTTTTTCTCCACGCGCTCGTTTTTCGCGCGCGTGTTTATAACCGGCCCGCCGAACTCGACGGACCTTCAGGCACGCCCCCGCGCGCCAAACTCGCCGCCGGTCTTTCCCTCTTCCTGTGGATCTCGATCCTCTGCGCCGGGCGCGCCATCGGGTATTTTGGACCGCAGCCCGGCGTGTTCATGCACTTCACTTAACAAGCTTCACCGGGCAATCTGACGCGGGCCGTTACTTATACTTCGCGTTGGCCGGCGCCGGCTTCGCGAACTTCGCCGCATCGATGGGAACGTTCGGCTGAATGCCGGTCAGTTCGATGTCGGACTGGCCGTCCGTCCACGTGATCACAATGTGATAAGGCAGTTTGACGCCGGCCACGTCGCGGTAATCGGTGTAGTCAATCTGGATGGGAACCATGCCGATCGGCGTATCCGAGTAGCGAACCTGCCGGGTCAGCAGCCCGGTCTTCTGATCGAAATAGAGCTTGACGCGGGTCTTTCCGGCTCCCGTTCCCTGCACGATGTTAACGGGCTTGTCCTCGATGGTGGTCACCGGGAAGCCAACCTTCCAGTCGGTGAGCGCCTGCCTGATGCCCCCCGGGAACCCGAGAACGGCGTCCAGTTTCCCGCCATCGAACTCCGGCCCGGGCAGCATCGGAATCAGCGGCAGCGGGCGGTCCGGCCCGGCGATCCAGCCGGCCATCCCGTCGAACACCGTCGTCGAGTCTCCGTTCTGCGTGTGCGCAATCATCGTGCGCTGCGCCGGCGCCTTCGCGTAAATATCGACGGGAACCTTCGTGTGATAAGTGTCGAAGCCTTCAAAGGTGCCGGTGGCGGTCCAGCTTGTCAGAGCCGCCAGACGCTGAGCGCCTCCCGATGCCTGAATAAATTTGTCCAGAATCTGATCGGCCGTCGGCTCCTTCGGCATGCCCGGCACTATCTCGATTGCATTCGGATCTTCCGGCGCAACCGTGTATTGTTCCGCCAGACTCGGAACGGTTTGCGGAACCTCCGCGCCGCGATGGCACGACCAGCACGTCAGCATACGCGCCCCGCCGAACTTTTCCTTATTGATCGAGTCCACCATGCGGATCATCGCGCGCGCCGTTCTCTTTCGCGGAACCTCATCGGCGAACTTGCTCCAGTCCTGAAGGCTTTCCGCCGTGTGGCAACCCGTGCAATTCAATCCCAGCGACGCGGCAAAAAAGCCCATGGTCTCCATGAACTGATTGACCGGCATCCCTTTGAGGACCTGCACATTTTTGAACACGTCTTCCACCATCTGCGGCTTCGTCGTCGCGGCCTGCTGAGCCGCGGCCGGCGCAACTGAAATCAGACACGCAAGCACGGCAGCCGCCAGCGCGATCAGCCGGGATTCTCTTCCTGTCGTTACCATTTGCTGCTCCCCTGTCGATTGCATTTTCTGATTTCCTTCTTCGAAGCATTCTATATGGAACGAGTCAATTCCCGCGCGTCCCTGCCCCGCGTCCCTGCCCCGCCTGTTCCTGCCCCGCCTGTTCCTGCAATGAAGCGTTCGCATCCGGGCAGGCGTGACTCATCACCGGATTCTGCAATCTGTACAGCGCAATTCTATCGCTGCGATCCAACGATCCACTTTCCGCAACGGCAATGAACTGCTAACAGGGCGCTGAAGCGCGGAGTTCCGTCCTGGCTCTGTGTCGTGATCTGCCTGCGCCGGATCCACGTCACCTCGCACGGCCCCGGAGCAGAGCAACCGGCGATACGACATCGGCATCCCCTCGCGCCGCGCCCCGCAGTGTATGAAATCCGCGCCAAAGCGCCTGTTCCGGATTCCGTCAGCGCCGAACCGCCGTCGCACGGCAGCTACACTTGAGAGGAATGGCGCAAATCGGCGAAACGTCGCGGGGATCGCACACCGCCATGGCCGGTTTCATCGCGCTCCTGCTGATTGTGACTTGCGGTTCGGTGCTTCCGGCCCACGTAAAACAGGCCATCGGGTTACAGGGCCACTGGCATCGGACCCTGCACGTTGCGGCGTTCCTGCTCGTTGCGGCACTTGCCCGCGAAGTGTTTTCCCGAAGCGCTGTGACGCCGGTATTGCTCCCTCTCGCCATGGCGGCCTCAACTGAGCTGATTCAGGATCTGGTCTTTCGCTCCGGTTTCGAGTGGAGCGATGTTCGGGACGATTCAATCGGCATTGCCGCCGGAGTGGCCATGAGCCTGGTCATCCGGAGATACGTCGCGAGCCCCGGCCCGATTCCTCCCGCCGCCGAATAAACCGGTCCGGAGACTTACAACGCGCTCCCGCGAAATCGATGGACCGGACGGCGCTCCGGTCGCGCGCCGCTCCGCACACCAATGCTACGCACCGCCAGGCGACAGAAACTCAGGTCCGCAGGACGGAGGAAGCTCTTCAGGCTTCTTGCCGGGCAGGCGGCTTTGGAAAACGTCAAAGTCCGTGCCTGTGGGTTCCTGCACGTGCTGCAGCGGCCGCCAGTCCATGGAATCCTGCGTCATCAGCTCGCGCAATACCTTTTCGTGCGGCGCCGCCCCCTGCCAGGGCTGCCGGGACAAAATAACGAAACCCACACCGCATTGTTCCAAAATCTTTTCGGCAGCTGCCGGTGAACCGGCTTTCAGTACGTAGTGATTGCCGAGCCACGTCTGCTGCGCCAGCAACTTCGTGGGCCTCATGTACATCCGCGACGGACGCCGTTCTTCCAGAACCGCGAAATCAGCAATCAGCGCACCTTCAAAGGCCGTGGCGACCAGCACCGGCGAGTTCCCGGCTTCCCGCTGCTGTACAACGCGCATCGCAATTTCCCGCGTGCTCGACGTCGGAAGGTGTGGCAGCCGGCCGGGCACCCGGCAGAACAGGAACAGCACCAGCAGCGCAAATGCCGGAGCCACCCATCGTTGGCCCTTCCCGAACCACCCGGTCAATATCCCGACCCCGGCCGGCAGGACCGCGGCAAAGGCGATATACGCGGGAATCAGATAACGGGTTTCCATGAGCACGGGACTGAACGCAACAAAAACGAGAACCGCGCACCCGTGGAGCAGCAAAAGGCGTTGCGCCACATCCAGCCGCCTCCAGTTCCAGGCGGCCGCCGCCAGGCAAACGCACGCCAGACTCAGGCACGGCACGCCCAGATCTTTCTTTGCGGCGGAAATCAGTTCCAGTAACCGCCACAGCCCTTCCCACCGGTGAGCCGGCGCGTACGCGTCATAGCCCTTATCCGCGAACGCCCGCGTGAACCAGGCCCACGGCGCAACCATGGCGGCGCTGAGCGCCGGAATCAGCCACGTCTGCCACGTCCCGAGCAACTTCCGGCGGCTCTCCGCAAGCAGAATGACGGCAAGGGGAACGGGCAGGAAAAGCGCACTGTATTTGGTCAGGACAGCGGTCCCGGCCATCGCGCCCGCCAGCAGCGCGCGACGCCAGCCCGGCGATTCTATATATCCGGCGAACGACAGAGACGCGCCCAGACAAACTGCGCCCACCGCAATGTCCGTCATCACCAGGCAGGCGTTCCATTGCACCGAGGGAATCGAAAGGAAAGCCAGCGCAGCCGCCAGTCCCATGACGCTGCCGTTACGCGGCGCGACGAAGCGGAACACCAGCAACCCCGCCACCAGCGTCAACAACCACATCAGGAGCAGACCGGATGAACGCGATACGCCGAACGCCAACATCCACACGCCCTCGAGCAGATAAAACAACGGCGGCCAGTGACCAATGGCCATAAACGGGATGTGCGTGTAGAAACGGCGAGCGAACTCCATGGGACGCTGGTGGAATCCACTGGCCAGATAGTCGTGGATAAGGACTCCGGAAAGGAAGTGCGACGGCTCATCGCCGTGACCGCCGAACCCGGACTGCGCGGCGTTCATTCGATAGTGAATGAACGCTACAGCTGCCCCGAGCAGTACCACGGCCACGATGCTTCGGAGCCACCGGCGCTGCCGATTTGACTGGTATGGCGTTCCTGGCAGGGTCATCGTTTAGCGGAGGGTACCCACTCCGCTCAGAGAATAATCCTCAAGATTACAACACGGAACGCAATCCTGACCGCGCGATCCAGCTGCCCAGGCCCCGCGCTTTCGCGGTTGCCGGCTCAGCGGGATGGCACAAGGACAACGGGATTTGCACACCGGCGCAAAGCCGATATCCCGTCCGGCGGAACACGGAGACTTTTGCGTCAAATGACCCGTCCGAACCGGCAAAGCGAGGTGAAGCGGCATGCCGAAACCGCATCCGTTTCAGACCTGCCGGTCCAAGGGTACTATCGCGCTGGAAATTTTCAGACCCGTACCGATTCCCGCTGAAATCAGGGATTTTACACATTTTACAGCCCTTTTCCGATTCATCAGTACTATAACGAAAACCCGGCGCTGGAGTAGCTCGATACTTAACCTTAGTAGTACAGGTACCTCAACCTGTTCCGGAGCCTCTGCGGGTCTTGATCGTCGGATAACGTCAGCGTAACGTTGACAGTATGTTAGTCGGTAATCAAGGCACAGTAAGCATTGGAGAAGTTCGCCAGTGGCGCCGCCGCAGGCAGTCGCCGATCATCCAGTTCCTGACGAAGAGCATGCTGAGCCTCACCCTGTTTGTCGTCGGGTTGAGCCTCGGACTGTGGATCGTCGTCTGGATGACCTCCTAGAGTCCTGCCGTGCGGAGGAACACAAAGACCATTGCGGGGGTAGGCTTGATCCCGACGCCGCGGGAACTCGTTGCGGTTTGCCGGGGCCGGACCTTCCTCGATAACATCTCCGGCGTGTTCCCGGACCACACGCACCGGTTCTTCGAGGCCGTCCTCGAGACCGATGGCACCATCACTGTGGCGGGGCATTCCTGGCACGATGGTTTTCCCTCGCACCCGCTCGGGGCCGTGCGAAATCTGGCGGAAGGAAAGCACCCGCTCGATCCGGCCAAACTCATCGGCGGATGGCTCTACTGGCATTACTTCGATGAAATCACCGGCGAGTGGGAGAACCTGGAGCATCTCTGGCAGCGCGCCACCGCCCGGGCCCTGAATCGGATGCGAACGCAGTCCGTCACGATTCGGCTCCAGAGCAGCGGCGCAAGGGCGTGGATTCCCAAACCGCACATCGACAAGTAGGCCGGGGCCCGTGCCGTTCGGCGCGCTCCCCGTTTGCCTGGTCGCTGCGCCAGCTATGTGGCCATGCCGTCTACGTGGCCATGCCTTCTATGTCGCCATGAAAGAGAAGTTCACCGAGATCTCGGTCTCCACTTCCACCGGCGTACCGTTCAGCAGTGTAGGTTTGTAGACCCACTGCCGCACCGCCTCTTCCACCGACTTGACCAGCAGTGCCGGCCCGCTGACAACGGCGAGATCCTTCACCCTGCCGTCCGTGCCGATAACCGCCTTCATCTTCACCGTACCGGCGATGCGCCACGTCTTGGCGAGCGGGGGATACGTCGGCGTCACCTGATGCAGCAGCATAGCTGACTGAACGTTGCCGCCAACAGAGATTCGCGACGGCATCGGCGGCGGTGCAACCGCTGCCACGGCCGGGACCGGAACTGGCGGGGGCGGCGGCGCAACTCCGGGCAGCGCATGAACCAGGCCCCCGAGCGTGCCGCCGGCAATGCCGCCAAGCACTCCGCCGGGAACGCCTCCCGGGACTCCGCCTACGACGCCGCCGGCAATCTCCGGCGCATCCGGCATTTCAAGCGAGATCTCTTTCACCACTCTGGGTGCCACGATGGGAGAGGGAAGCTTCGTAATATCGAACTTTCTGGCCACCACTTTTGCGGCCGCTCGCGGCGCGGCGGCAGCAGGCGGAGGCGCGGGGGGCGGCGGTGCCGGTGCCAGCAATATCAGTTTTGTGACCAGCGAGGTCGGCATCTCGACATGCATCAGAGGCACCAGCATGAGGACGGTGACAACCGACAACTCGCCCGCCATTGCAAAAGGTACGGTCCACCATTTTCTCGTAGGGACCACCATCATCTCGAACATACGCCCTCCTTTCCTGATACTTCGTGGCGTCGGCCTGAGAGTCTATTTCTGCTTCACCGCTGATTTACGAGGCATATCGGATGCCACGACGATAACCATAAGAAAGAAGTAGACTTCCCGGCAAAATGACGGCGGGCGGCGCGGCGCGGTCAGCTGCAATTGGCTGAATTCATCGCGTTGTATTGGGTCTTTTGACGCACGCAGCCCGGCGGGCCGATCAGGGATGGTGGCGTCGCACGATGGACGCGCGGCAAGGGAGAGGGGATCGACGGGCCGGAGATCCGGAACGCTCCGGAATCCCGTTCAGCGGAGATGAAAAGGACCGCGCGCAGCCGGGCGAAGAGCAGCAGCGCGGTCCTCAGCGGGGGCTCAGTACCAGTTACGCAGGCGGACGTCGATACCCGAACCGCCCAGCGCGTTCTCGAACACCTTCGGATCCTGCCCCTGATAGTGGTACGGATACACCACCTTCGGATGGAACGCCTTCACCGCGTCGGCGGCTTCGTCGGGCGGCATCGTGTAAGGCAGGTTCATCGGGATGAACGCCACGTCGATGTTCTTCAGCGCGCGCATCTCAGGCACCCCTTCCGTGTCGCCGGCGATGTAGATGCGGAGTCCGCCGTAGGTAACGACGTAGCCGTTGCCGCGCCCTTTATCGTGGAACAACTGGCCGGCCGAGGGTCCGCGCTTCAGGTTGTACATGGGGATGGCTTCGATGGTCCACGCACCAACGGTTTTGGATTCGCCGTTGGCGAGGACTGCGGCATCGGTGACGGTCCTGGCGACCGCGGCGGGCGCGATAATCTGCGTGGCCGTACCCGGCTTGCGGACTTTCGCGATGACGGCCGGAGCCATGTGATCGCCGTGAATGTCGGTCACAAGAATGAGGTCGGCGGGCGGCAGGCCGTCATAGCTGCCCTGGTCGGGGTCGACGTAAACCGTCTGGCCGCCGGCTTCGATGATGAAGGCGGCGTGCTGGACGGTGGTAATCTTCAGCGTTCCGGCGCTGGTCTTGAACTCTTCGACGTTGCGCGCGGCGAGGGCCGGCAGCGCGGCCACGGCAGCGGCGGCAAACAGGAGATTGAGACGGTTCAGTTTCATTCGCGTTGTTCCTTTTTTAAATCCTTCAAAAAGCATACCCCGGCGGCCGGATTGGCGCTTTTGCCGCTGTTCTCCGCGCGGATCGGCACTTATAATCTCCCTTACGATGCCCTGCAACGCGGACTTACTCACACACGTTCCATTGTTCAGTCTGCTCGATGAAGACGAGCGCGCGGTGCTGGCGGCGCAGGTCGATCTGAAGACCTTTGCGGCGCTGGAGCGGATCTACCGGGCGGGCGACGCGAGCGGACGCGGCTACGTGGTGGTATCGGGCAATGTGCGCGTGAGCACGATCGACGAAGACCACCAGGAGGTGGTGGTGGAGGAGCCCGCGGCGGGGGACTTCTTCGGCTTCGCATCCATGCTGGACGGCACGCCGCACCGGACGGACGCGATCGCATCGGAAGAGACCGTGTGCGTTGAGGTTGACCGGAACGACATCCTGGTGCTGCTGCGGCAGAAGCCTCATGCGGGCCTCGATCTGCTGTCGGCGACGGCGCGGCAACTGCATGCGGCGCACGATCTGGTGCGGGGGCGGTCGGCGCGCAATCCGAACGAGATGATCGAAGAAGAGACGACGTTCGGCCAGAAGATCGCCGACAAGGTGGCGAGCTTCGGCGGTTCGTGGTCGTTCATCATTCTGTTCAGCGTGGTGCTGGTGGTGTACTCGGCCATCAACATCGGACTGGGCAAGAACGCATGGGATCCGTATCCTTTCATCCTGCTGAATCTGTTCCTTTCGATGCTGGCAGCGATCCAGGCGCCGGTGATCATGATGAGCCAGAACCGGCAGGATCAGAAAGACCGGCTGCGCGGCGAACTGGACTTCGATGTGAACCGGCGGGCGGAGTCGGAGATCCGCGGCCTGGCGGAGAAACTGCATCTGCTGAGCCACCAGATTGCCGACGTGCAGGATCTGATCCGGGGCACCGACGCGACTCGGGCGGACAGCCGCCACTCACACGGCTAGTCCGCCCGAACGCTGAACGACTTAGTAGCGAAGGATCGCCGCCACCGGGCTTTCGGCGGGCAGGCGGTCTTTCGGCAGCATGAAGACCTCGCCGCCGTTCTTCATGGTTTCGACGATGGCCGCATTGATCAGGTCCTCGTGGCTGTGCGGATGGTGGATGTCGCCGGGGAATTCGGTGGTCTCGGCGGCGCAGAGCTGATGCACGCGGCCGGCTTCGGCGGCCTTCCAGACTTCACGGACGCCTTCGAGGGTGCGGGCGCGGTCCGGCATGTCGCGGTACTTCTCCATCACCGCCTCGCCCTGCAGATGGTAGTGGGCGAGGGCGGCCTGTGCGGCGCGCGGCGCAAAATCATTCGGCGTCATCTGCTCGGGATGGCCTTCGATGAAGGTTTCGAGCAGGTGGCAGTGCCTCGCGGCGCGGCGATACTCGGCGGCTTCCTCGCGCAGGCCGGCGAGCAGCAGCGGAGCGGGCTGGCTGTTGGCGGTGTGGCTGCCGGCGGCCTTGAGGACGTCGCACAGTGCGCGGTCCACGGCCAGATAGTAGTGGTGCTCGAACTCGCGGCGGTCTTCGTGGGCCGACGTATTTCCAAACACGACGGCCGACATGGCGCCGGTGGAGGAACCGGAAGCGGAGCGGTTGCGAAGTTCGTGGTCGGGCTTGTCGAAGTTCTTGAACTCATCTTCACTGTCCGGGACGGCGGCGGGCCACGGCGCAGGCTCGCAGCGGCCGTTCGAGTAGTGGAGCAGCCGCATCCGGCGGCGGTTGAGGCCGAGGATGAAGAAGTCGCGGGGAGCGTTGACGGCCGAGACGAACGGAGCCAGACGGAAGTGGTTGGCGACGATGGCGGCGCAGGTTTGCTGGCCGGGCACGAGCGCCATATGAAAGAAGTCGGGCGCGCAGAAGACCGCGAGGCCGTCGCCGCCGCCGCCGTTCATCATGCCGGCAAACTCTCCGAGCGGGGCAATGAGATCGGACGGGCGGGCATTCCATTTGTGTGCCTGCAGTTGTTCGGTGGCCGAGCGAAGCAGTTCGCGGGCGATGACGTGGCGCGTACCATCGGCGCTGCCGGGGCGGCGGTCCGGGATCATCAGCGTGACGCAGGGTCCGGGCTGGCCGGCGAGCTGGCGCAATTTTGCCTCGTCGAGCGGCGTGGCTGCGAGTTTCAGGGTAGGGGTCATGGTTTTTATCCTCCTCGTGCTTCCATCTATGGGGAGTGTGAGCAGGATAATGGCCGAACCTTCCATCCCGCCGCCGGCGAAGAGTTTGCGGCGCCGGGGCCCGGTGAAGCGGGCGGCGGTGCGCGCGGCTTGCGCGAAAGCACTCATGGCAGTGGGCGGAGAAACCGACGAAGCGCGGGCTATTGCGCTTTGTGGATCGCGGCGCGGCACTGCGCGCTGTGAAGGAAGATGTCGGTTTGGTAGTTCTGGTGGAGACGGGCTTCCTTGCCGTCGGCGCCGGTCACGTAGATCGACTTGTCGTCGTAAGAGATGTCGACCTTGTCGGAGGCGGGCGACCAGGGTTCGTAGCCCTTATGGACGCGGGTGAGCAGGTTGGTTTCGTGCTCTTTCCAGCCGAGGGAGGGGACCTTCTGGTAGCCGATGAGGATCTTGTCGCCGGCATCGAAGCAGTAGTAATAGTCGCTGGTGCCGAAGAAGCAGTTGGAGCAGATGTAGGAGTTGCGATCGAGGACGGTGGCGGAGGCGGTCTTGCGGTCGGCCTTTTTGCCGAAGGAGACCGGAGCGGCGAAAGCGATGAGCGCGACGAAGGCGACGGCTCGGGAGCAACGGAACTTCATGGAATCAGTTTATCCTTTCACTGGTGCGGCCGATGGTTCGTTTCGTTCGGCCGGCGATTGTCGTTCGTGCTGCTGGCGGCGGTGACTGCTGCGGCCGGCGGCGGAAGTTGCTGCGCCGGCGGCGGTGAGTCGTGCATCCGGCGGTTCTGGTTCGTGCTGCTGGCGGCGGTGACTGCTGCGGCCAGCGGCGGTTTGTTGTACAACCGGCGGTGCGTTGTGCGACCGGCGGCGGTGATTCGTGCGGCGGCCGGTGTGGCTGACTTACGCGGTCAGCGGCGGCCCGTACTAAATTGGCGCCCAAAATACGCGCGCCCGGCCGAGAGTGGCCGGGCGCGGGGTGCGGACGAGTTTCGAATCGATCGGGGCTGGCCCGGATCAGGCTTCGAGAGAAGCCACGTAGCTCGGGAGCGAATGGTAACGGAAGACTTCGTCGAGCTTGCCGTGCTTCTTGAGCGTTTCCCGATAGTGATTGATGCGGGTGATGCAGTCCTGGCCGATGTGCTGGTTCCAGGCATCGACCGCGGCCGGGTTGGCGGGATCGGGCTGGTAGCGGCTGTAGGCCTGGATGAATTCGTGACCGGGCACCATTTCGGTGGCCATGATGAACGACGAGAAGGCGCCGCAGGCGAAGCCATCGTCACCGGAGACTTCGTCGCCGCGGGTGGCGAGGAAGTTCGCCGTGATCTGCGGGTGGCGGTTGTTGACGACCGAGAAGGCCCAGGCGACGCCGGAGCGGGCGTTGCGGCGGGAGCTTTCATCCGGCGGCTCCTGCTGCGAGGCGAGCCACGGCGAGAGGCCGGGCAACATATACATGGGCGAGAAGTTCATGGCGCGACCGGCGCCGTGCCAGAAGAATTCGACGGCGGCGGGGTCGAGCTCGCCGAGGTTGCGGGTGACCGGGGTGACCATCTGCTTGTACCAGGTGCGGGTCACGAGGCCGAGCGATTCGACGGCGGCGCCGAGGTAGCCGGCCATGGAGTTGGCGCGGCAGATATCGAGGAAGCCGCGGAGGACATCCTGGAATTCGGCGTCGGTGCTCCACGGGGTGAGCTTGCGGAGGGCATCCTTGGCAAAGGTGATGCCGATGCCGGCGTGCATCATGAGCTGGGCTTTGGAGCGGATGGCGGCACCGGGGCCGGCGCTGAGCAGGTCGCGCACGGGCTGGCCGGAATGCATGTAGGCTTCGGCGTAACGTTCGCCGAGACCTTCGACGGACCAGAGGGCGGGATAGTCGCCGTTGGCGTAGCACTTGTCGAGCATTTCGTCGAGCGGGTAGGAGCCGTCGGAGGAGAGTTCGCCGGGGGCGAAGACGTGGTTGACGAGGCCGATGACCTCAAACGTATTGGCGAACTGCTGGGCGAGGAGTTCGCGGGCGTTGGAGGTGGCGACGGTGCCGATGGCTCCGGTGCCGCCGCGCATCAGGCTGGAAACGGCGTCGCGGATGTAGCTGGGGCTGAGAACTTTGAGGCTGACGGCATCGGTCACGGCGGACAGGATGGCATTCTGGGCGGCATCGCTGAACTGGAAGGCACCGAACAACGCGGTGTTGCTGGCGAAGTCGCGCTTGGCGGCTTCCCCCGTCTTATAAAGGTTTGTCTGAACGGCACGCCCCATGGACGAGTCGGACATGGGCAGGGCCGACACAACTTTCTGGGCGGCGAAGGACGTTACGGCTAAAGGAAATTTAAAAGCGGCGCTGGCAAGACCGGACATCGAATACCCTCCTGATGATTGTTTCCAATTACTCCTCCTCATAATAGCCGGAAACTGGCGGGATTCGCCTGAAAAATCCGCTGACGGGCCGCGGCTGGCGCTCGCGCGGGCGGTTTGGGCGAGTTGGCGGGCGGCCAGAGAGCTGCGCGCAGGCACACTACGGGTGTGGCGGCTGGATGCGGCGCGCGGTGCGCGAGGGTTGGCGGGCGGTTTGGGTCGGGTTTGGCGGCTCAGGCGGCCTCGCTGAAGAGGGCGGAAGCGGAAAATTGCTCCGTCCGGAGGGGCGCGGAGGCCGGCGCGGGTTCGCAGGAGATTTTTTGCACGTTCGAAGCCATTTCGGGGGTAGCGGGGCTGGCGGCGGCGGGATCGGCGAGGGCGTCCACGGCGTTGTCAATGGCGGCGCGATTCGATCCATTTTGGCGATCGGGCGCGGCGGGCGATGAGGCTGAGGCGGTGGCGGCGCGGCCGGGAGCGGGCTGGGGCTGATCGGGCGAACCGGGGGAGGATGGCTGCGGGCGGGGCACGCCGGGGGCGAGGAAGCCGGGGGTGGGGCCGAAGGCGGCCTGCCAGGCGAGGTCGTCGAGGGCCTTTTGCTCGTCGCGGCGGTTGCGGCGTTCGGCGGCGCGTTTGCGGTCCTGATAGTCGTTCCAGCTGCGATTGGCGCGGTGGTACTGGCGTTCGAATTTGGATTCATAGCGAAGCCAGGTGGAGTAGGAGGGGCCGCGATCGTCGACGCCGAGGGTTTCGAGGGCGAGGGACTGGAGTTCGGGGAGGTCGGCGTCGGGATAGTCGGGGGCGAGGATGGCCATGCGGCGGGTGAGGGCGAGTTCGAGCTGGTGGCGGACGCGGCGGAGGCGCCATTCGGCGTCGGCCATTTCGCGGACGTGGCGGAATTCGGTGAGGTCGGCGGGCTCGAAGTGTTCGGTGAGCAGGTCGAAGAGCTCCTGGTACTCATGGCCGTTGTCGCCGGGCAGGAGCACGGACAGGGAGCGGAAGCCGTGGCGGAGATTATTGCGCGAGGAGGCGGCGCGGCCTTCCGGGGTGCGGGGGCCGGTGGAGTGCTGCGCGTTGGCCTGATTGGCGGCGAGCTGAGCTTCGGAGAGAGCGGGGTTCGGCATGGGTGGAAATCCTTTCAAATTGAGAATCGGGAGCGGCGGCGGCGGCGTGGCGCGTGAGGCGAAGTCGCTGGGCGTGCTCCTTTCGGGCCTAGTAGTACCACGGCGGGATGGGGGCGGAGGCGGGGAATCCGGCTAAGTGATTGATAAATAGACTGGAAATAAATCGAAAAGTGTTGAAAAAGGGCGAGGGGGAGGGCGGAAACGGGGACGGGGGCCGCCGCAGAACGGGTGTTTCCGGCGGGCGACCGGGGGCAAAGGCTGATAAATCTACCGGGAGAGAAGCGGGATTTATCCGATGGAGGCTTAGAAGGATCAACGACTTCCGGGCGGTTCTGGTACCAGGAGGGTTGGTAACGGGCGGGGATAGGCGTAATGTGGGGACGGTCATAAGGACTTTATTGGGAATCAATTCGAAGTAAAGTCATTGCCCGCATGACCGTTGAAAATGCGGGACGGAGGAAAGTCATGAAGAGAAGCTTGGGTCTTTTAGGGCGGGTATTGCTGCTGGCGCCGCTGGCCGGGATGGTGGCGATGGCGGGGCCGATCTGCGGGCCGGGAACGAACTGGGTGGCCGGGTGCGCGGGCGGCACTTACGACACGGAGGCGCTGTTTGAGAACGGGTTGGTGCTGGGCAGCAACACGTATTCGCTGATTCAGTTTCTGGGGACGTCGGACATTACGGTGTCGGCAGGCGGGACGACGGCGTCGGTGGTGATTGCAGCGACGGAGATCGACGGGCTTGGATTCGGCGCGACGCTGACGGGGACCGGGGCGGTGGGGTCGATCACGCAGAACCCGGACAACGTGACGGCATCGAGTTTCTTCGATATATTCTTCGACATCACGATACCGACGGTGGGTGTGCTGTATAACAAAGCACCGCTGGTGGTGAGCAACTCGACGCTGACGGGGCTGCCGCTGGCCAATGGCACGACGTTCACGGAGTCGCCGCTGCCGCTGAATTTGTACGAATTCGCAATCGGGGGAAGCGCGAGCGCGGGGGATCCGCTGGTGGGACAGTTGCTGGCGCCTCCGGGTACTTTGCCGGACAAGCAGGTTGTGCCGGAGCCGGGCACGTGGACGATGATGGCGGGCGGTTTGGCTGTTGCGGCGGGGCTGATGCGGCGGAGAGTGCGGTAGTTGTGAATTCCCGGGAGGCTATCCACCCGGGGGGAAAAGCAACGCCCGGAACCGCAAGTTCGCGGGTCCGGGCGTAATTTCGGGTCCGGGCGTAATTTAAAGTTCGGAGCGGCCGAGCGGGGTTAGCGGCGATCGTCGCGGAGCTTGGAGAGCAGGCGGATCATTTCGAGGTACAGCCACACGAGGGTGACCATCAGGCCGAAGGCGCCGTACCATTCCATATATTTGGGGGAGCCGCGATAGGCGCCGTCTTCGATGACCGCGAAATCGAGGATGAGGTTGAGGGCGGCGATGACGACGACGGCGAGGCTGAAGAGAATGCCGACGGGGCCGGAGCCGAAGATGCCCGGGATCTGGATGTGGAAGAAGCCGAGGATCATGCTGAGGAAGTAGATCATGGCGATGCCGCCGGTGGCGGCGACGATCCCCATGGTCAGCTTCTGGCTGGCGGGGATGAGGCCGGTGCGGTAGGCGATCAGCATGGCGATGCAGGTGCCGAAGGTGGCGGCGACCGCTTCCATGGCGATGCCGTGGTAGCGGACTTCCATCATGGCCGAGAGCGAGCCGAGGAAAAGACCTTCGAGCAGAGCGTAGATGGGCGCGGTGTAAGGCGAAAGGTTGGGCTTAAAGGTCGTGACCATGGCGGCGATGAAGCCACCGAAGGCGCCGATCATCGTGTAGCCGGCGACGGCTTCGGGGCCGCCGTCGTAGAAACGGCCCCAGGTCCAGATGGCCGAGAAGAGGACCAGAATCAATAAGATACCGGCTTTATTGACGGTACCGGCGATGGTCATGGTGGGTCCGTAGCCGACGGTGGTGGCGCGGACGTCCCAGGTGTTTTGTCCAAAAACGGGGTTGGAAGTCTTCAGTTCCATATGATGCGGCCTGCCGGATGGGTGCGGGGTCAGGATTTTTGCTGCTGCAAATATTCAGACGCGGCGTCGATGCCCTGAGTTCGCTTAATTTCCTGAAACTTATCGAAGATTGTGGCGGCGGCGGGGACGCGGCCGCGGCTGGCAACGGAGGAACGGGACTTCACGGGCGCGGTGGCTTTGGTTTCGGCGACGCGGCGATCGATGTCGCGATTTTTGGCGATGCGGGCGGCGAGGCGCTCGTCGGCGGTCATTTCGTGCCAGGGCTTGTCGGTTGCACGAAGCGCCGTTGTCTTGTCCATCGCTGTTTTTTCCATCGCTGCTTTATCCATTGCTAATACCAGTCTAGCGGAACGGGGGCCGCTGGTATGATTTCCTTCGTAATAAATGGGTACTAGTTCACAGACCGGAACTCCGGCACGACGCTATCTGCCGGCACTGCTGGCGCTGTTTGCACTGAGCGGGGGGGCGGCGCTGATCTATGAAGTGGTGTGGCTGCAGCTGCTGCAGCTGGTGATCGGGTCGTCGGCGGCGTCGCTGGCGGTGCTTTTGGGGACGTTTATGGGCGGGATGTGCCTGGGGAGCCTGGCGCTGGGGCGGGTGGTGCCGGCGGGGTGGCATCCGCTGCGGGTTTACGCGGGGCTGGAACTGGGGACGGGGGCGTTTGGGCTGGCGGTGCTGTTCGGGTTGCCGCTGGTGGAACGTATATATACGGTCAGCGTGGCGCACGGGGGGCCGGGGCTGCTGCTGCGGAGCGTGGCGAGCGCGGTGTGTCTGCTGGCGCCGACGATGATGATGGGGGCGACGCTGCCGGCGATGTCGAGGTGGATCGGGGGGCAGAGGGAAAAGGCCGAGGTGGCGGCGTGGTGGGGTTATTTTTACGGCGGGAACATTGCGGGCGGGGTGGTGGGCTGTCTGGCGGCCGGGTTCTGGCTGCTGCGGGTTTACGACATGGCGGTGGCGAGCTATGTGGCGGTGGGAGTGAATCTGTGCGCGGCGGCGGGGAGCTGGGCGATTGCGCGGAGTGTGCCGTTCGGGCGGGCCGCGGAGGGCGGAGCTGCACACGAAAGAGTGGCGCGGGCCGGCGGCGGGGCGAAGCGGGCCTGGGCGGTGTACGGGGCGGTGGGGATTTCGGGGCTGTGCGCGCTGGGGGCGGAGGTGGCCTGGACGCGGACGCTGTCGCTGATGCTGGGGCCGACGGTATACACGTTTTCGATCATCCTCGGGGTGTTTCTGGGCGGACTGGGGATGGGGAGCAGCGCGGGGGCGGGGCTGGCGCGGCGGCTGGGGGCGCGGTCGCGGGCCGGGTTCGGAGTGTGCCAGGTGCTGCTGGTGTTTGCGATTGCGTGGGCGGCGAATCTGCTGGCCGATTTTCTGCCTTACTGGCACGGCAATGTGGACGGCAACTACGGGCTGCTGCGGGGGTTTGCCAACGATCTGGCGCGGGCGGCGCTGCCGGTGCTGCCGGCGGCGATTCTGTGGGGCGCGAGTTTTCCGCTGGCGCTGGCGGCGGCGGCCGAGGAAGCGGGCGAGGAGGAGCGCGGCGATCCGGCGCGGCTGGTGGGAGAGATTTACGGGGCGAACACGGTGGGGGCGATTGCGGGGTCGCTGGTGTTTGGGCTGCTGGTGATTCCGCGGGCTGGTTCGCAGCGGGCCGAGCAGATGCTGGTGGTGCTGGCGGCGGCGGGGGCGCTGCTGCTGCTGGCGCGCGAGATGAGCCGGGCGAAGCTGGCGGGCGCGGTGGTGGCGGCGGGGCTGATGGCGTGGAGTCTGCCGGGGGCGCCGTGGAAGCTGATTGCGTTCGGGCGGCGGCTGGCGACGACGACGGGGCAGTGGACGCTGCTGCAGGTATCGGAGGGGATGAATTCGTCGATTGCGTATTCGAAGGCCGAGGGCAAGACGACGTATTTCCATGTGAGCGGCAAGACGGAGGCGTCGGCCGAGCCGCAGGACATGAGGCTGCAGAGGCTGCTGGGGCATTTGCCGGCGCTGCTGCATCCGGGGGCGAAGTCGGTGCTGATTGTGGGGTGCGGGGCGGGGGTGACGGCGGGGACGTTTGTGGTGCATCCGGAGATCGGGCAGATTACGATTTGCGAGATTGAGCCGCTGATTCCGCCGTCGTCGGCGAAGTATTTCGGCAAAGAGAATCACGATGTGGTGCGGGACCGGCGGACGCGGATTGTGTACGACGATGCGCGGCATTTTGTGCTGACGACGCAGGAGAAGTTCGACATTATTACGAGCGACCCGATACACCCGTGGGTGAAGGGGATTGCGCCGCTGTATTCGACCGAGTATTTCGAGCTGGTGAAGAAGCATCTGAACCCGGGCGGGTTTGTGACGCAGTGGGTGCCGCTGTACGAGAGTTCGGTGGAGACGGTGCAGAGCGAGCTGGCGACGTTCTTCGAGGCGTTTCCGGACGGGACGGTGTGGGGGAATCTGAACACGGACGGCGCCGGTTACGACGTGGTGCTGGTGGGGCAGATGGGGCCGCTGAAGATCGACGTGGACGGGATGGAGCGGCGGCTGGCGAGGCCGGAGAATGCGCGGGTGGTGGAGTCGCTGAAGGAGGTTGGATACAACTCGGCGACAGATCTGCTGGCGACGTATGCGGTGAGCGCGGGCGATTTGCGGGGGTGGCTGCGGGATGCGCAGATCAACCGGGACCGGAATCTGCGGCTGCAGTATCTGGCGGGGCTGGGGCTGAATAAATATCTGGCGCCGGACATTTACAACGACATGCTGAAGTGGGCGCGGTTTCCGGATGAGATGTTCGGGGGGACGGCGGAGAAGGTGCAGGCGGTGAAGGCGGCGATATTGAATCCGAAGAATGCGGTGGAGTGAGAGGGGGACGCAGACGGCGCGGATGAGGTGCTGCAAAACGCGCTCATCTGAGAACCCCAGGAAGAGCCCGCGTCACGGGATCTTGTTCTGTTCGGTCCTTTACGACCAGGCTGCCGAAGGCGGGTACGTGGCACCGGTGCCGGCACTGCCGGGTTGCCGGGCTGCCAAACGCAGGGCGACACGATGGAGGAGACCGGGGCGAATGTCCAGGAGGCGATTGCGCGTTACCCCGAGAGCGTCGAGGCCCACTGCGAGGCGAACCCTGAAGATGAACGATCGTTTCAGGGCAGGGTAACCGTTCCCGCCCGATGCAAGTCCGGAGTCCCGACATTCCCTGCGAAGCCAGCGATTCGGGCACTTCAGCAGGCTGGTTTCAGCGAGGACCGGCGAAGAGGAAGTCATCCGATCCTGATTCACGAGGAGACGCGGGCGCGAACGGTGGCGCCCGTGCATGCCGGGCGGACCATCAGGGAATCGCTGCGGGAATCGCGGTATCGGGACTCAGCAGCATTGCGACGGCAGGGAATTACGACGGACGGGGCAATCGATATCCGACCGGAGTGTGGCGAGCGGCAATCGGCGGCAGGGGGCGCGGGGTCAGATCTCATTTGAGATACAATTGATCCGGAGGGCAATTATGGCGCAGGTACGCGAAAAGACGCGGATGATTCATGCGCGCGTCGAGCCGAGGCTCAAGGAGTCGGCGGAGAAGGTGTTTTCGAAGGTCGGGATTACGACGACCGAGGCGATTCGCCTTTTCCTGAAGCAGGTGGAACTGCACAAGGGGCTGCCATTTGCGGTGGCGATTCCGAACGCCGAAACAGTTGCGGCGATGGCAGAGGCCAATGATCCGGCCGCGCTGGAGCGCTATAAATCATTTGGCGAATTGCGCAAGAAGGCGTAATGCCGCTGGCGCTTCTCACGACGACGGCGTTTGAGCGCGATCTGCGGCGGGTTCGCCGGCAGGGCCGGGATCTGGACAAACTGGAAGGCGTCGTCAACCTGCTGCAGGACGAGCAACCGCTTCCCGCGCGGTGCCGCGCGCATCCGTTGCGCGGCAACTGGACCGGGCACTGGGACTGCCACGTTCAGCCCGACTGGCTACTGCTTTACAAGCTGACCGAGACCGAATTGACGCTGGTTCGCACGGGCAGCCACGCCGAATTGTTCGAGTAGATTGGCGCCCTCGCGCGGGACATATAAACCAAGGGGGAAACGCGGCGGCACGGGCCGGGCGTTTCCCCCCTGGTTTCGATGCGGAGTTTACAGTGACCCGAGGAAGTTGAGCAGGTCCTGGGTTGCGGTGGCGCTGAGGTTTTTGAAGGCCGCGACGACGGCGTTGGCTTCCGAGGCCGGATAGCTTTGTCCTGTGGAGCTTTGTCCTGTGGAGCTTTGGCCGGCGGGGCTGGCGTGGGCGAGGATGGCCTGCGTCAGGTCGCTGGTGCGGCCATCGTGCAGATAGAAGAGGCGCTGGCCGAGACCCCAGAGCGGGGCGCTGCGGAACTCGTCGCCGGCGGCGAGGCCCTGGCTGACGCCGTCCGCCAGATTCGGGCCCATGTGGTGCAGCAAAAGATCGGAGTAGAGATTCACGGTCTGGTTGCTGAGAGCGGCTGAAGTGACGGTGCCGGTCTTCATGGAAGGCGTATGGCATTGGGCGCAGCCGATCTGGGCGAAGAGCTGAGCGCCGCGAGTGGAGGAGGCGGTGGCCGGCGCGGGCGCGGGCGGAGCGAGGAAGCGCATGAAGGCGGCAAAGCCGGTCACGTCGCTGATGCTGGAAAGCACCGTGGTGGCCGTGGTGTTGGTGTGATCCTCCGGCGTGGCGTTGTGGTTGCAGCCGGGGGTTTCGTCGCGCTCGGTGGGGAAGAGTTCGTTGGTGACGCCCTGCTCCACGTTGTAGGCTTCGCCGCCGAAGATCATGAGCGACTTATTCTGCGCCTTCCAGCCGAAGCGGGTGATGGTGCCATCGTTGCCGTTGCGGTTGGGCCTGCCGGCGATGCCGAGCGCGGCCTTCTGCGCGTTCGATGCCGTATTGGCGAGGATGGCGGAATCGGGCAGAGACTCGATGAGTCCGGCGCCGAAGACCGGCGTGGGGATGCGGAAGATGGCGTTGTTCTGCTGAACAGCGGCGGCGAAATCGGGCTGAGCGATTTTGCAGCCGGCGGCGTCGGCGCGGCCGGTGATGGTGAACAGGTCATGCACGCCGCCATCGGGCGTGCCATCCGGGTTCCTGACAAAGCGGACCACGCGCACCGGGCCGTTCTGCTGGATGAAGTTGGGGATGGTGTTGGTGGCGCCGAAGCTGGTGGCAACCGGAATCTGAGGATTGACACGCGGGCTGGTGCCGCCGGGCCCGGGCTGGGCGTGACATCCGGCGCAGGAGTTCAGATTGAAGCGCGGGCCGAGACCCACGCCGCTGGCGCCGGGCTGCGTGCCGGAGACGGAATCGATTTCGAGAAAGCGGCTGAGGCCTTCGTTAAAGAGGGCGACTTCGGCCTGGGTGAGTCCGGCGATGGGGCCGCGGGGACCGCCATTCGGGCCGCCGTTCGGGCCACCGTTCGGGCCACCGTTATTGTTGGGGCCGGGGCCGAACGGCGGAGCGGGTTGCGGGCCCGGCTGGGGCGGTCCGCCCGCCTGGCCAAATACTAAAGTTGCTGCAAACACCGACAGGGTGAGGAGTTTTGCGCTCATGACTCTACTTCACTCTTCGACTGTAAAGTTCGCGTTTACAGAAATTCGGAGAGTTGTAAAGCTGCGGTAAACGTGTAGCCCCTCGGCAGCAAAAAGAGTTATTACTTGTTTTGACCCACTTATTGATGATTGACGACGACGCGCGGTTGTGCCGTTTGGTGCGCGATTATCTGGAGCCGCTCGGCTATCAGGTGGATTCCGCGCATACGGGGCCGGAGGGGCTGGATGTGGCGCTGGCGGGGCGATTCGACGCGATTGTGCTGGACGTGATGCTGCCGGGGATGGACGGGGTGGAAGTGCTGCGGCGGCTGCGTGCGAAATCGGACGTTCCGGTCCTGATGCTGACGGGGCTGGGGGAAGAGGCGGACCGGATTGTGGGGCTCGAGACGGGCGCGGACGATTATCTGCCGAAGACGTTTTCGACGCGGGAGCTGCTGGCGCGGCTGCGGGCGGTGATCCGGCGGTCGAGGATTACGGCGCGGCATAAGGGCGACGAACGGCAGGCGGAGGTGGTGGTGGGGCCGCTGCGGGTGGATCCGGAGACGCGCACGGCGCAGCTGGATGACCAGCCGCTGACGCTGACGGCGGTGGAGTTCGATCTGCTGCTGGCGATGGCGAAGGCGGCGGGGCGGGTGAGGACGCGGGAGAGTTTGCTGCTGGAGGTGGCGGAGAGGGATTTCGAGGCGTTCGACCGGTCGATCGACGTCCATATTTCGTCGATACGGAAGAAGCTGGGGGATGACCCGAAGGCGCCGCGGTTTATCCAGACGGTACGGAGCGCGGGGTACATGATGCTGCGGCCGGGAGGAGAGCCGCTGTGAAGGGGCCGGGGCTTTCGGGCAGGATCTTTCTGCTGGCGTTCGTCAACGTGGTGCTGCTGGCGCTGGTGTTTCTGGTGTTCGCGCGGGTGCAGTTTCATCTGAACCTGGACACGCTGTTTTTCGCGCCGGCCGAGGAGCGCGTGGTGGACCTGGCGCAGCAGGTGGCGCTGGACCTGCAGGACACGCCGGTCGGGATGCGCAACGATCTGATGGGGCGGCTGGCGAAGACGTACAAGGCGGAGTTTTACCTGTTTTCGATGCCGGAGCTGAAACAGGTGGCGGGGCCGGCGGTGACGCTTCCGCAGGCGGTGCGGGATGACCTGGCGCGTCCGCCGGCGCGCGAGGCGGAGGCGGACAAGAAGGCCGCGGGAAGCGCGGCGGCTGAGGAGCAGAAGGACGGCGCGGGGGAGAAGGCTGGTCCGCCGCCGGAGAGAAAGGGCAGCCCGCCACCGCGAGAGGGGCCGCCGCCAAGAGAGGGACCGCCGAGAGAAGGAGCGCCGCCAAGAGAAGGGCCGCCGCGGGGCGAAAAGAAGGGTCCGCCGTTGACCGGAAGACTGCCGGGCTTCGGAGAGGGGCCGCCGTTCGAGGGGAAGGGGCCGGATGCGGGAAAAGGCAGAGGCGCGCCGCCGGAGCAGCAGGGGCAGGCGGGCGGGGCGGCGGGATTCGAGCCGAATCGTCCACCGGAGCCGGCGGGATTCGAGCGGCCGAGGCTGCTGCAACTGGAGTCGGGAAATCCGGCGCTGTACTGGGTGGGGGTGCGGATACCGCTGCATTCGAAGGGCTCCGGGACGACGGTGCCGGGGGTGCTGTTTATTGCGTCGCATTCGTTTGTGGGGACGCCGCTGTTTTTCGATTACAAGCCGTGGCTGCCGCTGGCGCTGGCGGTGCTGGCGGTGTTCGCGCTGTGCTGGCTGCCGTTCATCCGCGGTCTGACGCGGGCGGTGAAGGAGATGAGCCATGTGACGGAGCGGATTGCGGAGGGAGAGTTTCATCATCAGTTGCCGGAGGCGCGGGGCGACGAGGTGGGGCATCTGGCGGCGGCGATCAACCGGATGGGGGCGAGGATCGCGGGGTTCGCGGCGGCGCAGAAGCGGTTCCTCGGCGACATTGCGCATGAGCTGAGCGCGCCGATTGCGCGGCTGCAGTTCGCGCTGGGGATTCTGGAACGAAATATTGCGGAGGAGAAGGCGGGGCCGGGGGCGGTGGACGATCTGCACGAGGAGGTGCGGGCGATGTCGACGCTGGTGAGCGAGCTGCTGAATTTTTCGAAGATCGGGATGCAGCAGGCGAGGCCGCTGGTGGCGGTGGATGTGGCGGAGGTGGCGAAGCGGGCGGTGGCGCGCGAGGCGGGCGGACGCGGGGTGGAGATTGACGTGGAAGCGGGGCTGCGGGCGCGGGCGGATGAGGAGTCGCTGCTGCGGGCGCTGTCGAATTTGCTGCGAAATGCGCTGCGGTATGCGGGGGAGGCGGGGCCGATCCGGGTGCGGGCGCGGCGGGAGCGGGACGAGGTGGTGATTGCGGTGGAGGACAGCGGGCCGGGGCTGCCGGAGGCGGAGGTGGAGCGGGTGTTCGAGCCGTTTTACCGGGTGGAGACGTCGCGCAACCGGGAGTCGGGCGGAGTGGGGCTGGGGCTGGCGATTGTGCGGGCGGCGGTGGAGGCGTGCGGGGGGCGGGTGAAGTGCCGGAACCGCGTGCCGGCGGGGCTCGAAGTGGAGATGCGGCTGGCGGCGGGGTAGGCGCGTTGCCGCGGTTGCGACGGATCGAAATCCTGAGAATTACAGGAAATTCCCGACTCGTCGTCGCGCTTTCCTTAAATTGCCGCTATGGAAGTTCATCTGCCACAGATTCAGGCGACCCGGCTCAACGGGCTTGCCGTCCGCACGGGACGGGGCACTGACGATCTGGTGCAGGAGGCCGTCGACCGGCTGCTCGCCCACGCCGAGCGGATGCGGGAGCAGGTGCAGGTGGGAATCGACCAGATCGCTCGCGGCGAGTTCCTTGAGGAAGAGGAAATGGAAGCGCGCATTGATCGGATGCTCCGGGCTTGAAGCGGATTCGGTGGGCGCGCGCCGCTGCCGTACATCATCGTTTACCGGGTCGACCCGGACTTCGTACAGATTATCTGCGTGATTCACGGTGCGGAAGACCGGGCATAAGCGGTGGCGAGCCTTTCCTGATTCGTTCCCACTGACGCCGCGGCCGAGGAGCTCGCCGGCGTGAAGCGCGGAAGGGATGCTGCCAACGGTCCGCGCGCGGGCGGGTAGATTATCTGGCGTAACATAATTGACAGGCCCCCGTCTGCAGAAGAGCGGGGGTGTGTTGTTTTATGGAGGCTCTTGATGCGTAATCGATCGATGGCGACGCGGATCCTGCTGACGGCGGCGCTGGCTGCCGCGCTGGCGGCGCAGGTGCTGACGGCGCAGACTCTGCCGGCGGGCGTGCAGAAAAAGGCCACGATGGGCGGGATTACGGAGTATGCGTATCCGAACGGCCTGCGGGTGCTGCTGTTGCCCGATTCGTCGAGCCCCAAGGTGATGGTCAATATGACGTACCTGGTGGGGTCGCGGCACGAGGGCTATGGCGAGAGCGGCATGGCGCATCTGCTGGAGCACATGAACTTCATCCGGAGCACGCACGACCGCGACATCAAAAAAGAACTGGTGGATCACGGCGCGCTGTTCAACGGGTCGACGAACGTGGACCGCACGAATTACTTCGAGACGTTCACGGCGACCGATGAGAATCTGAAATGGGCGCTGGGCCTCGAGGCCGAACGCATGGTGAACATGCGGATGGACAAGGCGCTGCTCGATACCGAGATGACCGTGGTGCGGAATGAGTTCGAGCGCGGCGAGAACAGTCCGGAGCGGATTCTGGAGGAGCGCGTGGTGTCGACGGCGTACCTGTGGCACAACTACGGGAAGAGCACGATCGGGTCGCGGGCCGATATCGAGAAAGTTCCGATTGACCGGCTGGCGGCGTTTTACCGCACGTATTATCAGCCGGACAACGCGGTGCTGGTGGTGGCCGGGCAGTTCGACGAGACAAAGACGCTGAAGATGGTGGCCGACGCGTTCGGGGCAATTCCCCGCCCCGCGCGCAAGCTGAACGACACCTACACGGTGGAGCCTGTGCAGGACGGCGAGCGGACGGTGGAGTTGCGGCGCGTGGGCGACAGTCCGGTGGTGATGATGGCGTGGCATGCGCCGGCGCTGTCGCATCCGGATTCGGCGGCGCTCGAGGTGATGATCGGGATTCTGGCGGCGACAGGCGGAGGCGGCGGGCACGCGCCGGTGACGTCGACGGGGCGGCTGTACAAGGCGCTGGTGGAAAACAAGAAGGCCGTGAATGTGCAGATGGAGTATGACGAACTGCACGATCCCGGGTATGTGCTGGCGTCGGCGACGCTGAGCAAGGATCAGTCGCTCGACGAGGCGCGGAAGGCGATGATCGACACGATTGCCGGGATGGTGAGCGAGCCGCCGAGCAAGGAAGAAGTGGAGCGGTCGAGAACGCGCATCGTGCAGGGGATGGAAGAGCAGATCCGCAATTCGCAGACGGTGGCGCGGCTGCTGAGCGAGGAGATCGGCGCGGGCGACTGGCGGCTGTTTTTCCTCAATTACGAGCAGCTGAAGGCGGTGACGGCGGAAGATGTGCTGCGGGTGGCGAAGACGTATTTCAAAGCGTCGAACCGCACGGTGGGCGAGTTCATTCCGGAAGCAGCGCCGGACCGGACGATGGTGCCGGAAGCGCCGGCGATCGAAAGTTCGCTGCAGAATTTCAAGACCAGCCTGGATATGTCGGCGGGCGAGGCGTTCGACCCTTCGCCGGCCAATATTGAAAAGCGCGTGCAGCGGGGGCAGCTGACGAGCGGGCTGCATGTGATGCTGCTGCCGAAGCAGTCGCGCGGGGCGACGGTGACCGCGACGCTGACGCTGCAGTTCGGCGATGAGAAGTCGCTGACGGGGCGGCGGGCGGCGGGAGATCTGACGGGTTCGATGCTGATGCGCGGGACGGCGAAGCATACGCGGCAGCAGTTGAAGGATGAAATGGTGAAGCTGGACGCGCGGATTACGGT
>CAIKMJ010000063.1 GCA_903828455.1 uncultured Acidobacteriia bacterium | reverse complement strand
GGACTCGAGAGCTGCGTAAGCTGCCTGCTCTTCGGGCGTGCGCAGGACGACCTGGCCGGTCAGGCCGTGCTTATACGCGTTGAGACTTGCGGTGCGTTTGCCGGCCGCGGTGCGCGGGCCGGTGCTCTGCTTTGAATTCGCCTGGTTGGCTGTGCGTTGTGTTGGAGTAGCCATGCGCCCCAGCTATAGCAGCAGCGGAGGGGGGATGGGGCGGCGGGCGGGATCGAAACCGTTGATGGCGCGGGGAATATAAATTTCGGGGGCTTGTGATTGGAGGATGGCGAGCGCGACGGGGGCGAACGCGCGGCGGGTCTGCGGGGCGATAGAATGGCCCGGTACGCGGTGGCGTGGTTTCACGGTGCAAATCGTCCACCGCGGCAATCAAGGTTGACGGGAATAAGGAGCGAAAATGTGCGATCAGGATCGTTTTGAAAAAGACCGGCAGGAGTACGAAGCGCGGGGTCTGGTGACGCGCAAGCAGTTCGGCATGATTGTGGGCGCGGGCATCGCGATGATGCTGCCCAAAGTGGCGAATGCGGCGGCGGTGACCGAAGCGGACGTCACGATCAAGACGCCGGACGGCAACGCGGATTGCTACTTCGTGCATCCGGCGACTGGCGCGGCACCGGGCGTGCTGATGTGGCCGGATATTTTCGGGCTGCGGCCGGCGTTCCGGCAGATGGCGAAACGGCTGGCGGAATCGGGCTATTCGGTGCTGACGGTCAATCCGTTTTACCGCGTGAAGCAGGCGCCGACGGCGGAAAAGGGCGGGGCGACGCCGCTGCAGCAACTGATGCCGCTGGCGCAGGGGCTCAATGAAACGACGCACATGACGGATGCCAAGGCGTTCATCGGGTGGCTGGACACGCAGGCATCGGTGGCGAAGAACCGGAAGATGGGCGTGCAGGGGTATTGCATGAGCGGGCCGATTGCGTTCCGCACGGCGGCGGCGATGCCGGACCGGGTGGGCGCGGTGGCGTCGTTCCATGGCGGCGGACTGGTGACGACGATGCCGAACAGCCCGCATCTGCAGGCCTCGAAAACCAAGGCGCAGTTCCTGATTGCGATTGCCGAGAACGACGACGCGAAGGCGCCGACCGACAAGGACACGCTGAAGGAAACTTTCGCGAAGGCAGGGATGCAGGCGGAGATTGAAGTCTACGCGGGAGCGGCGCACGGGTGGTGCCCGCCGGATTCGCAGGTCTACAACGAACCGCAGGCCGAGAAGGCCTGGGGCCGGTTGCTGGCGCTGTACGGCAAGGCGCTGGCGTAGACGAGACGGGAAGACGGAGCGCTCTGCCGCGGGTACGGGCGGGGCGCTCCGGTGTTGGTTGCTCCGGTGCGAGTAATTGGGGCGCGCTTCAGGCTTTTTGCAGCAGAGGCCGCAGGCCGCGAAGGCTCTTCAGCGTTTCGAGATTGAGAATCTGCGCGATGAGCTTGCGGCTTTGCGCGGCGCCGATGACAGGAGCGAGGAGGTCGCCGGCTTTGGCGACGACTTCGTCGCGCGTCATGGGGTTTTCGGCGGTGCCGCGAACGGCTTCGACGCGTTCGGTGAGGGTGGTGCCGTCGTTGAGCGTGAGTTCGACGACGGTGACGCGGCGCGGGTAGAGGGCTTCGAGTTCCTCATCGGGCACCAGTTCGACTTTGGCGCGTTCGCGCACGAGAGCGGGATCGGCCATGCGCGGGCGATCATGGGCGGCGGCGAAGGACGCGGTCTTATCGATCAGCACGACGGCCACCATGTGCTGGAGCGAGATGTCCGGCATTTCGCGATTGTTGACGGTTTTGGCCTCGCTGGTGGCGACGCGAACGACGACCTTCTTCACGTCGGCGGCTTCGAAGGGATGGCGCTGGCGGAGGTTGGTGACGGCGTCGAGCGGAGCCTGGATGGGCGAGCCGACGGTCCACTTCTTGATGTTGGTGCGGGTGACTTCGAAACGTTCGCCGAGTTTATCGATGAGGCCGGCGGGGTCGGCCTTCGGGTTGAAGGTGAGCAGGAAGTTGTCGGCGCCGGTGAAGATGTCATCGACGCCGGAGCCGCCCAGTTGCAGGAGCAGGGCCGAGCTGACGCCGTTGCGGGCGGGCCAGCCGGCGAAGACCAGGGACTTTTCGACGTGGTTGGTGTCGCGCTGCCAGGCGGCGGTGCCGGAGGCCTGCTGGGCGGCGTAATCGAGAGCCCAGCGCATTTGCTGCGCGTTGAGGGCGGCGGCGCAGCAGGCGGCGGCGGTGGCGCCGAAGGTGCTGGAGATGCTGTGGGCGGAGCGGTGGCTCTCCATCTGATAGGGCAGGCCGCCGAGGGTCATGGTGACGCGGGGGCCGATGTCGTAGCCGAGCGTGACGGCGCGGAGGAAACGGGAGCCATCGATGCCGAACTGTTCGCCGGCGGCGTAGGCGGCGGGAACGATGGCGCAGCCGGGGTGGGAGTGGGAGGGCGCGTGGGAGTCGTCGGTCTCATCGGAGTGGGCCAGCATGGCGTTGACCATGGCGGCTTCGAGCGGGCCGCAGAGCAGCTTCGAGGCGACGACGGTGGCGACCTTTTCGCCCTGATGCGCCTCGGCGAACTTCAGGCCGGTCTGGCCGGGCGGGAGGCTGGCGCCGGAGATCATGGCGGCGAAGGTATCGAGGATGTGGTGCTTGGTCTTCTCGAGCACTTCGGCGGGCAGCGGCGCGGTGCCGGCGCTGGCCATATAGGCGGCGAGGGTTTCGGTGACGGAAGAGCCCGCGGTGGCGGCGCGCAGGCAGGGGCTGGCGAGAAGAGCGCCGGCGGCCAGGCGGAGGGCGTCGCGGCGGGTGGGCTGGCGGCGCAGCGGTTCGAGGGGGAACGGGCTATTTGATTTCATTGCGGTAGACGACGCCACCTTTCATCACAAATTTGACGCGCTCGGTTTCGGTGATGTCGGCGAGAGGGTCGCCGGAGACGGCGACGAGGTCGGCAAAGCGGCCTTTTTCGATGATGCCGACGTACTTGCCGAGGTCGAAATTCAGGCCCTCGGCGGCGACGGTGGTGGCCATCTGCAGGGCCTGCGCGGGCGTGATGCCCCACTTGACGAAGATGCCGAACTGCATGGCCTGGGTGCCGTGGCCGCCGAGGTAGACCCCGCTGCCGAAGACTTCCTGAATGCCTTCCTTCACGAGCCGTTTGAAGCTGAGTTCGGTGAGCTGGTAGCGGGTCTTTTTGCCGCCGGTGGCGGCGAGGTCGCGCTTTTCCATGTCGCCGATGAGGTCCCAGAGGGTCTGCATGACGGGGCGCAGGGTGCCGTCGGCGAGAGGGGTTTTGAAGAGGCGGATGGTTTCGTCGTCGAGGCCTTCGGCGCCGGTGACGCCGACGATGACGTGCATGGGGAGGTCGACGCCGGCGGTGAGGCAGTTGCGGAGGCCCTCGCCGCCATAGGCGTGGCAGGCGACTTTGAGGCCGCGGCGGTGGGCTTCGTCGACGATGGCCTGATCTTCTTCGAGGGTGAGCGAGGGGACGTTGATCATGCGGCCGTCGGGCAGGAAGGCGCCGGAGCCGGCGGGATCGGGGTAGCCGCCGCCTTCGTAGTCTTCGGTGTCGTAGACCTTGATCCAGTCGACGCCGTAGTGGGAGTGTTCGCGGACGGCGGCGCGGGCGAGCCAGGGCGAGTTGATGTTCTGCACGAGCTGCCAGACGGGAGCGGCGGGACCCTGACCGAACGGGGTGACGACGGAGGGCGCGGCGTAGGGAGCGGCGGCGCGCGGGGTGAGCTGCGGGCCGGTGACCTGGAGGCGGGGGCCGGGGACGAGCCCTTTGTTGATGGAGTCGCGCAGTTCGACGCCGGCGTAGGTGTAGGGCGAGCCCATGTCCTGGATGGTGGTGAAGCCGGCGTTGAGATCCTTCAGGGCGTAGTTGAGGGCCATGAGGACGGTTCGGCTGTCGTTGGGCTGCTGCTCCTGAAAGAGATGGACGTGGCGATCGATGAGGCCGGGGAGGACGGTGGCTGCGGTGAGATCGATGACGCGGGCGCCGGCGGGGATTTTGACGCGGTCGGGGGGGCCGACGTCGACGATGCGATCGCCCTGAATCAGGATGATCTGATTGGTGAGGTTGCGGCCGGATTTGGGGTCGAACATGCGGCCGGCGCGGACGGCGAGCCCCTGCGGCGGGGGCGTCTGCATGTTCATGAGGGCGGCGTTGAATTGCGGGGTTTCGGGACGGATGCTTTGGGCGAAAGTGTTCTGCGCGAGACAGAGGACGGAGATCGAGAGAAGAGTAAAAAGACGGCGCATCAGGAAAGGCCTCCTTGCAAGTTGCCCAGTATATTCCGTTGGGGCGCGCCGTCGCGAGGCGGGGCGCGGGCGGCGTTTGACATGCAAAACGGGGCGGCATAGACTCTACTTCATGCGAAATCACCTGACAAAATCATGCGGGCTGGCGGCCTGTTTGCTTTTGGGCTCCATCGCGGCGTGGGCACACCACGGGACCGCGGTTTCTTACGACACAGTCAATGTCTGGTCCACGTGGGCCACGGTTACGGAATTCAACTATCTGAATCCGCATCCTTCGATGACGTTCGACCGGACGGACAAGAACGGACAGGTGGAGCACTGGGCGGCGGAGGCGTCGTCGAATCCTTCGCAGCTGGCGCGGGCGGGGTGGACGAAGTCGCGGTGCCTCGAAGCGCTGAAGCCGGGGACGAAGGTGAAGCTGTATCTGGGGACGTCGCGGGTAGGGGGATTCAGCGCGGTGGTGCTGAAGATCGAAAGCGAGAAGGGCGAACCGATCGCGAGCGAGCATGGCGGGATGAAGGCCCTCGATCTGGACGGCGTGCCTGGCGGATACCAGCCGAAGCCTGGCGATGACAAGCCGGCGGACGCGAAATAGAACGGGCGCGGCGAAATAAGGAATCAGAAAATGACAATTTACAGCAGTTTGGCGCGACTTTCCGGGGCCGCGAGGACGGCGCTTGTGCTGACGACGATGCCGGCACTTTTGCTGGTACAGAGTGCGGCGGCGCAGACGAGCCTGGGGCGGAGCGGCATGGGAGCCGGGCAAGCGGCGCAGTCGGGGCCGTCGGACAAAGATACGCGCGAGTACGATAAGCACGACTTCAACGGGCTGTGGGCGAGGAGTCCGGAGCCGTTTCATCAGCCGGCGTGCCCGGAGTGCCGGGACAACGGGCCGATATCGTACGGCTTCTTCGGCGAGGTTCCGCCGCGGACACCGGAGGGCGAGAAGAAGTTCCAGCTGAACAAGCCGTCGAAGGGGTTCGAAGCGGGCACGCCGCAGGCGCTGGCGCATGCGAACGTGGACGTGGGGTATCGCCGGGCGGTGGCGCCGGCGCTGGGCAACGATCCGGAAGAACGGTGCGATCCGCTGGGGCTGATGCGTCTGGTGGCGTTTTCGGGCGGGAATGCGGCGATGCAGATTGTGCAGGTGAAGGATCTGGTGGTGCAGAAGTTCGAATGGACGTGGGATAACCGCGAGATCTGGATCGACGGGCGGCCGCTGCCGAAGGTGGAAGACTACCTGCCGCGCTACAACGGGTATTCGGTGGGCCACTGGGAAGGCGACACCCTGGTGGTGACGACGGTGGGGCTTGACGACCGGCAGTGGGTGGATGCATTCGGCTATCCGATCAGCGAGAAGGCGGTGCTGGAAGAACGCTACAAGCGCCCGAGCCCGAACCGGCTGCAGGTGGATATGACGCTCACCGATCCGGCGATGTACACGCGGCCGTGGCATGCGAGCACGAAGGTGTGGGCGCTGATCCCGCGGGAAGCGATGTCGATTGCCGGGTGGTCCGGTTTGGTGGAAGACCGCTGCATTCCGACCGACGACGCGTTTTACCGCTCCTTCGAAGAGCGAGCCGTGGGCATCAAGAAATAGACGGCGGCGCTTGTTGGTGCCGGGCCGGCGCCGGGCGTTGCCGGTTCCCGCGATGCCGGAAGGCGCACTGTGCACGCTGTAGGATAATCTCTGGGCAGCGAACGGCGCCTGACAATCAACAGCTGAAAAAGGAGTCAAACAAATCTTATGAACAGCAAGCTCACACGGCGCGAATTGTTTGCGATGACCGGCACGATGGTGGCGGGCGCGACGGCGCTTTCGGCATTTCAGGCGCCGGGCGGCGCGAACCGGAAACTTTACGCGTTCGCCGGCGCCTGGACGCAGGGACCGTTCGGAACCGGCGGCGGCGGCGGGATCACCGTGTTCACGGTGAATACGAGCGATGGTTCGCTCACCAAGGTGGGCCGCACCGCGACGGAGTTTGACAACCTGAACGTGGGGAACCTGTGCATCAGCCCCGACGGACGTTTTCTCTATTGCACGCACGAAGCGCCGACGACGGACAACAAGCCGGGCACGGGCGGGGCGGTACATTCGTTCTCGATCAACGCAGCCAGTGGCGCGCTGACGCACATGAATGCGGTGCCGTCGATGGGCGTCAATCCGTGTTTCATGATTATCGACAAGACCGGCAAGCGGGTGCTGGTGGCGAACCACGGGATCTTCAACAAGGCCGTGCAGGTGACCAAGCGGAACGGCGTGCCGGTGATCGAGACGCCGACCGACGACGGCACGGTGGCGATGTTTGCGGTGAAGCCGGACGGGTCGCTGGAGACGGCGTGCGATGTGGGCGTGTTCGAGCGGCGGCCGCTGAGCGAGCCGGGAGCCGGGGCTTCGGCACATTCGGTGAACTTCGACAATACGGGGCGCTGGGTGATCGCGTGCGACGTGGGGTCGGACCACATTTACGTGTATCCGTTCGATGCGACGTCGCGCTCGCTGGGGACGGCCAAGGTGTTCGCGACGCCGGCCGGACGCGCGCCGCGGCATTCGGCGATTCATCCGCGGCTGCCGTACTTCTTCATCACGAACGAACGCGAGTCGATCGTGTCGTCGTTCCACTTCGATTCGAAGACGGGCGATGTGCAGCCGATTCACACGGCCCCCACGATCCCGGCCGATTTCAAGGAAAAGAATGCGCTGGCGGATATGCGGATTCATCCGAACGGGAACTTCATCTATGCGAGCAATCGCGGGCATGACAGCCTGGCGATCTTCCGCGTGGAGGATTCGACGGGGAAGATGATCCCGGTGGAGATCACGAGCACGCAGGGCGGCAATCCGCGAGAGTTCGATTTCGACCCTTCGGGCAGGTTCCTGTACGTGGGCAACCAGACGACGAATCAGATGGTCACGTTCGCGGTGGACGCCAATACCGGGAAGCTGACGCCGACCGGCGCGAAGGCGGAGATCCTGAAGCCTTCCTGCATCAAGTTCGTCACGCTTTAAAAACTGCCGGGGACGCCGGCTGGTGGCTGCCGCCGGGACTATTCAGCGGCGGGCGGGCCGGCGGCGTCCCCGTGCGCATCGGGCGCGGGCCGGTCGAGCCGATTGGCCAGCAGGAACGCAAGAAACACGGTGGCGGGCCAGAGCTGGAGCAGCAGGCGGCCGACGGCGTTGTCGGTCTGCCAGTGAATTTCGCCGGGCGAGACGACGAAGACGAAACAATAACCGACGAGCAGAAGCACGAGCGCGGCGGAGAGCGTGAACAGGCTGACGCGGTCCGCGCCGCGATCGATCCCCACCCACGCTGTGTAGGCGGCGAGGACCGGAACGGTTCCCACCGGCAGGCCGCCAAAGCGCAGGATTCCCTTCCCCATTTCGACGATCACCACCTGCCAGCGCGACGTATCGGCGAGCAGATGCGCGAAGTCCGCGGCTGAGTGTCCGCCGATGTTGGCGTTGGTGGTGGCGAGGGTCAGCTTGAAGAGCAACAGCAGGGCGAGGACAGGAGCAAGTCCGGCGGCGAACCAGGTCAACTGCCGCAGGGCGGCCGCGCGGCCGCGCGCGCGCCAGATGAGCGCGACGCGAAGAGGAACCAGCAGGGCGATGAGGAGAAGGCCCTCATTCTTCGTCCACGCGGCCATGCAGGCGCAGATACCCGCGAGGATGGACAGGCCCCGGCGAGCGGGCCAGCGGCGATCCTCGAGGCTCAGCAGAGCAAGCGTGGCGAGGATGAAGAAGGCCACGGGGGTATCGGCATATTCGGCGGCTCCGCGCGCGATGAAGTAGGGCGTGGAGGCGAGGACGAGCGCAGCGAGCAGGCCCTGGACGCGGCCGCGCAGGGCGGCGATGGTTCCGCCGAGCAGTCCGATGGCGGCGAAGGTGAAGACGAAAGCCACGGCGGCGGGGGCGTTGGGATCGCGTTCACCGAGGACGGTCCAGACGCGGGCGATGAAGCCGGGGAGCAGCAGAGGATAGTCCGGATGGGTCCACGGAATGGCGGGCGAGAATAGTTCGCGCCAGTAGGGGGTGGAGAGAAAACGGGCGTGCAGATTCCAGATGGCCCAGGCGTCCCATTCGCCGTGCGGGTTTTCGGAGAGCGAATGGAAGAAGGAGAGCAGGTCGGCGGCGAGGACGATTGAGAGCAGAGTGGCGAGGGCCGGAACGAGCCCGCGCGGCGAGACGGCGGCGGGGAGTTGCGCGGGTTTGCTCCGGCCGAGCTTCCAGCAGGCAAGGCCGAGCGCGGCGAGCAGCAGAATCTCGAAGACGGCGGACGGCATTCCCGATTCAAGGCCGAGGAAGCAGCAGGCGGACACCGCGCCGATGCCGAGAGCGACGCCGAGACAGAGGCGGGAGAGAAGGCCGAGGTCGCAATCGAGCGCACGGACGAGCAGGAGGCCGATGAGCAGCGGCCACGCGATGGCGAGAAGAAGAGTCAGGGCTTTCCCCTTTGCAGCAGCGTCAGGCCGCCCTGGCTGCGCCGGATGCGCAGGCCGCGCTGTTGCGTGAGGGCGAGGGCGGAGGCCGGGTTGGCGAAGTTGCCGATGACGAGATCGCAATCCGCGCCGGACTTGACGAGCAGAGGAGCGAGGCTGTATTGGGCGAGGAACAAGAGGGCGTCGCCGGGCTGCTGCGAAGCGACGTCGCTGAAGTAGCAGACTTCACCGCGCGCGGGCAGGTCGGGTTTGAGATCTTCAAACGGAGCGATGGCGAGGGAGACCGGGTCGGCATCGGGGACAGGGCGCAGGGCGCGCCGCAACTGCACGTAGCAGGAAGCGAGGGCGAGGCAAAGCAGCAAAGCGACGGGGGCGGGAGTGCCGCGCTGAATCCACCTGCGGACCATGGCCGATAGTATAGGGCAGGCGCCTGCGTTCAGCGGCGGGGTTCGAGCAGGGATTGCAGGAGCAGCGCGGGGTGCTGCGCGCGGTCGCTGGTGAAGTCGGCAATCTGGTGCCGGCAGGAGGTGCCGGCGGCGACGACGACGTCCGCGGAGGCCTTGCCGCGGACCTGCGGCAGGAGTTTGCGTTCGCCGATCTGGCGGGAGACGTCGTAGTGATCCGCGGAATAGCCGAACGAGCCGGCCATGCCGCAGCAGCCGGCGTCGAGGTCGATGACGGTGGAGCCGGGGATCTTCGAAAGCAGTTCTTTGGCGGGCGGCACGAGACCCATGGACTTCTGGTGGCAGTGGCCGTGCAGCAGAATTTTCGGCGGACCCGGCTGGAGCCGAAGCGGCAGCGCGGCGGCGAACTCTTCGAAGAGCACGGCGGCCGAGGCGACGACTTTGGCTTTCTCCTGCAGTTCGCCACGCAGCAGCGCGGGGGCATCTTCGCGGATGGCGGAGAGGCAGCTCGGTTCGCAGAAGACGATTTTTTTGCCGGACGAGGCGGCGGCGTAGAGCGATTCCGTATTGAGGCGCGCCTGTTCGGCGGCCTGCCTGAGAAGACCTTTGGAGATGAGCGGGCGGCCGCAGCAATGATTGGGCGCGAGGGCGACGCGCTGGCCGGCGGATTCGAGCACGTCCCAGACGGCGACGCCGATTTCGGGATCGTAGAAGTTGGTGAACGTGTCGTTGAAGAGCAGCACGGCGGGATGGGAGGCGGCGCGCGACTTCACGAGCGAGGCGAACGTGCGCGGGGCGAGCGCGGGGAGCGTGCGGCGGCGGTCGATGCCGAAGAGGGCCTGGTTGATTCCGCGCCCGAGGCCGCTGTTCTGCAGGCGGTTGAAGAGCGCCGGGAGGCGGCTGCCGAGTTCCGCAACCGAGCGCACGTTGCCGAGCATCTTCGCCTGGAGCGGCGTGCCGTAAGTTTCCCAATAGCCGGCGAGGAACTCACTCTTGAAGCGCGCCATGTCGACGCCGACCGGGCATTCGGCCTTGCAGGCGCGGCATTCGAGGCAGAGATCGAGCGCCTGGTGGACGCCGGTTTCGTCGAGGCCGGCGTCGGCGAGGCGGCCGGTCATCGCGAGGCGAAGAACATTGGCGCGGCCGCGCGTGACGTCGGCCTCGTCCTTCGTGGCCATGTAAGACGGGCACATGGTGCCTTCAAGTTTCTTGCGGCAGGCGCCGAGGCCGCTGCACATTTCGACGGCGCCGCCCATGCCGCCGTATTCGGAGAAATCGAAATGCGTGCGCGGATTGGGCGTGACGTAGCCGGCGCCATAGCGCAGGTTGGCGGTGAGGGGCGGGCTGTCGACAATCTTGCCGGGATTGAAAATGCCGAGCGGATCGAAGGAGCGCTTGATGTCGCGGAAGGCTTCGTAGAGCTGGTCGCCGAACATTTTGCGCATGAAGGGACTGCGGACCATGCCGTCGCCATGTTCGCCGGAGAGCGAGCCGCCGAATTGGAGGACGAGGTCGGCGACATCGTTCGCGATGGCTTCGAATCTGCGGATGCCGGCGGCGGTCTTCATGTTGATGACCGGGCGGACGTGCAGGCAGCCGACCGAGGCGTGCGCGTAAACGCCGGCGACGGTGTCGTGCTTCTTCACGATGGCGAGGAAGCGTTCGATATAGTCGCGCAGCTTTTCCGGCGCGACGGCGGTGTCTTCCACGAAGGAGAGCGACTTGGCGTCTTCCTTCATGGTCATGGAGAGGCCGAGGGCGGCCTCGCGAAGGCTCCAGACGCGGGCCTGGGCGGCAAGGTCGCAGGCGTGGTGGAAATGGTAGCCGAGGCCGCGGGTTCGCAGGTCGAGTTCGCAGGCTTCGAGGCGCGGCGGGAGAGCGGCGGCGGTGTCGTCGTAAAACTCGATGCAGAGAAGCGCGCCGGGGTTGCCTTCGACGAAGGTTTCGCGCGTGCGCTGCAGGTTGGGGCTGAGATAGGAATGATCGAGGATGAAGCGATCCATCACCTCGCAGGCCGAGGGCTTGTGGGCGAGGATGGCGGGCGTGGCGGCGAGCGCTTCGAGAAGATCGTGGAACTGCACGCAGAGAACGGCCTTAGCCTTGGGCAGTGGAACGAGATTGAGCTTCGCTTCGAGGACCACGCCCAGCGTGCCTTCCGAGCCGACCATGATCTTCGCCAGATTCATGGGGCGGGCGGGATCGACAAATTCATCGAGGTTGTAGCCGCCCACGCGGCGCAGAACTTTCGGGAAGCGGCGCTCGACTTCGGCGGCGTTGCTGAGAGCGATGCGGCGAACGGCGCGGTAGAGGCCGCCTTCGAAGCTGTCAGCTTGCAGGGCGGCCTCGAGGTCCGCGCCGGAGCGGGGGCGGAAGCGGGCAACGGAACCATCGCCGAGGATGACCTCCTGTTCGAGCACGTGGTCGATGGTCTTGCCGTAGAGCACGCTGCGGGCGCCGCTGGAATTGTTGCCCATCATGCCACCGACGGCCGCGCGGCTGGCGGTGGAGACGTCGGGCGCGAAGCGGAGGCCGTGGGGGCGGAGCTGCGCGTTGAGCTCATCGAGCACGATGCCGGGCTGCACGCGCACCCAGCGTTCGGCGACGTTGAGTTCGAGGATGGCGTTGTAGTATTTCGACGTATCGATCTGCAGGCCGGCGCCGATGGCCTGGCCGGCCTGGGCGGTGCCGCCGCCGCGCACGGTGAGGGGACAGCGGTGCGCGGCGCAGATGCGTACGGCGCTGATGAGATCTTCGCGGGTGCGGACGACGACGAGGCCGAGCGGCGCGATCTGATAAACGCTGGCGTCGGTGGAATAGAGGGCGCGCGATACGGCATCGAAGCGGACCTCGCCGGCGATTTCCTTTTCGAGCGCGGCGCGGAAGGCGGCGACGTCGACCAGCTTTTCGTTGGCCTGCGGGACAGGCGTGCCGGATTCGAGAGGGACGAGACTTGCGGGCATCGGATGTTCGCTATGCAGCCAACGGGCGCGCTGCGCGGCTACAGCTTACCGGCCGGATAGCAGCCGAGCACGCGCCACATGTCGGCAATCTCAGCGAGATGGCGAAGTGCGTTCTTCGCGGCGGTGTCTTCGGTGTGGCCGATGAAGTCGAGATAGAAAAGATATTCCCACGGCTTGCCCCGCAGAGGCCGCGATTCGATCTTGGTCAGATTGAGATCGCGCAGAGCGAAGGCGCTGAGCGAACGAAACAGCGCGCCGGGAGTGTTGCGCGTGGTGAAGACGAGCGATGTTTTGTAGGTGACGTCGCCGGGCTTCTCTTCTTTGCCGCGCGGCAGAGGCTCGCGACGCTTCGGTTTTTCCAGAAGGAAGAAGCGTGTGAAATTCTGGCGGTCATCTTCAATGGACTTTTTCAGAATATTGGCGCCGTAGATTTCCGCGGCCGCGGCGGACGCAATTGCAGCGGCATCGCGCAGGCCTTTTTCCATCACCATCTTCACGCTGCCGGCGGTATCGTAGTAAACCTGTTTTTCGATTCGCGAATGATTCTCAAAAAAAGTGCGGCATTGATTGAGCGCGACTTCGTGTGAATAGACACGCTTCACGTCTGAGAATTTTACGTGGGGCGCGGCAATGAGGTTGTGCACGATGCGCACGTAGGTTTCATTACGTATAGGCAGGTTGTACTTCAAAAGCAGGTCATAATTACCGTGCACCGATCCGTGTAAAGTGTTCTCAATCGGTACAGCAGCCGCATGGCATTTTCCATTTCTGACTGCGAGGAAGATTTCCTCGAAGGACTGAAAGGGAACGGGGACGAAATCGCCGCCCGCCAGTTGCGCGGCCGCGACCTGGCTGAAGGCGCCCAGCTCGCCCTGGAAGGCAATCCTTCTCTTGACTGGTGAATGCGTCGCCGGCGAATGCTTCACCTCAGAATGCTGCGGCTTCATGTTGCGCTCCCGTATGCTCAATCCGAATCGTCAGCGCACTCGTCCGACTCGGGATCGGAGGCGTCGGCGCTGCTCTGGTCTTTATTATTGGACACCGCCGGATTATTGGACACAACCCGATCGCGCCCGGCGGCGGAGGGCGGGCCGGACCAGCGGCGGACGTCCTCGTCGGCGAGCCCGAGCAGATCGAGAACGCGGTCGACGCTGGAATCGACCAGATCTTCGATGGTGGAAGGCTGGTTGTAGAAGCCGGGGATAGGCGGGGCGATGATGCCGCCCATTTCGGCGACGGCGGTCATGGCGCGCAGATGGCCAAGATGAAACGGGCTTTCGCGGACCATGAGGATCAGGCGGCGACGCTCCTTGAGAGTGACGTCGGCGGCGCGGACGATCAGATTGGAACTGATTCCCCAGGCGATGGCGGAAAGGGTGTGAATGGAACAGGGCGCCACGACCATCCCGTCGGTCCGAAACGAACCGCTGGCGAGCGGGGCGGAAATATCTTCCATGGGCCAGCAATGGTGGGCAAGCGCCTTGAGTTCAGCGGCTTTGCGTCCCGTTTCGAGAAAGAGCGTTTTTTCGCCGGCGCGGCTGAGCACCAGATGAATTTCCGCTCCGGTTCGACGTAAGCGTTCCAGTAACCGAAGGGGGTAAACCGCGCCGCTGGCGCCGGTAACTGCGACGACAATTCTCAAACCAGGCATCCTGTGACGTAATTTGTTCTGAATTCGGAACGAAGACACATAACAATTATTGAACCAGGAACAGTTGAAAGATATAATCCCTCGTATACGGTATTAGGCCGTCAAACTCGCTTCGGCAAACAAGGGACAGCATGGCCCAGGCAGCGGTTTCCATCCAGAGACAGGATCATAGCATGGTTGAAGCCGGTCAGCGTCTGCGCCGAGCACGCGAACGACTGAATCTAAAGTACCGGGACGTGGAGCAGGCGAGTCAGCTGATCGCCGAGCGCCGGGGAAATACGGAATTCGTTATCCTCATCAGCCGGCTGTCCGATATTGAAAATCAAGGCACTGTTCCGTCTATTTACCGCCTTTATTCGCTGTGCTGTATTTATCGGCTGGACATTACTGAAGTACTGGGTTGGTATAACGTCCCGCTGGAATCGATGGCGGCGGATGCGAGTCTGATCCAGATTGAGAAAACGCACGGGATCAGTTTCAATCCGGACGCGGGGGCCGAGGCGATGCTGCCGATCTCGCTCGATCCGGGAATCGATCTGCGGCGGACGTTTTTTGTCAGCGAGGTGGTGCAGCGCTGGGGAAAGCTGCCGCTGGCGCTGCTGGGCGGGGTCGATGTGCGGCGCTATCGATACGGTTTTGTGGGCACGGAGGACTGGTCCATGTATCCGACGGTGCCGCCCGGTTCGTTGCTGGTGGTGGACGACGGCAAGCGCAAAATACAGGCCGGCGGATGGCGCAGTCTGAGCGAAAGACCGATTTATTTTCTGGAACATCGGGATGGATACTACTGCCGCTGGTGCAGCGTGAAGGACGGGGTGATCAGTCTGATAGGCGATCCTGAGTCGGAGGCGCCGGTCCTGAATTTCCGCTACCCGGAGGAGATCGAGGTGGTCGGCCAGGTGGTCGGGCTGGCTATGAGTCTGGATCCCGAGAAGCGACGCCGTAGTCGGCCCTGATCATTTCCAGAATGACACCGAGGTCGGCATGGAACAGCTTGCGTTCCACGTCGCGGGACTCGGCGGGAATCCAGGAAGAATAGGGTTCCAAAGAGAGCCAGTTGGCGACAATTTCCCGCCGATCTCCTTCCAGCCCGGAAAAATACTCCTCTAATTCCTGCTTTTGTTGTTCCAATCCGAAACAAAGCCATTCCTGAAAAATCGCAAGATGACTGCGGCGGAGCATGCGGTCGACTTCTCCTTCGCCAACCCGCTGGGCGAGACCAAAGTGCTGGTAAGTACCAGAATTTGCATCGCGCAGTGACGCCAGATAAGCAAGGCGTCCCAGCACAGTGGGGATGGCACTGAGCGTGCGTCGCCAGGTTTCGGTCGCGGCTGCTTCCCGGTTCGAAGACATAGAGAGGTTACATCCGGGATTGTACACCCAAATCCCGTCTGCCCGCATACCTCAGTATTTTCCTGGGATGAAATTCAAAAATGGGATCGGTTTCGTTCTGTATAGGACACTTTTTTGAAAGATTTACCGCTTCGCGCTTTCGGGGCAATATGCTGCCCTTGTACGGTTTAACCGGAACCCAAGAGGAGACAACACAATGCGCAAATTCATCATGATTCTGGCTCTCGCAATCTCGGCGCTGGTCGCCAACACAGCGGCGACGGCGTATCCGCCGCCCGAGTGCGACGTTTGCCCCTGGGTTCGGTAAAACCGCCGATCGCAACCAATATCCTGCTGCCATTCACACATAAAAGGAGACTTCCATGCGTAAATTTTTCATGATTCTGGCGCTCGCCAGCTCGGCTATGGTCGCCAACACGGCGGCGACGGCGTATCCGCCGCCCGAGTGC
>CAIKMJ010000062.1 GCA_903828455.1 uncultured Acidobacteriia bacterium | reverse complement strand
TTCGCGAAGGCGGCCGCACCGTCGGCGCCGGCACCGTGTCGGAGATCCTGTAGTCAGGGTTTTCGGAGAAAAGTCTGGACCTGCGGCGGGCGGCCTTCAGCTGTCCGCCGCAGTTTTGTTGAAAGCGTTTTGTTGAGAAGAGGTAAGAAATGCCAAGAGAAATCATCACGTTCCAGTGCCAGGAATGCAAGAACCGCAACTACACCAGCACGAAGAACAAGAAAACCACCACGGAACGTCTGGAAATGAAGAAATTCTGCCCCACGTGCCGTAAGCATCACGCGCATCGGGAGACCAAGTAGCACTTTGGTGTTGCAGTAGCCGCAATCCACCCCTCCTCGCACTCGCGCCCTCGCACGGGCGACGTCCGATGGGGTACACTGGTTAGCGGACTCACCCGGCTTAAAGGGGCGTAGGTTTAACGGCAGACCAGCGGTCTCCAAAACCGCGAGTGGGGGTTCGAATCCCTCCGCCCCTGCCAGATTCCCAATAAACAGAATCGACCGAAGCGGCGCAAGAGTAAAGGTACGCGAAGGAAGTCATGGCAGGCGAAGAAGTTACTAAAACAAACTGGATCGACAGCACGCGCAATTATCTGCAGGATATCCGCAGTGAAATGAAGCGCGTCACTTGGCCTACCCGCGCCCGCGTGGAGTCCACCACCGTGGTGGTCATCCTCAGCGTCTTTATTTTTGCGATCTACTTCAAAGTTGTCGACCAGGTGCTCGAGGAAACGCTCGTGCGCGTCCAGTCTGCGCTGGTGAAATAATCATGCCGGAACTCGATAACGCGCCCGAAGAACTCGACGCCTCCGAACTCCCCGTCGCCGAACTCCCGGCCGACGCCGTTGACGCAGACTTCGCGTCCGAAAACACTGCCGAAGCCGATGCCGCAGCAGTGGAAGTCTCCGAACCGGTCGCCGAACTCCCGGTCGCCGAACTCCCGGTCGCCGAACTTCCGGTCGACGAAACCAAGCAGTGGTACATCATCCACACCTATTCCGGTTTTGAACGCAAGGTCGCCGAATCTCTCCGCACCCGCGCCGACGCCTTCGGCTTCTCCGAACAGATCGGGCAGATCCTGATCCCCGAAGAAGAAGTCGTCGAGCTCCGCAACGGCAAAAAAGTTACCAGTAAGCGCATGCTGTATCCCGGCTACGTTGTCGTCCAGATGGAAATGAACGACGAACTCTGGCACCGCGTGAAGGATACGCCGCGCGTCACCGGCTTCGTCGGCGGCGGCACTACCCCCGTCCCGCTCAGCGCCGACGAAATTAACAAGATGCTGTACCGCCAGACGACGGCCGCCGAGCGTCCGCGTCCGAAGATGTCGTTCGAAAAGAACGAGTCGGTCCGCATCGTCGACGGGCCGTTCTCCAACTTCCAGGGCAAGGTGGACGAGATCAACCCCGAACGCAATACCCTGCGCGTTCTCGTTACGATTTTTGGCCGGGCAACCCCGGTGGAACTGGACTTCCTGCAGGTCGAAAAGATCGCTTAAGGGAAGTTTCCGCAACAAAAGATTTTTTGAAAGGTAGTTATGGCGAAGAAAGTTACAGGTTCAGTAAAGCTGCAGATTCCCGCCGGGAAGGCGACCCCCGCACCGCCGGTCGGTACGGCGCTCGGTCCCCAGGGCGTCAACATCATGGAATTCTGCAAGGCGTTCAATGCGAAGACGTCGGCGAAGGATCAGGAAGGCCTCATCATCCCCGTCGTGATCACGATCTTCTCGGATCGCTCGTTCACCTTCATCACCAAGACCCCGCCCGTCCCCGTGCTCATCAAGCGCGCCGTGGCCATTGCCAAGGGTTCGGCCGAGCCGCATAAGAACAAGGTCGGTAAGATCACCGAAAAGCAGATCGAAGAGATCGCCAAAATCAAAATGCCCGATCTCAACTGCTTCGATGTGGAAGCCGCCATGCGCAGCGTCCGCGGTACCGCCCGCTCCATGGGCGTCGACGTCGCTTCCTAGTCTTCTGCTTCTCTAATCTTCTTTCTTTAATCTTCTTCGGGGGCTTCCGTGGACCGCCCGGTCCCGAGCCCCCGGCAGATTCCCCGTTTGCTGCTCCGGATGAACTTCACCAGGTGCAGTGTCTGCTCGTCCGCCAGTTCCCGCTCGATCTTCTCCAGCGCCTCTTCCAGCCGCAGGCCCGACCTGTACAGCACCAGATACGCTTTCTTCAGCTGCTGAATCTGCGCCGCCGTGAATCCCGCGCGCCGCAATCCCACCCGGTTCACTCCCATCGGCGTCATTCGCGGTCCCGTGTACGTGAAAAACGGCGGCGCATCCAGATTCACCCGCGTGATCCCGCCGATCATCGCCAGCCGTCCGATCTTCGAAAACTGGTGGACTCCCACGCCGCCCGAAATGAACGCCTGGTCTTCCACCTCCACCCAGCCGGCCACCAGCGCGCAGCTCGCAATCACCGTGTTGTTGCCGATCGTGCAGTTATGCGCAATGTGGCCCGACGTCATGATGTAATTGCCGTCCCCGATCACCGTCGCCGACTCCGGCGGTGTCCCCCTCGACACCGTATAATGCTCCCGGATCTTATTCCCGCTCCCCATCCGCAGGTAGCTCCGCTCGCCCCTGAAGTTCTTGTCCAGCGGATCTGTACCCAGCGCCGTCCCCGCCGAAATCTCGTTGCGGTCCCCCATCGTCGTCCAGCGCTTCACGAAGACGTAGGGTTCCAGCACGCAGTCGGCCCCGATTGTGACGTCCTGCTCCACCACGCAGAACTCGCCCACGCGGGTGCGCGCCCCGATAACGGCTTCCGGATGAATCACCGCCGTGGCGGCTATAACTGCAGTGGAATCGACAGGCACGAATTCACATCATAGCGGCAGCGCACCGCCGCTCGCCCTCACATCGGATCTGCGTCCAACTTCTTCTTCACCGGCACCAGCCCCCGCATCGTAAGCAGGTTCAGGACTGCCAGCACCACGGCGATCTCATAGCGCCCCATCGCTACCGACGCGCCGATTGCGCCGAAGTTCCAGATGCTCGCCGCCGTCGCCGTGCCATGCACGCTCATGCCGTCTTTCAGGATCGCGCCGCCGCCCACAAACCCCACGCCGGCCATCAGGCCCTGCAACACGCGCGAACTGGCAGCCAGCGCATCCGTCCCCGTACCCTGGAAAATCATCAGGTAGCCGCAGCTGGCCATGGCCACAATCGGAAACGTCCGGATGCCCACCGCATGCCCTTCCTTTTCGGCCCACCACCCGGTCGGCAGCGCCAGCAAATAGGTAAAGGCAAGCCGGAAAGTCGTCGGCAGCAGCACGTTGGGGTCAAACGAAAACAGGGGCATAGGCGGATACGGCCTTTATATTAACCCGGATCGCCCTCTCCGCCATCGCTGTCTCACGCCGCGGAAACCCGCCCCGCCGGCCCTGCGTCGGTGGTGGTGCGGCGCATCGTTGCTGTATACTACGTCAAGTCGGGCATGCCGCCACGGCGCCCGGCCAGCCAGGAGGTTTTTTTGAAAAACAAAGTTCTCAGCATCGCTGCCTGCTTCGGCTTGCTGTTGCTGTCCGCCGCATCTCTGCTTGCCCATCACGGCATGGCCGCCATCTTCGATGTGGACCACAAAGTCACCATGAAGGCCACCCTGACCAAGGTCGACTGGGTCAATCCCCACATCGGTCTCGAAATGGACGCCAAGTCCGAAGACGGCAAGACCGAGCACTGGCGCATGGAAACCAGCCCGCCCAGCTGGTACGGCAAAGACGGCTTCACCAAGGCCGACTTCGAAGCCGCCATCGGTCAGCAGATCAACGTCATCTTCCTTAAGGCCCTCGACGGCTCGAAGTACGGCTACCTCGAACGCATCACGTTCCCCAACGGCAGCGTGGGCTATTCGATGAACGGCATCAAGGACAAAGACAAATAGATTCAGATCGGAGTCGGTCCTCCGGGACTGATCGCACTCAGGCGCCGTCGGAAGGCAGCTCGCAGATCCGCCTGCAGCTTTCCGGCGGCGCGGTTTTTTGCAGGCCGTGCCGGCGCACCACGACGGCGCAAACAGCTCAGGGAGAAAGAAATTGTTTATGAAAATGCAGGCGCGCGCTTTATTCACGGCGGCATCCGTCATGCTGCTCGGAATCCTTCCCGCCACCGCACAGACGGCCCCCAAGCCGCTGATGGCCGAGGATGTCTTCAGCAACGTCCAGGAACTGAAAGGCATCCCCGTCAACCAGTTCATGGAGACCATGGGATTCTTCTCCGCCGCCCTTGGCTATAACTGCACCAACTGCCACGGCGAGGAAGTCCAGGGCAACTGGGCCAAATACGCGGACGACTTCCCGGTCAAGAATACCGCCGTCCGCATGATCCGCATCGTCAATTCGATCAACAAGAATCTGTTTGGCGGCGCGCAGGCCGTCACCTGCTACACCTGCCATCGCGGCACTCCCGTGCCGAAGGTGGTGCCGAGCCTCGTCGAACAATACACCGCGCCGCCCGCCGACGACCCCAACGAAGTGCAGCTCAGCGCCCGCGCGCCGAAGATCCCCACCGCGGAAGACATTCTGAATCGTTACCTTGAAGCCGTCGGCGGCGAAAAGAAAGTGGCCGCGCTCACCAGTTACGCCGCCACCGGCCACTACGACGGCTTCGACAGCTACCACGGCCAGGTGCCGGCGAACCTGTATGCCAAAGTTACCGGCGAACGCGGCCTCGTCGCCCACACCACCAACGGCGACAGCGTCACCAACTATGATGGCCACAACGCCTGGATCATGGGCCCCGATCGTCCCATCTCCGTTCTGCAACTGGTCCCCGGCGGCGATTTCGACGGCGTCCTGATGGATTCCGCCCTCGCCTTCCCCGGCCGACTGAAGTCTTCACTCACCGATCTGCGTTCCGGCTTCCCGGCCACCAAGATCGATAACCGGCTCATGAACGTCGTCCAGGGCATGATCGGCGGCTCCCGCGTAAAGCTCTTCTTCGACAAGGAGACCGGTCTGCTGACCCGCATGTTCCGCTACAGCAAAACCATCGTCGGCTCGGTTCCCGTGCAGGTCGATTTTTCCGATTACCGCGAAGTCGCCGGCGTGAAGCTGCCCTTCAAGTGGCTCAACACCTGGACCGATGGCCAGTCCACCTACCAGTGGGATGAAATGAAGCCCAACGTCGCCATCGATCCCGCCAGCTACGGCAAGCCCGTGCCGCCCGAACATCCGGTCATCAAACAGCTGCGCTGATCGCCAGCCGCCCCGAAGCCTTCGCCCGGCCGCGTCCCTTGCAGGATGCAGCCGGGCTTTTTTCAGCCGCCGCCTCGCCTTCTTCGTTTGCCCGCAGCCCCGCTCGCTCCCCTTCGAGCCTGCTCACACGTGCAGTGTGCAGACGGCTTCGCGGAGTGGTATCATCGCTTCGTTCGGCGATAGACCCGCGCGCGCCGCGCCGCTTCCTTCGCCGCTAATTCGACACTGCAAAGAGGCACTTCCGAATGCTTCACCTGATCTACGATCTGAACGCGAATCCGCTCAACTCCAATGAATGGGCGTTTCCGCTCACCGAGTGTTTTCACATCGCCGCCTTTGCGTTCTCCGTCGGCACCATCGCCGTCGTCGACGTCAACATGCTCGGCATCGGCCTGCGCAAAACCACGGCCGCGCAACTGGTAAAAGACACAGGCATCTGGACCCTGCTCGGCCTCATCGTGGTCATTACTTCGGGCCTGGCCATATTTTCTTCCGACCCGATCCACTACTACTACAACAAGTCGTTCCGCTTCAAAATGTTCGCCCTGCTCGCCGGCATCGTCTACAACTACACCATCCACCGCAAGGTGGCGCTGTCCGGCAACTCATCCGGCGCCAGCGTGGCCGTGGCTGCCGTCTCGATCCTGATCTGGGTCTCGATCGTCTTCGCCGGCCTCTTCATCGCGTTTATCTAGCCCGGTCAGCCGCCAGTTCAGGAAACCAGAAAGTTCGGAGAATTCATCCCATGTCTGCCGCAGAAATCAGCCACGCTATTCAGAGCATCGGTTTTCTCACCGACTTCCGCGAATCCTCTCTCATGTATCCCGTCATCATGTCGACGCACCTCGCCTGCATCGCCCTGTTCGGCGGCATGATCCTGATGACCGACCTCCGTCTGCTCGGAATCTCGCTGACCAGGGTGCCACTGGCCGACGTCATCGACGGCCTGCGCATCTGGAAGCGCATCGGCCTCGTCGTCATGATCTTCTGCGGCCTCATGCTGGCGCTTTCGGAGATGGATAAGTATTACGCTAATACATACTTCCAGATCAAGATGGTCGTGCTCCTCCTTGCCGGCCTTCAGCACCTCGCGTTCCGCAAGAGCGTTTACAACAACGCCGCCGCCATCGATAAGATGCCCGAACTTCCCGGCGTCGCCAAACTCTGCGGCCTGACGTCGCTCATTGTCTGGATCGGCATCCTCTGTCTGGGCCGCTGGATCGCTTATTACGAAGCCCCCGGCAAGCCCGATGCGGCGCAGCTTGTCGGCTCCGTCCGCCAGGAAATGCCGCGTCAGAAAATGCCGCGTCACGCCGAACCCGGCGTCGCCGTCGAGGCCGCGCGCGTTCAGGTCCCCGCCGCCACGCCCGGACTTTAATCCGCCCGTCCGCTCCTCAGGCTGCGGTGCAGCGCCGGAACTGCAGCGACATGTACACTGCGGCGCGCAGCGTCAGCGCCCCCACGGCAACGTGCGCCACCGCGGAAATCAGGCCCGCGGTGGTGACGTCGAATTCCAGCAGGCCCATCACGAACACCGCCACGCCCAGAGTCACCTGCGCCAGCGTCACCACCAGTCCGTTCACCGCCGCCTTGCGCAGTGCCTTGTGTTCGGGAAAGTTCTGCAGCAGGAAAACGCTCAGCCCCAGCATCGCCAGCGCCACCACCATCGCGCCGCCCATGTGCGGCAGCACGCCCATCGCCTTGTGCCGGTACGCCGCGCCCATCGAAATCTGCAGGATCACCAGGATCGGCGCCGCATTGGCCAGCTTCGCCAGCATCGGCCACGCCCTCGCGTCCGCCGGCTCCGCGGCCTGGTTCCACGCATCTGACGTGAGCAACGGAATGCACGCCACCACCGCGAAGAACAACTGCGCCGCGAGCGCATGCATCACCGGCACGCCGTAAGAAAAGCCAGCCACGGCGCCCATCGCAATCGCGCCCGTTACCACGCCGCGCAATCGCCGCATCTCCGCCGACGAAAACACGCCCGCCGCCACCGCCAGCAGCAGCACCAGCGCGATCTCCCCCGCCGTCCGGTGAATCGCGGGTGGAATCATGTCGTGCCCGCCCGGTTTCGCCGCATTCGTTACGAAGGCGCCCGAGGCAACCGAAATCAGCGTTAGTATGGCCGCGGCAACAGATAGTTGATGAATCCCGGTGCGTTTCATGTTCTGTCCAGCATACCCGAATCGCGACACCGCTTCGCTATACCGCTTCGCCACACCACTTCGCTACACCGCTTTGCTACACCGCTTCGCTACACCGCTTCGCTACACCGCTTCGCTACACCACTTCGAAGTTCGCCATCATCGCCATGTCCTCGTGTTCGAGGTTGTGGCAGTGAAACACATACCGCCCGCGATACCCGGCAAAGTGAATCAGCAGGTTCGCCGTCTGCCCCGCGCCCAGATTCAGCGTGTCTTTCATCCCCGCGTCGTATGGCCCCGGCCGCCCGCTGTGCGAGAGCACCTGAAAATGCACCAGATGCAGATGCAGCGGATGCGAAAAATCCGTCCGCATCTGCCAGATCTCGGTCGCGCCCAGCTTCGGCGTCGCATCCATGCGCGCTGCGTCGAACGGTTTGCCGTTGATCGTCCAGCCGCGTTCCATGCCTTGCCGATCCATACCCTGATAACTGAAATCGAACGTGCGCGTCACCGTCGCCCGGCTCGCATCGGCCGGCTCCAGCGTCGAAAGCCGCTCCGGCACCGTTGCCTCGTCCTTCTCCTCACGCGCCACCACGAATCGCAGGATCTGCGCCATCGCGCCCGTGCCCGCCCGGTTCACCAGCGTCACCGCGGCTCCCTTCGGCACGCCTGCGAAATCGATCACCACGTCGAATCGCTCCGCCGGCGCCATCCGGATCGTCTTGTGGCGCAGCGGCGCCGCCAGCAGTCCGCCATCGCTGCCGATCTGCACGAACTCCCGCGGCCCCGCGCCGCTCGTCTCCAGCGCCAGTTCCAGTTGCCGCGCATTGCACGCATTCAGAATGCGGAACCGGTACCTGGTGTTCGCCACTTCCAGTTGCGGCCACGGCGCGCCGTTCACCAGCATCACGTCGCCCAGCACGCCGCCCATGTACTCCGGTTCCACGCCGCCGCGCTCCAGCAGCGCCCGGTCGAGCGACGGATACAGCAGCGACCCGTCCCGGTCGAACGAACGATCGCAGATCAGCAGCGGCCACTCCTTCTCACCGCGCGGCAGCGGCAGCTTCAGCTCGTCTTCATCGCGCAGGATGTAGAACCCGGCCAGCCCGCGCCACACCTGCGCCGCCGTGAAGTCCATCCGGTGATCGTGATACCAGAGCGTGGCCGCGCGCTGCTCGTTCGGATACGTGTGGATGCGCTCGCCCTGGCTGATCCGCGCCCGCGGGTCGCCCGCCATGCCGGACATTCCCCGATGCGCCGCCACGTCCCACCCGCTCACCGGCAAAATCAAATCGGTCGGATAGCCGTCGCTCTCGGGCGGCGTGCGCCCTCCGTGCAGATGATTCACGATCGGCCGCGCCAGTTCGTTGCGTAGCTTCAGCGACACCGCGCGCCCCTGCCGCGCCTCGATGGTCGGCCCCGGCACGGTCCCTTCGTAGCCCCAGATCTCCGTCGTCAGCCCCGGCAGAATCGGCAGCTTCGCCGTCCGCGCCGTCATCTCGTAGTAGTCGCTCTTGTCGTCACTGCGCACCGGACGCAGCACCGGCGGCCTCGGTAACGGCACGGCGAACTGCGGGGGAAGGGGAGCCCGGCTCGCCAGCAACCGCGGCAGCGGACGGTTCCTGATACATCCCGTCTGCAGCCACGGCAGCGCCAGGCCCGCCGCGGCCATGCCGCTCCTCTTCACGAAGTCGCGCCGCCGCAGTCTCATGCCGCTTTCGGTTCGCCGCGGAATGCCGCGCCCGTCATCGCCACCAGCGCCGTCACGATCAGCAGCGCCAGCGGCACATGCACGCCCAGAAACCGCCCGTACCCCGTCCCCACCTGCAGCGCCTCGCCGATCAGCAGAAAGAAACTTCCCACCGCAAACCACAATCCGCCCCGCTGCCGCGGCAGCGTGAACGCCAGCCCCGTCTGCAGCAGCCCCAGCGTGGCCACGCACCAGCCCGTGACTTCATGCATCACCACCATGCTGTCGGCCCCGGAAAGAAACTGCCCCGCCAGCACCGACTGCGTCAGAACTCCCAGCACATGCAGCACAAGGATGCCGCGGAACAGTCGTAGTTTCATCGTTTCTTACCCATGAGCATACGCCATGCCCGCGCCTGTTGCGGCTTAGAAAAGCTCCGCCCCGGCCTCGCCCGCCAGCGCGCCCAGAAACAAATGCAGCGCCACGATTCGCGGCCCGGCCAGCAGCAGCGCCCGCTCCAGCCGGAGCTTTTCCGGCAGCGTGTCCAGCGCCTTCTTTAACGATGCCGCCGCGTCCGTGAAAGTCACAAATCGCGTGTCCCGCCCGATCTTGCAGATCGTCCGCATCGCCCCGATCGCGCCCAGCTGCTCCAGAATATCCGCATCGTGCAGGATCAGCCCTTCGATCGTCGTCGGCTCCATGTGCGACTGGTGCGTCCGGATCGCCTCCACCACCGCCCCGATCTTCGCTTCGGGAAAGCCCGCCTCGCGCAGAACCCGCGGCGCGTGCTGCATCGCGTACGCCACGTTGTCCCACTGCGACAGCTGTTCGATCTCCTCCGGCCTGTGCCCGCGAAACACTCCAAGATCGTGCAGCCACGCCGCCGCGTGGACAACGTCGTCGTCGTAATCCAGCTCTTCGCCGATCTCCGCCGTCAGCGCATAAAGCCGCGGCTGATGCCCGAACTTCTCCGCCGGCTTCGCCTCGCGCCGGATGAATGCCTCGATCGCCTCGCGAAAGCCCGCGGCGCCTTCACTCACGCGCGCCGCTCTCCAGCCCCAGCACCTTCCGGATGTTCCCCTTCCAGTCGTCCTCGGTGAACTCCTCCAGCTGAATGCGGATCGGCCACACCTGACCATCCAGATTGATCCAGATGATGTAGTCCTGCGTGTACGTATCCTGGCAGGCCTCCACCTCGACCTCGCCCGGCACCGACGTCTTCAGCGTTGCGACCAACTCCGTCTCGATCCGTTCACACTCCGGCGTCCGTATCTGTCCCATCTCATGCCTTCCGCTTGCGCGCCTTCTTCGCCGCCTTCCGCGGTGCCTTTGCGGCCGGCGCGGCGGGCTTCTCCTTCGCAGTCTTTGCCGGCGCCGCATCCGGATTCACGTCGGACAGCGTCGCATCCATCCTGCTCAGAATCCGGTCCTTCACCCAGTGCGGATCCCACCACTCCACCGCGTTCACCTGCACCCCGTCCACCAGCATCGAAAAGTGCAGATGGTCGCCGCCCGCCATCCCCGTCGAACCCGTCATCCCGATGATCTGCGCCTTCTTGACCATGTCGCCCTTCTTCACCAGGAACTGGCTCAGGTGGCCGTACAGACTCTGCAGTCCGAAGCCGTGATCGATCACAATGCAGTTGCCGTAAATCCCCAGATCCTCCGCCCACACCACGCGCCCGTCATTGGCCGCCGGCACCGGCGAGTGCATCACCTTCGCCAGATCGAAGCCCAGATGCGTCTGCTCGTCAACCTTCCTGCCCTGCCACGTGTACGTGCGGTCGTCGGCGAAGCGCGATTCCACCGTGGAATCCACCATCGGCAAAAACGAACCGGTCCACAGAAACTTCTGCTCGGTCTGCAGCCGCAGCTCCGCCAGCGTCTTGTTGTTCGCCTGCCGCATCACGTTGTTGATGTAGACGAAGCGCTCCACATCGCTGCCCGGGATCTTGTGCTGCGGGTCGATCTGATCCACGATGCGCTCCACGTGCATCGTCTCCAGCGGAATCGTGCTGGTGCGGAACTTCTTCGGAAAAATCTTCGTGAAGAAACCCGCCTTCGCCACCGCGCCCGAAGGATTCGTCGCATACACCGAAATTGGCGTGTCCGGATTCAGATTCCACGAAAACGCAAACAGGCTGAAGTACTGGCCCGGATGCCCCGGCAGCGGATAGCTTCGGAATGTCTGGTCCCCCACCTTCACGCCCGCCTCCGTCCACGAGCCCGACGGCGTGAACACCACCATCTCCGTCCCGCCCTGGTTGATGTAGTGCTGCGCCCCGTCCGCCGAAATCCGCGGCGGCGCCAGCAGCACGTCCACCTCCGCCGACTTCATCGCCGTCATCGCCCGCATGTCGTTCGAAACGGCCCGCACCACAATCCGCGCCTTGCCCTCATGCAGCGCCGGCATCGGCTGCTTGCCCGCATTCACCGTCAGCTCCAGCGGCGGCGCGTTCTTCTCCACCCGGATATATTTCGCCGGAGCGTTCACGGAAGTCGCCGGATAAGACTTGCCGTCCTGCTCCACCGTAACCGTCACCGAGCGCTCCCCGTGCGGATTCTCCAGCCGTATATGCACCGGCGTCATGTTGCCGATGACCTTCAGCGAAGGGTCCACCGTAATCGCGGTATTGGTCGATGTGAAGAAAAACGGTGCGGGCACCGCAATCAAAAGAAGAATGCCAACAAGCAGCGGAAGAATGAATTTCACTTTTTAGTCGTCCAGTTATTAACCCAGTCAATCACCGTCTTGTACCAAAGCTGGCTGTTCCGGGGCTTCAGAATCCAGTGTCCTTCATCGGGAAACACCAGCAGCTCGGACGGCACTTTGCGCATCTGCAGCGCCGTGAAAAGCTGCAGGCTTTGCGTGTACGGCACGCGGAAATCCTGCTCGCCCTGGATCACCAGCGTCGGCGTCGCAAAGTCCTTCGCAAAGCGGTTCGGCGACCATTTGTCGTAAACCTCCGCGTTGTCCCACGGCATCCCGCCGAACTCCCACACCGGGAACCACAGCTCCTCGGTCGCCTCCGCCCATGCCCGCAGATCGAACACGCCGGAGTGCGACACAAACGCCCTGAAACGATCCGTGTGGCCCAGCATCCAGTCCACCATGTAGCCGCCGTAGGAGCCGCCCGCCGCCGCCATCCGCTCCGCATCCACGTAAGGCAGCTTCGCCACATAGTCCGTCACCGCCATGATGTCGTCGAACGGCTTGCCGCCCCAGTCCTGCGCAATGTCCTCGGTGAACTTCTGCCCGTAACCGATCGACCCGCGCGGATTCGGCATCACCACCACATACCCCGCGCCCGCCAGCACCTGCGCATTCCACCGCGCGCTCCAGCTCTCTCCCCACTCGCCTTCCGGCCCTCCGTGGATCAGCAGCAGCACCGCGTACTTCCGGCTCGCGCTGAAGCCCGGCGGCTTCACCACAAAACTCTGGATCTCCGCGCCGTCCGCCGACTTCACGCGGAATTCCTCGAGCGCCGTCAGCTCATACTGCCCCAGCAGTTCATCGTTCAGATGCGTCAGGGGCACCGCCTGCCCGCTCGAACTCGCGCGGCAGATCTCCACCGGACTGCTGCCGCTTTGCCGCGTGAAGATCATCGTCTTCCCGTCCGGCGTGAACTGCATATCGTCCAGCGTGTTGTTGCCGGTCAGCGCAATGCGCGTGCCGCCGCCCTCCACGCCCACGAACTGAATCGCCTGATGCCCGCGGTCGATGGCGCCAAAGAAAACCCGCGTCGAATCCGGCGCCCACGCGAAACTCCGCACGGAGCGGTCGATGGCATCGGTCGGCAGCGTCAGCTTCCCGCTCGCCCGCTCCAGCACCGCCAGCCGCCAGCGGTCGCTCTCATAGCCGCCGCGCGCCTGTGAACGATACGCCAGATACCGTCCGTCCGGCGAATACCGCGGTGAACTGTCCGCGCCCGGACTGCCCGTGATCTTGTGGCTCACCCCGCCCTCAACCGGCACCACGAAAAGATCGCTGTTCGTCCCCGCCGCCGGAACCTCATCCTGATTCATCGCGTAGCAAACTTCTTTGCCATCCGGCGAGATCGCGTAATCGTCCGGCTCGCCCAGCGCAAACACCGGCACCGGCCGCTTGCCCGGTGTCAGATCCACCGCCTTGCCCGTCAGCAGTGAAATGGAAAGCAGATGGCTGACCGTCTTGTCTTCCCACGCATTCCAGTGCCGGTACAGCAGACCCGTGATCAGCCGCGCACTCGGCGGATTTTTCTTCGCCGCATCCAGCAGCTTCCGGTTGCACGCGTCATCGGCGCCGCATTCCGGATAAACATTGCTGGTCACCACAAGATACTTGCCGTCCGCCGAAACGATCTCGCCGTCCACGTCCGTCGCCAGGTGTGTGACCTGCCGCTGCCCCGAACCATCCGGATTCACGCTCCAGATCTGCGAAGACCCGCCTGTTGACGACACATAAAAGATCGACTTCCCGTCCGCCGACCATCGCGGCCGCTCCGCCGGTTCCGCCAGCTTGTGCGGCATCGCGCCATTCCCCTCGAGCGGCACCGTCCAGATGCTGCGGACCGTCCGGTTGCCGTCCATGTCCGCCACCGCCGACTGGAACGCCACCGTCCTGCCGTCCGGCGAAAGCTGCGGATCGCTCAGCCGCTGAACGCGCAACAGCGCCGCCGCATCGAATGGTTTTTTCTGCGCGGAAAGCTGCGCGGGCGTCAGTACGGAAGGGAGGATTGCGAGGGCCAGCCACGCCGTGCTGCGCATATCCCAATTATCCCGCACGTCACGCTATTGGCTGGCGTACTCCCCGACCAGCGTCGACATGTCCAGCGCGGCCAGCAGCAGCAAAACTCCCAGCGCCGCCATCTCCGACTGCGTCAACGCCGCGGCCAGCGCGCCCGCCGCCGCAATCGCCGTCCCCACCGCCGCCCGCCGCGCCATCCGCGGCAGCGCCGAGTAGCGCAGTGCCCCCGCCAGCAGCAGCCATCCGGCATCGGAAAGCAGCACCGCCCCGGCCAGCATGCCGAACATGGAAGGCCCGCTCGTCCCCGTATGCAGCGCAATCGCCGTTGACGCCGCCACTCCGATCAGCAACTGCAGCATCCCCGTCAGAAAATCCACCGGATAATTCCGCCTCGGGTAGAGTTCCCCTGCGTCCGCTTTCATGTAGACGTTTTCGAAGTGCAGCCCCGCCCCCAGAAACAGCCGCGACAGCAGCACCAGCACCAGTACCGTGCGCAGAACCTCCAGCCGTACCACCGGATCGCTCCACCCGGCCGTCGACCCGTGCCGCAGCACGATTCCCAGCGGCTCCCGCAGAATCATCGCCGTTACGCCGTAGATCCAGAACGCGGAACGCTCCAGCGTTGTGACGCTCATGTTGCGCTCGGTCATGGCCGGAATCGTAGCACAGCCGCGCCCGTCGCCCGCCCGGTCCGGCATTACCCGCACCGGTCCTACAATAAAGACGGGAGCCCGTTTGCATTCTCACGAACACGGTCACGGCCACGGTTCGGATCACGACCACCACCACGGCCACCATCACGCCGCCGCCTCCGGCTCAGTGCTCGGCTGGTCCTTCGCGCTCACCGTTCTGTTCGTGCTCGCCGAATTCGTCGGCGGCCTCCGCGCCCACAGTCTGGCGCTGCTCTCCGACGCCGGCCACAACGCCACCGATGCCCTCGCCCTCCTGCTCTCCTGGTTCGCCGTCTGGCTCCAGCGCAAGCCTGCCGATGCCTCCCGCACCTACGGCTACCATCGCGCCGGCGTGCTCGCCGCCTTCGTCAATGCTCTGACGCTGATCCTGCTTTCGCTCTGGATCGTCTTCGAAGCCGGCCTCCGGCTCTTGCATCCGGTCCCTGTTGAGGACCAGATCATGCTGTGGCTGGCCGTCGGCGGCGTACTGCTCAACGGCGGCGTCATGCTCGCCCTTCACGCCGGAGCCAAAGGCGACATCAACATCCGCGGCGCCTTTCTCCACATGCTTGGCGACCTCATCGGTTCGGTCGCCATCATCCTCGGCGCTCTCCTCATCCGCGCCTACGGCTGGCTCCAGATCGACCCGCTCATCTCCATCGCCGTCGCCCTGCTCATCGTCGCCACCGCCTGGGACATCACGCGCGAATCGCTCAACATCCTGCTAGAAGGCCTCCCGCGCGGCGTCGAACTGCACGCCGTCACCGAAGCCATCTGCAAGGTCGATGGCGTGATGGACGTTCACGATCTCCACATCTGGAGCCTCGGCTCTCACGCTCACGCGCTGAGCTGCCACGTGCTCATCGAAGACATGCCGCCGTCGCAGAGCGAACGCATCCTCTCCGGCGTCAACGCTGTCGTTGCGGACCGTTTCCGCATCCGCCACACCACCATTCAGTTCGAACACCTGAACTGCGCCATCTCCGGAACCGGCTGTGTCATCCCGGTGTCCGCCGAACACGGCCACGCCCACGGCCACGCCCACTGACCCGGCGCATCGGGCCTGTTCAACGGTAGAATAAACACAAGTGGCCCGCACGCCGCTTCGCTCTGCGCTTCAGCATCACCCGCAAGGGCCCTTAGCTCAATTGGTTAGAGCAGCGGACTCATAATCCGTTGGTTCTGGGTTCAAGTCCCGGAGGGCCCACCAGATTTTCCTCCTGCAACAAATCGCCCGCCCATTCGCACTTAGAGTGCATGAGTCGCAGGAAAAAAGAATCGGCACCCCCCCGGTTCGATCTTGGCACGAAGACCGAACCAACCGCCCCGGATATCCTTCCCGATGGTGTGAACCGCCGCAGCAGCCAGCGCTTCCTTCTTCGGCTTCCCGGCAAATGCCGCCGCGTCGAACAGCCTTCTGTTTATGGCCGCGCCGCTACTTGTCACTGCATCAATATCAGCAGCACCGGCATGCTCTTCAGCACCACCGAAATCTTTCAGCCCGGGCAGACCGTGGAAGCCTTCATCGATTGGCCCCTCCGCCACGACGACGGCGCACACCTCGCCCTCGTCGTCGAAGGCCCCGTCGTCTGGAAGAGCGATGTCCTCACCGCCATACGCTTCGAGCGCTACCAGTTCCGCACCCGCGGCAGCAATGCCGCCGTCCGCCCATGGCGTGCCCTGCGCGCCCCCGCCGGCCAGTCGCGCCGCAACTCCGAACCGCGTCTACGAATGCCGGGCGCCGCGTAACTTCCGCATGCCCGCAAGCAACGCAATTCCGCCGAGAGCGAACGTCACTGTGGCCGGCTCCGGCGTCACCAGCGTGACCGTGTAGATGTGGTCCGGATTTGTCCCTGGATTCTCATCGAGCGTATAAACATCCGGGCTCGTGTACACATCGAAGTACGCCTGCGACATCATCTGGCTGTAACTCGGAAAGCAGGAGTTATCCAGCGGATTCAGCGCATTGTTACATCCGACTGTATATAAGATCACCTGATTCGCCGGATCCCCGCCCACCGGATCGGTCGGAGTTACCGGCGAAAAATACAGGATCTGCGTCCAGTTCGCCAGATTCGCGTCCGACGCCCCATAGTAATTGTTTGTGTCGGCAACAATATGGTTGAGTGCCGGATTCGCACTCGGATTTTCGATCACAATATACCCGCCCGTGATCGTGTCCACGTTCGTATCCCATCCGGTCGGAAACGCAGTCGTCACAATCGCCGCGTTTGAAGCGCCGTACAGGCTGCAGTTAAAGCCCAGCGCCGGATTCCCGCCGTTGACGAAGGTGCAGCTCGACGCCGGCACCCCGCCCGCCTCAAGGGACAGCGCGCCGAACAGCAACGCAATCGCCAGCCCCGTTGGTTTAAACATGTGCCCTGCCTTCCTCCGTAATGCATCGTTACCGTGGCCGCTTTGCGGCCTCCGCCGACTAACTCGCTGACTAACTAAGTTAGTCAGCGATGTTAACTGTCGGTGTATAACGAAATTTCAGAGTAGAATCGGGTACGGGAAAAATCAAGATTCGCCGGCCAATCGGGTACCGGAACCTCTGCCTGGCCCCTTTAGTACAGACTCTCTTGCGCGTCGGATCGCGATGTGATCCACTCGACTAAGTCGCAGCAAACCCTCGCCCTCACGAATCAGTTACCGCGACGCCGCATAAGTAACCCGGCACCGTGTGTAAGCTTCATCACCTGAGTCGACGTCCGGATTCAGATATTTCGGATATTCCGCGCCGCCCCTACTCCGTAAAAACGCTCGGCCCCGTCAGCAGCGACCGTACGAATCCGCCCAGAATCGCAAACGGCGCCAGCACAATCAGCGCCGCCAGTTGTGTCCACCACGATCCGTTGCGGCTCAGATACATCGAGATCAGCGCCATCGCAGCAATCACTCCCCCTACCAGCGCCCCATGCAGCGTCTCCCGAGCCTGCGCCATCCGCGCCGCCGTCCAGCCCCCCGCAACGGCGCACACAATCCCCCACGCCAGCGCGCCCATCATGAATGTCGGAGTCGCGCCCTCTCTCGGATCCTGCCCCGTCCACTTGAAAAACGCCACGGCGGGCACCAGAAATACCAGACTGCCTGCCACCACCGCGATCACGCTCTTGCCCATGCGCCGATTCTAGCGCCCGCCGAACGCTGCGTCCCTCACGCCGCCCGCATCGCCCGCACCGTTGCGCCCCCTCCGCCCCACGGATCGCGCTCGAGTGTGAACGCCACATCCGCCCTCCGCACCCCCTGCATCTCCGCCGCCAACTCCGCCATCCCCCAGCCCTTCATCGTCAGCGTCCGCCCGCCCTGCCGCGCTGTCATCCGCATGTGCTTTTCCTTCCACACCTGCGGCGGACCCGCCAGTTCCACCCCGCGCGCGGCAAACAGCGGCTTCTTATTCTCCTGCCCGAATGGCGCGATTCTCTCCAGCGCCGCCCACAACCGCTCGTCCACGTCGTTCAGCTCCACCACCGCATCCGGCTCCACTGTCGCCACCAGATCCTCGCGCGTCAGCCGCTCCGCCGCCCACTGCCGGAAACGCTCCCGAAACTCCTCCAGCCTCGCCGCCGGCAGCGTCAGCCCCGCCGCATGCGCATGTCCGCCGAACTTCGTGAACAGCTCCCGCATCCCCTCCAGCGCCTCCAGCAAATGGAATGTCCCGATGCTCCGTCCCGACCCCTGCGCCACCCCGTTCTCCACGCCCAGCACAATCGCCGGCCGGTGAAACCGCTCCACCACGCGGCTCGCCACAATCCCCACCACGCCGCGATGCCACCCCTCGCCCCACAGCACCAGCGCCGCGTCTTCGTCCGTCACCGGCGTCTCCGTGCAGCGCGCCACAATCTCGTTCACAATCGCCCGCTCCGCCGTCTGCCTCTGCTGGTTCAGCGCCATCAGCTCGCCCGCGATCTCCGCCGCCTCCGCCGCGTCCGTCGTCAGAAACATCCGCACCGCCGCCCCGGCGCTCTTCATTCGCCCCGACGCATTGATCGCCGGCGCAATCCGAAACCCCACCTCCGTCGCATCCGGCACCTTGTCTTCAAACCCCGCCGCCCGCAGCAGCGCCCGCAGCCCCGTATTCCGCACGTTGCCCAGCCCCGCCAGCCCGTGCTTCACAATCACGCGATTCTCCCCCGTCAGCGGCACTATATCCGCCACCGTCGCAATCGCCACCATCTTGAGGAACGATTCCAGCACGCGATTCAGCTTCGCGTCCGTCCACCCCGCGCCCCGCAGCACCGCATGGGCCAGCTGAAACGCCACTCCCGCGCCGCACAAATTGGCATTCGGATACCGGCAATCCGTCCGGTTCGGATTCACCACCGCCAGTGCCGGCGGCAACTCCGTCTCCGGCAGATGATGATCCGTCACAATCGTGTCGATCCCCAGCTCGTTGCCCCGCGCAATCGCCGCGCCCGCCCGGATCCCGTTATCCACGCTCACAATCAGCCGCGTCCCCCGCGCCGCCGCCTCTTCCACCGCGCCCGGCTGCATCCCGTAGCCGTCCTGCAGCCGGTGCGGAATATGCCAGCCCGTTACCGCCCCCGCCATGTCGAGCGCCGTCTTCAGCACCACCGTCGACGTCACGCCGTCCACATCGTAGTCGCCGTGAATCTCGATCCGTTCCCCGCCCGCTATGGCCCGCCGGATCCGCTCCACCGCCACATCCATATCGCGCAATAAAAAGGGATCGTGCAGGTCTTCAATTTTGGGTTGGAGAAATCGCCGCGCCGATTCCGCATCGCGCATCCCGCGCCGCCACAGAATCTCCGCCGCCGCCCGCGGCATCGCCAGTTCCTCCGCCAGCCCCGCCACCGCGGCTGCGTCGCATGACGGAAAGATCCAGCGCGCCGCCCGTGCAGGCTCCGCCGGTTCCCTCTGCGCTGAACTGTTCACTTAGTTTGCGGAGTAATAACCGCCGAGACCGTCGCCGCCGCCATCCATCGTCTGGTGCGCCGCCGTGATCTCATCGGATAAATCCAGGAAGTCTTCGTACCAGTCCGGCTGCGCTTCGTACACGTACAGGTGCGAATCGTAATTGAACGCCAGTTCCAGCGAACACGTCGACCCCACATGCCGCTGCGCGTCCTTGATGCGCCGGTCCACCTCGCGCCGCTCCTCGCGCGTCAGGTGGGCGTCTTCCACTTCTTCCACCAGCTCCTGAATCTCTTCTTCGCTCATCTCGCGCGACGCAAACAGGATCAGCTTCACGCCCACCCTCGTCGCCACGTCAAGAAACTGCCGGTAATCCGGGAACCGGTCAATATCCCACGTGATCAGCGACAACCCCTCCAGTCCGCCCGAAAAGCTGCGGAACACCGCAAACTCCGAGCTGGCCAGGTAGTCGAGGATTTCGTTTTTGAGTCGTTCGAGGTTCAGATCCACGGCGTGCGCTTTCGCGACTCCAGCATAACATCGCCGGACGGAAATCGTCGCAATGTCGCCCGCCGCGATCTTGCGCCTCAACTCTCAACTCGCGGCAATGACCGCGTTGCTGAGCTGGTTGTTGGCGCTCTTCCAGATTCCCGTCGTGCTGCCGCTGAGCGTCACCATGATCGACATCGATGCCAGCGCGATAAACGCCATGAGCAGGGTGTATTCAATCAGATCCTGCCCCTGTTCGTCGCGCAGGAAATGAAGGAGGGTACTGCGAAATAAGTGTTTCATGCACAGATCATGCGCGCTTGCAAGTCCTGGTACCAGATCGAAAATGGTTGCATGGCCGCTGCTATCCATTGCGCCGCCAGCCGTTAACAGCCCCGGTGCTAACTCTTCTGGTTTCCTTTGGTTAGCGCCGCGTTCCATAACCAAATTCGGTCACGATTCGGGTACTTTTGCGCTGGCGTTTGCCGCCGCTCTGCGGCATCATGAGGGTATGAAGAAGTGCGTAGAATTCCTACAAGATGAATCGGGACAGGACCTGATCGAATACACCCTTCTGATCGCCTTTATCTCTCTCAGTTCCGTCGCCATTTTCTCCAACGCGGGCCAGAGTGTGAACACGGTCTGGAAGGACGGCAAGAACGTCCTCAGTACGGCCGTCTTAAGCTCAAGCTAAGCCAGTTTCAAGCTAAGCCAGTTTCAAGCTAAGCCAGTTCCAACTCCACTGAGCCCGTTCCGGCGAAACCCGCTGGCACGGCTCCAGTCGGTCGGCCTTAGCTCGCCGCCTTCGACAAATCCGCCAGCTTCGTCGCGTTGTCCATATTGCCGAAGTCCCGCGGATGCTGCTTATCCCCGGTCCCCTTCGCCACATCCTTGCTCACGTAATCGATCAGTTCCCCCGCCGTCACCACGCCGTCGTGATCGGTGTCCGCCTCGCCCCCAAGCCCCTTCAGCACCGACCACGTGAACGCTCCGTGCCCGCCCCCGTACTCCGGACTCTCGAACGACACCTCCTTCGGCCGCGCCGCCATCAGCCCCAGCATCTCGCCCGACGTCTCGCCTACCTTCTCGATCAGATTCGCCAGCGTCGTCGTCTTCTGCCCCGCAATCGACGCCGCGCGGCACACATCCGCCAGCAGAATCACATGACCCGCATGGCTCACTTCGTCTTCCACTAAGTTGTGCAGATCGCTCATCGGCAGCGCCGTCGCCCCCAGGTTCCCCGGGTCCGCGTCGTAAGTCAGCACATACGCGCCCGTGTTATCCACCGTGCCGTGCCCCGCGATCAGCACATACACCGTATCGTCCTTGCCCACGTCTTTCAGGAACGTCTTGAATGCCTGCCGGATATTCGCCGTCGTCGCCTGTTCGTCCGTCAGGATCCGGATCTGTTGCGGCGTTGCCCCGCCGCCCCGCGGACTCGCCACGAACTCGGCAAACGTCTTCGCGTCCTTCTCCGGATACTGCAGCCACAACTCCTTCGGCAGATTCTGGTATTTCGAGATCCCGATCGCCAGCGTCCACGTTTTGCCCGCTCCGGGCGCATCGGCCCCCCACAACGCTCCCGCCGCCGCGGCGAGCACCAGAGTCGCCCGAAAGAAATTCGTTCCACGCATCATTTTTTGATCATAGCCGTCCGCGAGCCCGACGGTCACGCCGCCCGCAAATTTATATTCGCCGTCCCGTCTATGCGTTCGTCCCCATCCGGTTGATCATCATCGTTGCAACGCCGCCCAGAAACTCCCGCAGCACGTGCTCCACTTCCGCCGGCAGCTTCGTCTCCTCGAGCGCCCTGCTCATCAGCTCCATCCACCGGTCGCGCTCCGCCTGCCCGATCGGATACGGAAAGTGCCGCATCCGCAGCGCCGGATGCCCGCGCTTTTCCAGATACCGCTGCGGCCCGCCGAACCGGTAGATCAGAAAATCGCGCAGCCTCTCCTCCGCCCCCGCCATATCCTCCGGCGGATACATCGGCCCCAGCAGTTCGTCCCCCGGTATCTGCCGGTAAAACGCCCCCACCAGACGCTCGAACCCGTCCTCGCCGATCAGCGGATAAATCTCCAGTTCGCTTTCCACGTCTCCCAGTTTCTCACCGCCCGCCCCGACCGGCGCGATAATGAAGAAACCCTCCCGATGGACTTCGCACAGCAGCTCAAAGCCCAGGTCGACATCGTCCGCGTCGCCTCCGACTACGTGCGCCTCCGCAAATTCGGCAACCGCTATTCCGGCCTCTGCCCCTTTCATAACGAGAAAACCCCCAGCTTCTCCATCTACGCCGAACACCAGTTCTTCAAATGCTTCGGCTGCGACGCCAAAGGCGACGTCTTCAACTTCGTCATGATGATCGAAGGCCTCACCTTCTGGGAAGCCCTCCGCAAACTCGCCGATCAGCACGGCATCGCCCTCCCCAAACAATCCTTCGCCTCCGACGAAGACACCCGCCAGCGCGCCGCTCTCTTTGAAATGCATGAGATCGCGCTCGAACACTTCCGCGCCAACCTCGCAGCCAACACCTCCGCCGCCCAGCAGGTCCGCGATTACATCGCGCGCCGCAACGTCACCGCCGCAACCGCGCAGAAGTTTCTCATCGGCCTCGCCGACTCCTCCGGCCGCGCCCTCCTCCGCCTCCTCGAACAGCGCGGCTTCAAGCCCGACGTCCTCGAAACCTCCGGCCTCGTCGCCCGCAGCGAGCGCGACGGCTCCTTCTACGACCGCTTCCGCAACCGCCTCATCTTCCCCATCCAGAACGAATCGGGAAAGGTCATCGCCTTCGGCGGCCGCGCCCTCGATCCCGACGAGCGCGCCAAATATCTCAACTCGCCCGAAACGAAGATCTATAAGAAGTCCAACGTTCTTTACAACCTCAACCGCGCCAAAGAGACGGCCATGAAGCAGGACCGCATCGTCCTCGTCGAAGGCTATATGGACGTCATCGGTGCCTCCCAGGCCGGCGTCACCGAAGTCGTCGCCACCTGCGGTACAGCTCTGACCATCGAGCAGATTCGCGCCATGAAGCGCCACTCCCAGAACCTGCACCTCAACTTCGATCCCGATGCCGCCGGCTCCAACGCCGCCGAACGTTCCATCAAACTCCTGCTCGATGAAAACGTTCGCGTCCGCATCGTTGAACTGAAAGACGCAGCGCTCGAAGGCGGTCTCGATCCCGACGAGTACTGCGCCAAACACGGCGCCGAAGCCTATCAGCAGCGCGTCACCGCCGCCAAGACCTATTTCTACTGGCTCGCCGACCGCGCCCGCGGCAAGTTCAACATGCGCGAACCCCAAGGCCGCGTCGATGCCTTCCAGTTCCTCATGCCCGCCATCCAGGGTCTCAACGATAAGCTCGAACGCGTCGCTGTTGCCAACGATCTCGCGTCATACCTCGGCGTCGATTCCGGCCTCGTCCTCGAACACTTCCGCAAAGCCGCCGCCGACCGCGTCGAACGCACCCCCGCCCCCCGCAACGAGCCCTCCCGCGCCACCGACCGCATCCTGCTCCCGCTTCTCCTCGGCGACGCCGAAACCCGCGACCCGCTTCTCGCCGAACTCCGCTCCTTCGATTCGTGGATGCAGACCCGCACCGCGCCCATCTACGAAGCCATCCTGCAGATGCAGGCCTCCGGCGATGCCATCTCTTTCAATTCCCTGCACGAGCGTCTCTCCGAAGCGCTGCAGCGCCAGCTCTCCGCCATCGTGCTGGAAGCCGAAGGCTCCGCCGAACCATCGCTCGAAAACGGACTTGCCTGCATCGCGGCCCTCCGCCGCGAAGATCGCGAAGCCACTCTCCGCGATCTGAAGACCCGCATCCGCGCCGCCGAACGGGAAGGCCGCTTCCAGGAAGCGCTCGAGCTTGCCCGCCAGCTCTCGGAGGTTGCCTGACGTGACCCTCGCGACCAGCAACGCGGGGAGCCGCCGCTCAGGCTGCGCGACAAACTACGCACCGGCCGCCACCCTCGCGATGCGTGAAACGCCGTGCCTCCCGTTAACACTAGTTATATCCGGGATGGCCGCGGAAATTGCTACAATAAGTCCAATCAGCAGCCGGAAACGGGGGAACAACGTTGGCGGAAGACACGTTTGAAGCCGTCGATCCACTTGCCAGGGTGAGCAAGGATGGCTCTCTTGCGCTCTTCGATGACGACACCATCGAGCTGATTCCCTCCGAAGCCGAAGAACTCAGTCTCGACGCACCTCTTCTCGACGAAAAGACCGACCAGCGCTTCGAAGACGCCGAAGACATCATCCTCGAAGGCGATAATTTCGATCGCACCCACGACCCCGTTCGCCTCTATCTGCGCGAAATGGGTTCGGTTCCGCTGCTGAACCGCGAAGGCGAAATCGCCATCGCCCGCCGCATTGAACTCGGCCAGAACCGCACGCGCCGCACACTCTCCCGCTGCCCGGTCATCATCCAGGACATCGTCCGGCTCGGCGATGACGTTCGCGCCGGCCTCGTCTCGGTTCGCGACATTCTCCAGTTCAACGACCCGCTGCCCACCGACGAAATGTACGAAGCCGGCGCCGGCGAAATGATCGCGCGCTGCGAGGAACTCGATCGCCTCCGCCGCAAATTCATCCAGCTTCGCCAGAAGCTCGTCGCCGTGCCGCGCCAGTCCAAGCCCAAACAGAACCGCAAGCTGCGCTGGGAACTCGGCCGCCTCGCCGTCTCCATCTCGCGCATCGCCTGCACCATGCCCCTGCAGCATTCGGCGGTGAAGGAACTCATCTGCGGCCTCCGCCGCACGGTGGAACAGATCCGCCCCGTTGAGCAGAAGATCGCCCGCAATCAGCGCGCGCTCGAAGCCGCCGCCTCCGGCCCCGCCGAACAACTGCGGGAACTGCGCCGCGAGCAGCGCGCTCTCGCCGAATCGCTCAGCGAAATGGAGAGCCGCTTCGGTTCGCCCGCCGCGGAACTGCGCCGCGCGCTCGACATGGTGAACCGCACCGACCGCGAAACCGAAATCGCGCGGCAGGAGCTCATCGAAGCCAATCTTCGCCTCGTCGTCAGCATCGCCAAACGCTACAACAACCGCGGCCTGCAGTTCCTCGATCTCATTCAGGAAGGCAACATCGGCCTCATGAAGGCCGTGGAAAAATTCGAGTACCGCCGCGGCTACAAGTTCTCCACCTACGCCACCTGGTGGGTCCGCCAGGCCATCACCCGCGCCATTGCAGATCAGGCCCGCACCATCCGCATCCCGGTGCATATGATCGAGACCATCAACAAGCTCATCCGCACGTCCCGCACCATGGTGCAGGAACTCGGCCGCGAACCCACCAACGAGGAACTCGCCGAACGGATGGAACTGCCGGTTCACAAAATCCGCCGCGTGATGCGCGTCGCGCAGGAGCCCATCTCGCTCGAAACGCCCGTTGGCGAAGAAGACGAATCGCATCTCGGCGACTTCATCATCGATCAGGCCACCGCCTCGCCCTCCGAGCAGGTCATCAATCTCAACCTGAACGAGCAGACCGCCGAAGTGCTCAAAAGCCTTTCGCCGCGCGAGGAAAAGATCATCCGCCTCCGCTTCGGTCTCGAAGACGGCTCCGAACACACGCTCGAAGAGGTCGGCCAGAACTTCGCCGTCACGCGCGAACGCATCCGCCAGATCGAAGCCAAGGCGCTGCGCAAACTCCGCCATCCCAGCCGCAGCTTCCGCCTCAAGACGTTTCTCGAGGAAATGTAATCGACGAAGATTCGAAGCCGCGTTACTGCTGCTTCGCCGCCAGCGCCTTCACCGCCGCCGGCAGATCGAAGCGTCCCGCCGGGATTGGTGCGTTGACCGTCACTTTGGAAAACGTCATCCGGATGCTTTGCCCGAAGGCCTCCTGCGTGACGCGGAACGGCGTCTTCAGTCCGCCCGCCGCCCGGTAGTCCGCCATAAGCACTCGCGTGGCGATGTCGCCGAGCGGAGTCGCGACCGTCACTCCGATGCCGCTCAGCAGTCCGGTCTCCCGGTCGAAGTAGTAGTTCTCCGGCCTGCCCTCTTTCGGCGTCATCGTCACTTTCCATGCCGGCCGGCCATCGATCTCCTCGCTTCCCGTCGTCGCCGCCGAGGTGTACTCGTCGCGCCACGAAGCGAAGATCGCCAGGTTCGCGCCGCGCCGCGCCAGCGCCTTCTCCTCGCCGTCCAGCAGCCGCGTCCCCATCGGCTCGCTGCTCTGCCACGCCGTCTCGCCGTCGAAGCCTTCCTCGATTTTGCCGACGCCGCTGAGCTCCATCCCGGTGTACGTCTTCCGTCCCTCCTGCGCCATCGTCACGCTGCCGGAAATGTTGCGGCCCACGATCTCGACCGTCCCCTCCATCGCGAGCGTCCTCACTGCCTCATACGCAGCCATGCCGCCGCTCGCGTCGATGAACCGCCGGATCAGTCCGTCCGCCGCCGGCAGATCCGCGCCGCATGCCGCCGACGCTGCCACAGCAAAAACGAGCGCGAGTTTAACCCGGGAAGCCAACATACTGGACCTCTTCTTCAATGCCGATGCCGAACTTCTCCAGCACTCGCGCCTTCAGCGTTGCGATCACTTCGACGAGTTCGCCGGCCGTGCCCGCGCCGTCGTTGTAGATCAGATTGGCGTGATACGTCGCCACCTGAATGTCTCCCAGCCGCATGCCCTTCGCATCCACCTGTTCGAGGAACCACGCCGACGGTACTTTGCCTTCGATGATCACGTTCGGCGGCAGCATGCGGGCCACGTGTTCGGGCAACTCGCTCAGCAGCAGATTCTTGAAGATGCTGCCCGCGCACTTCATTGTCGGCGGATACTTCCTGTTGCGGATCTCCAGAATTTTCGCGGACGCCTCGCTGAGCGCCGCCGCATCGCCGGTCTCCATCTGCAGTTCGGCCCGCAGCACGATCCAGTCCTTGTGCCGCTTGAAGATGCTCTCGCGATAACGGAATTCGCACTCGCCGTTGCTGAACGCCCGCAGCGCGCCGCCGTCATGAAACCAAACCTTCCCGATGCGCTCCATGATGGAATGCCCGTACGCGCCCGCATTGCCGTAAATCGCAGCGCCCACCGAGCCCGGAATTCCGGTCATCGTCTCCAGCCCCTTCAGTCCGTGAGCGACGGTGAAGTCCACCAGTGACTGCAGCCGCGCGCCGCTTTCCACGGTCACGCGCGTGCCGGTCGCGCTGATGTCGGCGCAGCGCAGCCGCAGCACCACGCCGCGGAATCCTGCATCGGAGACGATCAGGTTGGTGCCGTCGCCCACCACCACCAACGGGAGCCCGCTTGTCCGCGCGATCGCGAGCGCTTCGGTGAAGGCTTCGGCGCTGGCTGCTTCCACCAGAATGTCGGCAGGTCCGCCGATGCCGAAGCGCGTGTGCCGGCTCATCGGTTCGTCGCGCGAGGCAGTAACGCCGGGCAGCGCGGCGAGGCGCTGGTACGTTTCGGCTGGCTGGATCATCGCTCCGATTATCTCAGTCGCCAGTGTTATACTCGCCTCGCACCATATGGCCGCCAGTAAAGGATTCCCCGGTTTTTCGCCCGAAGCGCTCGGTTTTCTTCGCGATCTGAAAAAGAATAACAGCCGTGACTGGTTTCAGCCGCGCAAGGAAATCTTCGAGCGCACGCTCCGCCTGCCCATGCTGGAACTGATCAGCCAGGTCCACCGGAAGATGATGGCCTTCGCGCCGCAATATGTGGGCGAGCCGTCGAAGTGTTTGTACCGCATCTACCGCGATACGCGCTTTTCGAACGACAAGACGCCGTATAAGGACCACATCGGGGCGCTGCTCTGGCGCAACGGCCTGCCGAAAAATGCCGGTTCGGCCTTCTATTTCGGCATCTCCGGCACTTCTGTCGAGATCGCCGGCGGTCTCTATTCGCCGGAGCCGGATACGCTGCTCGCCGTGCGCACCATGATCGCCGCCGCGCCCGGCGAGTTTCGCGCCACCTACGATAAGCCCAAGATCCGCCGCCTGCTCGGCGAACTCAAAGGCGAAGCTCTCACGCGAATCCCGAAGGGCTTCGATGCCGGCGGCAATGCCGCGGACCTCGTGAAGCACAAACGTTTCATCCTCTACACTGAGCTCGACGCGGCCGTCGCCGCCACGCCGGGGCTGCTGCCCGAAATCGTCACCCGGCTCGAAGCAATGACGCCTTTCGTGGAGTATCTGAATCGCCCGCGGGTGAAAAAGACGGCGCGCGTCAAAGTGGATGAGCGGTTTCTTCGTTGATCACGGGCTGAAGCCATTCCGCTTTTCATTGGTTCTTCACAGGCTTCTGCTAACCTGGAATTTCCATGGTCCGAACCTGGTACGAGCGCCGCATCAACGAGTGGGAGTTCAAACTCGCCACCAAATCCACCGACCGCGTGGTGCGCCCTTTCGACTGGGGCGTTGAATGGACTTCGCAGTGGCCTTTTCAGTCGGACGCGAAGGATCCGGAAACACGCATTCTGGAGCTCAATCGCTACGCGCTCGAACACAGCGACGATTTCTTCGCCTACCGCAAGCCGCGCGAGTTTCACTTTCACGAAAATCATCTCCGCTTCGCCTCCGCCGTGCATTCGCCGTATGAGCCGAACAACACGGTGCATGCGCGGTACTTCCCGGGCAATCCGCGGTTCCGGCGCGGCAAGAAAGCGGTGGTGGTGCTGCCGCACTGGAACTCCAGCCCGAACCAGCACGTGGCGCTGTGCGAGGGGATCGCGAAGCTCGGCATTTCGGCCGTGCGGATCAGCCTGCCGTATCACGACCGCCGCATGCCGCCCGAACTGACGCGCGCCGATTACGCCGTGTCATCGAACATTGCGCGAACGCTGGATGCCACGCGGCAGGCGGTCATCGACGTGCGCTCCTGCTTCGACTGGCTGGAGCACCAGGGCTACACGGATCTGGGCATCGTCGGCACAAGCCTCGGCTCCTGTTACGCGTTTCTGGCGACGGCGCACGATCCGCGCATCAAAGTGAACGTCTTCAACCACTGCTCGACGTACTTCGCCGACGTGGTGTGGACGGGCCTTTCGACGAAGCACATCCGGACGGGGCTTGACGGGAACATCGACCTGCCGCGTCTTCGCGCCGCGTGGGCCGCGATCAGCCCGGCGCATTACATGGATCGCTTCGCCTCGCTGAAGAAACGGTCGTTCTTTCTCTATACGACGTATGACACAACGTTTCTGCCGGAGCTGTCCGAGCAGGTGATCGAGAACCTGAAGCGGCGCGCGGTGAATCACAAGCTGGTGGTGCTGCCGTGCGGGCATTACACGCTGGGCGAATCGCCGTTCAAGTTCATTGTTGGATATCAGATTATTTCGTTCCTGAAGCGGAACCTGTAGCGTCAGCCGACGAGCCGGTTCAGTGCGTAGTCCACCACGGTCAGCAGAATCGATCCGAGGATCGCGGTCATCAGACCGTCCACGCGAAAGCCGGGGACGAGCGAGGACGCGAGCATCAGCATGGCGCCGTTGATGATGAAGTACACGATGCCGAGCGAGAGGATGATGAAGGGAAGCAGCACCACCTTGAGGATCAGACCCACGGTGGCGCCAACCAGACCGATTACGGCGGCGGCGATCAGCGCGGAGCCGAAACCGTCCACGCGGATGCCCGGCAGAATTCTGGCCACCACCAGCAACGCGAGGCCGCTCAGAATCCAGTGCAGGAACCAGTTGCGCATGCTCAAATGATAGCCGCAATCCGGACCGGTGAAATGAGCCGGCCGCGGTTCAGCGCGGGGCGCGAACCAGAATGCCGGGCGCGGAGCACGCCGCGCCGACGCTGACCGAGCAGGCGCGCGGCGAAAGGTCCTTGTTGAAACAGACCCGCACCTCCTGCAGTTCGCCGCGCGTGCAGGTCACGCGAAATGCCGCCGCGGGGAAGGCGCGGTTAGCGGCGGCGAATTCGGAGGCCAGCTGATCCGGCGTCATGGTGCGGTCTTCACCGAAGCCGGTCTGTCCGGAGTCGGACCGGCCGGTGGCGTTCGGGCTGCCGCTCAGCAGATCCGCGGGCACGCTCAGCCGGTTCCGGGCCTCGCGAACGAGTGAAAAATAATCGACGGCGCTGAGCCCGGTGCAGGTGCCGTGCGTGGCCCATTCATGCTGAATCAGGCTCTCGGAAGGAATGTAGTTCAGCATGCTGGCGACGAGCGAGGCGGAAACCGGCGAGCCGCCGCAGTTTTCCGGCGCACGGCCGGTTTCTGCCTGGGGCCAGAGTCCGTGGACGATGAAGCCGAGCCGGCGTCCGGGAGCGCACTCGCCGGGGTCTTTGTATCCGGGCGCGGCGCAGAAGTCGGGCGCCCAGGAGAGGCTGAGCACGTAGTAGTCGAAGGTGGCGCCGCCCGGGGCCGCACTTACCGTCCGGCTGGCTGGCCACACGGTGAGCAGGAGGGCGCCGGCGGCGGCGAGAAGCAGGAGTCTATTGAAGGGCTGCTTCATGCGAATCGTCGGCATGATAGGAACTTCTCACCAGCGGGCCCGCTTCCACGTGGGCGAAGCCCATCCGGCGGCCGGCCTCGCGCAGGGCGTCGAACTCCTCGGGAGCGACGTAGCGCACGATCGGCAAATGCTTCGGCGAGGGACGCAGGTACTGGCCGAGGGTCAGGATGTCGACCCGGTGCATCTTCAGATCCTGCATCACCTGCAGGACTTCCTCTTCGGTTTCGCCAAGCCCCAGCATGAGCCCGGATTTCACGGGCGTGGCGGGAGCGAGTTCCTTGGCGTAGCGCAGCATTTCGAGCGAACGCTCGTAGCGCGCGCCGAGCCGGACCTGGCGGTAAAGGCGCGGCACCGTTTCGGTGTTATGGTTCAGCACGTCCGGCCGGGCGTCCATGACGATCTTCATGGCGTCGCGGCTGCCCTGGAAATCCGGCACGAGGACTTCGACGCGGCAGCCGGGAATGCGCGCGCGGATGGCCTCGATAGTCCGGGCGAAGAGCTCGGCGCCTCCATCTTTTCGGTCGTCGCGATTGACGCTGGTCACGACGGCGTAACGCAGGCCCATGGCGGCCACGGCCTCCGCCACGCGGCGGGGCTCATCGGGGTCGACGGCGAGCGGCGCGCCCTTCTGCACTGCGCAAAACCCGCAGCGCCGCGTGCAGACGTTGCCGAGGATCATGAACGTGGCGGTGCGCCGGTTCCAGCATTCGCCGAGGTTGGGGCAGGCCGCGCTTTCGCAGACCGTGTGCAGCCTGAGGTCGGTGATCAGTTCCTTCAGCTCACGGTAATTCGGGCCCACGGGCGCGGGCGCGCGCAGCCATTTGGGCCTTTGCGGAGACTGCGGAGTGATGGAGACCAGCACCAGCTTTCAGTCTAGCGTGAAGGACGCGGGCGGGCCTGGGGAAGCGCGGGAAAGCGCGGAATCTGTCGCTGAATCCGGCAGACGGGCCGACGTGTCGGCCGTTTGCGGGGCAGGTTCGCCGAGCGCGCCGGCCAGAGCGCTCAGGTCGATTGTTTCCCGCGCCGCCAGGGCCTCGCGCCGCACACGCGCGGCGGCAGCTTCCGGCGTTTCGGGGCGGCCGTAAAGATAGCCCTGCGCGTCATCGGTGCCGAGTTGCCGGAGAATCTCGGCCTGTGCTTCGGTTTCCACGCCTTCGGTGACGATGTGGAGGCCAAGCGCGCGCGCCATGGCGATAATGGCGCGGACCATGGTCTCGGCGGTCGTGTTTTCGGCGCCCGCCGAGCCGAGCCGCGCGGTAAACGTACGGTCAACCTTGAGGGCGTCGACCGGCATGCTTTGCAGATAACTGAGCGAGGAGTATCCGGTCCCGAAGTCGTCGATGGCAATGCGGATTCCGAACGAGCGCAGTTCTTCCATCTTCCGCGCGCTTTCCTCGCGATCGCGGACCAGCGTGCTTTCGGTGAGTTCCAGTTCGAGCAGGCCGGGGTCGATTCCGTTCTCTCTCACGATGGAGAGCACCGTTTCGACAAAATCGCGGGCGGTGAATTGCACCGCCGAAACATTGACGGCGACGCGAATCGGGGCCGGTCCGGTCTGCCACGAGGCAACGCACCGGCACGCTTCCCGGAGGACGAAGCGGCCAATTTCGAGAATCATGCCGTTTTCCTCAGCCGCGGGGACGAAGCGCGCCGGCGAGATCTCACCCAGCGTGGGGCTCCGCCAGCGGCAGAGTGCTTCAAACCCCACGAGGCGGTTTCCCGCCATGGCGTACTGGGGCTGGAAATCCACGTAGAATTCTCTGTTTTCCAGCGCAACACGCAGGCGACTGCCCAGCAGCAGACGTTCGCAGGCCTCGTCTTTCAGCTGGGGCGAGTAAAAGCTGAAGCGGTTGGGGCCGGACCGCCGGGCATTGGACACCGCCACATCCGCCCCCTGAATCATCTCGCCGGCGTCGAGCCCATCGGAGGGATACAGGCAGATGCCGAGGCTCGCGGAAATGTTCAGCTCACTCGACAGGACGCAGAAGGGCCTGGAAAAGATCGCGGTGAGCCGCCCGGCGCATTGTTCCGCACTTGCGGCCCCCTGCGGGCCGCGCGTGATCGCCGCGAACTTGTCGCCTCCGATCCGGGCCAGAAACTCGCTTTCCCCGACGCCTGCGCGGAGGCGGTCAGCCACCTGCTTCAGCAGCATATCGCCGGCGGCATGGCCCAGCGTGTCATTAATCAGCTTGAATCCGTTCAGATCGAGGCAAATCAGGGCAACCTGCCCGCCGTCGCGCTTCGCCAGCGCGGTGAACGCTTCCAGCGCTTCCACGAGCTTCTTCCGGTTCGGCAGTCCGGTCAGCGGATCGTGGTCGATCTGCCATGCCAGACCTTCGCGCGCCGCCACCTCGGCGGTGATGTCCTCGCTGAGTACAAGGATGTGCGTCCCCTCACAGTCGTTCGGGCTCCCGGACTCACCCAAACGAGTCACGCAGGAGCGAAACCACACCGCCGAACCGTCCTTCCGGAGAAGCCGCCGCTCGGCCCGGTAACTTTCGATGCGGCCTGCTCCGACCTTCCGGATCGCCACACTCATGCCCTCGGCGTGGCCTTCCGCGGCCAGCGAGCGCACGGGCCGCCCGATCAGTTCCGCAATGCTGTAGCCGGTGGCATCGGCCAGTTTCTGGTTGGCCGAAACGATAATGCCCTCGCGGTTCAGTATCGTGACGCACATCGCCGCGTTGCGCAGAACGTGGCTCACCAGATCGGCGTCTTCGGAGCTGGCCGGAGAGCTGGAGCTTGTATCGAACGCCCGGAGGAACGGATCGGTGGCGGCACTGGAATCGAGGTTTGCCAGCAGTCGCTGGTAATCGGCCTCCGGCAGGAGTTCGCGCAGGCCGACTGCGGCGCTGCCCGCTCCGCGATTGCGGATTTCCGACACGGGCGCAGTTTTTTCTCCGCCTTCCGCCGTCCGCCTCCACACTGCCCACGCGGCCACGCCCATCACGGCTGTCAGCACTGCGGCTGCCGCCAGTTGCGCACTGACGCTCAGGCTCTGGCCGAACGCGGCACCGACGGCGTGCGGCGCCTGCCACGCCGTTGCGGCAATGAGCAGCCCAACCAGCAGCGGCAGGCCGGGCTCATTCTGCGGGCGGTCATCCGGCCGCGAGTTGCGTCGACTTTCCACTCAGCAGGGTTATCGGCGGAACTATGCAATCGGTTTAGGGGAGTATAACTTCAGGCTTATGCGGGTGTGTGGAGGCTGGCGAGGCGATTCTCCAGCACAAGGTCCGGCCGCAGGTTGAGCCAACGCAGGTCATGCCCGTCGGAAGCCCGCAGCGCCGCCGCCGGGATCATGCCGATCAGTTCGCTGCCGGCAACGCCGATGCCGCGCCCCCGGCATTCGCGTTCCACCGCGTGAAAAACCACGTGCAGCGGCGTCTTTTCGAAGTCCACCAGATTGATGGAAACCTGCACCTCGCCACGCGATTCGAGCGCAAAGCCCAGCGCCTTGACGGCCGGCAGCCCGCCGGACGATTCGCGGATGGCGCGCGCGATCTCCCTCGCCGCCGCCAGATCGCGCGATTCCAGATTGATGTTCCACGCCACCAGAAACTTTCGCGCCCCCACCACGCTGGCACCCGCCGAGGGATGGCGGGCATTGCCGATATCGGGCGCGAGGCTGCCCGCCGCCGCCAGCTTACGCACGTTTTCGAGGCGCGCGCATTCCGGACGCCGTGCCGCGGCTTCGTATAAACACACCGGCACGCGAAGTTCATCCCAGAGCCGCTGTCCGAAGCCGCGCGCCAGTTCCGCGCAGTGCTCCAGCGTGATGCCGCGCACCGGAACGAACGGGATCACGTCCGCCGCGCCGAGCCGCGGATGCACGCCGGTGTGCCGGGTGAGATCGATCCGGGCGACGGCAACGCGAACGGCGGCGAGGGCGGCCTCGGCGACCGCGTCCGGGCGTCCGGCGATCGTGAGAACGGTGCGGTTATGGTCGGCATCCGACGTTTTGTCGAGCAGCGCCGCACCAGGCACCGATGCCGCCGCGCGGGCCAGTTCCGCGATGACCGCGTCGTCGCGGCCTTCGGAGAAATTGGGCACGCACTCGATCAGAGCGCCGGCGGGAAATGCGGCGGGGCGGGTCAGACGCGTTTTCCTCCGGGCCGGCCGGTGTGCCGCTTGAGTTCGTGCGGCAGGTGCTTCATCAGGAAGGTGGCGATCTTGTATTGCCAGCCGGGAATCACGGCGACCTTTCCGCTGGTCTCCATGGCGACGAGCGAATCTTCCACCACGTCCTCTGCCTTGAGCCAGAGCCAGCCCGGGATCATGCCGCGGTCGACGCCGATGACTTCATGAAACTCGGTGAGCGTGAAGCCGGGGCACAGCGCCTGCACGCGAATCTTCGAGCCGATGCCGCGCAGTTCCATGTCGAGCCCTTCGGTGAAGCTGACGATCCAGGCCTTGGCGGCGCAGTAACCGGTGTTGCCGGGGCTTTGTCCGAACGCAGCCACCGACGCGACGTTGATGATGCCGCTGTGCCGGGCCGGGTTGCTTCCCTTCGGCACCAGCACGCGCAGCGCGGCGTGCGCGAGGCGCATCATCGCGAGGATGTGTACCTTCTGCATGCCGACCTGGCCGTCGATGTCGGCTTCCCAGAAGCGGCCCATGGTGCCGAAGCCGGCGTTGTTGACCAGCAGTTCGAGGCGCTCGCAGCGCGCGATGGCGCGTTCCACGCTGGCGACGCCGTCGTCGGTGGAAAGATCGGCCACAAGGATTTCAGAACGGCAGTTCAGTTCGGCGGCCAGCGCGCGCAGGCGCTCTTCACGGCGTGCCACAAGCATCAGATCGTAGCCGCGTGCGGCGAGCTTGCGGGCGAAAACGGAGCCGAGTCCGCTGGAGGCGCCCGTGATCAGTGCGACCGGGCGGTTCGAGACGTCTGCATTGTGCACACTCTGAGTTTGCCTGATGGCTTCCCGCAAGCCAAGCCTGCCCCAGTGACAGCCTGCTGAAGTGACAGCCTGCTGAAGCGACAGTCTACTGCAGCGAGATGACGATGCCCGTCTGCGTCTGCGCGCCGCCCGTCGTGGCCAGCAGCGGAACGTCGCCCGCGCCGAGTCCGGCGGGAACCACGAAATTGATCTGATCGAGCCCCGCGCCCGAGACACCGGCGAAGGCCGGCTTCACGCTGACGTTGTTGATCAGCAGCGTCACCGGATTGATTGTTGCCGCCGCGCCGGAATAAGCCTGGCCCGCCGGCACGGCCGGTGAGGTGGGGCCGAAGCCGGTGCCGAACAGTTCCACGATATCGCCCGCGCGCGCCGCAACCGTCGCGTAGCCGAGCGACTTTCCGGTGGGCCCGATAATGTCGTACCCGCCACCGCCGTATGCGCCCGAGCCATCGGCGCGCAGGATGATGCCGGTGACATGCCTGCCGTCGAGCAGGCAGAACGAGGGGCCGAACTGGCCGAGCGTCACCGTCGAGGCGGCGACTCCCGTCGGTGTTGTTACCACGACTTCCACCGTGCCGAGGCCGGCGTCGTCCGGCGCCTGGGCGTTCAGTTGTGTCGGGCTGACGAGCCACAGGTAAGCCGGTTTGCCGTCGATGCTCACCTGCGTGCCGCCGAGCGAAGTGGGGAAGTCTCCGTTCCACGTCGCCGTTCCGGTGGCGAGATTGCTGCCGTAAATGGAAATCCACGAGCCGGCCTCGATGGTGGTGGAAGAGCTGAAGATCGGCACCACGCCGCCGGATTTGATCGATGGCGCGCCCGCCGCGGGAACGGGCGTGAGCGCGCGCACAATGTTGTTGGCCGGTTCGGCCACGTAAATGATGCCCGCCACGCCCAGCGTGATGCCGGCCGGATTGTTCAGGCCCGCCGCGCTCGCCGGGCCGTTGTCGCCGGAAACCGTTGCCGCGCCGCTGCCCGCGACTGTGGTGATGGTGCCGGCCGGATCGACGCGCCGCACGCGGTTGTTGCCGGAATCGGCGATGAAGATGTTGTTGCCCGAATCCACCGCAACACCCACGGGAGCTTTCAGACCGGCCTTCGTCGCCAGGCCTCCATCGCCCGAGTACGTGCCCGCACCGCCGGCGCCGGCCATCACGGTGGACTTGCCGCTGCTGTCCACGCGGATGATCTGGTTGAGCACCGCATCGGCCACGTACAGATTGCCGCCGGCATCCACCGCGAGCCCGCGCGCCTGCTTGCCGGCGAAATCGCTGGGATAGACGGATGACGTCGTGCCGTCCGGCGCAACTTTGGTCACGCCCGTTTGCGAGTTGGAAAGAAAGATGTCGCCGGCTGCGCTGACGGCGAGTCCGCGAATTCCGGCGGCGGCCTTTGCCGGCTTCGTCACTTTACCGCTTGAGGAGAGCACGGCGAGCGTGCCGAGGCTGCCGCCGATGTAGAGGTTGCCGGAAGCGTCGGTGCCAACGGCCTGTATGGTCTCGTTCAGCGATTCCTGCAGGGTGCCGGCCGGAAGGCTGACGGCCACGATTACGCCGCCCGGCAGCACTTCGGCAATGCCGGATGCCACCACGTACACGTGTCCTGCGCCGTCCGCCGCCACAGCGGACGGGTTGCCGAGATACGCCTGCGTGGCCGGCCCGCCGAAACCGGATGCGCAACACGGCGCGCCGCCGGCCGCGGTCGCAATCGTGTACGTGGTTTGCGCGGCTGCTGCCGACACCAGCAGCATCGCAACGGTGAAAGCCTTCGGCAGCGAACTCATGCCGCCTCTATTTCGCGGCTTTGCCCGCGCTGATGAGATTGGCGAGGATCCGGTATGCGCCCGGCACGCCGGCCGGCAACTGCCGATTCCATGCGTACCCGGTGAAGATATACGCGCCCTTGCCCAGTCGCGTGTACAGCAGACCGCCGGCCTGGTCCTTATCGCCCTTATCGTGCGACTCCAGCACCGTCTGGTAGTGCGCGTCCCATTTGGTGGCGAAGTAAAGGCCGCGTTCCTGGACCCAGCCTTCGAAATCGGCCTGGGTGATCTTATTCGGCGTGTTCAGCAGCGGCGAATCGGGCGCGAGGAACTTCACCGGTGCCTCTTCGTCGGTCACTCGCGCGTCGTTGTCGCCGAAGGTAAACGGATACGGCCCCAGATGATCCAGCGCTTCGGAAACGGCGGGGCTCATGCGGCGGTCGGTATTGCGGTTGTACTGCACGATCAGGGTGCCGCCGGCCTGCACGTAGTCGAGCAGATGCTGGCGGTTGGCCCGCAGATCGGCGCGGACGGCAAAGGCGCGCAAGCCGGTGATGATCGCGTCGTACTGCGCGAGGTTGCCGGACTTCAGATCTTTCTCGTCGAGGAGTTCCACCTGCACGCCCATCTGCCGCAGCGCTTCCGGTTCTTCGTCGGTGGAGCCCATCACGTAGCCGATGCGTTTGGCCAGCGTCTTCACCGAAACAGCCGACAGCCTGCCTCCCGCCGGAATCTGGATGGTTTGAGCGGGCACATGCTGGTATTGAATGACCGTCATGCCGGTGGCAACTTCTTTGTTGCCGGCGCCATCGCCAGTCAGGCGCGCGACGGCGCGGAACTGGCCGGTCTGCGCGGCGGCGGGCGGCGTCACGCGGTACTTCAGTTCCTGCACCGCGCCCGCTTCTTTCAGCGTGAACGGTGCGGTGGCGGGCGCAACCTTCCAGCCCTGCGGCACTTCGAAGCGCGCCTCGCCCGCCTGATTCGCCACCAGCGCGCGGACGGTGACGCTCACGTCGCGCGGCGTTCCCAGCGGGAAGATCATGTTCTGCACCGGCACCTCGATGGCGACCGGCGACTGCACCACCACGGGCCGGATAACTTCGCCCATCGCCGGATCGGCATAGCGGTAATGCAGCGGGCGCGTGAGAGTGAACGGCAGTTCGCCGACAACGAAGCTGAACTTCGCGGTCACTTCCGGCACCACGTCGGCGCGGCCGATCAGCGTCTGATCGGAAATCGTGTAGGTGAAACCGTCGTGCGGTTCCCTCAGCCAGAAGGGCTGCGTGTAGGGCTGGTCGGCCGGGACCTTCATCGTCATCGGCGTGGAGTCCTGCCGGTTGTTCGCCAGCGGCTTGTTCTTCACGGGCGCATCGGCATCGCCCCAGCCCGTCAGCTTCACGTTCGAAAGCGTCACCGGCAGGGTGGAGCGGTTGAGCGCAATCACGTTGATCTTCGCCGTTGCGCCGGGCACGTAGGCCGGTGCATCGGCCGCCGCTTCCACGTGGATGCCGGCGCAGAGTGCAATCGCTTCGTCGAGTTCCTCGAGTTTCCAGATGCCCCACTGCTGGCCGTCGCGGGCCATGTCGGCTACGGCCTTGCGCGCTTCGAGCAGCGCCGGGACGGTGCGCTCGGGATGCCGGTCGTCGAACTCGGCTTCGGCCTTCGCCAGAATCTCGCCGACGCGCACGCCGCCCGGGACGCGCTTCCACGTGACGTCGATGCCGTCGAGCACGCTGTTGTGCGGCTGAAGTCCTTCGATGAAGGCGAGAGTGTTCAGCCCCGTGCCGTACGGCAACGTGGCACCCTGCGCCTGGCTGCGGTGTTCGCTGCGGCTGATGGAGCCGATCTCGCGGTAAGAGCGGCCGAAGATGGGATCGAACTGGCCGGAGTCCACGGTAAACGTTGGCTGTTCGGGAAAGGGATCGGCGGCACGCCCGCCACCCTGCCGCGCGGGGGTTCCGGCGGCTCCGGCGGCAGCCTGCCCGCCCCGGCCGCCGCGTCCTGCTCCCGCTGCTGCGGCTCCGGTTGCTCCGGCTCCGGTTGCTGCGGTTCCGGTTGCTGCGGCTCCGGTTGCAGGGGCAGGCTGCGCGGCGCCCGCCGGCGGAGTGCCGGGAGGCCCGGGCGCGGGGTTAAATCCGGCGCGCAACAGCCGGCGCGGCTGCCACGGTTTGACCCACTTCAGCTGTTCGGGAAACATGCCTGGGTTGCCGGCAGCTTCGTAGGCTTCTTTGCCGAGAATGCCGGCGGCCTGGTGGTTGCCGTGTCCGTCGGTCGCCGTGCCGGTGAATTTCAGAATCACCACGTCGGGCTGCGTCTGGCGAATGACCCAGACGACGTCGGCGAGGATCTTGTCGTGGCCCCAGTAGCGCAGGGTCTCTTCGAGCGATGCCGTGTAGCCGAAATCGATGGACCGGGTGAAGTACTGTTCGCCGCCGTCGTCGCGCCGTGCGGCAAGCAGCTCCTGCGTCCGCAGCGAGCCGAGGAAGGGGCCTTGTTCCTGGCCGAGCAGGTTTTGTCCGCCTTCGCCGCGGTTCAGGGAAAGATAGCCGGTTTTCGTCTTCAGGCCGCGCGAAATGTACGCCAGCAGGTCGTTGCTTTCATCATCGGGATGCGCGCCGATCATGAGCACGCTGCCGAGCACATTCAGTTTCGCGAGCGCATGGCGGATGGCCGGCGTGCCCGTGACGAACTGCTCTTCGGCGCCGAGCGGCGCCACCAGCGGCACCGAACCCACGCAAAGCAGCGTCAGAATGCAGAGAACGGCGCGGATCTTACCCATGCCGTTCATGTTAATACGGTTTGCGATGCGAACAGGCCGTGCGCGCCGCCGGGGAAAGCGGAATCCCGCCGGCGTGCGGCTTACTGCGGCAGGTAGTCCCGGATCGCCGGATACATGGTTTTGGCGAACTCCAGGCCGGTCGCCACCGCCAGTTCCGAATTGCCCTGGACCACCGGCACCACCACGCGCACCAGCGACGTATCGCTGCGGTGCGTGCGGATGGAATCCGCCACCAGGTAAAACTTCGCCGCGAATTCATCGGCGATGACGCGGCCGTGCGACTGATACCAGTAAAGGACCACGCTCTGCTCCTCGCCGCGGGCCACAATATATTTGTTGATGCGGATGGGCTCGCCGCCCGCCACCGCCACATCCACCTTGCCGCTTTCCGACGGCTGCCATCCCGAGCCCGGCAGACAATTCTTCGGCGAGTGCGGCGATTGCCCCGTGCGCTGCGAACTGAAGTACGCCACGAACAAATTGGCGCCTGTGCCGCCCGATACGTAGGTGCGCGTCAGGACATCGTCGGCGCGCAACACATCCAGCGTTTCTTTGTCGATGCTGCCTTCCTGGAGCAGATGCCAGTTGCCCACCTGAGCGGGAAAGCCGGAGAGGGGAGCGGCCTTCGGCGTCAACTGGCCGCGCGACGCCGAATAGAACAGCGCGCCCTGAATCACCAGGACCGCCGTGGCGATCTGCAGCGCTCGGTTGCCCCAAAGAGGCTTGTTTGCCGTCGTCTCACTCATGCGTGTTGCACCCTTTCGGTCAAACGAAGCACGCGTAGTATCGCCTGATGCAGGACCACCAGAATACAAAGCGCCACCATGAAGATCACCCATCCCTGGGCCTCGTGGAACGTTCCTTCGGCCAAATCGGCGCGGAACTCGGATACTACGCCGGTCAGCGCAACACGGCCTGCGTTGGCGACAATCGCAATCGGAATCGTCGAGAAAAACAGCACCCCGCGCAGCCAGAGCCGGGTCTCAAAGAAATAACCGTAAACGAGAGAAAGGAAGGTCAGCGTCAGCAGCGAGCGGATGCCGCTGCATGCCTCCACGACGTTCAGTTTCTGCGACGCCAGTTCCAGCACGTTGCCTTCCCGGATCACCGGAATCTGCAGCAGTGTAATCGCGCCTTCAGCTGCCCGGCTGGCAATCAGCTGCAGCGGAAACGTGACCTGGTTATAAATCACGGCGGGAATCGGCACCATGAAGAAAAGCAAAAACAGCGGGAAGGCAAACACCTTCAGATATCGCGTCCCGCCGATCAGCAGCACTGTGCCGATCACCGAGATCACCAGCGACGTCCGCGTCAGGAACAGTTCGACGCCCAGCGTGCCGATGTAATATTGCAACGCTCCCCAGAGCATGACCGCAAGGCCCCACCAGTTTGCCTTTGCCGGCACTCCGACGATGCGCGGCGCTTCCTTCCACGCGATGTATCCGGCGATAATCGGCACAAAAAACGCGTGACCCATATCGGGGTCAATGTTCCAGTTTTCGACCAGACGGACGAGCACAGGGCCATAACCAGCCACGAGCAACAGGGATATCCAGCCGATGATCGGCCAGTTAAATGCAGCCGATGCCTTCGTGGTTTCGGGCGTTCCGGTGACAATTGGCGTCATAAATTTACTACGCTTTCGATTCTAAAACGTCTCCGCGCTTTGTCTTCAACCATCGTTCCACGTCCATACGTCCCCTGGACCGCAACCGCCGCCGTTCGGCGGATCGAGGCGTTTGTCCTCTACTTTTGCTCCACTACACGCTGCAGCGTCTGCGAAAGATCCACGCGAATCCTGCCGTTCTGCTTCGGATCGCCCTTCCGCCGGTAGATTCGCACCGGCCTCACGTCGCCGCCGGCCGGACCGTACGATCCGGCGATTCTCCATTCATCCGGATGTGCCGCGAGCATGTCCCGCACCATTCGGTAATCCTCTGTTTCTCTTGAGCCCACCCGCGTAAAGTCGAAAACCAGCAACCCGACCGAAATCCGATCCAGCTCATTCTTCACCGCTTCGGCGGACTTGAACCGGGCCTCGTACACATTGCCCGACCAGTCCTGCCGCGCCAGCATTTTCGAAGCCCTCAGGAAATAATGCCCCGGCCGCGTCTCATGCAGCGCGCCTTCCGTCACCATCATTCCCTCTCCCATGGCGGCCGAACTGATCAGCACCACGGTGTTCCGGAGTTCCGCCTGGGACCTCAGCCACGCGGCGGCCTCCGTGAAGCCAAATGAATTCTCGGCGGGGACGACGAACGTCTGGCCAAGGAAGAATAATCCGATGATGCCCGCCGCCACCGGCGGACGGCTGATCCACGTAAAGCGATGCGCGCGCAGGTAGCCGCAGATTGCCGACACACCCGGCGGCAGGAATACGAACAGTCCGGGCAAGCCGAGGATCATGTAACGCGTGTCCATCCCGGCGGGTACCACGCAATGGAACACATACACGGAAATCATCAGAGAGACCATCGCCACCAGTCCCCCATCGGCCGGTTTTCCTGAAATCCTCGGGATCGCAATCGTCGCGGCAATTCCGGCGAGCATCACGAAAAATACGACCGGATTTACGCCCGCCATGATGCCGGAGGCGAACACAACAATCGCCTCCATGGTGAATTGAATTCCCGATTCATACCAGCCCTGGGAGGCAGCATGCAGCGTCAGGATTTGCCAGGGCCCGCACATCAACCCCACGACGCCGACGGGAAGCCAGAAGGCCATGGTCCGCAGTAACCGGAAGCGTCCCGAGATGAGGACGGCGAGCAGCGGCAGCAGCGCCAGCGCCCAGGCGTTCCCCTTCGTCAGAATCGCCAGCGAAGCGAATACTCCAAACAGACACGAGTACCGCCAGTTTCCGGTCTCCAGGAATCTTCCGAAGGAGACTGCCGCGAGCAGGCCCGTCAGCGTCAGCAGCATCTCCACCATCACCATATCGGTGTGGCGCTGAACCTCGGGCGTCAGCACAAACAGGGCGGCCGTAAGGCATCCGGCCAGCAGTGAGGATCGCCGGGCGATCCAGGTCGCAAGGATCGCCGAGCACAGGCTCGTGTAGAGTGCGATCAAAACCAGAACCGAAGCTTTTGAGACGGGAAACAACAACAACCAGAGCGCTTCGGCAAGGTAAAAAACGGGCGGCCAGTGAAGCAGCGCCACCTTCGGATAATGCAGGTAAAAATCCTCTGCAAATCGCATCGCCGGCTGGCTGAAATGCCCGGCCAGATAGTCGTGGATCATCAGTCCCGTGGTGAAATGCGCCGGTTCGTCCGGATACCCGCCGAGTTCGGCCGTGTAAGCTCCGGCGGCAAGCTGCAAGGCGAGGGCCACCAGGAAAAAACCGCAGGTCAGGAGAACAAAGCGCAGCACCGCGCGCGGTTTCGCGCCGCCGCTCCTCTCTGTGGCCGGTTCGGGCGCCGGTGCTGGCTCCTCAGGCAGTTGATTGATCGGGTGCAATGTCAAGCGCACCGATGGACCGCGCTCGGGACCCCCAGGCTTTAGGATTTTTCCTAATGACATCGCTACCTTCCACAGCGTACCGCAGATTGGCCCCGTCCGTCCCGTCCGTACCGCCGTCCCTGCCGTTCATGGCTCCAGTACCGCATTACACTGGAGCTGTGAAGCGAATTGCCCGGACGTTTTCCCGGATGCCCGCCCATCCCGCTGTCTGGCTGGCGGCAGCGGCACTTTGGGCTGCGGGAAATGCCGCGGCAGCGCTTAATGTGATGCCGCTGCGCGACGTCCGGGCCGGAATGCACGGAGTGGGCAGGACGGTTTTTCAGGGCGATAAAATCGAGGAGTTTCAGGTCGAAATCCTCGGCGTTCTGGAAAATACCGGCCCCCGGCAGTCGATTATTCTGGCTCGCCTGTCCGGCGGCCCGCTGGAACACACCGGCGTCATGCAGGGGATGAGCGGCAGTCCCGTCTATATAGAAGGGAAGCTGATCGGCGCCGTTGCCCTGGCGTATCCGTTTGCGAAAGATCCCATCGCCGGCATCCGGCCTGTTGAAGAAATGCTGCGCGTCGATGCCGCCGAACCGCCGGCGCGACTGGCCGGGCTGGCCAGAGGCGAACTGCTCCCGGCTCCGGCATCGGGCTCCGGCGACGGGCGGCTTCAGGAAGTCTCGACGCCGCTCTCGTTCAGCGGCTTCAGCGCCGCGGCAGTGGAACAGTTCGCCCCGCAGTTGCGGCGGCTCGGCCTCGAACCAAGGCAAGGCATCTCCACCGGAGGCGCACCCGGCGACACGCTCGGCGATCCGTCGAAGATTCAGCCTGGATCCATGATCAGCGTCCAGCTCATGACCGGCGATATGAGCGCGGGCGCCGACGGCACCGTGACGGCCATCGACGGCGACCGCATTTACGCGTTTGGTCACCGTTTCCTCGCCGTTGGCCCGACCAGCCTGCCGTTTGCGCGCTCCGAAGTGCTCACGCTGCTGGCGAATACGAATACGTCTTTCAAGATCTCTTCGTCGCGCGAGCTGATGGGCGTGATTTCGGAAGACCGCAGCAGCGCCGTGGAAGGCCGCCTTGGCACGCGCGCCGCCCTGGTGCCTCTCGATATTGCCGTGAGCCGCGGCGGACGCGCCGTCGACGCATACCACATGAAGATGGTGAACGACCGTTTCCTTTCGCCGTGGCTGTTGCAGATGGCCGTCTTCTCGGCGATCGATGCCACCGAGCGTGCGGCGGGCGCTTCCAGCATCTCGATCACCGGTTCGATTCATATCGCCGGACGCACCGACCCGGTGCCGTTGCGCAGTATTTTTGCGGCGGAGGGCGGGGCGGCTGCGCTGAGCGCCGTCAGCACGGCCATTCCGCTTGCTTATCTGATGCAGGGCGGTTTCGATTCCCTGCACGTGAGCGGGATTTCGCTGCAGCTGGAATCGTTCGATGCGCGGCGCGACATGTCGATCGGCAACGTCTACCTTTCGCGCCGGGAAGCCAGGGCGGGAGAGACGGTGGAAGTGATGACGCAGCTCGAAGGCGCCAACGGCGCGGAGCTGACGCGCTCGGTCAAATACACGATCCCCACCGGCACCGCGCCGGGCACACTCTATTTCACGGTGGCCGACGGGTCGCAGACCAGCCTGACCGAACTGCGCCAGTCGATGGGCGAAACGCCGCATTCGGCCGAACAACTGGTGTCTTTCCTGAATCGCGTGCGGTCGAACGACAAAGCGTATGTGCGGGTGTGGCGTCCGCAGCCGGCCTATGGCGTGGGCGGTGAAGAGCTGGCCGACCCGCCGCCTTCGCTGGCGCTCGTGCTGGGCAGCACGCAGACCGTATCGCAGGCGCGCAATTCGAAGCTGGCCGAGTTCACGCTCGATGCGGGCGATGTGATGGTGACCGGCGCCAAGACGGTGCAGATCGAGGTGAAGGAATGAGACGCGTTGGTTTGAGCGCAGCCGCGAGGACAGTCGCTTCCGTTGCTTTCGTCTCCGTCGCGATCGCTTCCGCGGCACTGGCTTCTTCCACCGCGGCGTGGGAGATGACAACCTTCCAGGATTTTGTGAAAGGTAAGTTCGACGGCGTGGCTCTCGGTCGCGACGGACGCCTTTCGCTGGCGCCGCGGCTCGATACGCTGTTTGCCTCCGGCCAGCCCGTGATCTGGAGCGTGGCGGAGGCGCCGGATGGCGCGCTGTACGCCGGCACCGGGCATCGCGGCCGCGTCTTCCGCATCGATCCGGACGGCAAGTCGACGCTGATCTGGACGGCCGATCATCCCGAAGTCTTCGCCGTCGTGGTGGATTCGAAGGGCGTGGTGTATGCGGCCAGTTCGCCGGACGGCCGCATCTATCGCATCGAAAACGGGCGCGCCACCGAGTATTTCAATCCCAAAGCGAAGTACATCTGGTCGCTCGCGCTCGCCGCCGACGGCACGCTATATGCCGGCACGGGCGACGATGGCCGCGTCTTCCGCATCACCGCGGCCGGGAAGGGCGAAGTCTGGTACTCCACCGGCCAGAGCAACGTCACGGGACTCATGCTCGATCCGCAGGGCCGCCTGCTCGCGGGTACCGAACCGAACGGCATCCTGTACCGCATCACGGCAAAGGACAAGGCGTTCGCACTATACGATTCGACTCTGCCGGAGATTCGCGCCGTGGCGCCGAACGCCGATGGCAGCGTGTACGCGGTCGCGCTCGGCGGCGCGCTGGCCCGCAAGGTGAAAGCAACGCAGAGCGCGCCGGGAGCGACGGCCGATCCCAATGCGCCCGCCGATATTTCGGTCACTGTTACGGCCGCCGAAGGCGATCTCAAACCGGTCGAGCCGCCCAAACCGGCGGCAACGGCTGCGCCCGTGACCACCGGCGCCGTGGCCGATGCGAGCGCTGCGCCTGCCAACGTGGAGAAGAGCGCGATCTACCGCATTAACGCCGACAACACCGTGGAGACGCTGTGGAGTTCGAAGGAAGAAAACGTGTACGACATTGTCGCGTCGGCCGAAGCCGGCGGGCCGATCACGTTCGGTACCGATGTGAACGGGCGCGTCTACCAGTTATCGGCCGATCGAAGGCTCACGCTTCTCGCCCAGACCAACGAAGCTGAAATCATCCGTCTGCTGAGCCGTAAAGGTTCGCTGCTCGCCGCTACGGGAAACATGGGCAAGATCTACAGCCTCGGGCCGGCGGGCGCGAAGGGGACGTACGAATCGCCGGTGTTCGATGCGGGCGGCGTGGCGCAGTGGGGCCGTCTGCGGTGGCAGGGGAGCGGCAGTGTCGCGCTGCGCACGCGCTCCGGCAATAGTCTCCATCCGGACAGCACGTGGAGCGACTGGTCGGAGCCGGTGCGCGACGGCAAGGGCTCCGCGATAAAGAGTCCGAATGCGCGCTTCCTGCAGTATCAGGCCGAATTGACGGGTACGGGCGCCTCGGTGGAGAGCGTCGCGGCGGCGTATCTGCCGCAGAACAATCCGCCGGCGGTGCATTCGGTGACGGTGATGACGTCGGTGACGCCGACCACCAGCGCGGCGGCGAAAGCGGGCGGCAGCGCCTCGAGCACAGCCACCACACCCTACACCGTAACGGTTACCGATTCCGGCGACGCTGCTACATCGGCCGCCACCGGCACGCCGACGCAGACGCTCTCGCGCGCGGCCTCGCAGCAGTTGCTCGTCTCCTGGCAGGCCGACGATCCCGATGGCGACAGGCTCGCGTTCGAACTCGCCTTCCGCGGCGAGGGCGAGCGCGAATGGAAGACGCTGAAGCGGGACCTGCACGAAACCGTCTATACGATGGACGGCGATGCGCTGGCCGACGGCCGCTACTTCTTCCGCGTCACGGCGTCGGACCGCGAAGCGAATCCCGGCGCGAGTGCGCGCGAGGCGACGCTCGAAAGCTCGCCGGTGCTGATCGACAATACGCCGCCGGCTGTGCGCGTGCTTTCGTCGGTGCGCAGCGGCGCGGCCGCCGACATTGCGATTGAGGCCGCCGACAGCGCTTCGGCGCTGCGCCGCGCGGAGTGGTCGCTCGATGCGGGCCCGTGGACGGCGATGGCTCCGGTGGATGGCATTCTCGATTCCGAGACCGAACAGTTTCGCCTGCACATTGCCAACGTCCCGGCGGGCGAACACGTGGTGACGATTCGCGTGGCCGACAGCGGCGGCAACGCGGGGCTCGCTAAGGTGGTACTGAACTGATCAAACGAAAAGACCGCCGCCCGCCGCCCCGTGCCGCCGCTTCGCTGATCGCGACGCAGCCGGAAGGTCCGCGCAAGACGCTGGAGCGCATTCTTTCCAAGACCGGCATCGGCTCGCGCACCGAAGCCCGCAGCTGGATCCACGAGGGCCGCGTGCAGGTGAACGGGCGCGTGGTGGAGAATCCCGACCACTGGGTTTCGTTCGAGCATGACCGCATTCTGTTCGACGGGCGTCCGCTGAAGGCGAAGGCGCGGCGCTACATCCTGCTGTACAAGCCGGCCGGCTACATCACGACTTACAAGGATCCGGACGGCCGGCCTACGGTCTACGATCTGATTCAGGAGATCGACACCTTTGTTTCGCCGGTGGGGCGGCTCGACCTCGAAACCAGCGGCCTGCTGCTGCTGACCAACGACACGAACTTCGCCGAGCGGCTGACGAATCCGGATCACAAGGTTCAGAAGACGTATCTGGTGAAGTGCGCCGATCTGCTGACGGACGAGGCGCTCGAACAGCTTCGCAAGGGCGTGGAGCTGAGCGACGGCATGACGCGCGCGGCGGAGGTGCGGCGGGTGCGCGATTCGGGCAAGTATTCGCACATTGAAATCCGCATCACGGAGGGCCGCAACCGGCAGGTGCGGCGCATGGTGGAGGCGGTGGGCAGCAAGGTGCTGAAGCTGGTGCGAACGGCGATCGGCCCGGTGGAGATCGGCGAGCTGAAGATCGGCACCTGGCGCGATCTGGCGGCGGAAGAAGTGGCGGTGCTGAGCGGCGCCAGGGGCCGGGCTAATGCGTCTCCCACGAAGAGTGGAAGCCGCGGTCGAGCACGAGTTCGCCCTTCGCGCTGAAGATAAACACGCCGCCGCCTTTTGGCCGCGGCGGCACCACCAGGACCTGCGGCGGAGGGCTGGAGCCGACGATCCGGCCGCGGCCCAGCATCGTTGCCGCGGGCGGCTGTATCGCCGGAGTGCGGTCTCCATCATCGAGGGGCGAAAGGCTGATGGGCTGTTCGGCTCCGTTGCGTTCCAGGGTGTCGAAGCGAACCGCCAGCACCCAGCGCGGCTCGGCGGTGACGAACTGTTCGAGGCGCAGGATGCGGCCGTGAAGGCGGTCCGTGGTCTTCAGCAGGACGCCCAGTTTCTTATCGCGCACCTCGCGAAGCGGCGAGGCGATGACCTCGTCGCCGGCGGCGGTCGTCGCGGTGTCGATCCTGCTGACGAGACCGACCTGGATGCGGGTGGCAGGGGGGAGCGGCACGAGCGGCGCGCTGGCGGCGGCGGCCAGTTCGGCGGCGGGGTCGTCGTAGCGAATGGTGGATTCGACGCCGTATTCATGGCAGCCGGAGAAGCGCGTTTCGTTCTTCGATTCCGAGCCGTCGTTATAGATCACTTCCATGGTGCTGACGTCGGGGATCAGGTAGTCGCCGTTGCCGATTCTGGCGTGCTGGTAGTCGATGGTGTTGCGGACCATGCACATGTCGCCGCCGGCGGGCGGTTCGCTGGACTCGACGATCAGCCGCCGCAGCGCCCACGTCTCGTTATCCAGCCAGAAAGCGCCGTGGTGCGCGAGCACGGTATCGAAATCCGTAGTGTGGTACTTGTAGTGGCTTTGGCCGAGCGGGACGTTGTAGTTGAAGACGGTCAGCAGGCCGAACGGAGTCTTCTTTATGCCTTCGTGCGCGATGCGGTCGGCGTCGCCGGTGAAGACGCTGATGAGGAACGAGAAGAAGTCGCCGGTGCCGGTGGTGCCGCTGCTGACCAGATCTTCGAGGCTGGTGGATTCGAACTGCCGGGCGCCGGCCCAGGCGAAGGTCTCCTGCCCGTTGAGCACTGCGACGTCGAGCCGCAGACGGTCATGCCAGCGGACGGCACCGGGAGCAGCGCCGGCGGCAACGGCGCGCGCGTGCGCGTCCACGTAGTCGTGGCAGGCGGCGAGTTTGCGGCTGTACTCCGGGACATACCGGGTGCGGGTGATGTTCTCGACGCAGGTGTAGCGCGGGGCGTGGCGGATGTTGTCGAAGATCTGCGCGCGGGCGCTGTCGAAGATCTCCTGCGGCGTGGACGCGGCCGTGGAGGCCAGCGTCGCGCAGAGCAGGAGCAGCGCGGAGCTGAGCAACGCGGAGCTGAGCAGCGCGGGACGCATATGCAGATTGTAGTTGAGGCCCCCGGGAGGATCAGGCGCGCAGGGCCCGGTCCAGATCCGCGAGGATGTCCCCGACGGATTCGATGCCGACCGAGATGCGCACCAGATTGTCGCGAATGCCCAGGCGCTCGCGGTGCTTCGGCGACAGTTCGCGATGGGAGGCCATCACCGGGTAGGCGACCATGGACTGCACGTCGCCGAGCGACGTGGCGGGCACGACCATGCGCAGCGCGTTCATCAGTCTGAAAACGGCCGACTGGTCGGCGCCTTTGACTTCGAAGCTCACCATGGCGCCGAAGAGGCCGGGCGCGAAGAGGCGCGCGATGGCGGCGGCATCGGGATGGGCGGGGTCGCCGGGGAAGTAGACGCGGTCGATGGCCGGATGCGTGGCGAGCCACGAGGCGACGCGGCCGGCGTTGGCGCACTGGCGTTCCATGCGAAGCGGGAAGCTCTTGATGCCGCGCATGGTGAGGTACGACTCGAAGGGGCCGAGCAGCGGGCCGAGCGAGCGCGAGAGCATGCGCAGCGGTTCGAGATTGGGTTCGTTGGTGACGACGACGCCGCCGAGGACGTCGCCGTGACCGGCGAGATACTTGGTGACGCTGTGGACTGTATAGTCCGCGCCGTGTTCGAGCGGACGCAGCAGCAGCGGCGTGGTGAAGGTGCTGTCGACGATGAGCTGCGCGCCGGCGGCCTTCGCCATGGCGGCGATGCGGTCCATGGGGGCGACGCGGAGCAGCGGATTGGAGATGGTCTCCATGAGCAGCGCGCCGGGCTTGTGTTCGGCGATGGCGCGGGCGACGGCGGCTTCATCGCAGAAGTCGGTGAAGACGGCTTCGATGCCGAACGGGGCGAGCACCTTCGCCAGCATGTTGATGGTGGCGCCGTAGAGCGCGCCGGAGGCGAGGATGACCTTGTTGCGGTCGGCGAGCGCGGTGACGATGGCGAGGTGCAGCGCGGCCATGCCGGAACTGCAGGCCAGGGCGCCGTCGCCGGATTCGAGCGAGGCGAGGAGCGCTTCGAGCGCTTCGTTGGTGGGGTTGCCGTGGCGCGAATAGTTGGGGCCGGGGAGTTCGCCGGAGAAGACGCGTTCGAGGTCGGCGGCGTCGTTATAGAAATACGTGGTCGCCGTGTGGATGGGCGTGGTGACGGGAGTGAAGCCGCTGCCGGGCGCGCGTTTGCGGTCGCCGGAATGGACGGCGCGGGTGAAGAGGCTGGTGTTTTCAGCGGGGCGATTGGCCATGGTTACTTCCTCTTCCACCGCACACCGTCTTTGGTGTCTTCGAGGATGACGCCTTTTTCGAGCAGTTCGGCGCGAATTTCATCGGAACGTTTGAAGTCGCGCGACTTTTTGGCCGCCGTGCGTTCGGCGACGAGCTTTTCGATCTCCATATCGGAAAGACCGCCTTCGGCGACGGTGGGTTTCAGGACATCGAAGAAGGAATCGAAGGAATCGAGAACGGCCTTTGCGGAGGCGACGTTGCCGGCTTTGAATTCGCCGGAATCGAGCGCGATGTTGGCTTCGCGGATGAATTCGAAGACGGCGGCGAGGGCTTCGGCGGTGTTGAGGTCGTCGTCGAGCGAGGCGCGGAAGTCGGTCTGCGCGCGGGCGGCGAGGGTTTCGAGGCGCTCGGCGGAGCCTTCCTGGAACTTATCGGTGTTGAGGCGCAGCTGGAAATTGCGCAGGCGGTCGATGGCGGTGGCGGCGGATTTCAGGCCGTCGAAGGTAAAGTTCAGGCTCTTGCGGTAGGGCACGGAGGCGAGCAGATAGCGGATCTGCTCCGGCGCGATGCCTTTGGCGAACAGGTCGCGCAAGGTATAGAAGTTGCCGAGCGACTTCGACATCTTCTGGCCTTCGACGAGAAGGAACTCCGAGTGCAGCCAGAAGCGCGAAAAGATTTGGCCGGTGAGGGCTTCGGACTGGGCGATTTCGTTTTCGTGATGGGGGAAGACGAGGTCGATGCCGCCGGCATGGATGTCGAGCGTATCGCCGAGGAATTCCCTGGCCATGACGGAGCATTCGATGTGCCAGCCGGGGCGGCCGGGGCCGATTTCGGTGTCCCAGAAGGGTTCGCCGGGCTTGGGCGATTTCCAGAGGGCGAAGTCGCGGGCGTCGTTCTTTTCGTAGGTATCGACGTCGACGCGGGCGCCGGCGACCATGCCGGAAAAGTCGTTGTGCGAGAGCTTGCCGTAGCCGGGGAAGGTGGAGATGCGGAAGTAGACGGAGCCGTCGCTCGAATAGGTGTTGCCGTGGGCTTCGAGGGTGTGGATGGCTTTGGCCATGCCGTCGATGTGGTCGGTGGCGCGGGCGATGGTTTCGGGGCGCTGGAGGCGGAGCGTGGCGCAGTCGTCGAGGAAGGCCTGGGTGTAGATGTCGGTGTAGTCCTTGAGGGACTTGCCCTGGGCGACGGCGTTGCGGATGATTTTGTCGTCGACGTCGGTGATGTTCATGACGTGGTTGAGCCGGAAGCCGTTGAGGCTGAGGACGCGGCGCAGCAGGTCATAAAAGACGAAGGTGCGGAAGTTGCCGATGTGGGCGAAGTCGTAGACGGTGGGCCCGCAGGTGTACATTTTCACCGTGTTGTCGGAGGCGGGCGAGAAGGGCTCGACCTGCAGGGTGAGCGTGTTGTAGAAGCGCAGCGGCATGGGATTTTCGGGGAAATTACATGGTAGCAATGGGCCGGGCCGGGTTTTTTGCACGGACGAAGCCAGTTCGGGCGGGGCGGGGGCGGCACCGGGAAGGGCGGAGTGGCGGAAAACGAAAAAACGAACCCAAGCCAGCTTCAGGGAGGAAGGCGAGATTCCGGGAAGCCGGGCGGGTTTGGCCAGCGGAGCGCGTTTTTGCACGTTCGAACCCAATTCGCCCGGAGGCGGGCATGGGAAAACGAGATGCGGATTCGAAAAACGAACCGGGAGTTTGAAAAAACGAACCCAGCATTTGAAGCCGCGAACCGAACTTTTGAAAAAACGAACCCAGCACTTTAAGACGCGAACCGAACTTTTGAAAAAACGAACCCAGCATTTGAAGCCGCGAACCGGGAGTTTGAAAAAAACGAACCCAGCATTTGAAGACGCAAACCGAACTTTTGAAAAAACGAACCCAACATCTTAAGCCGCAAACCGAACACTTGAAAAAACGAACCCAGCAGTCGAAAAAACGAACCCGGAATTTGAAAAAGCGAACCCGGAATCTGAAAAAACGAACCCAACTGGTGACGCCTGCCGCTTGTTAGAACGCAATGGCCCAAATCCGCCTCCCGGCACGACGGTAGCACGGAGAGCGCCGGCCGGAGGGCGAATGGGCATGTTAAGTAATTGAAAAAAATGGTGTAATTAATTTTGGCGGGCGGTTAATAGCCAGGTTTCGATGTCGCCTGGCAAGCTAAAATGAGTATTGCTGCAGCGGCAGGGGGCCGGACGGACTGAATTCATGCCGATCTCAGACGAACAACCAAGCGCCGCGCCCCGAACCGGGCCCGAGGTTGCGCCGGAGCCGGCGGCTGCGGGTAGTGGCGGGAACGCGGAAAGTGTCCGGCCGCTCCGCTGGCGCGGGTGGCGATATGTTGCGCCGGCCGTTGCCGGACTGCTGGCATCGGTGTTGCTTCTCGGCGGTCTGGCCGATAAGTATCTTTGGCAGGACGAAGCGCTCACGGCGGTTCTGGCCACGCGGATGCTGCGATTTGGGAAGCCGCTGGCTTACGACGGCGTGAATCTGATCACGTTCGACGATTTTCGGGTTGAAGATCAGACGACGATCGGGCAGCGGACGGCGAATCCGCGGGCGACGATTGAATACTACGCCGATCGGGGTTATTTCCGGCCGGATACGACGTGGACATTTCATCCGTGGGGACAGTTTGTTGTCGCCGCGGCGAGCCTGAAGTTGCTGGGGCAAAACACGCTGGCGGCGCGCCTTCCTTTTGCGCTGGCAGGCGTGGGCACGGTGCTGCTGCTGTATGAGTGGGTGGCGGCGATTTTTGTCTCGCCGCTGATGGCGCAGCTGGCGGTTGCCCTGCTGATCCTGAATTCCTACTGGATTCTGCACGCGCGGCAATGCAGGTACTATGCGCTTTCCAGCCTGTTCCTGCTGCTCACGCTTGCGGCTTACACCCGGTGGCAGCGCGGCGGCCGGTGGGGCGCGGCGGCATTCGTGATCGCCGCATGGTGCTGGTTCCAGATGGATTACGGCACGGTGTGGCCCGTGCTGGGCGTGCTCTTTGTGGACGCGTTCGTGGCGGACCGGCGCAGGCTGTTGCGGCCGTTTCTGGCGGGCACGGCGCTGGCCGCGGCGCTGGCGCCGTTCGTCGTCTTTTACAGACTTTGGGGCAGGGCGAAACAGGACGGGAACTGGGGTGCCTACTTTCAGGGCAACCTTTTCAACATCAATGAATATGTGGCGCCGGGGCTGCTGGTGTTGGCGGCGATGGTGTTGCTGGCATGGCGCTGGAAAAAGCTGGCGGCGATGGAGCGCCGGCTGATTGCGGTGGCGTGCGCGATCATCGGGGCGCTGTTGTTCTGGGTGCCGACGGCGGCGCAGTCGTCGTTCCTGCGTTACTCCATTATGGCGGCGCCGATCGGGTGCCTCCTCGGCGCGTGGGTGCTGGCGCGGGGATTTCGATTGCCGGCGGTATATGCGTGGATGGGGGCAGTGGTTCTGATGGTGACGCCGTGGGTGAGTCTGCCGCTGCACGTGGTTAACCACGCGCCGGCGTGGTATCCCGGGGGGCGGTTCGTCCGGGGCGAGTTGTCCGCGCTGTGGACGGAAGTTTTCGGTTACCGGCCGGATCCGAACCGAATGGTCATCGAATGGCTGCAGCAGCATGTAACGCCGACCGATGAAATTCTCACTAACTACGAGGATTATCCGATGATGTTTTATCTGCGCAATCCGATTCGGGGCGGGGTTTCGGCATTCCGGGCGGAGGACGATGCGGTCAAGCCACCGGATTATCTGGTGTTGCGGCAAAGCGTTACCTTCGTGCACTGGCCGGTTTTTGAGCGGGAAGTGAAGCGCTACCGATGGGCGCAGGACGATGTGCCGGCGCCGGATGTGCCGTGGGGAAACTTTCCGGATCCGATCGGGCAGTCGCTGAACTTTTTCACGGAGAAGAACATTATCGTGGCGCACAGAATCTCCGGCGAGGCAGCACATTGAGCGACGAGATACCGGCCGGCGAATTGCGTCCGGCTGCATCCGGGCGCGGCGTTTCCATGGCGGAAGGGCTTGCCGCGATCCGGCCGTGGATGCTGGTGGCGCTGGCGATGGCGCTGACGGCCGCCGTGCGGGTTCGCCTGCTGGAGATTCCGCTGGAGCGGGACGAGGGTGAATTCGCGTACGTGGGGCAGCTGATGTTGCATGGCATCCCTCCGTATCTGATTGCCTTCAATATGAAGTTTCCGGGGACGTATGCGGCGTATGCGGCGATCATGGCCGTATTCGGGCAGACCACTACAGGGATTCACGTGGGGCTGCTGCTGGTGAACGCGGCGACGATCGTATTGGTTTATCTGCTGGGCAAGCGGCTGCTATCGGCGGCGGCCGGGGTGGCCGCGTGCGCCGCCTACGCGGTGCTGTCGCTGTCGCCGGGAGTTTACGGGATGCAGGCACACGCGACGCATTTCGTTGTGCTGGCGGCTGTGGGTGGAACGCTGCTGCTGGTGCGCGCGTGCGACCGCCGGGAATTTTCCGTTCTGTTCTGGAGCGGAACGCTTTACGGCGTCGCCATTCTGATGAAGCAGCACGGCGCGCTGTTTACGGTGTTTGCGGCGGTGTATCTCGGGTGGGACCATTTCACGGGGCGAGACGAAGCCCGCGCGCCGCTGTTCAAGAAGCTGGGGATATTCGCACTGGGGTTTGCCGCGCCGCTGGAGGCGACGGCGCTGGCGCTGTGGTGGGATGGAGTCTTCGGCCGGTTCTGGTTTTGGACCGTTGCCTACGCACGGCAGTATGCGACGGAGCTGAAGGTGTCCGACGGGATCGGGATGTTCCTGATTACTTTCCCGCGCGTGACCGGAGCCAATCTTGCGATCTGGATCATGGCGCTGGCGGGGCTTGTGCTGCTCTGGATCCGGAAGGGGAGTCGGCCGCGGGCCGCGGTGCTGACCAGTTTTCTGATCTGCTCCTTTTTGGCAGTCTGCCCCGGGTTTTATTTCCGGGAGCACTATTTCGTTCTGATGCTTCCTGCCGTGGCGCTGCTGGCCGGAGCGGCAATGCATTGCCTGAGCGAAATTCTGCCCCGCGGTGCGCTGGCGGCAGGCGGGCTGTTTGGCGCCGCACTGCTGGTGCCGCTGGTGCAGCAGCAGGAGGTCCTGTTTCAGTTGAGTCCGCTGGACTGCTCGCGCTCGATGTACGGGGCCAATCCGTTTGCGGAGGCGATTCAGATCGCCGATTACATCCGGGCCAATTCGGAGAAAGACGCGCGGATCGCCGTGCTCGGATCGGAGCCGGAAATTCCTTTCTATGCGAACCGTCTGGCGGCGACTGGCTATCTGTACGTCTATCCGCTGATGGAAGATCAGCCGTATGCGCTGACGATGCAGGATGAATTCATACAGCAGGTGGAAAGTGCGAGGCCGGAATACGTGGTTTTTGTCAATATCGCGACGTCCTGGCTGGCGAGGCAATCTTCGCCGAAGCGCATTTTCGAATGGTGGAAGGGTTACTATCCACAGCACTACGTGCCGGTCGGGGTGGCGGATATTCTGTCCGAGGATTTCACTGAATACAAGTGGGGAGATGTGGCGGGCTATCGGCCGCAGTCGCCGAACGTGATCTGGGTGCTCAAGCGGAAGGAAATTTAATCCGACGGGGAGTACCCGCGGCGGCGGTGCATCCGTATATGCGGACATGCGGCGCGGGTGGTGTTTGCTGATTCTGATTGCCGGAGCGGGCGGGGCGCAGGAGGAGCGGCCGCCGCGCGCTTTGACGCATGATGAGGTGGCGCGTGAGATGGTGGCGGCGCACAACGGGCTCCGGCGGCGGGTGGGCGTGCCGCCGCTGGTGTGGTCCGACCGGCTGGGGCTGGTGGCGCAGAAGTGGGCCGACAGCCTGATGACGAGGGGGCGGTTCGAGCACACTCCGAATTCCGCGCTGGGCGAGAATCTGTTCGAGTTACAGGGGACGGGGCGTGGTGTGGCGGCGTCGCCGGCGCAGGTGGTGGCGGACTGGGCGTCGGAGGCGCGCGACTACGACTACGCGGCAAACAGTTGTCGCGATGTGTGCGGCCATTACACGCAACTGGTCTGGCGCGAAACGAAATCGCTGGGATGCGCGGTGGCGCGCGGCGGGGGCGGAGCGGGGTGGCGCGAGGTGTGGGTCTGCGAGTACGATCCGCCGGGGAACTGGCAGGGGCGCAGGCCGTGGTGACCGACCGGCGCGATTCGGGAAGCGCACGATCGCTAACTGACGGCACCGCGGCCGTATGCCTCGCGATGCTAACGAACGTCTTTCAGGCTGGTACTTTTTTCCTGGGACTTGTTCCATGGAAAGTTAACCCCGATAACGGTCACCATACAAAGCAGAGCAACAAATCTGTCCGGAAAGACACGAGTAAGCATGGTCGGAAGCAAAATCAAAAACGCGCTGGTCCGCCGCGGAGTTCTCCTGCTGGCTGGCGCGGCGCTGACGGGCGCAGCGCAGGCCGGACAGCTTTCGCTGGGGCAGGCGACGGGCTACAACATCTTCGCGCTGAGCAATTTCAGCGAATCCGGCACCGATTCGCAGGGCCGCGTGGCGGTGGGCGGGAATTTCACGCCGACCGGCGGCGGAGCGTTTGCAATCGCGACCAATCTGAGCGATCCGGCGAGTACTTACGATCTTGTGGTGGGCGGCAGTTACACGAACGGCAACATTCAGAACATAACGGGCAGCGTGGTGGTGGGCGGGTCGGCGACGTGGACGAATCCATCGGTGGGCGGGACGCTTTACGCGGGTGGAAGTGTGACGACTTCGAACTCCAGCGCGACGCTGGGGGGGCTGGTGGTGAACGGAAGTTTCAGCTCCAGTTCGGTGACGATTAACAACAGCGCGAATGCGTACGTGAGCGGGGCGTTCAATGTGTCGAGCGGGTCTGACAACGGCGGGACGATTTATGCCGGCACGTACGGTGGGCCGAATTATCTGACGCACGCGGCGTACAACGCGGGGACGGCGCCTTCGGTGCCGACGCCGATTAACTTCAGCACGGCGGCGACCAGTCTGGATCAGCTGACTTCGCAGATCGCCGGGATGACCGCCAACGGTACGGTCAACGCGACGGCCAATTCGCTGACGCTCACGGGGGCGGATGCGAGCCAGAATGTTTTCAATGTAACGGCGGCGCAGGTGAATGCGGCGGTTGCGAGCGGGGCATCGGGAATCACGATTAACGCGCCGGCGGGTTCGACGGTGATCATCAACGTGAGCGGCACAACGATTTCGGCGCTCAGCAGCCAGATCACGCTGAACAATGTGACGGGCGCGAACGTGTTGTGGAATTTTTCCGGCGCGACGGCGTTCAACACGACCAATTTTGCGTGGTGGGGAACGGTGCTGGCTCCGTATGCGACGTTCACGGGCAGCAGCGGCCAGTTCAACGGGCAGTTGATTGCGAGTGTGGTGACGGGGAGCACGGAGTTTCACGACAATGCGATGTTCGCCGGCACGATTACGAGCGCCGCGGTGCCGGAACCTTCGACCGGGGCGTCGGCGCTGGGGGGCTGCGTGCTGATCGGGCTGGGGCTGGTGGCGCGGCGGCGCGTTTCCGGTTCGAGCCGGCGGTAGGCACGCGCGCTATTTTGAAAGGGAGGACTCCGTCGCGAGGGCCGCGGCGCAAGAGAGAGCTTCCCGTTCGGCGGACAGCGTCGTTGACAGAATCACCATCGTTGCAGGAATCGCCGGCGCTGTCATAATCACCGGCGCTGTCATAATCACCATCGTTGCCACAAACAGAGACATTACTTTGCACGGTTCGCGAGTGCCGGCTTCCGCTGCTGCGGGACGGCAGCCGTTTTTTGTGCGGGCGCGGGCATTCATTCGACGCGGCGCGCAGCGGGTATGTGAATCTGCTGCAGCCGCAGGATAAGCGATCGAAGAAGCCAGGGGACACGGCGGCGGCGGTGGCGGGGCGGCGGCGGCTGCATGACCGGGGCGTGACGGCTCCGCTGCTGGCGGCGGTGGCGGAACTGCTGGGTGCGCGGGCGGAGGATTCGATCCTCGACGCGGGGTGCGGCGAAGGCTTCTATATGGGCAGCATCGCGCGGGCGGCGGGTTGCGCCGGGCACGGTGTGGACATTGCGACGGCGGCGGTGGATGCGGCGGCGCGCAGATATCCGGAGTGCCAGTGGGTGGCGGCGAATGCGGACCGGTTTGTGCCGTGGGCGGACGGCGCGTTTTCGGCGGTGATGTCGATTACGGCGCGGATGAATCCGGCGGAGTTCCGGCGGGTGCTGCGCGCGGACGGGCGGCTGCTGGTGGCGGTGCCGGCGCCGGACGATCTGATCGAGCTGCGCGGCCAGGGCAGGGAGCGGACGCAGCGGACGATCGAAGAGTTTGCGCCGCACTTCGCGCTGGCGGAGCAGCGGCGGGCGTCGACAACGGCGGAGCTGGATGCGGCGGCGGTGGACGATGTGCTGCATTCGATTTACCGGCCGATGCGCGGCGAGACGGCGCCGGCCGATGCGGAAAGGGCGATGCCGCTCACCTTCAGCCTGGATCTGCTGCTGTTTCGGCCGGTAATTTCATAGATTTGTAATTGCCGTGGCTTTGCGGTGCGTTTCAGGGTTCAATAGAAAATATGCTTCGTTCCCTGTCGATCGCTTTGGCCCTCGTGTGCGCGCTTGGTCCGGTTGAGAGTTTTGCGCAGTTTTCCGGACGCTTGAACGGTTCGGTGCAGGATGCCTCGGGTGCTCCGGTGCCCGATGCGACGGTGAGCCTGGTGTTGAGCGGCGGCAGGAAAGCGTTGCTTTCGACGAAGACGGGACGCGACGGCGGCTGGCATTTCACCGGGGTGCGCTCGACGGAATACGACATCACGGTGGAGGCGGCGGGGTTTGCGACGTCGACGCTGCGGCAGATCACGGTGGACCCGGCGCGCGAGAACGACGTGGCGCCAGTGACGCTGCAGCTGGCGACGGTGAGCCAGTCGCTGGACGTGGTGGCGGATCAGCAGAAGGTGGAGACGGGGAATGCCGAGGTTTCCGACACGATCAACGTGGAGGAACTGCAGAAGCTGCCGGCGATCGACCGCGATCCGCTGTCGCTGGTGCAGACGCTGCCGGGCGTGGTGAATCAGGGCAATTCGTATACGACGATCAACGGGCTGCGGACTTCCTACAGCAATATGACGCTGGACGGGATCAACATCCAGGACAACTACCTGCGCGACAATGCGCTGGACTATTCGCCGAACCGCGTGCTGCTGGGGCAGATCCGGCAGATGACGCTGGTGACTTCGAATCAGAATGCCGCGGCGTCGGGCGGCGCGACGCAGCTGGCCTTTGAAACACCTTCGGGCACGAACACCTTCCACGGCGAGGCGCTTTGGTACAACCGCAACAACGATTTCGCGGCCAACGACTGGTTCAACAATCAGGCGGGCGTGGCGCGGTCCCGGCTGAATCAGAATCAGGCGGGCTTCTCGATCGGCGGGCCGATTCGGAAAGACAAGCTGTTCTTCTATGCCAACTACGAGCTGGTGCGGAACAATCAGCAGACGCCACAGGAGGCGACCATCCTGACCGACAGCGCGCGCAACGGAATTTTCACTTACAGGAACGGCAATCAGGTGGCGACGGCGAATCTGTTCGCGATCAGCGGAACGCAGCCGGATCCGTATATGCAGAAGCTGCTGCAGCAGGTGCCGGATGGTTCGCACATCAACATCTTCAATGTAGGGGACAGCAGCCCGACGCTGCTGCGGAATACGGGCGGCTATACGTTCAATCAGCGCAGCAACGGGGTGCGGGACAACGTGACGGGGCGGGTCGACTACAACTTTTCGCAGAAGCATGTCTTCAGCGGTTCCTACATCTGGAACCGGGACAACGAAGACTATCCGACGCCGGATTATTCGGTGATTCCGCAGGTGACCAATCCCAATCACAGCAACTTTGTGTCCGGGGCGTGGCGGTGGACGCCGACGGGCAGCCTGACGAATGAATTTCGGGGCGGCTTCAATCTGACGACGGGCGGATTTCCGACGTCGCAGCAGTTTGGATCGTTCCTTGTGGAAGGGATGCTGTACACCGATCCGGTGAGCGAAGCGCTGGCGCAGGGCAGAACGACGAATACCTATTCGCTGTCCGACAATGCCGCGTGGCAGAAGGGGAAACACTTTGTGCAGTTCGGCGCGCACATGCAGCAGGTTCGTGTACATGCCTACGACGACACCGGTATTATTCCGGCGTACACACTGGCGATGGGCGCGGGGCAGACGGCGCTGACGCGGAATTCACTGCCGGGCATCAAGGGCGCGGACCTGGCGGCGGCGAATCAGTTGCTGGCCACGCTGGGAGGCTTTCTCGACAGCTACAGCCAGACGTTCAACGTGACGAGTACGACATCGGGATTCGTGAACGGGGCGGGGAATGTGCGGAATTTCAAATTAGGCGAGTTCGATCTCTACGCGCAGGACAACTGGAAAATTCTTCCCCATCTGACGGCCACGATCGGACTGCGCTGGGATCTGCCGGGCGTGGCGGACGAGGCGAGTTCGCTCGAACTGCAGCCGCAGGTGCAGAACAATAATCCGGTGCAGACGCTGCTTTCAAACGCCACGCTGAATTATGCGGGCGCTTCGGTGGGGCGGCCGTGGTATGCGCGCGACCGGAAGAACTTTGCGCCGAATCTGGGGCTGGCGTGGGATCCGTTCGGCGACGGCAAGACGTCGGTGCGCGGCGGATACGGGATCAGCTACGTGAACGACGCGACGCTGGTGGCGGCGGAGACGATGGTGGAGAACTACGGGCTGCAGTCGCAATCGACGGCGGTGGGGCTTTCGGGGCGTGTATCGGGCGGGGTGCCCTCGATTCCGGTGCCCACGTTCCATGTGCCGCTGACGGTGGCGGACAACTATGCGAACAATCCGCAGAACACGGTCGGGCTGGTGAATCCGAACCTGCGTACGCCGTATGTGCAGCAGTGGTCCGTCGGGATTCAGCATGAGTTTTTCCATACGGTGTTTGAGGCGCGTTACGTGGGCAATCACATGGTGGGCGGGTTGCGCGCGTTCGACTACAACCAGGTGAATATCCAGGCGGGCGGATTTTTGGCGGACTTCCAGCGGGCGCAGCAGAACGGCAATCTGGCGGCGGCGCGGCCGGGCGGGTCGTTCAACCCGGCGTACAATGCGGCGATACCGGGGAGCCAGCCGCTGCCGGTTTTTGCGCAGCTGGGCGGCGGCGGGAAGCTGACGAGTCCGACGATCCGCAATCTGATTCAGGATGGCGAGGCGGGGACGCTGGCGGCGTATTACCAGGAGAACCGGCTGAACGGGGCGATCAACTTCTTTGCCAATCCGTATGCGCTCGGCACGGATATGCTGAATAACTTTTCGAACTCCACTTACAACTCGCTGCAGCTGGTGATTCATCACCGGGCGAGCTGGGGGCTGGACTTCCAGGCGAACTACACGTACTCCAAAGTACTCAGCGATGCGGCGGGCGATTCGCAGAGCCGCATTGAGCAGTTTCTGGACGTGAATAATCCGGCGCTGGACCGGGCGCGCGCGAATTTCGATCTGCGGCATTCGCTGAAGGCGACGGCTGTGTATGAGCTGCCGGCGGGGCCGGGGCACAAGCTGAATTACCGGCCGCTGGCGAAGGTGCTGGGCGGGTGGTCGCTCGGGGGGATTCTGTCGTGGCAGTCGGGCGCGCCGTTTTCGATCCTTTCCGGCTATGGCACGCTGAACCGGACCGATACGCTGCAGCCGTTCGATGCGACGGTGAACGGCAGCGGTTCGCGCTCGAACTTCAACACGGCCGATACGGCGCTGACGATGCCGCAACTGGCGAGCTTCGTGAATTTCCAGATGACGGGCAACGGCCCGTACGCGATTGTGCCTTCGGCGATCAATTCGAATGACGGGACCGGCATTGGCGGCGCGGGAACGGTGTTTACCAACCCGGGTGCGGGAACGGTTGGGACGCTGCAGCGGCGCGTGTTTTCCGGACCGTGGGCATTCGATCTGGATGCCAGCATTCAGAAGAACATTCAGATCACCGAGAGGCAGTCGCTGGAAGTCCGGATGGAGGGGACGAATGTGCTGAACCACCCGACGTTCCTGGTGGGGGATCAGAATATCAATTCGACCAGCTTCGGGGCGGTGACTTCCATGCTGAATCCGCCGCGCATTATGCAGTTCGGGGTGAAGTACCGGTTCTGACGGGCGGCCGGAGTCTCAGGGGCTTGAGGCGGCCACGCGATGACTGGCCGCGGCTTTTGCATGGCGCAGTCCCGCAGGAAGAGGTTGATGAGGTTCTGGCAGGGCATGCCGAGGTCGGCGGCCATTTCCTTGAAATAATCGACGGACGCGGTGTCGAGGCGGATGGTGATCTGACGCTTGAGCCGAGCGGCATAGGGATTCCGGCCGGATGCGGAAAAATCGCGTTCTTTTCTCATTGCAGACTCCAGTGCTGTTGTTCTTCGTGCGCCGTGGCGCGGCGGGCTGAAATCAGGCGGATGACGTTGCCGGATTCACGCAGACTATGGGCGACGATCAGGCAGCGTCCGCGAAAACTGTAGCCGAGGAGGAGGAACCGCGGCTCGTCCGCCGAGTGACCGGGATGGTGCAGCAGGCGGGCGCTCTCATCGACAAAGATGCTGCGGGCCCGTTCAAAAGAGACGCCGTGCCTGGCGAGGTTGGCGAGGGCCTTCCGGTTACCCCGGGCAATTCAATATTGCCCATAGCATAATTCTGGCAATATGCGGGGCGGGCTGCTGTGCCGGCTTTCGTGTGCCGAAGTGAGAAAAATTTCCCTTTTTGGCACTAGACGGACATGGCCAAGACAGTCGGGGAAGAACTGCAGAGCGGGTTTATCGGGCGATCGCCGCGCATCCTGCAGATCCGGTCGCAACTGGAGAAGCTGGCGCCGCGGCGGACGCCCGTTCTGATTCAGGGCGAAAGCGGCACGGGCAAGGAAGTGGCGGCGCGGACGCTGTACAACGCTTATCCGAGGGGCCAGTTTGTGCCGGTGGACTGCGCGTCGCTGGTGGGCACGATGATGGAGAGCGAGCTGTTTGGCCATGTGCGGGGCGCGTTCACCGGAGCGATCGATGCCAAAAAGGGACTGCTGGAGCACGCCAATGGCGGGACGGCGTTCTTCGATGAGATCGGTGAGCTGCCGCTGGAGCTGCAGGCCAAGCTGCTGCGGGTGCTGCAGGAGGGCGAACTGCGGCCGGTGGGGTCGCTGCAGCGGATCCGGATCGACGTGCGGGTGGTGGCGGCGACGAATCGCGATCTGGAAAAAGAGGCGCTGCAGGGGCGGTTTCGCGAAGATTTGTTTCACCGGCTGAATGTGGTGCGGCTGACGCTGCCGCCGCTGCGGGAGCGCAAGGAAGATATTCCGGAGCTGATTGAGCGGTTTCTGGCCGATGCGCGGGGGCGGTATTCGATTTCGCACGGGGCCATGGAGGCGCTGCTCGATTACGAGTGGCCGGGGAATATCCGCGAACTGAAGAATGCGCTGGAGCGGATGATGGCGCTGAATTCGGGGCCGCTGCTGCATTTTGCGGATCTGCCGACGTCGGTGGCGAACCACGCCCGGGCGCGCAGCGGGACGGGGTTTGTGACGGCCGCGGCGGCGGGAGCGCGGACGACGGCGGCCGGAGCAGGGGTGGGCGCCGGGGTGGGAGCAGGCGTTGGAACAGGGGCGGGAGCCGGCTACGGGACGAGCGCAGGCGCATCGTATTCCACGGCGCCGCAATCGATGGCGCAGACCGAGGTGGTGCCGCTGGTGGAACTGGAGCGGCGGGCGATCGAGCACGCACTGCAGCATACGCGAGGGGACCGGACGACGGCGGCGCAACTGCTGGGGATCGGGCGGACCACGCTGTATCGGAAGCTGAAAGAGTACCGGATGGCATAGGCGGGTTCGGGTGAGGCCGGGCTTTGCTACATTCGGAGCTTGCGGATTGCGCTCGATGCAACGTACAGCCTGGGGGCGGGACTTTCGGGGGTAGGGGTCTACTCGCGGGAGTTGCTGCACGGGCTGGCGGCGACGGATGTTGCGGAACGCTGGGAATGGTTCTACCGGTCGCAGCGGTTCTGGCGCGCGCTGAGGGAGCCGAAGCCGGCGAATGTTACGCGGCGGTTGCTGACGGACGGCTGGGGTTCGCGCCGGGCCGAGTTGTTCCACGGGCTGAATCAGCGGCTGCCGAAGCGGCGGTTTCGCCGGCAGGTGGCGACCTTCCACGATTTGTTTGTGCTCTCGGCCGAGTACAGCACGGGAGAGTTCCGCGAACGGTTTGCGGCGCAGGCGCGCGAGGCGGCGGCGGGGGCGGACCTGATCGTTGCGGTTTCGGCATTCACGGCAGGGCAGGTGGAACAGTACCTTGGCGTTCCGCGGGGGCGGATTCGCGTGGTGCATCACGGCGTGCCGGCGCGGGGCCTGGCCGGAGAGGGCGGGCCGGAGCTGCCGCGCGAGAAGGTGGTGCTGTGCGTGGGGGCGATCCAGCGGCGGAAGAATCAGGCGCGGCTGGTGAGGGCGTTTGCCGCGATGCCGGAGGAGTGGACGCTGGTGCTGGCGGGGTCGGAAGGCTTCGAGGCGGCGGAGACGCGGGAGGCGATTGCGGCCAGCCGGTGCGCGGGGCGGATTCGGGTGACGGGGTATGTGAGCGACGAGGAGATCGCGCGGTGGTACGGGCGGGCGGGGATCTTCGCGTTTCCGTCGCTCGACGAGGGGTTCGGGATGCCGGTGCTGGAGGCGATGGCGGCCGGGGTGCCGGTGATTGCGGGGAACCGGTCGGCGCTGCCGGAGGTGTGCGGGGAGGCGGCGGAACTGGTGGATCCGGAGAACGAAGAGGAACTGGCCGCGGCGCTGGTGCGGCTCTGCCGTGACGAAACGCGGCGCGAGGAACTGGTGCGGCGCGGGCTGGCGCGAGCAGCGGAGTTCAGCTGGGAAAAAGCCGTTGCGGAGACGGCCCGAATTTACCGGGAACTGCTGTAGGCGCCGGGGCTGCGCTTATGCTTCTTCGTCGACGGTGATACGGAGCGCCTTGAGGAAGCGCTGGTCCTGCGTGGTGAAGCGAACCCGGCCGGTTGAGGCGATTTCACGGGGTGCTTCGAGGGTGGTGGATTCGGAGGAGGCATCGGAATCGCCGGCGTCCTCGCCCTCTTCGCGCTTGTTGAATCCGATGGTTGCTTCCAAAACGAGAAAGACGTCGTAACCGGCGTGTTTGATCTCGCCGATGGCTTCGGCAATCTGTTCCGAATCGGAAAGCGATTCATTAATCGCGTTGCCGAGGTCCTGCATGAGGCTTTTTAGACGTTCTTCCACTTTTTACCCCCTCTGTTCGGACAGCCGAAGTGGGATCTCCTGCTCGTATGATGCAACTGACGGGCCAACGGTTGCCCGCAATTCAAAATGGCGATAATTATTCCCTTGATTGTACAGGCCGACCCCCGCCGGGACAAGTACCGTTTTCTCCCATAGGACTCTGCCGCGCGCGGAGGGGCGGGAGCGGTCTTTTTGGTAGGATGGGGCGTGCCGAAGACGAATACGGCGAGCAATATAGCGGACGCGGGGCGGAACGCCGGCAAGTTCGTGAAACACGTGCTGCCCGCGGCGGTGAAGCCGGTGCATTCGCTGTGGCATGAGGTGCTGGGCTTCCTCTTCCTGGTGTTTGCGGCGATCGCGTCGTGGCGGGTGTACCGCAAGGCGGGTGAGCTGCCGCCGGGGCAATTCGCCATCATGCTCCTCTTCATTGTGGTGATGGCGGGGTATGGCGTTTCATCGTTCCGTAAGGCGCGGCGGATTTCGCGGTCGTAGGCCGGTAAATGGAGGCCGACAGATGGAATCGCCAGGGAAGTTTCCGTATACGCGTGGCATTTACCGGGACATGTACCGGAGCCGTCTGTGGACGATGCGCCAGTATGCCGGATTCGGGTCGGCCGAAGAGAGTAACCGGCGCTATCGGTATCTGCTGAGCCAGGGGACGACGGGGCTTTCGGTGGCGTTCGATCTGCCGACGCAGATCGGGCTGGACCCGGATCATGCGCTGGCGGCGGGCGAGGTGGGGCGGACGGGAGTTTCGATCGCGTCGCTGGCCGATATGCGGAAGCTGTTCGACGGCATACGGCTGGATGAAGTCTCGACGTCGATGACCATCAATTCGACGGCGGCGGTTTTGCTGGCGTTTTATGTGCTGGTGGCGCGCGAGCAGGGCGTGGACGGGCGGAAGCTGAACGGGACGATTCAAAACGACATCCTGAAAGAGTACATCGCGCGCGGGACGCAGATTTATCCGCCGAAGCCGGCGCTGCGGATAGTGACCGACCTGTTCGGCTGGGCGGCGAGCGAAGTGCCGGAATGGAACACGATTTCGATCTCGGGGTATCACATACGCGAGGCGGGTTCCACGGCGGTGCAGGAGGTGGCGTTCACGTTCGCCAATGCGATTGCGTATATCGAGGCGGCGATGGCGGCGGGGCTCGATGTGGATGCGTTCGCGCCGCGGCTCTCCTTCTTTTTCAATGCGCACGCCGATTTTCTGACGGAGATTGCGAAGTTTCGCGCGGCGCGGCGGCTGTACGCGAAGCTGATGCGGGAGCGGTTCGGGGCGAAGAGCGAACGGAGCTGGATGCTGCGGTTCCACACGCAGACGGCGGGGTCGAGCCTGACGGCGCAGCAGCCGGATGTGAACGTGGTGCGGACGACGATTGAGGCGCTGGCGGCGGTGCTGGGCGGGACACAGTCGCTGCATACGAATTCGCGGGATGAGGCGCTGGGATTGCCGACGGAGGAGTCGGCGCAACTGGCGCTGCGGACGCAGCAGGTGATTGCGTACGAGAGCGGCGTGACGAGTGTGCCGGATCCGTTCGGCGGCAGCTACTACATGGAAGAGCTGACGGACCGGATTGAGGCGGAGGCGACCGGGTATTTGCGGCGCATCGACGGGATGGGCGGGACGCTGCGGGCGATCGAGACCGGGTTCATTCAGGCCGAGATTCAGAATGCGGCGTACGAGTATCAGCGCGAGGTGGAGAAGGGCGAGCGCGTGGTGGTGGGGGTGAACCGGTTTCAGGCCGAGGACAGGCAGGATGTCCCGGTGTTCCGGATCGACCCCGCAATGGAACGGACGCGCGTGGCGGAGGTGCGGGCGCTGCGGGCGGGCCGCGACGAGGCGACGACGCGGGCGCGTCTGGCGGCACTGGAGGCGGCGGCGCGCGGGACAGAGAATCTGATGCCGCGCATTGTGGATGCAGCGGCGGCCGAGGCCACGGTGGGCGAAATCTCCGACACGCTGCGCGCGGTGTTCGGCGAGTATCGCGAGCGGTAAAGCGGGCGGACGGTTAAACGGCCGGTTCGTAATTAAGGTTCGGGCCCAGCCAGCGCTCGGCTTCGGCGAGAGTCATGCCCTTGCGTTCGGCGTATTCGGCGACCTGGTCGCGCTCAATCTTCCCGAGGCTGAAGTAGCGCGATTCGGGATGCGCGAAGTAGAGGCCGCTGACGCTGGAGCCAGGCCACATGGCGAACGATTCGGTGAGCAGCATGCCGGTGTTGGCCTCCACATTGAGCAGACGCCAGATGGTGCCCTTTTCGGTGTGATCCGGGCAGGCGGGGTAGCCGGGCGCGGGACGGATGCCGCGGTACTGTTCGCGGATCAGTTCTTCGGGAGTGAGGTTTTCGGCGAGGCCGTAGCCCCATTCGTCGCGCACCTTTTTGTGGAGGCATTCGGCGAAGGCTTCGGCGAGACGGTCGGCGAGGGCCTCGGCCATGATGGCGTTGTAGTCGTCGTTGTCGGCGCGGAATTTGTCGCTGAGTTCCTTCAGGCCGATGCCGGCGGTGACGGCGAAGGCGCCGACGTGGTCGGCGAGGCCGGTGGCTTTGGGGGCGATGAAATCGGCGAGCGAGCGGCAGGGCTTGTCGTCTTCGCGGGCCTGCTGGCGGAGGAAATGAAGGCGGTCGAGCGGCCGGGAGCGGGCGGAGTCGGAGTAAAGTTCGATATCGTCGCCGATGGCGCTGGCGGGGAAGAGGCCGTAGACGGCGCGCGCGGTGAGTAGTTTTTCCCGGATGATGCGGTCGAGAAGGGCGTTGCCGTCGGCGAAGAGCTGCTTTGCCTGGGCGCCGTGATTTTCATTTTCGAGGATGCGGGGGTAGATGCCCTTCAGGCCCCAGGTGTGGAAGAACGGCGACCAGTCGATGTAGCCGCGCAGGGTTTCGAGCGGGAAGTCGTTGAGGACGCGGATGCCGGTGAAGGAGGGCGCGGGGATGTCTTCGGCGCGCCACTCGATGGGCGTGTGGCGCTGGCGGGCGGTATCAAGGGAAACCGTCTGGTTCTTCGGGGCGGCGTGCGATTTGCGCAGCGCTTCGTATTCGGCGGTGTGGCGTTCGATGAAGCCGGCGCGGCCGTCCTCGCTGAGCAGACTGGTGGTGACGGGCACGGCGCGGCTGGCATCGAGCACATGGACGACCGGCTGGCTGTAGTGCGGCGCGATTTTGATGGCGGTGTGGGCGCGGCTGGTGGTGGCTCCGCCGATGAGCAGCGGGAGCCGGAAGCCGAGGCGCTCCATTTCGCGGGCGACGTGGACCATTTCGTCGAGCGAGGGCGTGATGAGGCCGCTGAGGCCGATGAGGTCGGCCTTTTCCGCTTTGGCGCGTTCGAGGATCTTCTCGCAGGGCACCATGACGCCCATGTCGATGACTTCGTAGTTATTGCAGGCGAGCACCACGCCGACGATGTTCTTGCCGATGTCGTGGACGTCGCCCTTGACGGTGGCGAGCACGATCTTGCCCTGGGCTTTGACCACCTGGCCGGTGGCGGCGAGCGCTGCTTTTTCGGCCTCCATGAAAGGCGTCAGGTATGCGACGGCCTTCTTCATCACGCGGGCCGATTTGACGACCTGAGGCAGGAACATTTTGCCGGCGCCGAAGAGGTCGCCGACGACGCTCATGCCGGCCATCAGCGGGCCTTCGATGACGAGCAGCGGGCGGCCGAGTTTGGCGCGGGCCTCTTCGGTATCGGCGTCGATATAGGTATCGATGCCGCGGACGAGGGCGTGCGAGAGGCGCTCTTCCACGGTGCCGCCGCGCCACTCTTCGGTCTTCTTTTCCGCGACGGCGGCGCCGGGGCCGGCGGCCTTGAGGGCTTCGCCGTGTTCGACGAGACGTTCGGTGGCGTCCGGGCGGCGGTTGAGCAGCACGTCCTCGACGAGGACTTTCAGTTCGGGCTCGATCTCTTCATAGACTTCGAGCATGCCGGCGTTGACGATGCCCATGTCCATGCCGGCGGCGATGGCGTGATAGAGGAACGCCGAGTGCATGGCTTCGCGGACCTTATTGTTGCCGCGGAAGCTGAAGGAGATGTTGGAAACGCCGCCGCTGACTTTGGCGTGCGGGAGATTGGTCTTGATCCAGCGGGTGGCGTTGATGAAGTCGAGCGCGTAGTTGTTGTGCTCCTCCATGCCGGTGGCGACGGTGAGGATGTTGGGGTCGAAGATGATGTCTTCCGGCGGGAAGCCGAGTTCATTGACGAGAATGCGGTAGGCGCGCTCGCAGATGCGGATCTTTTCCTCGTAGGTGGCGGCCTGGCCCTGTTCGTCGAAGGCCATGACGACGACGGCCGCGCCGTATTCGCGCACGATGGCGGCGTTGTGGCGGAACTTTTCCTCGCCTTCCTTGAGCGAAATGGAGTTGACGATGCCTTTTCCCTGCAGGCATTTCAGGCCGGCTTCGATGACTTCCCACTTGGAGGAATCGACCATGAAGGGGACTTTGGCGACTTCCGGCTCGCTGCCGAGCAACTGCAGGAAGCGGGACATGGCGGCGACGCCGTCGATCATGCCTTCATCCATGCAGATATCGATGACGTTGGCGCCGTTTTCCACCTGCTGGCGGGCGATGGCGACGGCCTCTTCGTACTTGCCTTCCTTGATGAGTTTGGCGAATTTGGGCGAGCCGGCGACGTTGGTGCGCTCGCCGATCATCATGAAGACGCCGCGCTGCTGGGTGAAGGGCTGTGAGCCGGAAAGGCGCAGGGGGCGGAATTCGGGGTCGGGCACGCCGACGCTGACGGATGTGACGTGCTGGTGGAATTCGCGCGGGTGGCGGCCTTCCAGAGCTTTGGCGATGGCGCCGATGTGTTCGGGGGTGTTGCCGCAGCAGCCGCCGGCGATGTTGATCAGGCCGCCGGAGGCGAACTGGCCGAGGAAGCGCGCCATATCGGCCGGCTGCAGGTCAAAGCCGGTGGGCGAAAGAGGGTTGGGCAGGCCGGCGTTGGGATAGCACGAGATGGCGGTATCGGCCTTTTCGGCGAGTTCGGCGAGGAACGGGTACATCAGGTCCGGGCCGAGCGAGCAGTTCAGGCCGACGGAGAACGGGTTCACGTGCCGGACGGCGTTCCAGAAGGCTTCAATGGTCTGGGCGGAGATCATGGTCTCGCCACCGCGTCCGACGGCGGCGGAGATCATGACGGGCAGTTCTTTGCCGTCCTGATCGAAGACTTCGCGAATGGCGACGAGGGCGGCTTTGGCGTTCAGGGAGTCGAAGATGGTTTCGACGAGAAGGAGATCGGAGCCGCCGGCGATGAGGGCGCGGATCTGCTCCATGTAGGCGGTCTTGACCTGATCGAAGGTGATGACGCGGAAGCCGGGGTCGTCGGCATCGGGGGAGTTGGACAGAGAAACGGTCAGGGGGCCGATGGAGCCGGCGACGAAGCGCTGGCGTCCGGTGGCGGTGCCGACGCGGTCTGCCCATTCGCGGCACTGGCGGGCGGACTGCTCGTTGATTTCCCAGGCGAGGTTCTGAAGAGACCGGTCCTCGATGATCTTTTGATAGAAGGCGGGATCTTTGCGGCCACCGTGTTCGCGGGGGTCATCGACGAAAAACTCGCTCTGCGCGATGGTGGTGGCGCCGAAGGTGTTGGTTTCGATGATGTCGGCGCCGGCTTCGAGGAAGCGGCGGTGGATGTCGCAGATCATCTTCGGCTGGGTGAGCGAGAAGATGTCGCCGTTGTTCAGCAGGTCCTTGCCGGAGTTCCGGAAGCGCTCGCCGCGGATGTCGGCCTCGGTCATCCCGTAGGTGCGGATGGTGGTGCCCATCGCGCCGTCGATGATGGCGATACGTTGTTCGAGGATCTTCTTCAGGGGATGTTGGGGGACTTGCGTCATTATTTACCGGCGTTTCCAGGGGCGGTGCCGGGCTGGTGCGGATGCCGGCTGACAGGTCGCCCCGTCGGGTCGGTTGCGGCGGACCCCCTTCCTTCCATGATAGCGGGAGCTCCGCGAGCGAGCCAGCGGTGGCCCGGCGCCGCGCAGGCAACGCCAGGCCGCGGCCGAATGGGGAGCGTTCCGTAACGTTGCGTTAACCGAATCTTAACCAATCGTGCTAAAATTGGCGAGGTCAATTCCCTCGCTTTGGGGACAAAAAACAGTCAGGAGTCCATTCGAATCATGAAGATGCAGAAGCTGCCCTGGCAGCGGTTTGCCGGAGTCGCCGGTTTGTTGCTGGCGATGACGATGCAGATGATGTTCGGTCAGACGAGCACGTCGATCATTTCCGGCACGGTAACGGATACGTCCGGCGCGGTTGTTGCCGGAGCCAAGGTTGAAGTAAAGAACGTCGGAACCGGGAACGTGGTTGCGTTAACGAGTGACGCGCAGGGCCGCTATCGCGCCCCGGACGTGCTGATTGGCGATTACGAAGTGCAGGCTTCGCAGTCGGGCTTCCAGACGGTGGTACGCAAGGGCATTTCGACCACGGTCGGCGGCGAGGCGATTGTTGACATCGCGCTGCCGGTGGGCCAGTCCCAGCAGGTTGTGACGGTGGATGCGCAGGTATCGCAGGTGGATACGACGACGTCCTCCATCAGCAATACGGTGACGCAGACGCAGATCCAGGAGCTTCCGATGGGGGCGCGCAATCAGACGGATCTGCTGTCGTTTGCGCCGGGTGTCAGCACCACGAACTCGGTGGGCGGCGCCAACTACGGACGCCAGGAAAACTATTCGATCTCGGGATCGCGCGCCAACGGCATTCTGTTTCTGATCGACAACACGAATCTGCAGACGTACAACGGTCACTCGACCGGTTCGGCGGCGACGGGCGCAACGCTCGGCCTCGAAGCGATCGGCGACTATCAGACTCTGACCAATACATACAGCGCGCAGTTCGGCGGCAACGGCGGACTGGTGAACGCGGCGAGCAAGAGCGGCACCAACACGATCCACGGGTCGACGTATTTGTACATCACCAACAGCTCGTTCCTTTCGGCGCGCAACTTTTTCGATACGTTCATCCGGCCGGGCGACACGATCGCCAAGGCTCCGCCTTCGCATCGCGGCCTATTCGGCGGCAGCTTCGGCGGGCCGATCAAAAAGAATAAGGCGTTTTTGTTTGCCAACTATGAGGGCATCCGCCAGGGCTCCGAGGCAGAAAGCATTCTGACCGGCGTTCCCGATATCAACGCGCATGCCGGCTATCTGCCGTGCGCCGCCGCTGGCTCCAAGTATGCCTGCAACAACGCCACGGGACTGGCGTTTGTTGGCGTTCCGCAGTCGATCGCGCCGCTGATGGCGCTGTTCCCGGTGGGTCTGACGACGTCGGCCGGCGTAGGCAACTTCGTCAGCGTTAGCCCGAAGGCCAACCACGACGACTATTTCCTTGGCCGCTTCGACTACACGTTCTCGGCGAAGGATTCTCTGTTTGTGCGTTACGTGCGCGATACAGCGTTGTCCACCAATTCGGCGTCGAACGGTTCGAGCGTTCCGAACCTGAACGGCGAGGCCGACACGACCGCGAATCACTTTGTGACGGTGGAAGAAGACCACGTGATTTCGCCGACGATGATCAACCTGGCGCGGGTGAGTTTCCTGCGTCCTTATGAGAGCGCCCGGACGACGACTCCGCCGATCCCCGCGATGCAGGCGATCAACCTGCCTGGCGCCGCGCAGAATCTGCTGAGCCTCGGCACCAAGCTGACGATTGGACCGACGAACCTGGTTCCGTACCGCATGGCGGAACAGAACTACCAGGTGATGGACGACGTGGTGTGGACGCGCGGCGCCCACAGCATCAAGTTCGGCAGCATCTTTGCCGTGGTGGCCGATTTCACCAACCAGGGCAACACGGGTGCGCAGTGGACGTTCGGAAACATTCTGGGCTTCCTGACGGCGGCCCCGACGACTCTGATCGGCGCGCTGCCCGGCCATCTGGACAACTATCGCGATGCGGTGCAGAAGCAGTTCATGCCGTATATCAACGACGAGTGGAAGTTCAACCGCCGTCTGACGCTGAATCTGGGCGTCCGTTACGAATGGCTGAGCAATCCGGGCGAACGGCATAACAACCTGACGAACGTCACCAACGTGGCCACCAACACCACGTGGGTGCCGGTGCCGACGGTGATGCCGAACAATCCGACGACGAAGAACTTCGCTCCGCGCATCGGTTTTGCCTACGATCCGTTCGACGATCACAAGACGTCGATCCGCGGCGGTTTCGGCATGTTCTACAACGAACTGACGGCGCACATCTGGCTCAATACGTACTGGGGTAACGGTCCGTACATCAACGCGCAGGTGGTGAATCCGTCCTGGCCGGTACCGTTTTCGGGCGGCACGACCACCGCGGTTCCGTCCGTGACGCAGTTCGGACTGAACTACATGTCCACCATGCACACGCCGTACATGATGCAGTACAACCTCAGCGTGCAGCGCGAAGTGGCCCGGGGGACGATCTTCTCGGCAGCTTACGTCGGCTCGAAGGGTGTTCACCTCATCTATTCGGCGGACGCAAATGCTCCGCAGAAGATCAACGGTGTTTACGGTACGGCCGGTCCCGCCGGCTCGGTCAACCCGAACCCGCGCCCGAATCTGAATTTCGGACTGCTCGATCTGCGTTCCACGGGGTCGAACTCCAACTACAATTCGTTGCAGCTGGGGCTGAACCGGCACTTCGCCAATCACTTCCAGGCGCAGGTTTCCTACACGTATCAGAAGTCGATGGATACGGTGTCGGGCGATCAGGGTCCGGACGGCGGAGACGGCGGGAACTTCTTTTCGACCGATCCGCAGAACCGCCGCTTCGATTACGGTGTCTCGAACTTCAGCTTTACGCATGTGCTGAAGATCAACGGCATCTACGAACTGCCCTTCACGAAGAACGAACTGGTGAAGGGGTGGAGACTCAGCAGCGTCATTACCACCAGAACCGGTCAGCCGTTCACCATCTTCGACGGCTTCGATAATTCCGGCTCGGGACAGGCGGCGAAAAACGCGCCGGCTCGCCCGAACCTGAATCCCGGTTGCAGCGGCAATCCGATCGTCGGAAGCGTCAACGAATGGTTCAACCCGTCGTGCTTCTCGCTGAGCCCGATTGGTACGTTTGGCAATCTGGGACGGAACACGGCCGTTGGGCCGGGTCTGTTCACGCTGAACGCTGCGCTGCTGAAGCGGACGACGATTCAGAAGATCTCGGAACGTTTCGTTCTGGAGTTCCGTTTTGAGGCCACGAACCTGCTCAATCACGCGAACTTCGGTCTGCCGAATCCGTACATCTACAACAGTACGATTACCGCCAACGCAAGTGCCGGTCAGATCACCTCGCAGAACGGTGGTTCCCGGAGCGTTCAGCTGGCTCTCAAGGCCAGCTTCTAGACGCGAGCGCAAGCCCGCATCGCTTTACTGTAAAGCGCTTTACGACTAAGCGCTTTACAATTCAGCCCTTTACAATTCCGCCGTCTGCGCCTTCCCGGGTTTATCCGGGGTGGCGGAGGCGGCGGATGTGTTTATGGGGAGACGGTATTTACTTTCAATCGTTTGCCGTGTCAGAGGGGCGCGGAATCGGGTTCCGGTCAGGTGCTGTCCGGGTGGATTATGACAGCGCTGTTACGCTCATTTAACAAAAACCTAACAGTGCGGATATATAATTGCAGACGATGCAGTGCCCCCTCAGGGGAGGGGCAAAAGAGGTCAGGAGTCCACTCTAAAACATTTATGAAGAACTATAAGTTGCAGTTGCAGCGTATCGCCGCTGTGTTCGCACTGCTGTTGGCAGTGTCGATGCAGATGCTGGTCGGCCAGACAAGCACGTCGATCATTTCCGGCACCGTGACGGATTCGTCCGGAGCCATCGTGGCAGGAGCCAAAGTCGATGTGAAAAACGTCGGTACGGGCAACGTCCTTTCATTGACCAGTGATGCGCAGGGCCGCTATCGCGCGCCGGATGTGCTGATCGGCGATTACGAAGTGCAGGCATCGCGGGCCGGTTTCCAGACCGTGGTGCGCAAGGGTATCTCGACCACGGTTGGCGGCGAGGCGATTGTGGATATTTCGCTGCCGGTCGGCCAGTCCCAGCAGGTGGTGACGGTCGATGCGCAGGTTTCGCAGGTGGATACGACCACTTCCTCCATCAGCAACACGGTGACGCAGGCGCAGATCGAAGAGCTCCCGCTCGGAGCGCGCAACCAGACCGATCTGCTGTCGTTCGCGCCCGGTGTGAGCCAGACGGCGGCGGTTGGCGGCTCCAATTACGGACGTCAGACCAACTATTCGATCTCCGGATCGCGTGCCAACGGCATCCTGTTCCTGATCGACAACACGAATCTGCAGACGTATAACGGTCACTCGACCGGTTCGGCGGCGACGGGCGCGACGCTCGGTCTCGAAGCCATCGGCGACTACCAGACGCTGACCAACACCTACAGCGCCCAGTTCGGCGGCAACGGCGGCATGGTCAACGCGGCGAGCAAGTCCGGTACGAATGTGATCCACGGATCGACCTACTTCTACCTCAACAACAGTGACGTGCTGACGGCACGCAGCTTCTTTGCAACCTTCGTTCGCCCGGGCGACACGGTCGCCAAGGCGCCGCCTTCGCACCGCGGACTTTTCGGCGGCAGCCTCGGCGGACCGATCAGGAAGAATAAGGCGTTCGTTTTCGCCAACTACGAAGGCATCCGCCAGGGAGCCGAAACGGAAAGCATTCTGGCCGGCGTGCCCGATATCAACGCGCACAACGGATATCTTCCCTGCGTGACTGCCGGCACCAAGTACGCCTGCAATAACGCCACCGGTCTTGCGTACATCACTCCGAACGCGAACGCCGCGGCCGCCCAGAGCGTGAACGCCCTGCTGGCCCTGATGCCTGTGGGCGCCACCAACGTGGCCGGCGTCGGCAACTTCACCTCGGTCAGCCCGATCGCCAACCAGGACGATTATCTGCTGGCGCGCTTCGACTATACGTTTTCGGCCAAGGACAATCTGTTTGTCCGCTACGTCCGCGACACCGCCAAGGCGACCAATACGGCAGCCAACGCGGCGACGAGCCTTCCCAACCTCAACGGTGAAGCTGACCGGACCGCAAATCACTTCGTCACCATCGAAGAAGACCACACGATTTCGCCGAGCATGATCAACCTGGCGCGCATCAGCTTCCTGCGTCCGTTTGAAAACGCACAGACGACCACTGCTCCGCTTCCCGCGCTGCAGGCGATCAATCTTCCGGGTGCGTCGCAGAACTTCCTGACGCTCAATAAGCTGACGCTTGGACCGTCGAACCTGGTGCCGTACCGCATGGCGGAGCAGAACTTCCAGGGCATGGACGATATGGTCTGGACGCACGGCAGCCACAACGTGAAGTTCGGCACCCTGTTTGCGGTGGTGGTCGACCTCACCAATCAGGGCAACACGGGCGCGCAGTGGACGTTCCCGAATATTCTCGGCATGCTGACGGCAACGCCGAGCCAGCTCACCGGCGCGCTGCCCGGCCATCTGAACAACTATCGCGACGCGCGGCAGCAGCAGTTTATGCCGTACATCAACGACGAGTGGAAGGTCAACCGCCGCCTGACGCTGAATCTGGGCGTGCGTTATGAATGGCTCAGCAATCCGGGCGAACGGCACAACAACCTGACGAACATCACCGATGTCCGGAACAACACCACGTGGGTTCCGGTTTCGACGGTGCTGCCGAACAATCCGAGCACGAAGAATTTCGCTCCGCGCATCGGTTTTGCCTACGATCCGTTCGACGATCACAAGACGTCGATCCGCGGCGGCTTCGGCATGTTCTACAACGAAATGACGGCGCACATCTGGCTGGACGCGTACTGGACGCAGGGTCCTTACCTGACCAACACGCTGCAGAATCCGGCAACCTTCCCGATTCCGTTCGCTTCCGGTTCGGCGTCCGGCACGCCGGCCATTCAGCAGTTCGGCCTGAACTGGGCGTCGACCTTCCATACGCCGTACATGATGCAGTACAACCTGAGCATCCAGCGTGAAGTCGCAAAGGGAACCATCTTCTCTGTGGCTTACGTCGGGTCGAAGGGTGTTCACCTGCTGACGTCGGCGGATGCGAATTTCCCGATCGCGATCAACGGTCTTTATGGCACGCCGGGAGCCAACGGCGCGGTCAATCCGAACCCGCGCCCGAACCTCAACTTCGGCCTGCTCGACCTGCGCTCCACCAACGGCAATTCCAACTACAACTCCATGCAGGTCGGACTGAACCGGCACTTCGCCAATCACTTCCAGACGCAGGTTGCCTACACGTTCCAGAAGACGATGGATACGGTGTCGGGCGATCAGGGTCCGGACAGCGCCGACGGCGGCAACCAGCTGACGATGAACCCGTACAACCGGAGACTCGATTACGGGCGTTCCAACTTCGACTTCACCCACGTGCTGAAAGTGACCGGCATCTATGAACTGCCGTTCACGAAGAACGAACTGGTGAAGGGATGGCGCCTCAGCGGTGTCCTCTCCGCCCGGACCGGTCAGCCGTTCACCATCTTCGACGGCTTCGATCTCACGGGATCGGGCCAGAGCGCGAAGAATGCTCCGGTGCGTCCGAACCTGAATCCCGGCTGCAGCGGCAATCCGATTGTCGGCACTGTTGCTCAGTGGTACAACCCGGCTTGCTTCTCGCTGAGCCCGGTGGGAACGTTCGGCAACCTCGGTCGCAACACGGCCGTTGGACCGGCGTTCATCAACGTGGACGCAGCACTGCTGAAGCGTACGAACATTTCGAAGATTTCGGAACGGTTCGTTCTGGAGTTCCGGCTCGAGGTGAACAACATCGCCAACCACCCGAACTTCGGCCTGCCGAACCAGGCGCTGTACAACAGCACCACGACGCCGAATACGGCAGCCGGCCAGATCACAGCGCAGAACGGTTCCGCGCGGACCGCTCAACTGGCGCTGCGGGCCAGCTTCTAAGCCCGATCGCAACGCAGCTCATCGCAGAAAATTCCGCCGTCTTCGCCGCTGCCGGGTTCGCCCGGGGCGGTGGGGGCGGCGGAAGTGTTTTGGGGCGGGTGTCACGGCCCGGGTTTTGGCGATAGAATCGCTGGAGACGGAAACAACGTATGGCAAAGAACAGCAATCCGGTCAGCCGCAGAGATTTCTTCCGCAAGGGCGCGATCGTGGGAGCGGGCACGGCGGCGTTGGCCGGAGAGGCCGGCGCGCAGACGGCGGCAAGCCGTCTTCATTTCGACCGGACGGCGGATGTGGTGGTGGTCGGGGCGGGAGCTTCGGGTCTGCCGGCGGCGATCATGGCGCGCGATCAGGGCGCGTCGGTGATACTGCTCGATGCCAATCACGACATCGGCGGGCACTCGATGGTCAGCGGCGGCCGGATTCCGCTGGGCGGCGGCACAATCCTGCAGAAGAAGTTCGGGGTGGAGGATTCGGCGGACCAGGTGTTCATCGATCACACCGCTACCACGAATCCTGAATTCCGCTTCGGCGACCGGGAACTGATTCGCGCGTGGGCGGACGAAAATGCGGCCACGTTCGATTTTCTGATGGCCAACGGTGTGATTTTCGATGAAGTGGCTCCGACAAAGGTGAATGGCGGCACGGTTCCGCGGCTGTTCATCGCGAAACCTTACTCGGACAATCTGAACGAAACCATCAATGGCAGCCCCGGTTCGGGCCTGGCGCGGCACCTCGAAAAGAGCGCGAGAGCGAAGGGCGTCTCCATCCTGTTGAATCACCGGATGACGAGCGTACTGCGGGAAAGCCCCATGTCGGGAAGAGTACTGGGCGTCAAGGTGAGCGCGGACGGCAGGGAGATCAACATCCGGGCGACGCGCGGCGTGATTCTGGCGACGGGCGGCCACACGGGGAATATCGAATTCCGCCGCATGTTCGATCCGCGGCTGACGGAGGAGTATCAGACGGCGGGCGAGCCGTGGACGGTGCAGAATGCCGACGGAGAGCGCGCGGCCATGGACGTGGGCGCGTCGCTGTGGGCAACATCCAATTGTGCGAATGAGCGCGGGCTGAACGTCACCAAGACGATGCACATCGGGTGCCGCTATGGGTACAACAACCTGAAGTGGGATCCCAAAAGCCCGATGTTCGCCAAAGCCGGGGCTTCGGGACTGACGGTGCATGATTTCCAGGATGTGATCCTTGTCAATCAGGTGGGGCAGCGGTTCTGGAACGAGGTGGACCGAACGTTCGATTTCCTGAACGCATGCCTTGGCACGAACGGCAACACGGGCAAGGGGAAGAAGATCAACGGCGGCGGGCCGATCTGGGCCATTTTCGATGCGGACGCGGTAAAGCGGGAAGGCTGGGATCCGAAGCCGCCGAACGTGGATCACAACGGCTGGTTCTTCGAGGCGCCGACGCTGGCGGAACTGGCGCAGAAGATTGCCAATCCGCACCAGCTGCAGCCGATTCCGGCGCGTGCGCTGGAAGAGACGGTGGCGAAGTACAACTCCTTTGTGGATGCCGGCAAAGATGCGGATTTTGGCAAGCCGAAGCCGAAGTACAAGGTTCAGACTGCGCCGTTTTACGCCGCGTGGTCGACGCCGATTCTGCACGATTGTCTGACCGGGCTGCGGATTAACACGAAGTGCCAGGTGATCGACATCCACGGCAGGGTGATTCCGGGCCTGTATGCGGCGGGCGAGACGGCAGGCGGTTTTGCGCTGCACGGGCTGCCGCGCGTGACGGTTTTCGGGCGCATAGCGGGCCGGGAAGCGGCGCTGAGCAAAGCTTAGTAAAAGAAGCGCCCGCGGACTTCACGCCACCCGCACATTTGCAATATAATCGCACTGGTGCAACCAGAGGAGGTTTCTCCACGATGAACATTCACAGCATTCGCCGACGCACATGGCTCGGCGCAGCGATCGCGTCGATCGCAGTGGCCGGGGCATTCGGCTTTCCGTCGGTCTACAAGACGGGGCTTACGATTTCGAAGCCGGGAGTGCAGCCGGGCTACGTGCTCTTCGCGGCCAACGGCAGTAACTACGCGATCGATACGAAGGGCGAAGTCGCGATGAAATGGTCGTCGCCGGAGCCGGGTACAACGCTGGGCTACGGACGGCCGCTGGCGAACGGAAACATCCTGGCCGGCATGTCGGGCGGCAGAGCCGCGGGCGGCGGGCGCGCGGGCGCGGAAGGTGGCGGCCCGAAGGAGAGCGGCGGCACCGTAATCGAGTACACGCAGGAAGGCAAGGAAGTCTGGAAGTACGTGGAGACGGAGCGGTCCCTGCATCATGACTTCGAACGCCTTGCTAACGGCAACACGCTGATGGTCTGCTCGAAGAATCTGATGGTGCCCGCGGTTTCGAAGAAGCTGCTGAAGGATGACTGTCTGGTCGAAGTGAATCCGGCGGGCAAAGTGGTTTGGGAGTGGCAGACGACCGATCATTTCAACGAAATGGATCTGCCGCCGATCGTCAAAGACACGCTGATGAACGGCTACGGCGAAAAGCCCACCTTCGGGATGGGATCGCCGCAGGCGACCGCCGGCATGGACTGGGGCCACGTCAATGCGGCCAGCGAGATTCCTCCGACGGCCGGGATCAAGGATCCGCGGTTCAAGGCGGGCAACATCATCGTCAGCTACCGGCCGCTCAGCCTGCTGGTGGTGATCGATCACGACACGAAGAAGATTGTGTGGCAGACGACGGGCGTTTCCATCGGGCAGCACAATGTTCACTTCCTGCCGGCGGGAGTGCCGGGAACCGGGCACATTCTGCTGTTCGACAACGGGTACAACAGCGTGAACGCCAATCCGCGGCACGCCGACGTAAATTCGTTCTCCAGCATTGTGGAGCTGGATCCGCTGACGAATCAGATTGTCTGGCACTATACGGCCGAGATGAGCGGCAATCCGATCTGGAGCTTCTTCAGCGACCACATCGGCGGCGTGCAGCGGCAGCCGAACGGCAACACGCTGATCTGCGAAGGCGTCAACGGGCGGCTGTTTGAAGTGACGCCGACCGGCGAGATCGTCTGGGAATACGTGAACCCGTTCCCCAAGGCCGGCAAGATTCCGGACAGCACTGTTTTCCGGGCCGTGAAGGTGCCGGAAAGCTGGCTGAAGGTTCATCTGTAAGCCGCACTGCAATTCAATAAAAACGCCCGCGCTCCGGTAACGGATGCGCGGGCGTTTTTTGTTGTCGCGGGTGTTGAGGCGGGTTACTTCTTTATCGGCTCAAGATTCTCGGTCAGTTCGATGTAGGTGCCGAACGGATCGGTGATGAAGCAGACCAGTTCGCCTTCGATACGGCCGGCGCGCGGTTCGCCTTCCACGATGGCGCCGGACTTGCCGTCCTGCAGCTTTTTGATAAACGCGCGCAGGTCTTTTACGTCGAAGCCGATGTGATCGAGGCCGCGGCCTTTGGTGGGGGCGAGAGGATCCTTACTGGCGACGAAGGCCAGTTCCATGCCGGGCACCTGCGCCGTGTCGCTGGGGCCGCGCTTGCCGGGCGTGGCGCCGAACCACTTCACGTACCAGTCGCGTTCGGCAATGGGGTCGGCGGCGTAAAAGTGGGTGTGGTGGGTGGCGATGGGGGTGGGGAGATCTTTGTTCTCGTAAATTTCGATGCGGATGCCGTCCGGGCCGTTGACGAAGAAGTTCGGGGCACCGGCCTTATAGCCGTCGATCGAGATCCCGGCGGCGCTCCATTGGGCCTGCGTGGCGGCAAGATCCTTCACGTAGAGGCCGGCGTGGTTGGTGTTGGAGCCGGCCATCGGTTCAATGTTGTCGGCCTTCTTGATCCCGATCATTGTGCCAGGAAACGCGATCATAGTGACGGTGCCGATGTGAACGTCGACGGCTCCGAGAGTGTGCCAGAATTTGGTCTGCGCGTCGACGTCTTTGGCGCTGAAGTGCCAGTGGCCCCAGCGGACACCGGCTTCGTTGGGAGCGCGGAGCTGGGCCTGCGCCGGGGCGAGCGTCATCGCCGCCAGAAGTAGAAAAGTACCGAATTTCATGAGGTTTAGCATATCAGTTCGTTGGTGGAATCGCGGTTTCGCAGCAAGCCGCATTGTTCCCTGTATTGCTGCCCAGAGGGCGGCGCTGATATAGTGTGTCCGGTAGCCCGGGCCGAATGCGCGAGGCATCCGACGGTTAAGGAGCGAGGAGATTATGAGTTCAGCTTGTGGAAACAATTCGCTGCTGTGCAGCCATGCGTCGCGCCGGGCGTTTCTGACGTCCATGGCAGCGCTGGGGATCGGGAGCAGCCTGCCCCTGAGCCGGTTGTCGGCGCAGGAGAAGGCGTTCCGGATTGACGTCCACGGGCATATGACGCCGCCGATCGTTCTTGAGACGATGGGCGCGGCCTCGCTGGGCAACTTCGCGAAATGGACGCCGCAGATTGCCATCGACGACATGGACAAGAACGGCATTGCGACCGCGATGGTGTCGGTGCCGCCGCACTACGAGCCCGAGCTGGTGGAAAAGCTGGCTCGCCCGTCCAACGAATTCGCGGCGAAGCTGGCTTCCGATCATAAAGGCCGCTTCGGGACCTTTGCGTTCCTGCCGATGCCGCACGTGGACGCGACGCTGAAGGAGATCGCATACGTATTCGACACGCTGAAGCTGGACGGCGTCGGGATGTACACGAACTACGGCGACAAGTGGATTGGCGATCCGGCGTTCGATCCGATCTTTGAAGAGCTGAATCGCCGCAAGGCCGTCGTGTTCACGCACCCGATTACGGCCAACTGCTGCGGCAATCTGGTGAAGAACGTGGGCGACGCCACCATCGAGTGGCAGACCGATACGACGCGCGCTATTGCGAGCATGCTGTTTAACGGCGCGGTGATGCGCTATCCGAACGTTCGCGTGATCTTTTCGCATGGCGGCGGCACCATGCCGTATCTGGTGGAACGCTTCACCGCGGCCGCCCGTACGCCGAAGTTCAAAGACCAGTTCCCCAAGGGTTTTGCCGCCGAAGCAGCCAAGCTGTTCTATGACACGGCGTGGACATCGAATCCCGTCGCGATGGGCGCTCTGAGCAAGGTTGTGCCGCTCTCGCAGATCGTGTTCGGGACGGACAGCCCGGCCCGCACGATGGCCGACCATGTAAAGGGCCTCGCCGAATGCGGTGTCTTCGATGCGAAGCAGATGCAGCAGATTCAGCGGGAAAATGCGCTGACGCTGTTCCCGCGATTCAAGAGCTGATTCGCCTAAACCGCCATAATCCGCGGCGGCGCGGGAATGAGCAGCGCCGCTTCGGTGGCGGACTGCACGTGTTCGACGGTCGTGTCCGGCACAACCTCTTCGAGAACGAGCCCCTGCTTTGTGACGCGGATGACGGCTAGGTCCGTGATGATCGTTTCGACGACAGCTATGCCGGTGAACGGCAGATTGCAGCGGTGAAGGATCTTCGGGGCACCCTTCTTTGAAGTGTGCTCCATGGTGACGACGACTCGCCGCGCGCCGGCGACCAGATCCATTGCGCCGCCCATGCCTTTGACGAGTTTGCCCGGGATGGTCCAGTTGGCGAGATTGCCGAGTTCATCGACCTCCATGGCGCCGAGGAAGCTGAGCGCGATGTGGCCGCCGCGGATCATGGCAAAGGAATCGGCGGAAGAAAAATAGCAGCAGCCGGGCAGTTCCGAAACGGTTTCTTTGCCGGCGTTGATGAGGTCCGCGTCCTCCTGGCCTTCGAACGGATAGGGACCGACACCGAGCATGCCGTTTTCCGCCTGACAGACAACGGCGATGCCGGCGGGGACGTAGTTGGCAATCAAAGTGGGGATGCCGATGCCGAGGTTGACATAGGCGCCGTCGTAGAGTTCGAGAGCAGCGCGGCGGGCGATGCGTTCGCGCTTTTTCTGATCGGTGAGATGAGTCACGCGGGCACCTTCCGGACGGTTCTTCGTTCGATTCTCTTTTCGTAACGCTCGCCCTGGATGATGCGGTGGACGTAAATTCCGGGTGTGTGGATTGCGTCCGGGTCGAGCACGCCGGGTTCGACGAGTTCTTCCACCTCGGCAATGGTGACGCGGGCCGCGGTGGCCATCACGGGGTTGAAATTGCGGGCCGTCTTCCGGTATACGAGGTTGCCCATGCGATCGCCGCGCCAGGCTTTGACGAAGGCGAAATCGGCGTGCAGCGCGTGTTCGAGCAGATAGGGCCGGCCGTTGAATTCGCGGATCTCCTTGCCTTCGGCGATCTGCGTTCCCGCTCCGGCCGGCGTGTAAAAGGCCGGGATGCCGGCGCCGGCGGCGCGAATGCGTTCGGCGAGCGTGCCCTGGGGAATGAGGTTGATGGTGAAGCTGCGCGACACCAGCAGGGATTCGAGAAGCTTGTTGTCGCCGACGTAGCTGCCGGTGTGGGAGGCGATCATGCCGGCTTCGAGCATCAGGCCGAGGCCGAAGCCGTCGATGCCCATATCGTTGCCGATGGTGTGGATGCCGGTGACGCGGCGCGCGACCAGAGCCGCGATGAGATTTTCCGGTATGCCGCAAATGCCAAAGCCGCCGAACATGATGGTGGCGCCGTTGGGGATGTCGGCGACGGCGGCGGCCGCGGAAGTGACTGTTTTATTCATGGCCGGGCAACTTTAAATTGTATGTCGTGAGGGTTGCGGAGGCGGGTTTCCGTCCTCGGACGTGCACCGCTTATGGCGTTTTTGCGAAGTTGCCGTCGTTGCGAAGATGCCGTCTTTGCCAAGATTTTTTGCGAAGATCTTTTGCGAAGATTTTTTGCGAAGATCTTTTGCGAAGATAAGGCTGAGCGAATTCTTCGTCGAGGCTATATGGCAGATCGTGAACCCGAAGTCATTTCCCCTACCAGACGCGATATTCTTCGCGGCCTCGGCGCGCTCGGCGCGGGTGCGTTGCTGCCCGAGTTGCTGGCCGGCGCGGTTCAGCCAGTTCCATCCGGCCCGCTGACTGCGGCAACGGTCACGGTTTCATCAGCGGTGAGCGGCGTGATCGGACCGGCGTTCGCCGGCCTGAGCTACGAAAAATCGGCGATGGCCAATCCGTTCTTTTCGCCGAAGAATGCGAACGGCATCGGCCTGTTTCAGCTCATTGGCCCGAGTCTGTTGCGCATTGGCGGCAATTCGGTGGACCTGACGACGTGGACTCCTGGCGGCGCGGGGCGCAAGTCGGGGCAGGTGGCGCCGAGCGATATCGACGCGCTGGCAGGATTTCTGCAGGCCACCGGATGGCAGGTGTTGTACGGGGTGAATCTGGCGCAATCGACGCCGGCGCTGGCCGCCGATGAAGCAGCGTACGCGGTGCAGGCGCTCGGCCCGGCGCTTTACGGCATCGAGATCGGCAATGAGCCCGATCTGTTCGCCGGCCATTATTTCCCGTCGACATGGGGCTTTCCGGACTATCTGGCGCTGTGGAAGTCGTTCGCCGCTGCAATCCTGCAGCGATCGCCGAACGTGCCGCTGACCGGGCCGGTGACAGCGTCGAACATTTCCAAATTCGTGACGCCGTTTGCGGCGGCGGAAGGCAGAAACGTGATTCTGCTGAGCGACCACTACTATCGCGCCAACGGTCAGCTGGCCAGCAGCACGGTATCGCTGCTGGTCTCGCCGGACAGCAATATCGTGACGCAGGCCAAGGCGATGCTGGCGATCAGCCAGGGCGTGGATGTGCCGTATCGTTTCGCGGAAACGAATTCCTTTTACAACGGCGGCGCGCCGAATGTGAGTAACTCCTACGGGTCGGCGCTGTGGGTGATCGACCATCTGTTCGCCTGCGCGCTGAACGGAGCGCAGGGGATCAATCTGCATGGCGGAGGGAACAGCACCGGCTATACGCCGATCGCGGATTCAGGCGGCGTGGTGGTCGGGGCGCGGCCGGAGTTTTACGGCGTCACGCTTTTCACGCTGGCTGGCCAGGGGATGCTGCTCGGAACCAGCATCAGCGCGGGCGGGCTGAACGCCTCGGCGTACGCCATTCAGGCGGCGAACGGCGCGATCAGCATCGTGGTGAACAACAAGGATCAGACGCAGAATCTGAATCTGACGATCCAGTTGCCGCGCGCGGCGACGGCGGCGCAGTTGATCCAGATGAACGGCCCGGCGCTGGATGCGGCTACGGGAGTTACGATTCAGGGCGCGTCGATTCAGCCGAACGGAAGTTTTTCGCCGGCGCCGGCTTCGAGCCTTACCGTGAACGGATCGTCGGTGACCTGCTATGTGAGTGCGATGAGCGCGGCAGTGATTCAGGTCGCCGCGCCCGCCGTTGCGCCGCTGGCGATCTATTCGGCGGCCAGCCTCGCGCAGGGCGCATTGGCGCCGGAATCGCTGGCGACGGCCTTCGGGAACAAGCTCGCGACGCCGGTTTCGATCAAAGATTCGGCGGGCGTGGCGCATCCGGCGACGGCGATCTATTCCTCGCCGACGCAGATCAATTTCGGGATTCCGGCGGGTGTGAGCGCCGGGGCGGCGCTGGTGACGAGCGGCGGGCAATCGGCGGCCGTGCTGATCAATGCGGTGGCGCCGGGGGTGTTCACATCCAACGCCGCCGGTCTGGCCGCGGCGTACGTGATCCGGGTGAGCCCGGCCGGCGGGCAGACGGTGGAACAGACGACCTCGCCCATCGATCTGAGTTCGGGCCAGGTCTATCTGGTGCTGTTTGGGACCGGCATTCGGGGGGCAGGGGCCAATGTGAGCGTCACGATCGGGGGCCTGGACGCAGCGGTGGCGTACGCGGGGCCGCAGGGGAGCATCGCGGGGCTGGATCAGGTGAATGTTCTGATTCCGGCGGCGCTGGCCGGCAGCGGGACGGTCAACATCGTCCTCACCGCTGCCGGGCTGGCTGCCAATACGGTGAACGTAGCGGTCCGCTAAGACCGCGGGGAGCGGTGGATCAGGCCTTGCGGAAGACGTGCATGCCGTCGCGGCCTTCGGTTTCGACGAGCTTGTCGCCGATTGCGACGCGTTCGCCGTCGATGCGGGCGGTTACGCGGCCGCCTTCATCGAGCGAAACGATCGCAACCTGATAGGGCACTTCGGAGACAAACTTCTCCGGCGCGGAGTGGATGACGGTTTCGGTGTAAACGGTTCCGGTTCTCATTTAGTTGGCCCCCAGGATGCTGACCACGCAGGTGGCGCCAGTGCCGCCGAGATTCTGCGTCAGGCCGATGGAATGGCGTTCCAGCTGGCGCTCGCCGGCTTCTCCGCGAAGCTGCTGGACGACGTCCACAACCTGCGCGACGCCGGTTGCGCCCACGGGGTGGCCTTTGGACTTCAGGCCGCCGCTGGCATTGATCGGCATGGAGCCGACGCGGCGCGTGTTGCCTTCAAAGCTGAAGAAGCCGCCGCGGCCGCGCTCCACAAAGCCGAGGTCTTCCATGGCGATGATTTCGGCGATGGTGAAGCAGTCGTGCAGTTCGGCGAATTCAATCTGGCGGGGCCCGAGACCGGCCATCTTGTACGCCTGCTGCGCAGCGGCGCGGACGGCGTCGAAGGTGGTGATGTCGCGCTTCTGTTCGAGGCCCACGTAATCGGAGGCCTGCGCCACGCCGAGCACCTTCACCGGCTTATCGGTGAATTCCTTCACGCGATCTTCGGCGCACAGGATGACGGCGGCGGCGCCGTCGCTGACCAGTGAGCAGTCGTAGAGGTTGAGCGGGTCGGCCACGGGACGGCCTTTGACGGCCTGTTCGAGGGTGATGATCTTGCGGAGCTGGGCGTCCGGATTGAGGAAGCCGTTTTCGTGATTCTTGACTGCGACGGAGGCGAGATGTTCGGGCAGCGTGCCGAAGTCGTACATGTGCCGGCGGGCGATCATGGCAAACAGGGAGGGGAAGGTGGAGCCGACGCGGATTTCGCCGGGGCCGTCGCCGGCGCCGCCGAGGATTTCGGTGACGCGCGCGGTCTGCTGGCTGGTCATTTTCTCTACGCCGACCACCATGACGACGTCGTAAACGCCGCTGGCGATCGACATCCAGGCCTGGAAGAAGGCCGCGCCGCTCGACGCGCAGGCGGCTTCACAACGGGTGGACGGGATGCCCTGCATGCCCAGCGCGGTGGAAATAAACGGCGCGAGGTGGTTCTGGCCGGTGAACTGGGGTCCGGCGAAGTTGCCCAGATAGAAGGCCTGCATGGCCTCCGGGCCGGTTTTGGCGTTGTGGAAGGCTTTTTGGCCCGCTTCCACGGCCAGGGTCCGTATGTCCTTGTCGGCAAAGGCCCCAAAGGGTGTTTTGCCCACCCCGGCCACAGCTACTCGTCGCATGTTTAGTTCCCTTTTTGGCTTTGTTTATTCCGGCCGGTGCCGGATCCGGAGCAGGCAGGAATCACCATCCCGCCAGTTCTCTATACTTGAATATAGCGGACGCAAGATTCTCTTCCACGCGCGGGGTTTTTGATCGTCATACCTCAAGAGAAGAGATGCTGAGGTTCGCGCTGCAGGATCGCATGAACGACGAGCACGACGCCGGGCGGGAAGATCGCGGCCGGGCGCGCGAAAACCGCGTGCCGGTGGATATTGCAGCGCTGCCGGAAGTGCAGGGCGTCGGGGCCGAGCTTCGCGAGCGCTTCGTGGCGGAGAATCTGCGGCGGATTTTCCTGCAGATCTACCGCATGGTCGGCAACGTTCACGACGCGCAGGATCTGACGCAGGAAGCGTTCATCAAAGCGCTGCAGCGGCAGGATCAGCTGAAAGACGAACTGAAGTCGGCGCACTGGATGTCGCGGATTGCGACGAACACGGCGCTCGATTTTCTGCGGCGGCACAACCGGGTCACCATGTGCGAGATTGCGGATTCGCCGGATGTGGGGCTCGATTCGCCGGAGCAGGCCGTACTGCGGACCGAACAGCGAAACTGGCTTGCGGCGGGCCTCGAACGGCTGACGCCCCGCGAGCGCGCGGCGCTGGTGCTGCGTGACGTGGAAGATCTGCCGGCGGAAGAAGTGGCACGGCGGCTCGATTGCTCCAAAGCGACGGTGCGGTCGCACATTGCCAATGCCCGGACCAAGCTGAAGAAATTCGCCGAAAGGAGGAGCCTGTAAATGCACCGGTCCGAACACCCATCCGAAAAAGACCTTGCGCTGCTGGCCGGCGGCGACACCGGACGCTGGCGCCGTTTCACGCTGGGCCGGCATGTGGATCGGTGTTCCGAATGTCAGGCGAAGCTGGCGGAGTATCGCGATCTGCGGGCGGAGCTGGTGGCGGCGGACGAATTGCCGGGCGTGAACTGGAGCAGCCTCGAAGCCGAGATGCGGGCCAATATCCACGTGGGATTTGAGGCCGGCGAGTGTGTGCGCGAGGCGCGTGCGGGCCGGTCCTGGAACTGGCCGGCATGGAAGCCGCTGACTGCGGGTCCGCGGCTGGCGATGGCGGTGGCGTGTCTGCTGGTGGTGGCGTGCGCGGGGTACTTTTTGCGCCGCTCGGTGGATGGGATTTTCGGGGTGTCGCAAAATCGGGCGCAGATGGCGGCGCGGAATCTGCCGGCTGCAGGCGGGTCGGCTGTCGGCGTGGCGGCTGTCGGCGTGGCGGCTGGCGGCGTGGCGGCTGGCGAAGATGCGGTGCTGGAATCGAGCAACACGGGCCTGGAACTGCGCTCAGGCGGCGGCAGTCTGATGCTGCTGAGCCATCAGGGCGCGATTGCGCACCAGACGGTGAGCGCGGAAGGCGAGATTCGCGCGCGCTATGTGGATGGCGAGGCCGGAACGGTCACGATCAACAATGTCTACCTGCAATAGCTCCCGCGCGAAAAAGCGCTCCGGCCTCGATTCGCTGCTGCGGATCGGCGCGACGGGCCTGGTGCTGGCGTGCGCGCTGGCGGCTCAGGAGACGGCGCTGGATCAGGCGAGTTCGGTCAAGATCGATCTGCCGGCCGATTCGCCGCTGACGCTGCTTTCGAGCAGCATGGGGGAATCGCGGGCGACTTCGCGCGGCGGAGCGCTGGTGCTGGATCTGCACATGGGCCTGACGCTGCGCAACGGCGGGACGCGGCACGTGCGCGGGGTGACGCTGCTGATCACCGCGCAGGAGTTCGCGCCGGGCGGCAAGGGGTCGGTGGCGCGGCCTTCGATCGACGTGCCGCCGGGGCAGACGTTTACGGTGCCGGTCGATATCCGGCTGGTGCGGCCGGTGCAGCAGACGGCGGGTCCGCTGGTGCGGGTGCAGCTCGACGGCGTGTTGTTTGACGATCTGAGCTTTTTCGGTCCGAATAAGCTGAATTCGCAGCGCGCGCTGACCTTCTGGGAGACCGAGGCACAGCGCGACCGGGCCTACTATAAGCAGGCGCTGCAGGCTCGCGGGGAACGCGGGCTGCGTGAAGAGATGCTGGCGAGCATGGGGCGCAACGATCGTCCGCAGCTGGACGTTTCGCTGAGCCGCAACGGACGCTCAACGGGCGCGGCCGCGGCGGCGATTCCCGATCACGTGGCGCAGTTCGCGTTCCTGAATCTGCCGGGTGCGCCGGTGCAGCCGGTGGAGGGCTGGGCGGCGATTTCGGGCAATGAGGCGCGCTCGCCGCAGATCGAGATTGTGAACCAGTCGGGCAAGCCGGTGCGGTATGTGGAGATCGGCTGGCTGGTGCGGGACAAGCAGGGACACGAGTATCTGGCGGGTTCGGTGCCGGCGTCGGAATCGGCAATGGTGCTGCCGGCGGGGCAACACGCGAAGCTGCTGCAGGATACGGCGCTGAAGTTTTCGCGCACCGGGCGGCCGGTGGAGATCGAAGGCATGACGGGCTTCGTCAGTCAGGTGGAGTTCGCCGATGGTCACGTATGGGTGCCGTCGCGGCAGGAGATCAATTCCTCACCGCTGCTGCGGATTATGGCGCCGTCGCCAGAGGAGCAGCGGCTGGCCGACATCTACGCGAAAAAAGGGCTGGCTGCGCTGATTGCCGAACTGAACCGCTACTGAAGGCCCGTTTTTCGCTGCTTTGCTTCGGATCTGTTTCCCCTGTATCCCATCTAACTTGCTAGATTGGAAGTGATTATGAGCTTTGCCGACTCCTTTTTTGCCGCCAAATTCGGCATCACCACGCGCGATCTGGAAGGGTATCTTTCGGTGGCGCTCGACAGGGGTGGCGATTATGCGGACCTCTACTTTGAATATCTGGCGACGAGCTCGATTTCAATCGATGAGTCGATCGTGAAGAGCGCTACGCAGGGCGTTTCGCTGGGCGTCGGAGTTCGCGTGATTTCGGGCGAGCGAACCGGTTACGCGTACTCGGACGATCTGAGTCCGGAAAAGATCAGGCACGCGGCGCAGGTGGCGGCGCTGATCGCCTCGGCTCCGGCGAAGGTGGGAAAAGTTCCGCTGCATGAAGGCGCGAAGCGCAACCTGTATCCGGTGCTGACCGCGCCGAGCGAGACGGCCTTCCGCGAGCGTGTGGAACTGACGCAGCGCGCCGATAAAGCCGCGCGCGCGTACGATCCGCGCATCTTTCAGGTGCAGGTGGTGTATGCGGATAATCTCCGCCAGGTGCTGGTGGCCACCAGCGACGGCGTGCTGAATTTCGACCGGCAGCCGCTGGCCCGCATGAGCGTTTTCGCACTGGCCCGCGAGACAGGCGGCATCCCGCAACAGGGACACGCGGGCGGCGGCGGACGGTACGAACTCGATTTCTTCCGCACCGAGCGCACTCCGGAACACTTCGCCCGCGAGGCGGCGCGGCAGGCCATTGTGCAGCTCGATGCCGTGGAGGCGCCGGCCGGCGAGCAGACGGTGGTGCTGGGTCCGGGCTGGCCGGGCGTGCTGCTCCATGAAGCGGTTGGACACGGCCTTGAAGCGGACTTCAACCGGAAGGGCGTTTCGGCGTTCTCCGGGCGCATCGGGCAGCAGGTGGCGAGCCCCTTGTGTACGGTGATCGACGACGGGACGCTGGGCGGACGCCGCGGTTCGCTCAATGTGGACGACGAAGGCAACGAGACACAGTCGAACGTGCTGATCGAAAAAGGCATTTTGCGCGGCTATTTGCAGGACAAGCTTTCGAGCCGCGTGACCGGCGCGACGGCGACGGGCAACGGGCGGCGCGAAAGCTACGAACATATCCCGATGCCGCGCATGACCAATACGTTCATGCTGGCCGGGGAGAGCGATCCGGAAGAGATTATCCGGTCGGTGCCGCGCGGGCTGTACTGTGCCAACTTTGGCGGCGGGCAGGTGGATATCACGAGCGGCAACTTTGTATTTTCGGCATCGGAAAGCTATCTGATCGAGGACGGCAGGCTGACGCGGCCGGTGCGCAACGCCACGCTGATCGGCAACGGGCCCGAGGCGATGAAATTCGTGAGTATGGTGGGCAACGATCTGAAGCTGGACGAAGGCGTGGGTGTGTGCGGCAAGGAAGGCCAGAGCGTTCCGGTGGGCGTGGGGATTCCGACCGTGCGGATCGACCGCATGACGGTGGGAGGCACGGCGTGAGCGCGACGTTCGACCAACTGCCGGAACTGGCGGCCGAAACCATTCGTCAGGCGCTGGCCGCCGGCGCCACCGACGCAGAATGCACCATTTCCGAGGGTGACGAATTCAGCGTCAATGTGCGGATGGGCGAGGTGGATACGCTGAAGGAAGCGGGCTCGCGCGGCGCGGGGCTGCGGGTGCTGATCGGCAAGCGCATGGGAGCGTCGTACACGAGCGACCTGACGCCGGATGGCATCGGGCAGATGGTGCGGTCCGCCATCGATCTGGCGGGGCTGACGACGGAAGATCCGCATGCCGGGCTTCCCGATGCCGACGCGCTCGGTTCGCTCAAAGGCGACCTGCAGCTTTACTACGCCGAGACGGCCTCGATTCCCACGGAAGAAAAGATCGACGCCGCGCGCCGGGCCGAAGCTGCCGCGCTCGCGCTGGACAAGCGGATTACCAATTCCGAGGGCGGTTCGTTCGACTCCAACGTGGGCGGGCGGGTGTTTGCCAACTCGCGCGGGTTTCTCGGTGCGTACCGCTCGTCGTACTGTTCGATTACGGCGGTGCCGATTGCGACACTCGACGGCGCGATGGAGCGCGACTACTGGTTCAGCCTCGCGCGACGCCGGAGCGAACTGGAGGATGCGGAGTCGGTGGGCCGCAAGGCGGCGGAGCGTTCGCTGCGGCGTCTGGGCGCGATCAAGGTCGAGACGCAGAAGGTCCCGGTGGTTTTCGAGCCGCGGATGGCGCGATCGCTGCTCGGCAATATTTTCGAGGCAGTGGACGGGCGCTCGATTTACCGGGATGCGTCTTTCCTCGCCGGAAAGCTGGGCGAAAAGATTGCGGTGGACAACTTCACTCTGATCGACGACGGCACGATTCCGGGGCTGTTCGGCACGTCGCCGTTCGACGACGAAGGCGTTCCCACGCGGCGCACGCCGGTGATCGAGAACGGCGTACTGAAGAATTATCTGCTCAACAGTTACACGGCGCGCAAGCTCGGAATGAAGACCACGGGCAATGCGTCGCGCGGGATTACGGGCAATGCGGGCATCGGACACGGCAATTTTTATCTGGAGGCCGGGACGCGTTCGCCCGAAGAGATTATTCGGGGCGTGAAGAACGGCTTTTACGTGACGGAACTCATCGGCAGCGGCGTCAATACGGTGACCGGCGATTATTCGCGCGGCGCGGTGGGCATCTGGATTCGCGACGGCGAACTGGCATTCCCGGTGTCGGAAGTGACGATCGCGGGGACTTTGCAGGAGATGCTGACGGGCATTGCGGAGATCGGCAACGATCTGGAGTTCCGCGGTTCGGTGTCGGCGCCGACCATCAAGATTGGAGAGATGACGGTTGCCGGACGTTAAGATTTCACCCGCCAGCATCGTGATCGGTCTCGCCGGCATTCTGATTCTCGGCGGGTTCGGGTGGCTGACGTTCGGCCCGAAGCCGGCGCCGGCGCCGCCTCCGGTGCTGACCGCCGAGGCGAAGGCGTATCTGGGCAATCTTGCGCTGGGCAACGTCCACATGCAGGAAGCGGAAAGCATGGTGAATCAGCGGGTGGTGGAGATCCTCGGCGAGATCACCAATAAGGGCGATCGCACGGTGAGTCTTGCGGAAGTGACCTGCGTTTTCCGCGACTACAGCGGGAATGAGGTTACACGCGAACGAGTGCCGATTGTGGGGGCGTTCAACGGCACACTTGCGCCGGGGCAAACGAAACCGTTCCGGCTGCCGTTTGACGACATTGCGAACACCTGGAATCAGGCGATGCCGACGCTGGTCATTGCGCAGATTCAGTTTCAGCAGAAACCGTGACGCGCGCCGCACAGGCGGCACTCGCCGCGTGGCTCTTTATGGCGCTGCCGGCGCAGTCGCAGATCGCGGATCCGGAAAAGGCCGAGATTGCGACGGACCGCGAGTCGGCTTCCGGCACCACAGTCCCCAAAGGCAGCCTGCAGCTGGAGAACGGCATCGGCTGGGAAAAGCAGTACCGCAACTGGACGATGGACGGGTTCCAAAGCAGCGCGCGGTTCGGCGTGGGCAACAGAACCGAAGTGCAGGTTGGTGTGCCGGACTATTCCATCGGCCTCGGCGCCCATCAGCCCGCGTCCGGATTCGGCGATGTGACGCTGGGCGTTAAGCAGCAGCTTTTTCCGACGGATGCCACATTCCAGATGGGTATCAATCCGACGATCACGTTTCCGTCAGGATCCGCGGCGCGCTCGGATCACAGCTATACGCCGGGCCTCGTGGTGCCGCTGAGCATTGAGCCGGATGACGTGTGGAGCTTCGCCCTGGTGCTTGCAGGGTCGGCGCCGAAAGAGTACGGCAGACGCACTTTCCTTGGCGGAGCCGAAGCGTATGCGGGGCGGAGATTCGGCACGCGTTTCGATCCGTATGTGGCGTACGCGGGAGAATATCCGCGCGCGGGCGCGGCCGCACACAGCGTGAATTTCGGCGCTGCGTACCTGATCACAAAACGGCAGCAGATCGATTTGTACGTTGGCCGCGGTTTATCTCACGCCGCGCCTGGCGTGAGTGCGGGAGTCGGCTATTCCATCCGGCTCGACGGCTTGTTCGCGCGCTAAGCCTGCGCATCCCTGCGGCCGACGATGAGCTTCGGCAGCAGCAACACCAGAGGTACGGTCATCAGCGTGGTTGCGGTGTTGGCGTAAACGAGCGAATTGTAGCCGATGTGAAATTGGTCCATGAGCCGGGAGCCGAACCAGTCGGTGCCGAACAGGGCGAGATTGCGGACGCTCATCATCAGCGAGAAGCCGAGGCCTTCGCTGCCGGCGGGGGTGGCGCGGATGGCAAGATCCATGAGCGCGAGTTCGGCCAGGGTGTAACCGAAGCCGTTGAAGGTTTCGATGATGCGGGCGCGCTCCGGGGTTGTATAAAGCACATACGCCACGTTCGCCACTGTTGCGATGAGGAGGCACACCTGTAGCAGGCGGCGGAGATTCCAGTGGCGGCAGGCGTAACCGTAGGCGAGGGCCGCGGAAACGCCCGCGATGCCGGACAGGAACTGGAGCAAGCCCTGCGCTTCGGTGTTCATGTGCAGTTCATTCTGTTGACGGTAAAAAGTGGCCGTCGCCAGTCCGGGAGCGAGATAGAAGAGGGCGCTGAGTCCCGCGGCGGCCCACATGGTGCGGGCGGAGGCGATTTTGCCGAGTTGGCTGTAGGCGCCGGCAAGCAGGATGTCCGAGTCGGTGTAGCGCTTCTGTTCCTTCAGGAAAAAAACTGTCGCCGGAACGAGCAGGAACAGAATGGAGCCGCAGGCCGCCGCTGTCCATCCGAAAGCGATGCTGGCCAGCGTGCCGGCCACCGGTCCGTTGATGATGTAGCAGGCCTGCTGGACGAAGTTGCGGACCGCGGCGAGCCGTCCCGAGCCGGAGTTCGCCTGTGCGACTTCCACCATGTAGCCGCCTACGACGGTGCTGGCGACCACCATAAACGTGTTGATGACGAGCGAGACGTAAAGCAGCTTGCTGTAGTCGTGCGGCGTGAAGGCGAGGCCATACCAGGCGAGCGTGCCGAGGCCCGCGCTGATCAGAATGTAGCTGCGGCGCCGGCTGCCGAGGAGCGGAAAGGCATCGGTCAGAATACCGGCAAACGGTTTGAAGTACCAGGGAAGGCCGACCCAGAAGAAGAAGGCGGCGTTGGCCGTGCGATCGGCATGCAGTTCGTTCTTAAGAAGGTTCTGCAGGGGAAGGCGTCCGAGGAGCTGGGTCTGCGCCAGCGTGGTGGCAAGGACGCCGACGATGATGACGATGGCGGCGTGAATCAGGGCACTGTCGGGACGCTGCTTCTGTGTGGTGGTTGTGGTGGCCATGTCGAGTCTGAGTGTATCGCCAGTGGTTTATTTGTGAACGACGGTTTCGGAGACAACGCTCCAGGTGAATTCCAGAAACTGGTAAAGCGACGATTCGGCGAGGCGTTCCACATCGCTGTGGGCCCCGTAGTTGCTCTCTTCGTCGGCGACCGAGGGGCCGATGCCGTAGCTCGGAATGCCTTTGGCGCGAAGCTGCGCCATGTCGCTGGCGCCCGTGCTCATGGACGGCAGAACCGTGACGCCGGGATAGAGCCGCCGGGCTGCCGTTTCGAGTGTCCGGTACATTTCCGTATTCAGCGGCGAAGCGGGAGAGGCCGGACGCGTGGCCGGGAGTGGAACGATTTTCACCGCGGGGTCGGCGATGATCTGCGCCATTGCAGCGTAGAATTTCGCGATGTCTTCGCCGGGCACTGCGCGGATATCGAGCGTTGCCTCTGCTTCCGACGGAATGACATTGGCGGCGACGCCGGCCTTCAGCATGGTGGGCACGATGGACGTACGCAGCATGGAGTCCAGTCCGGGTTCGTGCTCGCGGAGGTAGCGCTGAGCGGCGGCGGTGCGCGCGGGAAGCAGAAGGTCGCGGTAGCGGGCGGCCTGAGCGGGCGGGCTGATGGTGGCGAGCTTTTCGAGGTAAGTGCGGGTGGTGTCGTTGAGCCGCATCGGCGGTTGCCATGCCCCGAGTCTGGAGATTGCCGCGCTGAGACGGAGCAGCGGGTTATCGAGCCGCGGTACCGAGCCATGACCGGCCGGGCCGGTGGCAACGAGGCGGACGCGGGCCGGCAGTTTCTCCGCGGTGCCGATGCTTACGGTTTTGACGGCGCCGCCGGCGAGCCGTGCGCTGCCGCCTTCGGTAATGGCGAATTCGGCATCGATGGCGTCGAAGTGGTGCTCGACCATAAAGTTGATTCCAACGCCTTTCGGGTCGGCCTCTTCGCCGGATTCGGCCAGAAAGATGACGTCGCGGTCCAGTTGGGCGCCGCTGCGTTTCAGCAGGAGCATGACCATCAGGTTGGTGGCGAGTTTGTCTTTGTCGTCGCGGGTGCCGCGGCCCCAGACGTAGCCGTCCTTCATGATGGCGCCGAAGGGGTCGAGCGGCCATTTTTCGGGCTGCACGAGGACGACGTCGGTATGGGCCAGAATCAGCAGCGGCCGTCTGGTGCCGTTGCCCGTGAGCCGGGCGACGAGATTGGCGCGATCCGGATCGAGCGCGAATGTCTGAGTGGGAATCCCTTCCCCTTCGAGAATGCGGCGAAGATAGTCGACGACTCTGGTCTCGTGGCCGGCGGTGCTGTCGATCTGAACCAGCGAGCGGTAGACACCAAGAAATTCAGGGCGGACGGATTGAAGGTCGAGGGCGGGAATCTGCGCCGGCGCCATGGAGGCGCAGAGCGCGGCGATCAGCCCGGCGAAAGGGAGCTTTTTCATGACCGTCCTTCCGTTGAAGTTTAGCCGATCATGCGCCTGACCGATGAAATTCATTATCGCTGGTGGACAGTTTGGGAGGGCAAACGGGACGTGACAGCACAGGATGGAGGAACATTAATGGCCGCGGGAGCAACCGCGAGGGTGCCGGCGAACGTCTGAGCAGGTGTAAGGAAGACGTAAAACGGCGGTATTCTGCAAGCGGAAGAGGTTTCCCATGAGCAAACGAATGCTGGTTCTGTCGATGCTGGTTCTGTCGATGCTGGTTTTCGGGCTGGGTTTCGGCGCCCCGAGCTTCGCGGCTTCGCGAGGCGGTGGTGGCTCTCGCGGCGGCGGTTCTGCCCAGGTGAACTCTGCGAGAGGATTTGGCGGCGCGGCGTTTGCCACACGCGGAGCCGGTGGCGGCGCGGCGCGGGGCGGCAGCGTGGGCGGCAGCGTGGGTGGCGGTGCGGTTGGCGGTGGGGCCATTCATAGCGGCGCCATTCCTGGTGGTGCGATTCGCGGTGGTCCTGGCTTCGCCGGGGGCGGATATGGATACCGCGGTGGATATGGATACCGCGGCGGCTATCGATACGGTGTCGGTTTTGGCTTCGGGTATCCCTACTACAGTTACGGCTATCCGGGTTACGGCTATGGTTATGATGGTTACGATCCGTATTATTACCCTCCGCAGCCCTATTTGGCGGATGATGGCTATGCTCCGGGTTACGCTTATGCGCCCGCGTATAACTACGGTCCGGCTTATGGCGGGTATGCCTATCCAGGGTATGTTGGTGGAGCTGTAGTGGTTGGAGGCGGAGGCTGGCGCCACTTCGGGCGGCGCTAAACACTGCCGGATACCGGAAGGGACGAAATTATGATCGAAGATTTACTGCAACCGAGGCATCTGCTGGTCATCCTGGCGGTCGCCGTCATTTTCTGGGGACCGCAAAAGCTGCCCGAACTCGGTAAGGGCCTCGCCGAAGGAATTCGCAATTTCAAGCGTTCGGTGAAAGAGATCAAATCCGAAGTAGAAGTGAAAGACTAACCTCTACTTCTCAAAGACTTCTTCCACCGGTACGATCTTCACGTCTTCCGCTCGCAGGCCGAGCGGGAGGCGCTCGATGATCTTGTCTTCGTCGAGCACTTCCTGGGGTTTTGCCGTCACGTAAGTGACCGGCGTCGGGTCGCCGCTGGTCAGCGCGGTGCGGAGTGCTTCGGCATCCTTCGCGATCGCGACCAGCTGCAGCCGGTCGGAGCGCAGGTGTTTCTTCAGCGCGCGGTTCACATCGTCCACCGTCAATTTGCTGAGCGCCGCTTTCAGGTAATCCCCATATGCGGGAATGCCGTAATAAGCGCTGTCGATCGCATAGCCAAGCTCTTCCGACTTCGACTTCGTCAGTACGTTGACGTATTTCGAAAGGAAGGTCTTCGTGCGGTCGAAATCGGCCTGCGACATTCCTTTTTCGATCAGCTTATTCAGCTCGAAAGCAGCCGCACGCAGCGCGAAGCCGGCATTGGCCGGTTCCACGGGCCGGATCCAGATCTGAAATATCTGCTGGCGACGGGCGATGTTGGGCTCGGGCTCCAGCGCGAACATGCCGCGCGGGAAGTATTCGATGTAGGCATAATCGCCGTAGTTCAGGCCGCGCAGTTCGCGCATGCGGCTGAACAACACGCCGCTGCTGAGGCGATGCTGTCCGAGGTAGCTCTGGGCGACGAGCAGCGAGGCGAAGTCCGGGTCGCCTCGCTTCACTTCGATGGGCAAGCCGAACGACCATGCGACCGAGCGCGTGTCCTTGGCCACAATGGTCAGCTGATTTTGCGCGATGCCCGCGGGTGCGGGGAGCGTGACGCTGTCCGGCTGGCCTGCCGGGAGCGCGGAAAAATCCTTCGTCACGCGAGCGGCGAATGAGGCGGGATAGCCGCCTGCCAGTCCGATGATGAGATTCGCCTGCGTGTAGTGCGCCTTGTAGAAGCCCTGCAGATCGCCCACGGTCATGCCGGCGAGAGCCGCGGCGGTGCCCAGATTTTCGTGGCCGTAGGGGTGGCCGGAGTAGATGAGATTGTAGAGTTCCTCTTTGCCCAGTTCTTCGTCGTTGTTGCCGCGGAGGGAGACGCGGAGAGCGTTGACGGTATTGTCGCGTACGCGCGCGAAATCGTCGTCGCGCCAGCCGGGGTGGAGGATCATGTCCCGCATCAGGCCGTAAAACCGGTCGAGATTATCGACATGCGTCTGGCCGACGAAGGTGGTCATTTCCTTGTCGGAATAGACATGAACGGTGGTGGCCATGGGGTAGAGCGCGTCAACGATCTGCTTGTAGGTGAGATCGCGAGTGCCGCTTTCGCCGAGCATCGCGCCGGTCAGATTGGCGAGGCCGGGTTTGGCGGCCGGGTCGGAGGCCGAGCCGGTGGTGAAGACGAGGCGGATCGTCACCAGCGGGGATTTACTCGGCAGCGCGACGACGCGCGGACCTGCCGCGCTGGCGGCCATGCTGGCCGCGAGGCCGAGACAGAGGAGGCTCGCGAGCGGGCGGATCACTTCGTCACCGCCTTCGTGGCCAGAGTCACGACCGTGCGGTTCTTTTCCGTCAGATATTGCCGGGCGACGCGCTGGAGATCCTGCGGCGTGAGCTTCGCGTAGAAATCGAAATAGCGGTTGATGGCTTCGGGGGTGCGGCGCAGCGCGACGAAGCGGGCCACGGACTCGGCAATGGCTTCGCTGTTGGACATGCGGAGAACGAATTCGTAGCGCACGTGCTGCTTCAGTGCTTCGAGCGTTTTCGCGTCCACCGGTTTGGAGGCAAACTCTTCGATGGCGGCGATAATTTCCTTCGTCACCTGAGGTACGTCGCTCTCCTTCTTGACGCGGGCGATGGCTCCGAACAGTTCGGGATCGAGATTGTCCGGAGGGCCGGCGTTGAGGCTGTCGAGCTTCTGCTCGTTGATTACGAGCTTCTGGTAGAGCGGCGCCGAGTGGTCGAACAGCAGGCGAGCGGTGGCATCGAGCGCGGCCGTTTCGGGCGACTCATCGGCGAAGGCGGGACCGCGATAGGCGACTTCCACGAAGGGCAGCGTGGGGCTGGGCCAATCGATGTTTGCCGTGCGCGGGCCATCCTGCGGCGGTTCGGCCGGGATTTGCGGCTTATAGTCGCCGCGCTTCCAGACGCCCCAACGCTCATCGACCAGCGAACGCACCTTTTTCGCTTCCACATCGCCGACCACGATGATGGTGGTGTATTCGGGCCGGTAATAGCGGCTGTAGAATTCGCGGCTGTATTCGTATTCGTTCGGCATGGCCTCCACATCTTCGAGAAAACCCATGGTGGTGTGCCGGTAGGTGTGGGCGCGGAAGGCGGTGGCGCGCATGACTTCGTAGAGTTTCTGCTGGGGATTGGCGCTGTTCTTATTGAATTCGCCGAGGACGGCGCGGGTTTCGGTCTTGTAGGCGGCCTCGTCGACCGAGAGGTGCTGGAAGCGGTCGGCTTCCATGGAGAGGATGCGCGGGAGGTCTTCTTTCGAGAAAGTCGTGTGATAGGCAGTGAAGTCGCTCGTGGTGAAGGCGTTGGAGGCGGCGCCGGCGCTGGAGAGTTCCTGCTGGTAACGCTCGGCCGAATATTCGGCGGTGCCGCGGAACATGAGGTGTTCGAACAGATGAGCGAAGCCGCTCTTGCCGGGCTCGACCTCGTTGCGGGAGCCGGCGCCGACGACGATGTAGAGGGCGACAATGTTGCGGTAGTCGGTGGGGATGGTGATGAGGCGGAGGCCGTTGGGCAGGTCTTCCTGAACGTAGTTATAGGGGAAGATCTTGCCGGCGGCGAAAGCGGAACTGGCGACGGCGGCACAGAGGCAAAGTACACTCGCGGCGGGGGTGAAACCGGTTAAGCGCATTTGTCATAGTGTCGCGCATTTTGGGTGTCCGGAATCAACGAGGATCCCTTGCCGCACAATATGCCATAATTATGCCATGAGAACGACTGTGGAGCTTCCCGACGATCTTCTGTGTCGAGCGAAGAAAACCGCAGCCATGAGCGGTATATCTCTGAAAAAATTGATGATTGAGGCGTTGGAGCTGCGCATTTCACCGCGGAAGGCCAAGTCGCGGCTGGAACTGCCCTCTATCGGCGACCCCGGCGGTCCCAAAGTCGCTTCGCCCACACGCGAACAAATCGATGAAGCGATGTTCGGATGAAGCAGGTTCTGCTCGATGTCAACGTGCTGTTCGCGCTGTTGTTCAGTCAGCATGAGCACCATGAAATTGCGCGCCGGTGGGCCAATGAGCTGTCCGCAGGGGAAGCCGTGGTTTGCCGGACCGTTCAGTTCTCCGTCATTCGCCTGCTCGGAAACAGAAGCGTGGTGGGGCCGCACGCTGTTTCGCTGTCGCGAGCGTGGGCGCTGGTCTCGAAGGTACTCGAGGATGAGCGATTTGAATTTGCGCCGGAGCCCGAAGGCATCGACGAAATGCTGCCTCGCCTTTTCCGCTGCAACTCGCCGGCATCGCAGCTTGTCGCCGACATCTATCTGGCCGCGTTCGCAATCGCTTCATCCCGCAGGGTTGCGAGCTTCGATCGCGGCTTTGTGCAGTTCCAGGGACTTGAGGTTGAAGTCCTCGGGGTCTAAACAGCGGTGCACTTCGGGCCCGGACACCGGGACGATATTCGCAGTTGAAGTCCGACGGCTTTCCGGTTATTCCACGTAATTCATCAGAATATTGTTGGATCTTCAGGGTAGGCGCCGGTGTTCGGCGGCATTTGAGAATATGCCACTCCGCGGAGCTCTACTGGCGTTGGCGCTGATTGCGTCACCTGGTCTGGCAGGGTGGGCAGGATTTTAGTACTGGAACGGCGGTCTTGCGGAGCCGGCGTGGGCGAAGTCGACTCCTGACCAGCTCTATTTCTACGCAGGAAAGTTCTGGAAACGGGACGACTGGCAGGCGCACCCGGAACAATGGTTCGCATCGGGGGAACTGCCGGAATCTCTGCCGCCCGCAAAAGAATACTGGCTCGTATTTCGCGAGGATGTGCCGGGCGCGCCGGATGTAGATGTCCGGCGCGCCGTCGCACTTCGAGAAGGCGAAAGGAGAAGCTGTTAAACCGAAGCCTGTTGAATTCCGATTTCGACCGAAGGAACCGGAGCGTAGGACGGCGCGGGAGCGTAAACGAAGCGGCGCTCGCGGAGGCCGAACTTGTGCATCAGGCGGCCGACGTGGTCCTGATCGTAGCGGATGCCGAACTTGCGTTCAATGGCATCGGCCAGGCGGCCTGTGGTCCAGCGGTCGCTGCGGAAGCCGTGCGCCATGGCACCTTCGGCGTGCATCCTGCGGATTTCATCTACCTGATCGGCGGTGAGACGGCTGGGCCGGCCCGTTGCGCGGCGCAGTTTCAGGCCGTCGACGCCTTTGTGGACGATGGAGCGATGCCAGCGTGACGCCGTAGTACGGCTCACGCCATAGCGGCGCGCTACCTTCGATTGAGAGACACCGGCCAGCAGATCCTGTGCTGCTTCAAGCCGGCGGGATTCCATGTTTTCGCGTGTCAGAGAGCTTAGCGGGGCAAGCATCCTTCTCGTTTACGCGCGGACTATATGCTAGAGCATCCTCAGAATACACTAAGAACAGAGCATAAGTAAATTGTTTTCATCCAAAAAAAGCGCAGTGTCGGTGCGGAACGCCGTAAAACGCTACGAAGGCGGAGTGCTGGGGCTGGCGGGAGTGTCGCTGGAATGCCGTCCGGGCACGGTGACGGCGCTGGTGGGGCGGAGCGGCTGCGGGAAAACGACGTTACTCAATTTATGCGGGGCGATGGATTTTCCGACGTCCGGAGAAGTGGAAGTCGCGGGGCTCGTCACGTCGGGACTGGGAGATGCGGCACTGACGGAGCTGCGGAGGACGAAAATTGGCTTCGTTTTTCAGTTCTTCCAGTTATTGCCGGCGCTGACGGCGATGGAAAATATTGAGCTGCCGCTGCTGCTTTCCGGCGCGAAGAACCCGGCGGCCGCGGCGCACGAACGGCTCGGCTGGGTCGGGCTGGCGGAGAAGGCGGAGTCGCTGCCTTATCAGTTGTCGGGCGGACAGATGCAGCGGATTGCGATCGCGCGGGCGCTGGTGCACGATCCGGCCATTTTGGTGGCCGATGAACCGACGGGCAATCTCGATACGGCGAGTGCGGACGGCATCCTGAAGCTGATCCGGCGGGCGGCGGATGAGTTTGGAGCCGCGGTTGTGATGGCGACTCACAGCGCCGAGGCCGCGGCGATTGCCGATGTCCGTGTGCGCATGCGCGACGGGCATATTGAGAGCGTGGATTCGTGAGTCCTGCGCTGTTTCGGCGGCTGATTCTGCGTCCGCTGCGGCGCGACCGCGCGCGCACGGCGCTGACGCTGGCTTCGATTGCGCTGGGGATCGCCGTCGTTATTGCGATTGAACTATCGGGCAACGCGGCGACGGGGTCGTTTCAGTCGTCGATGGAAACGCTGGTCGGCAAGGTCGATTACGAGATCACGGCCAACGGGGGGGTGGACGAGCAGGCCATCGCGAAGCTGACGGCGCTGCCGCTGAATGCGCGCTTTTCTCCCGTGATTGAGCAGCCCGTTGTCGTCGGAGTTGCCGGCGCGGTGCGACCGGCCGCGACGACGCTCTACGGGATCGATCTGATCGGGGCCGGGTCGGGTTCCGGTGGTGCGGCGGACTCGGATTCGACAGGCTTCGACCCCGCAAAGGTGGAAACATTTGCTGCTGTATCGGACGATCTGGCGGCGCGGTTGCAGTGGAAGAAGGGCGACGCTATCGAACTGCGGGGGCGTGAGCGGCGGCGGGTGTTCACGATCGGGCGAATTGTGAACGGGCAGAGCACGGGCTGGGTTGGCGTCGATATTGCGGCGGCGCAGGATCTGCTGGGAATGCGAGGGAAGCTCGACCGCATCGAAGTGTTTGCCGGCGCGGGTGATGGCGACTCGCTCGAACGCGCGATACGCGCGGCGGTGCCGGTGAGCTGGGATGTGGAGACGCCGGGCGCGCGTTCCGAGGAGAACCGCCGGATGCTGCGGGCGTTCCGCTGGAATCTGCGGATATTGAGTTACATCTCGCTGCTGGTGGGTGCTTTCCTTATCTACAACACGATTGCGGTGAGCGTGGTGAGGCGGCGCGCCGAGATTGGCATTCTGCGGGCGCTCGGTACAAGCGCGCGGGGCATTTTGCTGATCTTCCTGGGCGAGGCGGCGATGTTAGGACTGCTGGGGTCGGTGCTGGGGATCGTGCTGGGCCGGATGCTGGCGTCGGCACTGCTGCGCATGATTTCCGATACGGTGAATGCGCTGTTTACGACGAGCGCGCCGGGGGCGATTGCGCTGTCCCCGGAGGCAGTCTTTCTCGCAATCCTCACGGGCACCGGTGTGGCCGTGGTTTCGGCGCTGATTCCGGCGCGGGAAGCGGCGCGCGTCGCTCCGGCGGAAGCGATGCGGCGAGCCATCGTGGAGCACGAGACGCGCCTGCACGTGAAGCGCGATGTGGTTCTCGCGTCGGCTGCGGCGATCGTGGCGGTGGGGCTGGCGCAACTGGGTCCGATCGACGGCCGGCCCATGGCGGGCTACGCGGCCACTCTCTTTGCCGTGGCAGCGGCGGCTCTGATTTCGCCGGCTTTCGTTACCGGTTCGATCCGCGCGCTTCGGGGAACGCTGAAGCGGTTGGCGGGGGCGGCGGGACTGATCGCCGGCCGGAGTCTGGTGGCGTCGCTGGCGCGCACGTCGATCATCGTGACGGCGCTGGCGACGGCCATAGCGATGATGGTGAGCGTCGGAGTGATGGTTGGCAGTTTCCGTGAAACGGTGGAGGTCTGGCTCGACAATCAACTGCGCGCGGATCTTTATATGCGGGCGCAGGGTTCGGCGAGCGCGGGTGTGTTTCCGCCGCTCTCCGCGGAGGTGCCGAAGATTGCCGCGGGCGTGCCCGGGGTGGAGCAGGTGGACGTGCTGCACGCTTTTGAATTCCGCTATGAAGGCACGCGCGCCACGTTCGGCGGCGGCAACATGGACGTTGTTCGGCGACGCAGATTCATCCGATTCCTCGCCGGCGATGCCGACACGATCCTCGCTTCGCTGCCCGGTGCGGACCGGGCCATCGTAACCGAGCCGTTCTCCGACAAGCATCATGTCCGGACCGGGGACGTGCTGAAGATCCCGCTCGGCGGCCGCGAGGTGGCGCTGACGGTGGCGGGCATCTACTACGACTATTCCAGCGACAGGGGCATGGTTTTGGTGGACCGCTCGACGCTGCTGAAGTACCTGCCGGAACAGCCGGTGACGAACGTTGCGATCTACCTCAAACCTGGCGCCGATTCCGTCTCGGTTCGGCATGAGCTCGAAACGCGACTCGCCGATTATCCGCTGATGATCGCGCCCAACGACGTTCTGCGGCGCGGCGCGGTGGAGGTTTTCGACCGCACGTTTGCCGTCACGTGGGCGCTCGAAGCGGTGGCGATTGTCGTCGCCATGCTGGGCGCGGCGAACTCGCTGCTAGCATTAGTATTGGATCGACGCCGCGAAATCGGCCTGATCCGTTATCTGGGGGCGGACTCCGGGCAGGTTCGAAGCATGATCCTGACGGAGGCGGGCCTGCTGGGACTGCTGGCCGGCGTGCTGGGCCTGGCGCTCGGCATGGCACTGTCACTGGTGCTGATTTACGTAGTCAACAAGCAGAGTTTCGGGTGGACGATTCAGTTTCATCCGCCGCTGGCCCTGCTTGCGGGCGCCCTGGCGCTGGTGTGGGCAGTGACGGTAGTGGCCGGACTGTACCCGGCGCGTTTTGCCACAAGGCTGCAGCCGGCCGAAGTGGTCCACGAAGAGTAATCCAAACAAACTTTAAAATTCATGAGCCAGCAGAACATCCGTAACATCGCCATCATTGCGCACGTCGACCACGGCAAGACCACCCTGGTTGACGCCATGCTCAAACAGAGCGGCATCTTCCGCGCCAACGAGGAAGTCGCCGACCGCGTGATGGACTCCAACGATCTGGAACGCGAGCGCGGCATCACCATTCTGGCCAAGATCACCGGCGTCCGGTATCACGGCACCAAGATCAACATCGTGGATACGCCGGGCCACAGCGACTTCGGCGGCGAAGTCGAGCGCGCGCTGAAGATTGTCGACGGCGTGATGCTGCTGGTCGATGCCAGCGAAGGACCGCTGCCGCAGACCCGTTACGTTCTGATGAAAGCGCTCGAAGCGGGCCTGAAGCCGATCGTTGTGATCAACAAGATCGACCGGCCGGATGCGCGCGCCGCCGAGGTGCTGAACGAAGTTTACGATCTGTTCATCGACCTCGATGCGCGCGAAGATCAGCTGGACTTCCCGGTACTGTACGCGATTGCCAAGAACGGCATTGCGAAGACGAGCCTCGAAGATCCGTCGGAAGATCTGCAGCCTCTGTTCGAAGCGATTGTGAATCATCTGCCGGCGCCGGTGGGCGATGACACAGCGGTTCTGCAGGCGCTTGTCGCGAACCTCGATTATTCCGAATATCTGGGCCGCCTGGCTATCGGCCGCGTCTTCCAGGGGACGCTGCGGCATGGCGATGACGTGGCGATCTGCCATCTTGACGGCAAGATTCAGAAGACCAAAATCACGAAGCTGTATTCGTTTGAAGGGCTGAAGCGCGTCGATGAAACTATCGCGCGGCCGGGCGACATTCTGGCGGTCGCGGGCGTTGAAGGGATCACCATTGGCGAGACCATTACGTCGGCGGAAACGCCGATGCCCATGCCTCATATCCAGATCGATGAGCCGACGATCGGCATGCAGTTTTCGATCAACACATCGCCGTTCGTGGGCCGCGAGGGCACGTTCGTAACGTCCCGCAATCTGAAGGACCGGCTCGACAGAGAACTGCTGACCAACGTGTCGATCAAGGTCGAGCAGGTGACTCCGGATACCTTCCGCGTGATGGGCCGCGGCGAGCTGCAGCTGGCGATTCTGATCGAAATGATGCGCCGCGAAGGTTTCGAACTGGGCGTGGGCAAGCCGGAGATCATCACCAAAGAAGTGGACGGCAAGACGATGGAGCCGGTGGAACTGCTGGTGATCGATTGTCCGGAACAGTTCATTGGCGTGGTCATTGAAAAGCTGGGCGGCCGTAAGGGCAAGATGGCGAAGATGATCAACAACGGGTCGGGCCGTGTTCGCCTCGAGTTCCACATTCCTTCGCGCGGCCTGATCGGGCTGCGCAGCGAAATCCTGACGGATACGCGCGGGACGGCAATTTTGAATTCACTGTTCCACGGCTACATCGAGTGGCAGGGCGAAATTCCGATGCGACCCACCGGGTCGCTGGTTTCCGATCGCGCCGGCAAGGCGACGGGCAACGCGATTTACAACCTGCAGGAACGCGGTGAAATCTTCATTCATCCCGGCACGGAAGTTTACGAGGGCATGATCGTGGGCGAGAACGCGCGCACTGCCGATCTCGACGTGAACATCGTCAAGGAAAAGAAGCTCACGAATATGCGTTCTTCGACGGCGGACGAAGCGATTCGTCTGGTGCCGCCGCGTGCGATGAATCTGGAACAGGCGATTGAGTTCGTGCGCGAAGACGAAATCGTGGAAGTTACGCCGGTTTCGATCCGGCTGCGCAAGAAGATTCTCAAAGCGAATCAGCGGTAACGATCCGGCGCAGGCGAGCCGCTGAGTTCCCGCGGTGGTTCGCCCGCGCCAGTGATATCCTCACGTCAGGGCGGTGTCATGACGTTTCGGAAGGTGCTGCTGGTCGCCGGCGGCACGGTCGCACTGCTGGCCGTTGCCTGGGCGGAAAAGCGCCCCTTCCGGATGTATCCGAGTATGGAAGCTTACGACGAGGTTGAGCTTCCGGACGATTGGCGCAACCCCGCCGAATTCATTTTTGCCCGCCTGATGTACCCACAGCATCCCTACGCGCGTTTTGGCCGTCCCCGCAGCTACGGAGGCGGTTCGGACTGGCGCGAAGGAGGCACCAGCTGGACGCAGGATTACCCGCGCGCGGACCGGCACTTTGCGCAGGCGCTGCGGCGGCTGACGCGGCTCGATGTGCGGTCCGTGGAGCAGCCGGTCAATCTGGACGATGGGGACGATGCGTTCAACTATCCGTGGCTGGCGGCCGGCGAAATGGGCGACTGGAAGCTGACCGACGCACAGGCGGCAGCGCTGCGCGAGTATCTGCTGCGCGGCGGCTTCATTTACCTGGATGATTTCTGGGGCGCGGAGGAGTGGAATCGTTTCAACGACAGCATGAAGCGTGTGTTTCCCGACCGGCCGATTGTGGAGATCGACAATAATGACGCCATTTTCCATCTTCTCTACGATCTGGATGATCGCTATCAGGTGCCGGGGCAGTGGGCGCTTTCGGGCCGCAGCGCTCGCGCGCAGGGTGACGGCGCCACGCCGCACTGGCGGGGAATTTTCGACGACAGGGGTCGCATCATGGTGGCCATCACCTACAATTCCGATATCGGCGATTCGTGGGAGTGGGCGGACGATCCGAACTATCCGGAAAAGTATTCGGCGCTGGGAATTCGGATCGGGGTCAACTACGTCGTCTATTCAATGACACACTAGGGTTTTGACCGGTGCCATGCGTCTCCGCTTTCTGATCCCGGGTCTGGCTCTGCTGGCGCTGTGCGGCGGCGTACTCGCGCAGAATCCGTTCAAAGAATATCCGGCGATCGAATACGACGATTTCCCGCTGCCGCCGGACTATCAGCAGAAAGCAGAGTGGACGCGCGCACGGCTGCGGTACCCCGATATTTACGGCTACCCGGACGCCGCCAATCTCACGATGGGGGACGGGCGTCCGTTTCCTGGCTACTGGACGATGGATTATCCGCGCTCGGACCGGCATCTGCTGGAAGGCGTGCGAAGGCTGACGCGCATCGAAGCGAGGTCCGTGGAGCAGGTGGTGAGTCTGGACGGCACGGACGACATTTACAACTTCCCCGTGCTCTACGCGGTGGAGGTGGGTCATTGGAAACTGGAGGATCGTCACGCGAAGCAGTTGCGCGAATACCTGCTGCGGGGCGGCTTTCTGATGGTGGACGATTTCCACGGCTCGAACGCTTCGCAGCACGAACAGGGCATCAATGAGTGGGCGAACTTCACTGCCGGCATGAGTAAGGTCTTTCCGGAACGGGCGATCGAGGATATTCCCGACAACGATCCTATCTTCCACACGATTTACGATCTCAGTGAACGCTTTCAGGTGCCGGGCGCGCAGTATTTTGAAACCGGCCTCATCTATGAAAAGGGCGAGACCGGCAAGGTGCCGCACTGGCGGGCGATTCGCGACGACAAGGGCCGGATTATGGTGGCGATTTGCCACAACATGGACCTGGGAGATGCGTGGGAGCACTCCGATGAGCCGCGGTATCAGGAGAAGTGGGCGTCGCTGGCTTACCGGATCGCGATGAACTACTTCACCTACGATCTCACTCACTGAGGGGTGCACAGAGGGGCGCACTGCGGGTGCGCAGTGAAGGCTACGCAGTGAGGGCGAGACGGTCCGGTGCGGGAACGGCGTTTGAAAATGTGACGCGGAAGGTGGTGCCGGCGCCGGGGGCGCTCGCGACGTCGAGCGTTGCGTTGTGGGCGGTGGCAATTGCCTCGGCGATGGCCAGACCGAGTCCGAAGCCGGCCGTGGCGGAATTCGTGGTGCGCGAGGGGTCGGCCCGGTAGAAGCGCTTGAAGATATGCGGAAGGTCGGCAGGCGCGATGCCGGGGCCGAAATCGTGCACGCTGAGGGCCGGGGAGTTCCCGTCGGAAGTCAGCTTCAGAACGACGTCGGCGCCGGCGGGCGAATATTTCACGGCGTTATCGAGAAGCACCAGCAACAGCCGTTCGAGAGCGGGGCGATTGCCAGCGATAAAGACTTCGTCGCCCGGCACGACGCGGATTCGGACGCCGCGGGCTTCCGCCACGGAGCCCAACTCGCGGGTGGCCTGTTCGGCGAGGAGACGAAGATCGACCGGCTCTTTCGGCAGTTCCGCAAGGCGGGCTTCACTTCGCGCAAGGTAGAGCAGATTTTCCACCAGTTTTCCCATGCGCTCGCTTTCTTCTTCAATACCCAGAATCGCGTCGCGGTATTCTTCCGGGGTGCGGGCGCGGCGCAGCGCAAGTTCCGCGCTGGTACGAATTACGGCGAGCGGTGTACGGAGTTCGTGGGAGGCGTCGGCGGCAAACTGCGAAAGGGTGGAAACGGCCCCGTCGAGACGCGTCAGCATTTCGTTCCACGTTTCGGTGAGGCGCTGCAGTTCATCGCCGGTGCCAGGCAGCGGCAGACGTTCGGAAAGGTTGTCGATGCCGATGGAGCGCGCCGCGCGGGTCACGTCGTCAACCGGCTTGAGTGCCCGGCGGCTGAGCCAGATTCCAACCAGGCAGGAAATCGCGATCGCCACAGGCATCAGGCCGAACAGCAGCTCACTGAGCAGGCCCAGGGTGTGCCGCGCGTCTTCGGTCGAAGTGCTCAGGCGAAGCCGGAAGGTCTCGCCATCGGCCACAAACGTGCGCTCGACGGATCGCATCGGCCTGGTTGCGGTTGCCGGTAAGGTCGGCCGGGATGCCGGCGGGAAATGAAAGGTAAAGCCCTGGGAGCCGCTGAGATCGGCAATGTCGGAGGCCGGCAGGCCCTGGGAAAACTCTTCCAGTTCGTCCTGCAACTGATCGGCAGTGCTGGTTTCGGCGGATTCGTGGACGACGTAGGCTTCAAAGCGCGCCGCCCGGGTCGCGAGGGCGCTATCGATTTCGCGATAGAGCTGCCGGCGCATCGAGAGCCACATCAGCGCCCCGAACAGCCCGAGCGCAATGGCGAGGGCGAGCGAGTACCACAGGGTCAGCCGAAAGCGAATCGAATGCCGTGACATTCTCACAACGCCTTCACCACATAGCCGGTTCCGCGCACGGTATGGATCAAGCGGGGCTCGTGCGCATCCACTTTAATGCGCAGAAGGCGGACGAAGGCTTCCACTGTGTTTTCGGTGACGCCGGTGTCGAAGCCCCAGACGGAATCCAGAATCTTGTCGCGGCTGACCACCCGGCCGGCATTGCGCATCAGCAGTTCCAGCAGGCGGTACTCGCGCGGCGTGAGATTGATGGATTCACCGGCTCGGGTGACCGTGTGGGCGGCGGGATCGAGCCGCAGGTCTGCGACTTCCAGATAAACCGGCCGCGGGATGGCGCCCCGCCGACTCACGGCGCGTAAGCGCGCGAGGAGCACTTCGAACGGAAACGGCTTGGTGAGATAGTCGTCGGCGCCGGAATCGAGGCCCTGGATGACGTCGCTGTCGGCGTCCCGCGCGGTCAGCATCAGGACCGGAGTCTGGTTGCGGCTCTCGCGGAGGCGGCGAGTCAGGGTGAGGCCGTCCATTACCGGGAGCATGCAGTCGAGCACGATGACATCGAATGCCGAGGCGGTGGCGAGTTCCAGACCGGCGGCGCCGTCGCCGGCCACGACTACGGAGTGACCCTCCTCGACAAGGCCGCGTTCCAGCAGTTTCGCCATGCGCGGTTCATCCTCGACCACCAGAATCTGCATGTTAGTTCAATCGTAGCCGAGAGCAGCCCGGCCCGGGACGGCCGCCCGTCCTGTGGCAGCCGTTCGGAGCGGGCGGATTCGGAATACTACCGAGCAACGTAATTTTCAGCGTATTTTCAGGTCGCAATGATGGACTGATACGCAGCCATGTTGCGTGCCGCCGGATTGTGTCTGATTATCGCTGTCGCCGTCTGGACCCCACTTGCCCCGGCGCAAACGCCCGCACCGGCGGCCGGCAATATCACACTTGTGGAAGCCGTCTCGCGCGGCCGGCAGTACGGTACGCAGATTCAGAGTGCGAGTCTTGCCGTGGCGCTGGCGAAAGAAGACTGGTCGCAGGCGCGGGCGGCAACCATGCCGCAGGTGAACGCGTTCAGCCAGTACATTTACACGCAGGGGAACGGTACGCCTTCCGGCGTATTCGTGGCGAACGACGGTATCCACGTGTATAACGAGCAGGCGGTGATCCACCAGGAAGCGCTGGCGCTGGTGCGGCATGGCGAGATTCAGCGCGCACAGGCTGCCCAGGCTGTGGCACAGGCGAAGGTGGATGTGGCGCGGCGCGGGATCGACGCGACGGTTATCACGGATTATTTTGCCATTGTTGCGGCGCAGCGCAAGTTCATCAATGCGCAGACCAGCGTCCGGGAAGCCGAGCAGTTCCTTGATATTTCGGAAAAGCTGGAAAAGGGCGGGGAAGCAGCACATGCCGATGTGGTGAAGGCGCAGTTGCTCCTGCAGCAGCGGCAGCGGGATTTGCAGGACGCCCAAGTCAATATAGATAAGGCAAGAATCGCGCTCGGGGTTCTGATTTTCCCGGATCTGCGGGCTGACTTCACGGTCGAAGACGACCTGGCGACGCCCGCTCTGCTGCCGCCGCTGCCCGATGCGCAGTCGCAGGCCGTGGCGACGAGTCCGGATCTGAAGGCGGCGCGCCTCAGTATTGACGAAGCCGGCTACGACGTCAATGTGGCGAAGTACGGCTATCTTCCTTCGCTCGGCATCGATGTTTTTTACGGGATCGATGCGAACCAGTTTGCGGTCAACACGACTTATCCGAGGCAGCCGGGCGGCGACATTCCGCCGGAGCGCCATAATCTCGGCTATGCAGCGCAGGCCACGCTCAACATTCCCGTGTGGAACTGGGGCGCGACGCGCAGCAAGATCAAACAGGCGGAACTGCGGAAGCAGCAGGCGCAACTGGACCTGACGCTGGCGCAGCGCACGCTGCAGGGCAACCTGGCGGCAACTTATCGGGAAGCCCAGGGCGCGCTGGCGCAGATCGATTCCCTGAAGGCGTCGGCCGATCTGTCGGCGGAAAATCTGCGGCTGACTCTGCTCCGCTATCAGGCGGGCGAGGCCACGGCATTCGAAGTGGTGGATGCGCAATCGACATTAACAGCGGCGCGCGGCGCTGTGGACGACGGGCTGGCGCGCTATCGCGTGGCCCTTGCCACGCTGCAATCGCTGACCGGAGCAATTTAAATGATGAAATCTGGGTTTGAAAAGTCGCTCCTCGCCTGTGTGCTGCTGGCTGCGCTCCTGGCGACTGGCTGTGGCAAAGCGAAAGAGAAGGAAGCCGAGGCTGAGGAAGGTGAAGCGCCGGTTCCGGTCGAAGTGGATGCGGCGGCAAAGGGCCCCATCGATCTCCTTGTGGAAGGCGATGCGGTGCTGTATCCGATCAACCAGTCGAACCTGACTTCGAAGATTGCCGCGCCGGTGGCGAAGGTGCTGGTGAATCGCGGCGACCATGTGAAGGCCGGGCAGCTGATCGCACAACTGGAAGGCCGCGATCTGGCGGCGGCGGCGCAGGAAAGCAAGAGCCAGTACGATCAGGCGCAGTCCGCTTATCAGACAGCCTCGCGAGCCACGATCGTGGAGGACAGGACGAAGGCGCAGGCCGACCTGCAGTCGGCCGAACAGGCGCTCGAAGCGGCGAAGAAAGTCTACGAAAGCCGGGTCGAACTGCAGAAGCAGGGCGCGCTGGCACAGAAGTTGGTGGATGACGCCAAGGTAGCCATGGTGCAGGCGCAGAGCCAGTACGATACCGCCAGGCAGCACCTGCAGACGGTGCAGCAGGTGACCGGTGCCGAGCAGGTGAAGGCCGCTGAAGCGCAGGTGAATGCAGCTAAGGCGCATTACGAAAGTGCCAACGTGCAGGTCTCGTATACCGAGATCCGCACGCCCATCAGCGGCGTGGTCTCCGAGCGTCAGGTTTATCCCGGCGAGCTTGCCCAACCCGGGCAGCCACTGGTGACGATCCTCGATATTTCGCGGATCGTCGCTCGCACGAACGTTCCGATTAAACAGGCTTCGTTCGTGAAGGTGGGCAAGCAGGCGACCATCACAACACCGGACGGTACAGTGACCGGTACTGTCACCGTAGTGAGCCCCGCGGCGAATGCCACCACCACGACCGTTGAAGTATGGGTGCAGGCCGATAATCCTGGCGAGGCGCTGAAGCCCGGCGCAACCGCAAGGGTTTCGATTCGCGCCGATCTGATCCGCGATGCGGTTCTGGTCCCGGCATCGGCAATTCTGAATTCCGATGAAGGCGGCGAAAAGGTCATGATCTTCGGCGCCGATTCCAAAGCGCGCGAGCGCAAGGTGACCGTCGGAATTCGCGAAGGCAATCGCGTGCAGATTCTGACCGGGCTTGCCGAGGGTGAAAAAGTGATCACCTCCGGCGGACTGGGTCTTGAGAATAAGGCGAAGGTCACTCTCAAGGCTGAAGAAGATGACGATGATGACGATGACGCCGATGACGACGCCAAGCCATCGCCCACCGGCGCTCCCAAGGCTGACGCGAAGAAGGACAGCAAGGACAAGAAATAATGCCGGAGCCTCTTCCTCCCGACAACGGCCAGGGGCCTGAGCACTGGACGGCCCGATTCGGTAAGCCTGTCATCTTCGTCATTCTCACGCTGATCCTGGCGGGCGCCTATCTCGCGTTCCGAATTCCGGTGTCGGTATTTCCGTCGACCGATTTCCCGCGCATCGTGGTTGGCGTGGACAACGGCGTGGCGCCGATCGACCAGATGCAGGTCACGGTTACCCGGCCAATTGAAGAAGCGCTCAACAGTGTGCCGGGCCTCGATTCGGTCCGGTCGAATACGAGCCGCGGTTCTGCGGAAGTGAACCTTTTCTTCAACTGGGGCGTCGACATGTTCCAGACGCTGCAGTCGGTGAACGCCGCGCTGGCGCGGGTGCAGACGACGCTCCCGCAATCAGCGAAGCTGACGGCCAACCGGTTGACGTTTGCGGCGTTTCCGATCATCGGCTATAGCCTGACATCCGATACGATTCCTCAGACCAAGCTGTGGGAGCTGGCGAATTACACGATCAAGCCGCGGCTGAATCGAGTGAACGGCGTTTCCATGATCGTGGTCCAGGGCGGGCAGGTTCCCGAGTTCCAGATCGAGCCGGATCCGGCCAAGCTGCTTGAAGCGCAGGTGACGGTGCAGGGCATCCTGGACTCGGTGGCGAAAAGCAACATGATCGATTCGCCCGGTCTGCTGGAGAACAATCACGAACTTTCGCTGGCACTGGTGAGCGGACAGACCCGCACGCCGGAAGAAATTGCCAACATTGTGCTGCGCACGACTCCGACCGGCGCGCCCGTGCGGATCGGCGACATCGGCGAAGTGAAGCCGTCGGTCATGCCGGTTTACACCATGGTTACGGCCAACGGTAAGCCTGCGGTGCTGCTGAATCTGTTCCGTCAGCCGGACAGCAACACGGTTGCGGTGGCCGATGCGGTGACGGCGGAACTCGCTGAAATTCGCAAGACTCTGCCTCCCGGCGTGAATCTGGAAGCATTTTACGATCAGTCGGAAATCGTTCGCGACTCCATTGCCAGCGTGCGCGACGCCATCCTGATCGGACTGGCGCTGGCTGCCGTAATTCTGGTGCTGTTCCTGCGCGACTGGGGCAGTTCGCTGGTTGCCGGTCTGGTGATCCCGGCGACGATTGCGCTGACTCTGATCGCACTGCGTCTGCTGGGCGAGAGCTTCAACCTCATGACGCTGGGCGGACTTGCAGCCGCCGTGGGTCTGGTGATCGATGACGCCATCGTGGTGGTAGAGAACATTGTTCTGCACCGCGATTCCGGGCAGAGCCGCGCGGAGGCCATCCGGCTCGCGCTGGCTGAAATCCGGGTGCCGCTGATCGGGTCCACAATCACGCCGATTGTGGTATTTCTCCCGCTGGTTACCATTACCGGCGTTACCGGCACCTTCTTCCGCGCGCTTGCGGTTACGGTGGGTACTGCGCTGCTGACGTCGCTGGGACTGGCGCTGACCTGGACACCGACGCTGAGCCACTTCCTGTTGCGCCGCAAGGCGAGCGAACATACGACCGCTACAACGGACCTCCACGGACACGCCGCATCCACAACCGGCTTCATGGGCAAGCTGACGCGCGGCTACGCGGGGGTACTTCGCGCTGCGCTCCGATATCCGGCCGCACTGGCGCTGTTCTCGCTCGCGCTCATCGGCGGTTCCTATTACTGCTACACGGCGCTGGGCAGCGATCTTCTGCCCGCCATGGACGAAGGCGGATTCATTCTCGACTACCTGATGCCTGCCGGCTCCTCGCTGGCAGATACCAACGAAGTACTGCTTGGGGTGGAGAAGATTCTCAAATCAACGCCTGAGGTTGCCGGCACGTCGCGCCGCACAGGATTGCAACTCGGTCTGGCGGCTGTGACCGAAGCCAACACGGGTGACTTTTCGGTTCGCCTGAAGAGCAAGCGCGATCGCGCGATCGACGATGTGATTTCCGATATCCGCAAAGAGGTGAACGAGAAGTACCCGCAGCTCGACGTGGAGTTTATTCAGGTATTGCAGGACATGATCGGCGATCTGACCAGTTCGCCGGAACCGATCGAGATCAAGCTGTTCGCGCAGGACCCGGCACTTCTCAAGGTGTGGGGACCAAAGGTGGGCGACCGGATCAAGAAGATTCCGACGGTGAAGGACGTAAAGAACGGGATTGAAAATACAGTCAGCGGTTCGGCGATCATCATGCATGTGGATGAAGTTGTGGCGGCACGCGCCGGTTTCACGCCGCAGGAGATTGAACTGGATGCCAGTGCGATCCTGCAGGGCGAACCCGCTACGGCGCCGGCGATCGTGAATGACCGCTCCTACACCATCCGGGTGCGCTTCCCGGATACTTCGCGCGCCTCGCTCGACAACATCCGCAACACCATGATTACCAGCAGTTCGACGGGTAAGACAGTGACTCTGGGTTCGGTAGCCACGTTCAGTAACGAAGCAGGGCAGACCGAAGTGCGGCGCGAGAATCTGCAACGCAATATTGCCGTAACTGGCCGCTTTGAAGGTGTGAGCCTCGGCAAAGGGATGGAGACGGTGAAGAAGGCGGTAGACGAACTTCACCTGCCGTCGGCGATCCGTGTTGTTTACGGCGGAACTTACGCTGAACAGCAGAAGTCGTTCCGCGATCTTCTGGTGGTGCTGGTGCTGGCGATCGTGCTTGTGTTCACGGTCCTCCTCTTTGAATTCCGCAATTTCGGCGCGCCGGTGGCCATTGTCGCTTCGGCGCTGCTCTCTACGTCGGGTGTGTTTCTTGCGCTTCTGGTGACGGGCACGAGCTTCAACATTTCCTCGTTCATGGGGCTGATCATGGTCATCGGTATTGTGGCCAAGAACGGCATTCTGCTGCTCGATGCCGATCAGCGCTTCCGTGCGGAGGGTGCTTCTCCCATGGACGCGATGATCGAAGCTGGCGAGCGGCGGCTCCGCCCCATTTTGATGACGGCGCTGGCCACAGTGGCGGGAATGATCCCGCTCTCGCTGGCGATCGGTGCAGGTTCCCAGATGCTCCAGCCGCTGGCAATAGCGGTCATCGGCGGCATTGTTGCTTCGATGGTGTTGTCGCTGGTGGTGACACCGGCTGTTCACTACTACCTGAGCGATAAGAACACTCACGCGTAGAAAATACGCGCGGCCGGACTGGTGGCTTTCAGCCGGACTGACGGGTTCACGCGCCCGTGTACAGATGCCACAGCCCAGGCAGGGCGAAAGGCAGCAGCACTGCCAGCAACCACAGCTTCGCCGCGGGTCGCAGCTTTTCTTCCTTTTCCCAGCGGAAGAGCTTGACCGACAGCAGCAGTCCAACGGCGGTGGTCAGAAGCAGCGCCGCGGCTCCGGGCCAGTTTGTCCAGAGCGTCTCATGGCGGAGCAGAATGGACTGCAACCCGTTCACGATATAAGCGGCAGGGACGAAGCGGCTCACCTTCAAAAGCCAGGCCGGGAACATCTGCGTTGGGAAAGTGGCGCCGCTGAGGAACAGCATGCTCATGTAGAGAACCTGCACGAGAATGCCGCTTTCCTGCGTTGAGTTCACCACAGCGCCGACGATCAGGCCGATAGAGCGAATCGCCGTCACCCCCAGCGCGATGAACACGAGCACCGACACAAGGTTCGACGGAACGTTCATGCCGTAGCGCACGTGCGCCACCGTCAGCATCAATACGACGAACGGCATGTAAACGGCCAGACCTGTGACCATCGAAGCAACCAGGAGCGGAAGCGGTGTGATCGGCGCGACCTTGTAGCGCCGCAGGACGTTCGCTTCCCGTTCCTGCGCGGCTCGCATCCCTGCTCCGAACAGACCGGTGCCGAGGATGCCAATGACGCTGACCATGGTCACAACGTCGCCGATCCCGCCGCTTCGCTCCGTGCGATTGATCTCGGCGAAGATCATGAACAGTGCCAGCGGCATCAAAAGGTTGAAGAAAATGACCACTTTCTGTCGAAAGGCCAGCTTGAGATCGATGCGGATCAGGCTCAGGTATGCCTTCATTCGCGCAGCCTCTTTCCGGTCATCGCGATGAATACGTCTTCCAGCGTGGGACGACTGAGGCGCACGTCTTCGAGCCCGATTCGCGATACTTCCAGCCAGTTCAGCATTCCGGCCAGTGTCCGCGCCGGATGCGCCGAGTGCGCAGTCAGGCGGCGGCCGTCGTCGCTAAGTTCGGTTTTTGTCGCACCGGGCCATGCGGGCAGGTTGCGGCCGATGAGCGTCTGGTCGCAGAGGATCGTGACGGATGATTCCGCCTCACCTGCCTTCTGCAACTCACGAGGCGTGCCGAGGGCGACGATGCGCCCTTCATCGATGATCGCCACACGATCGCAGAGTCGTTCGGCCTCCTCGATGTAGTGCGTCGTGAGCAGGATCGTGCAGCCTTCGGCGCGCAGTTGGGCGATCAGGGCGTGGATTTCCAGCCGCACCTGCGGGTCGAGACCCGATGTGGGTTCGTCGAGGAAGAGCAGCGCCGGGTTGTTGACCAGCGCGAGCGCGATGGCGAGCCGCTGCTTCTGCCCGCCCGAAAGCGTGCCGTAGAAGGCGTCGCGCTTCTCTTCGAGCTGGAGGCGGCCGAGGAGCGCCGCAGTGCCGCGGGTCTGGCTGTAGAACGATCCAAAGAGATCGAGGGCCTCGCGAACGCGCATCTTATCCGGAAAATTGGTGGACTGCAGACAGACACCGATGCGGTCCTTCAACTGCATCTTCTGTCGGTCCGGGTCGAAACCGAGCACGCGCACGTCGCCCGAGGTGCGCTGGCGAATCCCCTCGAGGATTTCCACGGTCGTGGTCTTGCCGGCGCCGTTGGGTCCGAGCAGGGCAAAGACCTCGCCGGCGGCCACTTCGAAGTCGATGCCGCGCACGGCTTCGACCTCTCCGTAGCTTTTGCGGAGCCCCCGAACCTCGATGGCGGCGCTGCTCATGCGGGCGGACTCCCGCTCTTAGTCCGCCGATTTGTCGGCGATCTCTTTGGTGATGGTCGAAATGAAGGCGTCCAGTGCCACGGCGCCGAGATCGGCGCGCTTGCGATGGCGTACGGCTACCTGGCCGGCTTCGGCTTCACGACCGCCGATCACCAGCATGTACGGAACCTTGTCCAGTTGCGCGTCGCGGATCTTGAGGTTCACCTTCTCGTTCCGGTCATCGAGGACGGCACGCACGCCGACTGCTTTGAGCTTCTCCACTACTTCGCTGGCATAGCCGTTCTGTTTATCCGTGATCGGCAGGACGGCAGCCTGCACGGGAGCGAGCCACGTGGGGAAGGCACCGGCGAAGTGTTCGATCAGAACGCCGACGAAGCGTTCCATGGATCCGAACGGTGCGCGGTGGATCATCACGGGGCGGTGCGGTTTGTTGTCGGCGCCGATGTAGGAAAGGTCGAAGCGGCGCGGTAACTGATAATCCACCTGCACGGTGCCGAGCTGCCACTCGCGGCCGATGACATCTTTCACCACGAAATCGATCTTCGGACCGTAAAAGGCTGCCTCGCCGGGCTCAACGGTAAACGGCACGCCGAGCGATGCGGCGGCATCCTTACAGGCCTGTTCGGCGCGATCCCACTGTTCGGTGTCGCCGACGTACTTTTCGCTGTCGGGATCGCGCAGACCCACGCGTACGCGGTACTCGTTCATGCCGAGTACGTTGAAGATGATCTTCACCAGTTCCAGGCAGCCGGCGACTTCGGCCGGAACCTGCTCTTCGGTGCAGAACAGATGCGCGTCATCCTGCGTGAAGCCGCGGACGCGCGTCATGCCGCCGAGTTCGCCGGACTGTTCGAAACGATAGACGGTGCCGAACTCGGAGAGCCGGACGGGAAGGTCGCGGTAGCTATGCTGCTCGCTGGCGAAGATGCGGATGTGGTGCGGGCAGTTCATCGGCTTCAGCAGGAAGCCTTCGATATCGCCCTTTTCGAGCCGGTTCGCAAGCTCCCCGCAGGTGCGGCCTTCGGTCACCAGCGTTGCGATCTCTTCGCGATCGACCAGGGGCGGGAACTGCGATTCCGCGTAGTAGGGGAAGTGGCCGCTGGTCTTATAAAGTTCGAGCTTGCCGATATGCGGCGTAAACACCTGATGATAGCCCTGGCGGCGCAGGTGTTCGCCGATGAAGTTCTGCAGTTCCTGTCGGATAACCGCGCCTTTGGGCTTCCAGAGGACGAGGCCCTGACCTACCTTCTCATCGATGTGGAACAGACCGAGTTGGCGACCGAGCACGCGGTGGTCGCGCTTCTTTGCTTCTTCGAGCTTGTGGAGGTGCTCGTCGAGTTCCTTCTTCGTGAACCACGCGGTGCCATAGATTCGCTGCAGCTGTTTATTCTTTTCGTCGCCCTTCCAGTAAGCGCCGGCGATGGAAAGCAGCTTGAAGGCCTTGATTTTCGAGGTGTCCGGAATGTGCGGGCCGCGGCAGAAATCGATGAAATGTGGACCGAGCGTGTATTCGGAAAAAATGGCGTCGGCGCGCTCGGTGATGAGCTCCACCTTCATGGGCTCGTTCATGGCCTCGTACTTTTTGAGGCCTTCCGCTTTCGGGATCAGCTGGCGGTCGTAGGGAAGCGACTTCGCCTGCAGTTCCCACATTCTGGCCTCGATCTTTTCCAGATCCTGGGCGGTGAACGGCTCTGGCCGGTCGAAATCGTAGTAAAAGCCGGTATCGATGGGCGGGCCGATCCCGAGCTTGGTTTCGGGGAAAAGCTCAAGCACAGCGGCGGCGCAGAGATGGGCTGTGGAGTGGCGGTAGACCTCGAGCGCCTCGGGATCCTTTGTGGTCAGGATCTGGAGAGTCGTGTCCTCTTCGAGCGGGCGTTTGAGGTCGCGGAGTTGCCCGTTGACCCGGGCTACGATGGCGGCGTCGGCGAGGCGGGGGCTGATGCCGCGCGCGATGTCGAGCGGACTGGTTCCGGCGGCGACGCTTTTTACGCTGCCGTCGGGCAGAGTGACTTGAATATCAGACATAATAGGGAAACATTCAGGTTAACATTCAGCGGGAAAGGGCTGGAAGCGACAACCCGCGCCGGCCTCGTCCGGGTCGTCGCCGCACCCCCCTCGGTTATGATTGAAAAAGAGCATCAATCCACAGTTTCCTTCACATATGCAACCGGATTCAGGCCCGCGAACGGGTGTCAATGCGTGGTTTGAAGAAGAGCTTCTGCAGGAGTTTCGGCATGACCGGGGCTCGGTGGATTCTTCATGGAAGTCCGTGTTTGAGCATGAAGGCAACGGCACGCTGACTGCGGTTGCGGATCAGGCCCCCTCGACAGGGGCAACGTCGGCCGCCGCGGTGAGCGGTTCACCTGCGTGGTCGATGCCCGTCGCCTCAATGCCCGTTGCCTCGATGCCAGTTGCTGTTAACCCGGCCACATCCGGTTCGGATGAGCTCATGCCACTGCACGGGGCGGCCGCTCGCATCGCCGAAAACATGGCGATGAGTGTGACGGTCCCCATCGCCACTTCGCAGCGCATTATTCCGGTCAAAGTCATCGACGAAAACCGGCGGCTCATCAATCACCACCGCGCATTACTCGGCAAAAGCAAGGTCTCCTACACGCACCTGATCGGCTGGGCGATTGTAAAGGCGGTGGTCGTCAATCCGGCGATGAATCATTCCTTTGCCAGCAATGCTGACGGCGAAATGTTCCGGGTCGTGAAGCCGGAAATCAACTTTGGCGTGGCGATTGACGTTCCGGGCAGGAATGGCGCGCACAACCTTCTCGTCCCGTGCATCAAAAACGCCGGGGCCATGAGCTTTATTGAGTACATGACGGCGTTTGACGACCTGGTGTCCCGCGCCCGCTCGGGCAAGCTCGGCATTGCCGATTTCCAGGGGACTACGATATCGCTCACCAATCCCGGCACGGTCGGCACTATGGCGTCGAATCCGCGCCTCGTGGCAGGGCAGGGTGCAATCGTTGCAGTCGGCGCGATGGATTATCCGGCCGAGTATCGCGGC
>CAIKMJ010000061.1 GCA_903828455.1 uncultured Acidobacteriia bacterium | reverse complement strand
GTCGCACGCCGGCGCCGGGTGCTCCGGGCGCTCGCCAGCCAGGGGTATTTTGAAAAAACGAACCCACCGCATTTTTTGCAACGCGCGCAGCGGCCGCCCGAGTGGCGGCCTGTGCTTTCTTTGTTTTATCGCGCAAGACGGCTGCCCGAGTGGCAGCCTTTGCGCTTCGGTCGCATCGCAGGCCGGCGCGGTGTGGTCCGGGCGCTCGCCAGCCGGGGGTGTTTTGAAAAAACGAAGCCAATTTGCCGGCGAGGGTTTGGGGTGCAAGGTCGAAAAAACGAACCCATTCCGGCGATTTGTGGCGCGAATGCATGTGTTCCCGAGTATAAGGCACGGGCGGCGGGTGAACCGAGTAAGTTGAAGCGCTGCAACGAAAAGACGTCGTGACCCGGTTCGGCAGCCGGTTTTGCGCCGACCCGTTCCGGCGATGAAAGGGGCAATGACCCTGCGCCGCGCCGCATCGCGGGGCGAATTCTATTTCCCCAGCGGCGCTTTGCGGCGCAGCTCGTCGGAGAAATTCTGCAACATCACGATTTCGTGTTCCGGCTTCGGCGCTGCTCCGGAGCCGGTGGCGGATTGCGCCGGCGTCAGCACCAGCGCGCGCTTGCCGTCCGAAGATAGATCCCAGACGGTTGCAGGAGCAGTCGTAGAAGCGGTGGTCGCGCCCGGTTTTTCGAGCCAGACCCGGGGCTTTTCAGCAACAAAGGTGTCGCCTTTTACCGTGTAGCCGGCGCTCACAAGCTGGTCGCCGGACTGGTAAATGAGTTCATGACCGTTTTTTGACCAGTGCGGCGCCGTTCCGCCGCTGCCCGAGATCTGCCACCTGCCGCCCTGCGCGGAAGCCGGGGCCGGAAAGGCCCGCACGTAGATTTCATCCTTTCCCGATTCGTCGGATTGATAGGCCAGCCAGCGGCCATCCGGTGAGAATGCCGGGCTTGCGTCGCGGAAGCTGCTCTTGAGAAATTGTTCCGGATGGCCGGCTTTTAATCGGCCACCCTGCTCTTCTACCGGCAGTGTCCAGAGCTGAGGTTGCTGCTGGGACATTGAATAGGCCAGATGTCTGCCGTCCGGCGTGAATGAAGCCGGGACCTGCGCGGAACCGGATTGCGTCAGGAGCTGCGGCTGGCCGGATCCATCCGCGCGAGCCCAGAACATGCCCATGCCGATGGCATAAAAGACAACGTATTGGCCGTCCGGAGTCCACACGGGGGACTCATAATATCCTTCGCCGAAGGTCAGACGGGTCATGGTTTCCCGCTGCATATCGTAGACCCAAATGTCCCTGTTGGAGGCATCGCTCACAGCCATGGCGACGTGCTTGCCATCCGGTGAAAGCGTCGGGTTGAAGTAACTGCCGGGCTTCGCCAGTAACGGCTCTTTTCTGCCGGCGACTCCGCCGGCGACTCCGCCGGATGGATAGACCCACTGCAGCGTCCTGGGTTGCACCGCCGCGGGGCCGGTCCATCGGCGATAAATCAGGGTGCCGTGGCCGGCGGGCGCCGGGGAGAAGTCAAAATCACCGGTGTTGGTTTCGGCCTGGTAGGCGACGTCATCCAGAACTGCCACCGCCGGACCCCGCGTTTCCAGCTTATTGAGATCGAACGGCATCGCGTAGAGTGTGGACTTATTGACGTAGATCAAATGACCGAGGTTCGGCGATGCGCCGCCGGCTGACGCCAGATAGCGGGCAGACTGACCGCCACGCGCCACTACTTTCCGGCGGTGGTCCGGCAGCGTGACGACTTCGATGGCATAGTTATCCACTCCTCCGCCGCGACCCGTCGCGAAGAGGATCGCTTTGCCCCCGGGCAAAACCTGCGGTGAAGCGAAAACAAGATCCCCTGGGCCGAATTTCAGGACCGACTCGCGCGGGCCGCCGCCCGGGGGAAGCCGCCAGAGGCCCCCGCCTGCGGTGAAGGCCTGACTCGAAAAGATGCTGCCGTCTTCGGCCCAGTCGGCACCGGCGCCGGTGGGAACTTCGCCGAGCGGAACCATGGTTCCGCCTTCCACGGAGATCTTGTTGAGCCAGTTGAGAGAAGAGGCCAGGCCGATCCATTGCCCGTCCGGCGAGAAAAACTGTTTGAATCTGACGCCCTGCGTGCCGGGCAGTTCGATGGCGCGGGCCTGATCCAGCCTGCGGAGGAAGAGACGGTTGGGCTGTCCCGACTGGTAGCTCAACCGGGTTCCATCCGGAGAGATCGCGATGCTGCCGAGTACCGGAGTGGGGGTGGGCAGCGAAACGTCTTCACCTAAATCCACATCGAGGCGGATGAGAGGGCGGTCTGTCGGTTGTTGAGCGCGCCAGTCGAGGAAGCCCAGCGCGGCGGCGACGACTGCCAGGCCCAGAGCGGCGATCCAGCCCAGTTTGGCGAAGCGCGATGGTGGGGCGGGGGCTGACGCGGGGGCGGCGGGATCGTCGAGGAAGCCCCATGCGTCGCCGATGTCGCGGAGGCGGTTGCGCGGGTCTTTTTGCAGGCATTTCGTCAGCAGGCGTTTGACTTGTGGCGGGACGACGGAGAGGTCGGGGTCCGTCTTGACGACGGCAGCCAGGGTTTCGGTGAGGTCTTCGCCCTGGAAGAGCCGCTGGCCCGTGAGCATCTCGTAGAGGACGACGCCGAACGACCAGATATCGGCTCGCTTGTCGACTGGTTTGCCGCGCGCTTGTTCTGGCGGCATGTAGGCGGCGGTGCCGAGGATCACGCCCATCTGCGTGGGCATTTGCATGAGCGTGGGCGAGTCGCTGGTGACCTGCGTTTCGCCGAAGACGGATTTGGCGAGGCCGAAGTCGAGGACTTTGACGGAACCATCGGGGCGGATCTTGACGTTGCCGGGTTTGAGGTCGCGGTGGACGATGCCTTTTTCATGTGCGGCTTCGAGAGCGTCGGCGATCTGGCGGGCGATGGAGAGCGCTTCTGATAGCGGGATCGGGCCTTCGAGGATGCGGTCGGCGAGCGTGGGGCCGTCGATCAACTCCATCACGAGGTAGTTGGGGCCGACGTCGTAGAGG
>CAIKMJ010000060.1 GCA_903828455.1 uncultured Acidobacteriia bacterium | reverse complement strand
CGCCGTCCTTCTTCGAACCGAAGCTGATCACCGGCAGCAGCTCCTCCACATGGCTGAACATGCGCCGTTCGATCACTTCCCGGACCTTCTCGTAGCTCGTCCAGCTCGGATTCTTGCCGTTGTTGTTCGCTCGGGCACGCAGGCAGAATTTCACCACCTCGTTGCGGAAGTCCTTGGGATTGGCAATGCCCGCCGGCTTTTCGACCTTCGTCAGTTCCTGATTCAGCAACTCGCGACTGAGCAACTGCCCGGTATCGGGATCCTTGAAATCGATATCCTCGATCCAGGCGTCGGCATAGGATACGTAACGATCAAACAGATTCTGCCCGTAATCGTGGTAGGATTCCAGATAGGCCTTCTGGATTTCGTTGCTGATAAACTCAGCATAGCGCGGGGCCAACTCGCCCTTGATGAACTCGAGAAAACGCTTCTCGGTCTCCTGCGGCATCTGCTCGCGGCGGATGGATTGTTCCAGCACATACATCAGATGCACCGGATCGGCCGCCACTTCGGTGGTGTCGTGGTTGAATGTCGCAGCCAGCACCTTGAAGGCAAAGCGGGTGGACGCACCGTCCATCCCCTCCTCCATGCCCGCGGAGTCCTTGTACTCCTGCAAAGACCGCGCCCGCGGATCGGTTTCCTTCAGGCTTTCGCCATCGTAAATCCGCATCTTCGAGAAGAGCGTGGAATTTTCATGCTTCTTCAGACGCGACAGGACGGAAAACCGCGCCAGCATCTCCAGCGTGGCGGGGGCACACGGCGCCGGGCCAAGCTCGGATCGGCTGACCAGCTTTTCGTAAATTTTCTGCTCTTCCGACACACGCAGGCAGTACGGCACCTTGATGACGTAGATGCGGTCGATGAACGCTTCGTTGTTCTTGTTGTTACGGAAACTCTGCCACTCCGCTTCGTTGGAGTGCGCCATGATAATGCCGGCAAACGGAATCGCGCCAATATTTTCGGTCCCGATGTAGTTGCCTTCCTGCGTCGCGGTCAGCAGGGGATGCAGCATCTTAATCGGCGCCTTGAACATCTCGACGAATTCCAGCATGCCCTGGTTCGCCCGGTTCAGCCCGCCCGAGTAGCTGTAGGCGTCGGGATCGTTCTGCGAATGCATCTCCAGCTTGCGGATATCGACCTTCCCGACGAGGGAGGAAATGTCCTGATTGTTCTCGTCCCCCGGCTCCGTCTTGGCGACGCCGATCTGGCGCAGCCGCGACGGCATCATGCGCTGCACCCGAAACCGGGAGATATCGCCGCCAAATTCGTCGAGCCGCTTGAGACACCACGGGCTCATGATCCCCGTCAGCCGGCGCTGCGGAATGCCGTAGCGGTCTTCCAGCAGACTGCCGGTCCGGTCCGGATCAAACAGGCCCAGTGGGCTCTCGAAAACCGGGCTGATTTCGTCGCCGGCCTTCAGCACGTAGATGGGATACGTCTCCATCAGCGCCTTCAGCCGCTCCGCCAGCGACGATTTGCCGCCGCCGACCGGGCCGAGGAGGTACATGATCTGCTTGCGCTCTTCCAACCCTTGCGCCGCGTGGCGAAGGAAGCCCACGATCCGCTCGATCGTCTCCTCCAT
>CAIKMJ010000059.1 GCA_903828455.1 uncultured Acidobacteriia bacterium | reverse complement strand
GTGCAACCCCTTTCCCTCGGCGCCCATCACGATGACCGTTTTCGCGGGCCAGTCCACCGCGTTGTACGTTAGTTCTCCGCGTTCGTCCAGCCCATAAACGAAATAGCCAAGATCCTTGAGAGCGCGGAGCGTCTGATTGATATTGCCGGCGCGCACCACCGGCAGATGCTCCAGCGCCCCGGCCGCGGCTTTGGCAACGGTTTCCGTCAGCCCTGCGGCACGGCGCTCGGCAATGATGACCGCACCGGCGCCGGCGGCATGTGCGGTTCGAACGACTGCGCCGAGGTTGTGCGGATCCTCCACGCCGTCGAGAACCACGAGCAGGTCCGCGGCGGGTGCTACATCGTCGAGCTCCGCATACTTCTTTTCGGCGCCCAGAGCGACGAGTCCCTGATGCGCCTTTGCAGCAGACAGGCGGTCGAGCGCACCGCGATCTTCGAAGCGAACCGGTACGGCGGCTTCGCGGGCAAGGTCGACCACCTGCTGGATGCGGGGGCCCCCCAGACCGCGCGCAATAAGAATGCGCTCCAGCGGGCGGCCCGTGCGCAGGGCCTCGATGACGGGGTGAAATCCAATGAGAACGGCCAAGAAACGATCATCGCACTGATGGCCCCGAGGACGAAAGTGGCGCGTGCCGGCATGGCGCGCCGATCCATGCAAACGCTTTTCGGGCATACGGCAGCGTCCTCAGATGACAGGCGAGGAACCTTGCCGTCAAATGACGATGAAAGCCGCAAGGGGAATGGAGTGGACGAACCGACGAACAACAGTCCAGGACAAAGACGGCGGACTAGTCGAGTCCAATAAAAACGGGCTCCCGCGCATGGCGCAGGAGCCGCGTGGTGAACACCTTAAATCTGCTTGTACATTCTTGCCCGTTCGCTAGACTCCCGCCAGGGCCTGTTCCAGATCCCACAGAATGTCTTCCGCATCTTCAATACCTACCGACAGCCGCACCAAATCCGGCGTAATTCCGGCCGCCGCCTGATCCGCGTCTGTCAACTGCTGGTGCGTGGTCGTCGCCGGATGGATCGCCAGGCTCTTCGCATCCCCCAGATTTGCCAGGTGCGAGAACAACTGGAGCGAGTCGATAAACTTCCGCCCCGCCTCCTTGCCCCCCTGAATTCCAAATGTGAGCACGGCGCCCGCGCCTTTCGGCAAATACTTTTCAGCAAGCGCGCCGTAAGGACTCGAGGCCAGCCCCGGGTACTTCACCCAGTTCACCTTCGGATGCTTCTCCAGCCATCCCGCCACCGCCAGCGCGTTCGCCGCATGCTGCTTCATCCGCAGCGGCAGCGTCTCAATACCCTGCAGGAAGAGGAACGAATTGAACGGGGAGATGCAGGGACCGTAGTCACGCAAGCCGTCGACCCGCGCTTTGATGATGAACGCAATGGCTCCGAAAACGTCGGCAAAGTTCATCCCGTGATAGCCGGGACTCGGCTGGTTGATCTGCGGGAAGTGGCCGGACTTCCAGTCGAATTTGCCGCCATCCACGATAATGCCGCCGATTGACGTGCCGTGCCCGCCAAGGAATTTGGTTGCCGAATGCAGCACGATGTCCGCGCCGTGTTCGAAAGGACGGCAGAGAAACGGGGACGCCAGCGTGTTATCGATCACCAGCGGAATATTGTTTTCGTGGGCTATCTTCGCAACCGCCGCGATGTCCAGAACATTCATTCGCGGATTCGCCACCGTTTCGCCATAGATGCACCGTGTGTTCGGCCGAATTGCTTTGCGGAAGTTTTCCGGATCGTCCGGCTCCACGAACGTCGTCTCAATTCCCAGCCTGCGAAAGCTCACGTCGAACTGGGTGTAGGTGCCGCCGTACAGCGTGGCCGACGCGACCATGTGGTCGCCCGCCTGCATCAGACTCGTCAGGGCCAGAAACTGCGCAGCCTGCCCGCTCGACACAGCAAGCGCCGCAACCCCGCCTTCGAGCGACGCGACACGCTCTTCGAACACGGCTGTCGTCGGGTTCATGATGCGCGTGTAGATGTTGCCGAACTGCTGCAGTCCGAAGAGCGCCGCCGCGTGATCGGAGTTTTCGAAGACAAACGACGTGGTCTGGTAGATCGGCACGGCCCGCGCGCCCGTCGCAGGATCCGGCTTCTGTCCGGCATGCAGTGAGCGGGTAGCAAAGCCCAGGGAACGTTCTTGATTTTCAGCCATGTGTTCGATTCTATCCATACGCTGTACACTGCAACGAAGGGACCATCGATTGCGATTCCAGTGTCAGCCTCTTTGTACCGCGTGCTGCGACCAGCAGGGCTTCGTCTGGCTCACCGAAGACGACATTCTGCGCATTGCCGCGCATCTCGGTCTGACGCCTGCAGCGTTTGAAGAGCGTTACGTGTACCGCACGAAGCGCCTGCGCCGCCTGCGGGTCCCGCGCCATGCCCAGTGCTCGTTCCTCGTCAAAGATGGCGACAGGGGCGGCTGCGGGATCCACACCGTAAAGCCGCTCCAGTGCAGAGCGTTTCCGTTCTGGCCCGAATTAATCGACAATAAGCGCGAGTGGCAGAAGACGGCGAAGTTCTGCCCCGGAATCGAGCGCGGGGATCTCATCAACATCACGCTGGCCCGTGAGACGGCCGCCGAGATGAAGGCCGCACATCCAAATCTCTACCAGGGTTAGACGCGCCGGGTTAGACGCGCCGGGTCAGGCGCACCGTGTTAGGCAAACGGGGTCAGACACCCCGCCGATCGCCCCACAAATGCACATGCAGACGCGGGCTAAACCGATAGCCGTGCTTCTTGCACAGCTCCGCGATCCACGCGCCGCGCTCGTTCAGCACATCGCCGCGGATGCCCTCCGGCATCAGCACGACTTTCTCCGCCGACGCCCCAACGCTCGCGATCACGGCGCGCGCTTCCTCGAGGTCACTTTCTTCCGCGAGCACGAACTTGAGCTGATAATCGCTCACGGCCATCAGTTTCTTCATCACGTCGGGCTGCAGACGCAGACGGTCGTGCTGTGCCCGGAAAGGGCCTTCCGGCGTCGAATTCGCCAGCTTCGGGCTGATGCTCATCAGGTCGCATTCGACTGCAGCGAACACCGTGCCCGCCGTCTCAATCGTGATATGTAAACCGCGCTCGCGAAGCCGCCGCGTCAGTTCCTCGACGCCCGGCGCGATCATCGGCTCGCCGCCCGTGAGCACCACATGCCGTGTCGGATATGCGGCGACACGCTGCTCGATCTGATCGAGAGTCAGTTCATCCCCTTCCGGCCGCCACGACGCATACGGGGTATCACACCAGGAGCACCGCAGATTGCAGCCGCTCGTCCTGACAAACACGGAGGGCACGCCCACCAGCGTTCCCTCGCCCTGCACCGAGTAAAAGATCTCGGCTACGCGCATGGGTCCACGACACCGGCCTCACGAAACCCCCTGGCCCGCAGCAGGCACGAATCGCAGGCACCGCAGACTCGCCCGTCGGGAAACGGGTCGTAGCAGCTGTGCGTCAGACCGAACGGCACGCCGAGTTCGGTTCCGAGCTGCACGATTCCAGCCTTCGACAACGCGATCAGCGGCGTCTGTATCCGTATCTTCGTCCGCCCCTCGACGCCCGCCTTCGTGGCCAGGTTGGCCATTGTCTCGAAGGCTTCGATGAACTCCGGCCGGCAGTCCGGATAGCCGGAGTAGTCCAGCGCATTCACTCCGATAAAGATGTCGCTGGCCTCCAGCACTTCGGCCCAGGCCAGCGCGAAAGAAAGGAAGATCGTATTGCGAGCCGGCACGTAGGTCACCGGGATGCCTTCGCTCATCGAGGCCACATCGCGACCCTTGGGGACGTCGATGTCGTCCGTCAGGGCTGAGTGCCCGAACACTCGCAGGTCGATCTTCGCCGTCCGGTGTGCCGCCGCGCCGAGCGCTGCAGCAACCCGCCGCGCCGCATCCAGTTCCACCGCGTGCCGCTGCCCGTAGTCGAAAGAGAGCGCAAAGCATTCAAAGCCCTCCCGCCGCGCAAAGGCGAGGCAGGTGGCCGAATCCAGTCCGCCGGAAAGCAGACAAACGGCTTTCATGTTCTTAGACTACGACGTCAACTGCAGGAACCGCGAACCGGCCCGCCGGATGGTCTCGTTGCGCTCCGGCCCCGTCGAAACGCAACCGACTTCCACGGCGGTCTGCTCTTCGAGGAACGCCAGATACCGCAGTGCCGCCGGCGGCAGCTTGCTCCACTCGGAAATGCCACGAGTGGAAGTCTGCCAGCCCGGCATGACCGTGTAAACCGGCTCCACCTTCGCGAGTTCGCGGAAGGTCGCGGGCATCTCGTCGATCAGCACGCCGTCGATCCTGTAACCGGTACAGACGGGAATTTCCGCCAGTTCATCCAGCACGTCCAGCTTGGTGACAACCATGCTGTCGAAACCATTGATCGCCGCCGTGTAACGGAGCAGCGGAACGTCGAACCAGCCGCAGCGACGCGGCCGTCCCGTCACGGCACCAAATTCATTGCCGCGTTTGCGAATCAGTTCGCCCGCCGCATCGAGCGCTTCGGTGGGGAAGGGTCCACCACCCACGCGCGTCGTGTACGTCTTCGAAATGCCGATCACGCCTGAAATCTTTGTGGGCGGAACACCCGCACCCGTACACGCACCGCCGGCCGATGCGCTCGACGACGTGACGAACGGATACGTCCCGTGATCCAGATCGAGCATGGTGCCCTGGGCGCCTTCGAACAAAAGCTTCTCGCCCTTTGCCACCGCCGCATTCAGTAGTTTCGCAGTGTCGCAGACGAAGGGCCGCAGTTTCTCCGCCGCAGTCTGGTAGAGAGCCACAATCGCCGCAGTGTCAATGGCGTCTTCCACGCCGTACGCGCGAGCCTTAATCCGCTGGTCCTCGATCAGCGCTTCGGCCAGCGCCGGGAAGGCTTCGCGGTCCAGCAAATCGGCCATTCGGATGCCGCGGCGTCCCGCCTTGTCTTCGTAGCAGGGACCGATGCCGCGCGACGTGGTGCCGATCGGGGTCTTTCCCTTGCGCGCTTCGGAAATCTTCTCCACCACTCGGTGCGATGGCAGCAGCACCTGCGCGCGGTTGCTGATGAAGAGCCGTCCGGCAACATCAATGCCGGCGGCCATTAACTGGTCCGCCTCTTCGAGCAGCGCGATGGGATCAATCACCAGGCCGTTGCCGATGACCGCCTTTTTGTTCGGCTGCAGAATGCCGCTCGGAATCAGCCGGACGACGAACTTCTTTTCCCCGATGATAATGGTGTGGCCGGCGTTGTGGCCGCCCTGGTAGCGCACCACATAATCGAACTGATGGGAGAGCAGGTCAACCAGCTTGCCCTTGCCTTCATCGCCCCACTGCGCGCCGAGAATAATGATATTGCTCATGATGATGTTGCTTGCGTAAGATACGGAAGTCTTTGGTGTGAAAGGACGTGCCGCGTCCGGCCGAAGGCGCGCGGGACGACCAAAGGGGCTATTGTAACGCACTGTGTTACGCTGGCCTCTTATGCAGCTTTCCGATGTGTTTCTCGAACTGGGTGAAGAGCGCCTGGGCCAGCTTCTTCGCGCAATTTCCATCGGGAAACTGAGAACATTTCAGCTTTACGACCGATTCCGGATCCGCACCCACCTGCCCAAGGTGAACACCGAGCTATTGCGCAAGTCCGCGCCGAAGTTCTGGCGCCGCCTCGGTGAGCACGACGAAGAATTCGCCACCGATCTGGCTCAGGCCATCCTCGTTGGCCATCTGGAAATGATTGCAGCGGTGCTGAATTTCCTCGGGATCCCGAACGAGGAAGGTTTCTTCGCCAAGGACGCGAATGTGAAGGAAAGCCTTACCGACGGCTGGCAGGAACGTGTTCTCGCCGAATTTTCCGGCAAACACGACGCCTCGCTGCTGCTGTTTTACATCAACCATCTGGGCTGGGAATCTGCCGGCCAGCAGCAGATTTTTCTGCCTGCAGCATAACCCGCAAGATTATGCAGGATCTTCTGGACAGCGCTCTGGCGCGCATCCGCGACGCCTCCACCGCCGAAGAACTCGAAGCGGTGCGCGTCGAAGTGCTCGGCCGCAAGGGCGTGCTTTCGGCGCTGAGCAAAGACATGGGCAAGCTCTCCGCCGAAGAGCGCGTGGCACGCGGCAAGCTGATCAACACGTCGAAGCAGGCGCTTGAAAGCGCGTGGGAAGAGCGGCGCGACAGCTTCGAACGCGCGGCGCTGGCGAAGCGACTCGATGCCGAATGGCTCGATCTCACGATCCCGGCTCCCGGCCCGCGCCCCGGCAGCCTGCATCCCGTTACGCAGATCCAGTGGGAGATTGAAGACCTGTTTCGCTCTATGGGCTTCAGCGTGCTCGACGGCCCCGAAGTCGAAACCGAGTTTCACAATTTCGACGCACTGAATATTCCGCCCGACCATCCGGCGCGCGACATGCAGGACACCTTCTGGCTCGAAGGCGGCAACCTGCTCCGCACCCATACCTCGCCGGTACAGGTCCGGGGCATCGAGAAACTGGGGCCGCCGCTGCGCATGATCGCGCCAGGCCGCGTCTTCCGCAACGAGACGGTCGATACCTCGCACGAGCACACTTTCTACCAACTGGAAGGCATGATGATCGACCGGCATGTGTCGGTCGGCAACCTGATCTACTTCATGAAGACGCTGCTGGGCGCAATTTTCAAACGCGACGTAACGGTCCGTCTGCGCCCGGGCTTCTTTCCCTTCGTGGAACCCGGCTTCGAGCTCGACATTCGCTGCCTGATCTGCGGCGGCCCCGGCTGCCCGGTATGCAAGCAAAGCGGATGGGTAGAACTGCTGCCATGCGGTCTGGTGAATCCGCACGTACTGCGCGCCAGCGGCATCGACCCGGCGGAGTGGAATGGATTTGCGTTCGGCCTCGGACTGACACGACTGGTGATGATGCGCTATGCGATCGATGACATCCGCTGGCTGCAAAGCGGCGATCTCCGCTTTATGAGGCAGTTTTAGATGAAGTTCTCGTACGGGTGGATCCGTTCGTTCGTCGACGGGCTGGATGTGCCGGCCGAAGCGCTGGAGCGGCTCATCACGATGAAGACCGCCGAATGCGAAGGCGTGGAAAATCCCAGCCCGCTGCTGGCCAATGCCGCGGTTGCGATGGTGCTCAGCGCCGAGCCGGTCGAAGGCAGCAACCATCTGCAGAAAGCGCTGATCGACGCCGGTCAGCACGGTCGCCGTACGGTGGTTTGCGGCGCCCCGAATTGCCGCCGCGGTCTGCGCACCATCTGGGTACCGCTGGGATTCAAGACAATCGCGGGCATCGCGAGCGACGGCATGCTGGCGAGCGCAGCGGAACTCGGCATTGGCAAAGACGGCAACGGCATCATCGAACTCGGCGAGACGGATGAGATTCCGCCGGCCGATTCGGTTATCGAAATCGATAACAAGAGCATCACGCACCGGCCGGACCTTTGGGGGCATCACGGGATGGCCCGTGAAGTCGCGGCGATTACCGGCAAACGGCTGCTGCATCCGATCGATCCTGCGACGCTGCCCGCGCCGGGCGGCCCGGTGAAAGTTGGGATCGAAGATCTCACGCTTTGCCCGCGTTACAGCGCTCTGGTATTTGAGAATGTGACAGTGCAGCCTTCGCCGCTCTGGCTGCAGCATCGTCTGATGGCGGTCGGGCTGAATCCCATCAACAACATCGTCGATCTGACGAACTTCATCATGGCCGAACTGGCGCAACCGATGCATGCCTTCGACCGCGCGAAGCTCGCCGGCGAGACCATTTCTGCGCGTCCGGCACGCGAGGGCGAAAAGATCACGGCGCTCAATGACGAGGAGTACGCGCTCACGACGTCGAACCTAGTGATTGCCGATGGCGCGGGGCCGATTGCAATTGCCGGCGTGATCGGCGGACGCGATTCGGCAATTTCCGAAAGCACGACGTCGATTGTGCTGGAGTCGGCGAACTTCAATGCTTCGAGCGTACGAAAAACTTCGGCCGCGCTGCGACTGCGCACCGACGCTTCGATGCGCTTCGAGAAGGCGCAGGATCCGCACAATACGGTGAGGGCGCTGGCGCGCGCGCTGGAACTGCTGCCGATGCTGTCGCCCGGCATTCGCCTCGTCGGCGGTCTGGCCGATTCGCATGGCCCGCTGCAGGAACCAGGGCGCGTGACGTTCGATATCGACTGGGCCGAAAGCAAGCTGGGCCGTTCACTGAGCGAAGAAACAGTGACGGAAATCCTCACGAGTCTGGAATTCGGCGTGCAGAATGCCGGTGGCCGGAAGCTCGACGTGACGATTCCGACGTGGCGCGCAACAAAAGACATCGCGATGCCAGAAGACATCGTGGAAGAGATCGGCCGCATGGTCGGTTACGATTCGATTGAGCCGAAGCCGCCGCTGGTGCCTTGCGCCCCGTCGTACGATCCGCCGGAGCGGGAGTTCCTGCGGCGTGTGCGGCGGATGGTTGCGTCGCAGGGCTTTACTGAGGTCTCGAACTACTCGTTCGTCAGTGAGGAAGACGCGAAAAGGTTCGGACTTGCGCTCGAAGACCACGTGCGTGTGCTGAATCCCATTGCCGCTGGTCAGGAACTGATGCGCACCTCGCTGCTGCCGGGAATCTGGCGCAATGTAATGGAGAATGCGCGTCATCTGGAGAGCTTCCGGCTCTTCGAGATCGGGCGCGAAATTCATAAAAACGCGGTCGGGCTTCCGGACGAAAGACCGCATCTGGCGGCAGCCATCTTCACGAAGGATGACGGGCGCGCAAGTCTGTTCGAACTGCGCCGCATGGCGGAATGTCTGGCTGTTGATCTGCACGTGCGTCCCGCCGAGCCACGCTCGTGGGAACATCCGACCCGGTGCGCCGAATTGTGGTGGAAGGGCGCTCAGATCGGCCGGCTGAGTGAGTTGCATCCGAGCCTGATGGAAAGCGGGCGCGCGGCGGTGGTCGATCTCGATCTCACGCTGCTGCTGGAACTGGCGCCGGCTCAGGCCAGCTACACGCCGGTGCGGAAGTATCCGACAAGCGCATTCGATCTTTCGGTGATCTGCAATGCACGCGAGCGCGCCGGAACGCTGGAACTGGAGATCCGGCGCTATGCGGGCGACCTGGCGGAAGCGGTCGAGTACGTTCGCGAGTACGAAGGGGCGCCGCTCGCCGAGGGCAGAAAGAGCGTCTCCTTCCGGGTCGTGGCAGGAGCAGCCGACCACACGCTGACGGCGGCGGAGATCACCGGCGTCAGAGAGAAGATCATCGAAGGGCTGACCGGACTGGGCTACGAACTGCGGGCTTAAGCCGCGGGGCGCCGAGACGCGCGCTCGGGCAATACGAGACTGGCCAGCGCTTCATCGATGTCCGGATAGGCGAAATTGTACCCGGCCTTCAGCGCGCCGTCGGGTACTACGCGCGCGCTGTCCAGCATGTGCTGTCCCAGTTCTCCGAACATCAGCTTCAATGCAAAGCCCGGGACCGGAAATACGGCAGGCCTGTGTACGGCACCGGCGAGCGCGCGCGTGAAATCCCTGTTGGTGACCGGATGCGGCGAGGCCGCGTTCCACACCGCGGACACGGGGCTTTCCAGCGCGAACGCAAACAATCCGGTCACGTCGGCCACGTGAATCCACGGCATCCATTGTTTGCCGGAACTGAGCGGGCCGCCAAGACCCGCGCGAAAAACAGGCAGCATCTGACCAAGCGCCCCGCCATCGCGACCCAGCACGAAGCCGATTCGCAGGCGGATCACGCGCAACCCGAGCGCTTCGGCGCGCATCGCTTCGGCCTCCCATTCCTGGCAGACGTCGGCGAGAAAACCCTTTCCGGGGCCTGAGTTCTCCGTGAGAATCTCATCGCCACGTTCGCCGTAATAGCCGATGGCCGATGTGCTGACCAGGATTTTCGGACGGTGGCGCGCTCCGGCAATGGCGTCGACCAGGCGGCGCGTACCCAGCACGCGGCTGTCGCGAATGCGCTTCTTCACCTCTTCATCCCAGCGTTGATTGACGGGTTCGCCGGCCAGATGCAGGATGGCATCCATGCCGTTCACACTCTCCGACGGCGGCTCTTCTTTCAGCGGATCCCAGTAGAATGAAGCCACGCCGGCGCGCTTTTCGAGACCCGGGCGGCGGCTCCAGACCCCGACAGAATGACCGTCGCGGATGAGCCTTTCCACAAGTCTTCTGCCGATGAAGCCTGTGCCGCCGGAAACGACGATTTTCATACCAGCCGCTCCGGTTCACCGTCTTCACCGTGGCGCTGCAGCCACGCGATCTGTCTGACGTAGGCATCGACGTCCGTTTTGCGGCGCATGCCTTCGAATGACATATAGCGGAGTTGCCCGAAAACCGGGCGCTCATTCCAGGGTCGATCGTGCAGACCGAAGCACCAGAGGATGTTGGTGTAAGTGTTGGGGTCGCGGCCATCGAGCGCGTATACGTCGTGGAGGTGAATCATAGTGCCCAGCGCTTCCTCATACGTGGGAGACCATTCGATGATCTTCTTTCCCCAGTACATCCGATAGTATCCATGAATTGTCCCGCGCAGAGCGAGTTCCCGTTGGGTTGCATTCCACAACACATCGTGAGTTTGGGCACATTCGAACTGCTCGGGCGTGTAGATGTGCGGGCGCGGATCTGAGGCGTGGGCAGCCAGTGTTCGGCGGCACCAGTCCGGGAGGCAATCGAGCGATGTGCGGTTCGGAGTAAAGCGCGCGAAGTTGAAGGCCAGTTCACGACGGACAATCAGCTCTTCCAGAAACTCCCCGGCCATCAGCGAGTTCTCCTCGGCGTACTGGCGCGCGGCGAGAGCGATTTCGAGAGACGAGATGTGGCCGAAATGCAGGTGCGGACTGAGTTCGCTGGTAGCACGAAGACTCGGCTTGGAGGCTTCGCCCGCATAGCGGCGGAGGCGGTGTTCGAGAAACAGGCCGAGTCGGCGACTGGCTGCGGCGGAACCGCCGTGATGGGAAGTCGAGGGCGGAACGGCGTGCGGGATTGCCGCTGCGGCCACCAGCGAAGATATGGAGGCTGCGGTCACCTGCGTGCGGAGTCGCGCCAGATCGTGAGGGAGCACGCCATCGCGCCAGGGCCTGGCGAGGCGGATCGGATCGAGCGGCCGCAGAAAGCGCGGCAGCTCGCGGTGGATGCGCGGGCGTATCGTATAAGCACCGTACTCGCGCTTTTCGCGCAGGCTCATCGGAACAATGCAGGAAGAATCAACGGCGACGCACTGAATGTCAGCCAGTTCCGTCCCCAATGTATCCGGGGAAAAATAAAATCCGCCCGGGTAGTCATCGGTCACCACCGTCCGGGCGCGTGAAGCAAGGCGGCGTAAGACGTCGCAGGGCTCTTCCGGGCGAGAGCGGTACAGAAAGAAGTATCCCGCGCGGATGGCTGCCGCCTCGCGGGCGTTGTCCGCTGCGCCTTCAAGGACGAACGTGTGGAATCGGTCGCCGGCATGGGGATCGTCAAACGCAAGATCCTCATATACCAGCAACGGCAGACCGTGAGAATTGGCCAGTTCGGCGGCATACGCCAGGGCGTGGTTAAACTCGATGCGGCGGTTGGCCCGCATCCTGTAGAGAACGTAGTCGGCTTGCTGGCGCGGCGCAGCGGAGTTCAAATGGCGGAGGCGTTCCGGATCGATGGGCATGAATGGACGAAACTCCAGTTTGAAGGGTTGCGCCCTCTGGCGCCATAGTGCCGTTCGATGTCATTTTTATGGTGTAGTACGCCGGCGAGCGGGGCGTCGTCATCGCAACCAACTCAGCGCCATCGCGTCAGATGCAGTGAATGTGCGAAACTGACGGCTTCATGCCCGGATTCCGACGGCGCGCAGCCGTTCTTTTCGCGCTCATCGCCGCAGCTTCCGCGGTCACAGCCCAACAGGAGCCCGGGGCGCCGCTTATCGGCCTGCCCGGAGCCCCCGCTGCCATGCACGAATCGCTGCAGTACAGCGTGGAATGGCGCCTCATACCAGCAGGAACGGCAGAACTGGACTGGAACGCCACACCTCGTTCCGGCTCGGCAGCCAGCGAGATTAAGCTGCATCTGCAGTCCGCCGGACTCGTGTCACGGCTGTTCCGCGTGGACGACCAGTATCAGGTGCTGATGAATCAGAACCTTTGTGCCCAAACCACCGACACCATGGCGCAGGAAGGGAGCCGCCGCCGCGAAACGCACGTTGCCTTCGACCCGATCCAGCACAAAGCCCGTTACGCCGAAAAGGACCTCACGAAGAACACGACCGCAACCCAGGAAGTCGACATTCCGGCCTGCGTTCACGACGTCATGGGCGGCCTGTTAATGCTTCGGAGCCTGAAACTGGAGCCGGGGAACGCCGTACAGTTACCAGTGAGCGACGGAAAGAAGTTTGTCCAGGCACGCGTGGAGTCACAGGGGCGGGAAGACCTGAATACTCCGCTTGGTCCGCGCAAGACCATTCGTTATGAAGTGTTTTTGTTCGACAACGTGCTCTACCGGCGTCCGGGCCACCTTCATGTTTGGCTGACCGACGATGCCCGGCGACTGCCGGTGCAGATTCAGGTGCGGCTGCAGTTCACCATCGGAACGGTCACTCTGCGGCTGACGAAGGAAGATAAGTCATGAGGCGACTCGCGATTCTTCTGGCCGTGGCCGCGTGCCTGCACGCCCAGTCGCCTGCCCCGGCGGCAGGCCGCGAGGCGGATGAACTCGCGACGCGGATGCTGCAGTTGCTGGAATCGACCGCCGTGGCGATGCCCGGGCTGATCGAAGCCAGTGCTCCGGTGAAGCAGAGTGCACAGGCGACTTACTCGACCCTGCAGCGCACGCCGCGAAGTCCGGCGGTGATCTGGCGATTCATCAGCCAGATGAAAGCCTATGTTGCGCTGGCCGATTCCATGCCGCGTCCCGAACTGTTCCCGCCAACGGCCGAACAACAATTGGCCGAACTGCGCGAAGACGTACAGCGGATGCAGCAATACTTCGAGACTGTTCTCAGGGGCGAGCAGCAGGACGAGCAGCAGAAGGAGGCCGACCCGAACGATCTGCGGCACTACGCTGCAGCGAACAGCGCGCTGGGCGCGCCGGGAACGATGCCCAGAGTGGTCTTTCTCGGAGACGAAACCACCGAAGTGTGGCGTCTGAACGAATACTTTACCGGGCGCGACTTCGTAAATCGAGGCATCGCAGGACAGACCACGCAGCACATGCTTGGGCGATTTCGTCAGGACGTGCTGGCACTGAAGCCAAAGGTGGTTGTGATTCTTGCCGGCAGCGCCGATGTGGCGGCGGGGATCGACGCAAAACAAACTGAAGATAATTTGGCGACCATGAGCGATCTGGCGAAGGCGGCGGGAATGAAGACTATCCTTGCGTCGGTACTGCCCGTCAACAGTTATCACGCAGACCAGGATCCGAAGTTCGACATGACGCGCACGCACCCGCCCGCAAACATCGCGGCAATTAACCGCTGGATGGAAGGCTACTGTGCGAATCCGGCAGCGGGCTGCTCTTATTTGAATTATCATCCGGTGGTGGTCGATACAAGCGGAATGATGCAGACGGGATTTTCCGACGATGGACTGGTGCCGAACTCGAAGGCGCTGCGGGCGATGTCACCGCTGGTGCTGGATGCGGTCGGGCGTGCACTGACGGGCCTGAGCGACGCCGCCCCCGATACGAAGAAGCGGCGCTTATTGCCGGGGCTTACGAAGTAGCACGATATGCGGATCGGACTCCATACGTCGGGCGTGAAGTCGCTCGAAGCTGCCGCGCTGAAGGCGCATGAACTGGGCGCAAATACGTTCCAGATCTTTTCGGCGAGTCCGCGCATGTGGCGCGCGGGTACGCCGAAACCGGCGGATGTGAAGAGTCTGCGTGCGGCGCGGGAGCTTTTCGATCTGACGCCGCTGGTGATTCATGTGAACTATCTGGCGAACCTGGCATCGATCGATCCGGAGATACGCGCCAAGTCGGTGGCGTCGTTTCGCGGAGAACTGGAGCGGGCGGCCATCATCGGCGCGGAGTATCTGGTGCTGCATCCGGGCAGCTACAAGGGCCAGTCACTGGAGCAGGGCATCGAGGCGTTCGTACGCGGACTGGCGGAGGCGGCGAGCGGCACGAGTTCCGGCGGCGTGACCGTGCTGCTGGAAAACACAGTGGGAGCGGGCAATCAGATCGGACAACGGTTCGAAGAGTTGCGGAGGATTCGTGATCTGGCGGCGGGCGAGAGCGAATTGCCGATCGGGTACTGCTTCGATACCTGCCATCTTTTCGCCGCGGGCTTCGATGTGGCAAGCGAGTCGGGACTCGAACAGACGCTCGAAGCAGCCGAACGGGTGCTTGGCATGGACATGGTGAAGGTGATTCACGCCAACGATTCGAAGGGCGCGCTCGGCTCGCGTCTCGACAGGCACGAAAATATCGGCGGGGGGAAGATCGGCGAAGCCGGGTTCGCGCGGATTCTGACGCATCCGGCGCTGCGGGACAAGCCGTTCATTCTGGAAACTCCAATGGAGGACGATGAGGCGGCGCGGCGCGATCTGGACGCGCTGAAACGCCTGAGTCAGGCAAAGTAGCGGCGGCGTTTGCGAAACTAAAGGTTTCCCCGTCAACATGCCCGAAAAGACATACGACCACAATCAGATCGAGTTGAAATGGCACGAGCGCTGGGCCGCCGAAGAAGGCGCCGGGCTGTACAAGGCAGAAGAGAACTCTTCGAAGCCGAAGTATTACGTGCTGGAAATGCTGCCGTATCCGAGCGGCGCGCTGCATGTGGGGCACATCCGCAACTACGCGATCGGCGATGCGCTGGCCCGGCACATGTGGATGCGCGGTTACAACGTGCTGCACCCCATGGGCTGGGATGCGTTCGGGCTGCCGGCGGAAAACGCGGCAATCAAGAACGGACGCCCGCCGCGTGAGTGGACCCTGTCCAACATCGAGAAGATGAAGCTGACGCACCGGCGCTTTGCGTTTTCCTACGACTGGGACCGCGAAGTGACGACCTGCGAGCCGGACTACTATCGCTGGAACCAGTGGTTCTTCCTGCGCATGATGGAGAAGGGCCTCGCATACCGTAAGCAGGCCATGGTGAACTGGTGTTCCGAGTGCGGCACTGTGCTGGCCAATGAGCAGGTCGTGGATGGCTGCTGCTGGCGCCACGAGACGACGCCGGTGGAGCAGCGCGCGCTGGATCAGTGGTTCCTGCGCACGACCGCCTACGCGGATGAACTGCTGAAGGACATCGAAATTCTTGACGGCAGCTGGCCCGAACGCGTCCTGACGATGCAGCGCAACTGGATCGGGCGCAGCGAAGGCGCGGAGGTCGATTTCAAAGTCGATGGCTATGGCCCGGTGCGAATCTTCACCACGCGGATCGACACCATTTACGGCGCAACCTGCATGATCCTTGCGCCGGAGCATGAGATCGTGCGGACTCGTCTGAACGCGGAAATGCAGGCGCACGCGAAAAAGATGATCGATGCGAGGGCGGCGCAGGGGCCCGGCGACGTCGAAAAAGAAGGCTTCGATACGGGACTGCGGGCGACAAATCCATTCAGCGGAGAAACAGTTCCCGTGTGGGTCGGCAACTTCGTTCTGATGGGGTACGGCACGGGCGCGATTATGGCGGTGCCGGCGCACGATCAGCGCGACTTCGAATTTTGCAGCAAATACGGGATTAAAATTCTGCCGGTGATACGGCCGACGGACGGGGAACTGCCCGACGTCACCAAAATGAAAGAAGCAGCCGATGCGTACGGGGTGGTGGAAAATTCCGGCCCGTACAGTGGCAAGCCCAGCGAAGAGGCGAAGAGGGAAATGGCGGCGCGGGCCGAGCGCGAAGGCTTCGGCAAGGCGGCTGTGACGTTCCGCATCAAGGACTGGGGCGTGTCGCGGCAGCGCTACTGGGGCACACCCATTCCGGCGATCCACTGCCCGGCGTGCGGCGTAGTGCCGGTGCCGGATGACCAGTTGCCGGTGCTGCTGCCCCGTCAGGTCGCGATCACGGGTAAGGGCCGCTCGCCGCTTGATGCCGTGCCGGAGTTCGTCAACGTGGCGTGCCCGAAGTGCGGAGCGGCGGCACGGCGAGAGACGGACACGATGGATACTTTCGTCGATTCCAGCTGGTACTTCTATCGCTACTGCGACCCCCAAAACACGGCGGTGCCGTACGACAAGGAGAAGATCGCCTATTGGTTTCCGATCGATCAATACATCGGCGGTGTGGAGCACGCGATCCTGCATCTCATCTACTCGCGCTTCTGGACAAAGATGATGCGCGACATCGGGCTGACAACGTGCGATGAGCCGGTGAAGAAGCTGTTCACGCAGGGCATGGTGGTGCGGAACGGCGCGAAGATGTCGAAGTCAAAGGGCAACGTGGTGCCGGCCGATGACATTGCGGAGATGCGCGGCGCCGATACCGCGCGCATGTTCGCTTTGTTCGCCGCACCGCCGGAAAAGGATGTCGACTGGAACGATGCGGGAGTGGAGGGGATTTACCGCTTCCTCGGCCGCATCTACCGTTTTGCGACGCGGAACATTCCGGCGCCCGCGGGCGGCGACGGATCGGCCGACACGCAGGTACTGCGCAAGCTGCACCAGACCCTGGAACGAATCACGATTGACTTCGATCACCGGTGGCATTTCAACACTTCGATCGCGGCGGTGATGGAACTGGTGAATGAACTCTACGCCGAAGAGGCGCGGATTTCGCAGGCAACGCTGGCGACGGTCATCCGGACACTGACGCTCATGATCGCGCCGTTCGCCCCGTATCTGGCACAGGAACTGTGGGAAGAGCAAGGCAACAGCGGCCCCGTGTTCAGGGAGGCGTGGCCCGCGTTCGATGCGGAGCTGGCAAAGGAGACGGAGGTCGAGATTCCGGTTCAGATCAATGGCAAATTACGGGCGCGAATCAATGTACCAGCCGGGACGGGCGCGGCGGAATTAGGTCAGCTTGCGCAGGCCGATGAAAAGGTGAAGGCGCTGATGGAAGGCAAGGCGATCGTGAAGGTGATTGCAGTACCGGACAAGCTGGTCAATCTCGTGGTGAAGTGAAGCGCCGTTTCGGAATTTCGCACAGGCAACGAAAAAGCCGGAGTGCTCGCGGGAAGTGACTCGCGAAGACTCCGGCTTTTTGCTGCGCTGCGGCCGTTAAATGCGCGGCCGGTTTAGAACTGCGCCTTGACTTCGGCGTACGCCCAGTCGAGCCAGGGCAGCAGCGCTTCAATGTCGCTTGTCTCAACAGTTGCGCCGCCCCAGATTCGCAGTCCGGGAGGCGCGTCGCGATAGGCGCCGAGATCGAAGCCGGCACCAGCCTTTTCCACGAGAGAGACGAGCGTCTTGGCGTGCTTTGCCTGGTCGTCAGCCGAGAGCGCGGTATAAGCGGGGTCGACAACCTTCAGGCAGATCGACGTGTTGGAGCGCACCGCTTTGTCTTCAGCGAGGAAGCCCGCCCAGGAAGAGCCGGCAACCCAATTTTCGATGGCCGTAAGATTGGCGTTGGAGCGCGCAATCAGGCCCTGCAGGCCGCCGATCGATTCGGCCCACTTCAGTCCGTCGAGCGCATCCTCCACCGCCAGCATGGAAGGCGTGTTGATGGTTTCGCCGACGAAGATGCCCTCGATGAGCTTGCCGCCCTTGGTCATCTGGAAGATCTTGGGCAGCGGGCGCGCGGGCGTGTAGGACGTCAGCCGAGCCACGGCGCGCGGGCTCAGCGCAAGCATGCCATGCGCCGCTTCACCGCCCAGCACCTTCTGCCACGACCACGTGACCACGTCGAGCTTGCTCCACGGGATGTCCATCGCGAACACCGCCGAGGTCGCGTCGCAGATAGCGAGGCCCTGGCGGTCGTCTGCGATCCATTCGCCGTTCGGCACTCTCGCGCCCGAAGTGGTGCCGTTCCAGGTAAAGACCACATCCCGGCTCCAGTCAACCTGCGAGAGGTCAGGGATCTTGCCGTAGTCCGCCTTGAGGGTGCGCAGATCGGCGATTTTCAGCTGGTTCTTGCAGTCGCCGGCCCAGCCGCTGCCGAAACTCTCCCACGCAAGGACATCGACTCCGCGCTCACCGAGCAACGACCACATGGCCATTTCGATCGCTCCGGTGTCGGAAGCAGGGACGATGCCGAGCACGTAATCCGCCGGCATGCCGAGAATTTTCTTGCTCCGGTCAATCACCTCGGCGAGTTTGGTCTTGCCGATTTTGGCACGATGCGAGCGGCCGACGGCGGCGTCCTTGAGGCCGTCGAGGCTCCAGCCTGGACGTTTGGCACAGGGTCCGGAAGAAAAACAGGGATTTGCAGGAAGAGAAGTGGGTTTCATGAGTTGTATGTCGTTCGGATCACAATGTCTGCTATTGGCTTACTTCAGAGCGTCGGCCACCAGTTTGGCCTGTTCTTCGGCGTGGCGCTTCGCCGAACCCGCTGCGGGGCTGGCGTTAGCGGCGCGGCCAGCGTACTTAATGAGGTGGCCGAGTCCTTTAAACATGCTGTAGATGAAGCGCCACGCGCCCATATTGCGCGGCTCTTCCTGGCACCAGATAATTTCCACGCCCGGGCTGTAGCGCGCCAGCATGTTGCACACCGCGTCATCCGGGAACGGATAAAGCTGCTCAATTCGGACGATTGCCACATCTTCCGTCCTGCGCGCCGCATTGAGGTCGTAATATACCTTGCCCGAGCAGAAGACAAGCTTGCGGACACGCGTGGGGTCCATCGCGTCGCCAATCACTTCGCGGAAAGTTCCGCCCGTCAGCTCGCTGAAGCCCGAGACGGCCAGCGGCGAACGCAGCAGGCTCTTCGGCGTGAAGAGCACCAGGGGCTTACGCTGCGTAGTCATCTGGCGCCGCAGGATATGAAAGTACTGCGCCGGAGAAGAACAGTTCGCCACCCGGATGTTTTTCTCGGCGCAAAGCGCGAGGAAGCGCTCCATTCGCGCGCTGGAGTGTTCCGGACCCTGTCCCTCGTAGCCATGCGGCAGCAGCAGCGTCAGGCCGCTGACCTGGCTCCACTTCTGCTCACCGGTTGTCAGGAACTGATCGATGATGATCTGTGCGCCGTTGGAAAAATCCCCGAACTGCGCCTCCCACAGCGTCAGCGTCTGGGGATCCGAGACGCTGTAGCCGTATTCGAAACCAAGCACTGCGTACTCACTGAGCGAACTGTCGATGACTTTAAAGCGCGCCTGCTTCTCCGCCATGTGTTCCAGCGGAGTGTAACGGTGGCCGTCTTGAAGATCGTAAAACGCAAGGTGGCGCTGACTGAAGGTGCCGCGGCCGCAATCCTGCCCGCTGAGCCGCACCGGAACGCCCTCCAGCACCAGACTGCCGAAAGCGATCGCTTCGGCGTATGCCCAGTCCACCGGGCCGTCTTTCGCGAGCGTCTCACGGCGCTTCTGAATAAAGGTCTCGAGCTTGGGATGAAGGTGGAACGACTGAGGCAGAAACGTGATCCCGTCCACCACGCGCTCCAGCATGTCGCGTGAAATCGCCGTCGTGAAACCGGCCGGCGCCGGCATGACGGGCGGCTGCAGGACCCACGGGCCCGACGCCTTATTCGCATCATACGCAGTGTTTAGCCGCTCGGAAACTTTTTTCCGCATCGCGCTGACTTCCGCCGAGGTCAGGACCTTCGCTTCCACCAGCCGCTGTCCGTACTGCACGGCGGCGGAAGCCATCTCTCGGATCCTGCGGTACATCACCGGCTGCGTGTAGGCCGGGTCGTCACCCTCGTTGTGACCATGCCGGCGGTAGCAGACCATGTCAATGACAACGTCCCGCTTAAACTCGCGGCGATATTCGAAGGCAAACTGCGTAACCCGCAGGCAGGCTTCCGGGTCGTCCCCGTTCACGTGGAAAACCGGTGCCTGAATGGTGCGCGCAATATCCGTTGCGTAGCTGGTGGATCGGGAATCTTCCGGCAGTGTGGTGAAGCCGATCTGGTTGTTGATCACCAGATGGATTGTGCCTCCGGTGGCGTACCCTTCCAGTTGAGACAGATTCAGCGTCTCGGCAACCACGCCCTGTCCGGCGAACGCCGCGTCGCCATGAATGAGCAGCGGGATAATGCGGGCCCGCTGCGTGTCGCCGAGCCGCTCCTGCTTGGCGCGCGCCATTCCTTCCACCACCGGGTTGACCGCCTCCAGATGGCTCGGATTGGCCGCCAGAGTAACCACGAGTTCGTTGCCTGCCGGCGATTCGTGAATGCCGCTGGCGCCCAGGTGGTATTTGACATCCCCTGAGCCCTGAACGGAGGCCGGATCGATGCTGCCTTCAAATTCGGAAAAAATCTGCCCCAGCGGCTTGCCAATGATGTTGGCCAGCACGTTCAGGCGGCCCCGGTGAGCCATGCCGATCACCAGTTCGTGCACGCCCGAGTCGGCCGCGAGGTTGGCGGTTTCCGCCAGAACGGAAATCGCCGATTCGGCACCTTCCAGCGAGAAGCGCTTCTGTCCGATGTAACGGCGGTCCAGGAAAAGCTCAAACTCCTCCGCGCGCAGGATATTTTCCATCACCCGCAGCTTTTCTTCGCGGCTCAGCGGCTCGCGCGGCGCTTCCATGTGGTCCTGCAGCCATTGCTTTTCTTCCGGCCGCTGGTTGTACATGTACTCGTAGCCGACCCGGCCACAATACGTGCGGCGCAACAGGTCGACCATTTCCCGCAGGGTCGCCTGTTTGCGCCCGCCGAGCGCCTGCTGCAGGGAATCCGTGTAGAAGTGGCGGTCCAGATCCCAGATCGTCAGACCATAAGTCAGCGGATCCAGTTCCGGATTGTATGCCGGTTCGCCGCCAAGCGGATCGAGGTCGGCCATCAGATGTCCGCGGACGCGGAAAGCACGCACGAGGTGGGTGACCGCCGTCTGTTTCACCAGATCGATGGGTGGTTCGGCAACGGCGGCTACGGCTTCGGCAGTCTTGTCCGGAGTCCATTTCACCGGTTGGTAGGGCACGTGGAGCGCGGCGAATACTTCATCGTAAAAGCCATGCTCACCGTCCAGCATGGACTGCACAGCACCGAGAAACAAGCCTGATTCCGCGCCCTGAATCACGCGGTGATCGTACGTGCAGCTAACGGACATCACCTTGCCAATGCCGAGCGACGCGATCGTCTCTGCCGGAACGCCGCGATACTCGGCCGGATAATCCATCGCGCCGACTGCAACGATTGCACCCTGCCCTGCCACGAGGCGCGGATTCGACGCCATAGTGCCGACCGTGCCGGGATTGGTGAGCGATATCGTAGTCCCCTGGAAATCGGCAAT
>CAIKMJ010000058.1 GCA_903828455.1 uncultured Acidobacteriia bacterium | reverse complement strand
TTTGCGAAGTGCGCCACGGTGCCAACGCCAACCCAGAGCGCGATCGTTCCCCGGGAAGCGCCGTGCTTCAGGTCATTGACGACCAGTACAGGCTGCGCGGCCCGATTGACGTACAACCGCGCCTGGCTGCCTTTGACTTCGATGCGTACGTGAGTCCATTCGCCCGGCACCATGTCGGCGTACGATTCGTAGCGCCCGGGCGTTTCCGTGCGCAGGCGGAGCCAGGGGAAGTCGGGTAGCGACATGTACTGAACGGAATGGTTGCGCTGCTCCTGGTTTTCCGAACGTCCGTTAAGCGGGCGCTGGTAAAAGCATTCGTAACTGTCGCCATCCGGCTGGACGCGAAAGCCAAGTCCGGTGAAGCCGCGAAAATCGGGAGTCGCCCCGGGCTTTACCCCGCCGGCGAAATCGTATTCGATCACGCCATCGCTGAAATCGATGCCGGGCAAGACAGCCAGGCTGTGACCATCCTCACCCGAAAGATAGGTGACCCGCATGGCTTTTCGCCCTTTGTAGGTTACGGAAGCGAGTTCGACGCCTACCAGTTTGATGGCCGGGTTCGGAACCAGTGGAATGGTCCTGGTTTCGCCGTATAGCGCGCCCGCAGCAGCCAGAGCACAAAACAAAGCTGTGATTTTCAATGCGGCCTCCCTTGATGTCCCGTCCGAATTGTAACCGGGGAACTCGCTTCGCTGTCCAGGACTCGTGTTCGCGTGGTCCCGCTCATCGAGAGCACAGCCGCGCTGGACGCCCTTGCCACCGGAGCTTACCTAGCGCGTAATCCTGAGATTGGCGAAGTGAGCAACAGTTCCGACGTCCACCCATAACGCGAGCGTGCCGTGCGATATTCCATGCTTCAGGTCATTCACGATCAGCACAGGCTGGGTGGCATGGTTCACAAACAGCAGTGCGCGGGCGCCGTGCACCTCGATCCGGACGTGAGTCCATTCGCCCGGCACCATATCGACGTAAGATTCGTAGCGGCCCGGCGTTTCCATACGGAGCCGCTGCCAGGGGAAATCCGGCATCGAGATGTACTGCACGGAATGATTGCGCTGCTCCTGATTTTCCGAACGTCCGTTGCGGGGGCGCTGGTAGAAGCACTCGTATTCAGAGCCTCCGGGCTGGACGCGGAAGGCGAGTCCGGAGAAACCGCGGAAACCGTCGCCGGAGCCTGGCTTCACGTCGCCGGCGAAATCGTACTCAATGATTCCGTCGGTAAAATCAATGCCCGGCAGAATGGCGAGACTGCGACCGTCCTCACCTTCGCGGTGGGTGACCTGCATGGCTTTGCGCCCTTTGTAAGTCACGGAAGCGAGTTCGACGCCCACCAGCTTGATGGACGAATTCGGAATCAGCGGAATCGCCTTCGTCGCCGCGTGAAGAGCGCCGCTGGCGAGCACGGCGTACGCCAAAGCGGAGTATCGCAACAGGCTTCTGCTCTTACTCATGAGCGCGCCTCATTCCCCCAAACTCTTCCGACCACTCAAATAACTTCGCCGATGCCGGCCAGACACGCCGGCACGGACACTATTCCACGACAGCCAGCAGATCCTTCGCTTCCACCTGCATGCCGATCTGGGCAGCAAGTTTCGTGACCTTGCCGTCCGCGGGAACGTAAACGGTGCTCTGCATCTTCATGGCCTCGATCACCAGCAGTTTGTCGCCTTTTTTCACCGATGCGCCCTCGCTGACCGAAACGGCCGTAATCAACCCGGGCAGCGGCGCGCCGACTTCAGCCGGATTCGCCGGGTTCGCCTTCACCCGCGCAGCTACCGACGACCGCAGACTCTTATCGCGCACGTCGACTTCGCGCGGCTGGCCATTGATTTCGAAGAACACGGTTCGCGTGCCGTCCGGATGCGGATCGCTGACGGCGAGGAATTTCACCACCAGCGTCTTGCCGGCTTCGATGTCGATGGCGATCTCCTCGCCCTTCTCCATACCGAAGAAGAATTGCGGCGTCGGCAGCACATCCACATCGCTGTAAGCGGCGCGCGCTTCGGCGAACTTCAGGAAGACCTCGGGGTACATGAGATAGCTGAGGACTTCGTCGTGTGCCGGTTTGCGTCCGATGGCGGCCTTCACTTTGGCTGCGACTTCTGCAAAGTCGGCTGCGGCCAGATGTTCGCCGGGACGTCCCGCGCGCGGGATCCTGCCGTTGAGAACGATCCGCCGAACCTTCTCCGGCCACCCGCCTTCAGGCTCACCGAGAGAGCCTTCGAACATGTCGATGACGGAGTTGGGAATCGATGCGCTGTGGCCCGGTTCGAGGCTCAGGAACTCTTCAATCGTGCGGTCGTGGCTCACGAGATACAGCGCCATATCGCCGACCACCTTGCTCGACGGCGTGACCTTCACAATGTCGCCGAACGCGAGGTTGACGTCGCGATACATCCGCGCGATGGCGGGCCATTTGGTTCCGAGGCCAAGCGATTCGGCCTGTTCCTTCAGATTCGTATACTGACCGCCGGGCATTTCATGCAGATAAACTTCGGCGGTGCCGCACTTCGGGCTGGTATCGAACGGCGCGTACCAGCTGCGCACGGTTTCCCAGTAATCGGCGCAGTTGTTCAGCGCATCGAGGTCGAGGCCCGTGTCGCGCGGCGTATTCTGCAGCGCCGCGACGATGGAATTCAGATTCGGCTGGCTGGTCTGCCCGCTCATGGACGCAATGGCCGCGTCCGCTACATGGACTCCCGCGTCCGCCGCCTTGAGGATGGACGCGGCGCTGACGCCGCTGGTATCGTGCGTGTGGAAATGAATCGGGATCCCGACTTCGTCGCGCAGTGCCTTCACCAGCACTTCGGCGGCGTAGGGACGCAGCAGGCCGGCCATGTCCTTGATGGCAAGGATGTGCGCGCCCATCTTCTCCAGCTCCTTCGCCATCTTCACGTAGTAGTTCAGCGAATACTTCTGGCGGGAGGGGTCGAGAATGTCGCCGGTGTAGCAGATCGCCGCTTCGCAGAGGCTCTTCGTATCGCGCACCGCTTCCATGGCGACCCGCATGTTGGGCAGCCAGTTCAGCGAGTCGAAGACACGGAAGATATCCATGCCCTGGCGCGACGCTTCGAGCACGAATTCGCGCACCACGTTGTCGGGATAAGCGCGATAGCCGACCGCATTCGAGGCGCGGAACAGCATCTGGAAACAGATATTCGGGATCGCGGCGCGCAGCTTGCGCAGACGCAGCCACGGGTCTTCCAGCAGAAAGCGCATGGAGACGTCGAAAGTCGCCCCGCCCCACATTTCGAGGCTGAACAGATTCGGCAGCCGATGGGACACGTAGTTGGCGATCGTCAGCATGTCGGCGCCGCGCATACGCGTCGCCATCAGGGACTGGTGCGCGTCACGGAACGTGGTGTCCGTCATCAACAACTGCGGCTGCGCGGTCATCCATCGCGCGAACTTCTCCGGACCCATTTCGTCAAGAAGCTGCTTGGTGCCGCGCGGCGGCGGCAGCGGAATGCGCTGCGGCACCGGAGCGGGGCGGAACTCCTTCGGCTTCACCTTGCCGGCTACTTCCGGGTTGCCGTTGACGATCGTTTCTCCGAGATACGTAAGCAGGCGCGTGGCGCGATCCTGACGCAGCTTGAAGTTGAAAAGGCTCGGCGTCTGATCGATGAACGACGTCGTCACGTTGCCGGCGCGGAAGTCCGGATTGTTGACGACGTTTTCGAGAAACGGGATGTTGGTTTTGACGCCGCGCACGCGGAATTCGCGAAGGGCGCGGTCGGCGCGGTTGCAGGCCTGATCGAACTCCGCCGCCCAGGCGCTGATCTTCACCAGAAGCGAATCGTAATAGGGAGTGATGGTCGCGCCGCTGTAAGCTGAGCCGCCGTCGAGACGCACGCCGAAGCCGGCGGGCGAACGGTAAGTCTGCAGGCGGCCATAGTCGGGCGTGAAATTATTAGTCGGGTCTTCGGTGGTCACGCGGCACTGCAGCGCATATCCGTAAAGCGGAATGTTCTTCTGCTCCGGCAGACCGATGGGCGCTTCATGCAGCTTGTGGCCCTGCGCGGCGAGAATCTGGCAGCGCACGATGTCGATACCGGTCACCAGTTCGGTGACAGTGTGCTCCACCTGAACACGCGGATTTACCTCAATGAAGAAGAACTCGCCGGTATCGGCGTCGACGAGAAATTCCACCGTGCCCGCGTTGTAATAGCCGGCTTCGCGAGCCAGCTTGAGCGCCGCTTCCGCCACAGCGTCGCGCACCTTCTTCGGCAGGCCCACGGCCGGGGCGACTTCCACAACTTTCTGATGGCGGCGCTGCACCGAGCAATCGCGTTCGTACAGATGCACGATGTTGCCGTGCCGGTCGCCCAGAATCTGAACCTCGATGTGCTTGGCGCGCCGAATATAGCGTTCGAGGAACACGGCGCCGTTGCCGAATGCGGCCGCGGCTTCGCGAGTGGCCTCTTCGAGTTTGCCCTGGAACTGTTCGGCATTTTCCACCACGCGCATGCCGCGCCCGCCGCCGCCGAAGGCAGCTTTGATGATGAGCGGGAAGCCGATTTTCGCCACGTCGGCGGGATTATCGCTGCCCGGAACCACGGGCACGCCGGCCCGTTCGGCCAGTTTGCGCGCGGCTGTCTTATCACCGAGCATTTCCAGCAGTTCGGCGCTGGGTCCGACGAAGGTGATGCCGTACTTTTCGCAGGCCCGCGGCAGCGCCGGATTCTCAGACAGGAAGCCGTAGCCGGGGTGAATGAGATCGACGCCCTTTTCTTTGGCCATGGCGACGATGCCTTCCACATCCAGATAGGCCTGCACGGGGCCAAGGCCCTCGCCGATCTGGTAGGCTTCGTCTGCTTTGAAACGATGAAGACCGAGACGGTCCTCCTTGGAGTAGACTGCGACGGTACGCAGACCGAGTTCAGTGGCCGCGCGCATGATGCGGATCGCGATTTCGCCACGGTTCAGGGCGAGAAGTTTCTTCATCTATTACAAATTTTCACATGCGGGGCTATTTCGCAGCGGTCCCGCGGCAAATCCGGGAGCGGTTCCGGCAGGGCGATTCCCGCTGCCGGTACACTGGAAGCAGCATGTATTTAATTCGTACGTTCGCCGTTCTGGCGCTCTCTGCTCTCTCCCTGCCGGCGGCGGACGAAGCGCCCAATATGCGCCAGAATTACGACCGCCAGCTTTCCGGCGTGGAGCGCGAAGTTGTGGGTCTGGTGGAAGCAATGCCCGCCGACAAGTTCGGCTTCGCACCTTCGACGCCCGGTGGCGCATTTACCGGCGTCCGCACGTTCGGCGTGCAGGCGAAGCACGTGGCGTTTGCAATCAATCAGATATCATCCGGACTCCTCGGCGAACCAATCGCCCCGGCGAAAGACGATAACGGTCCGGCGGAGCTGACGAAAAAAGAAGACATCGTGAAGTACGTCAAAGATGCTTTCGCCCACGCCCATAAGGCCGTCGGCACCGTCACCAACGCCAACCTCGCCGAGGCGATGCCAAGTCCGTTCAATCCGAAAAACACGACGACGCGCGCCGAATCGGTGGGCATGCTGTTCTGGCATACGTTCGATCACTACGGGCAAATGGTGGTTTATCTCCGGATGAACGGCATTGTGCCGCCCGCCAGCCAGCCAGCAGGACGGTAGCTATGATCCAGTTCCGCAGAATCGCCGCAGTTCTGATCGGCATCTGGCTCGGCGCAGCAGTTCTTGCAGATGTCGCCGTCATCCAGAATTTCCGAACGGTTGACCGATTCCTCGCCAGCCCCGGCAGTCCGGTCACCGCGGTCGAACTGAACCAGATTGGCCGTCCGCAGGTGAGGGCCATTTTGCGGCGGAATGCCGCGGAAGAAAATAATTTTATTTTCACCAACTGGGAGTGGGCGCAACTGGGCATGGGGGCGCTGCTCTTCCTGATTCTGCTGTTCGGCGACCGCCCGCAGAAGCTGTACATGGCGCTGGTGCTGGGCATGCTGGCGATCGTCGCGGCCGAGCGGTTTTTCCTGACGCCGCAGATCGTCGATCTGGGACGGACGGTGGAGGGGTTGCCCGCTACCGATCCGGTCTACAAGCATTTCTGGATGCTTCACGGCATCTATTCAAGCGTCGATATTGTGAAGATGGCTTTCGGCGCGCTGCTGGCCTTTCGCCTTTGCGTGCGGCGCGCGCCCGACAAGGATCACTTTGTCAAAGAGTACGAAAAAATGAACGCTGTCACGGCAAAGCCAGCTGCTGCCCCGGGAAAGTCGTCGCGTGGATAAGCGGCGGATGTGCCCGAACTGCCGGGCTTTCATCACCACGAGCGACCGCACCTGTCCGTATTGCAACAACCCGGTCGGGCCGCGTTCCATCGATATGCGCCAACCGGGGGAGATCCTGGGCGGGCTGATTCCGCAGGCGCACTTCACCACCATCCTGATCCTGCTGATCAACACAGGCCTTTACATCGCCACCGTTCTGATCGGCAAGTCGTTCGGCGAAAGCCAGGCGCTCTGGGCTTTCGGCGCGAAGTTTGGCCCCAGCATCTGGCAGGACCACGAATACTGGCGTCTGGTGACCGCCGGGTTTCTGCATGGCGGTCTGATGCATATTCTGATGAACAGCTGGGTCCTCTACGACCTGGGGGCGCAAACGGAGCAGGTTTACGCTACGCCCCGCTTCCTCGTCATCTACTTCGCCGGCACGGTTGGCGGCTTTTACCTGAGCGCGCGGGAGAATCCGGTCTTGTCGATCGGTTCCTCGGCCGGCATCATGGGGCTGATCGGCGCCATGATTGCCTTCGGCGTGGCCAACCGGTCTTCGGTGGGCCGCGCGGTGCGCAATTTTTATGTGAAATGGGTGGTCTACATTCTCGCGCTGGGGCTGATCCCCGGCTTCCAGGTCGACAACTGGGCGCACATCGGGGGACTCGCGGCTGGATTTTGCGTCGGCTACGCGGCGGGTACGCCGGTCCACTCCTCGCGGGGCAAAGAAGCATTGTGGCGGTCACTTGCGGCCGTCTGCCTGATCCTGACCGTCTTCAGCTTTTTCCTGATGTACCGGAATTTTCCCCAGCCGAATCAGGTAAGATGAAGGTGATGCGCTACCTGTTGCTCGCGATTTCGCTCTTTTTCGTAATCAGCCCGGTTGAAGCCGCGAAGAAGCCGAAGACGATTAAGCCGAAGAACACGTACAACGGGAAGAAGAACGCCCACAAAGTTCCGCGCCGTCCCACGCCTGTGCATCCGAAGACGGTTCATCCGTAGGATTAACCGAAATTCCGCAGCTCCGGCCCCGTTTTCAGCCCCCGTTTAGCCAGTTCGCAGCCGTCTCCATGCGATACTGACGATTCCGACCTCGTTCATTATGCCGGATCCAGCCATCATTGACATCAACAGCGCCGCCAGTCCCGATTCCGATGACGCGTTCATGTTTTACGGCATTGCGACGCGGAAAATCCGCTCGCCGCGGGTGAATTTCCGGCACGTTCTGGCCGATATCGAAACGCTTAACCGGAAATCGATGGAAGGGTTTTACGACCTGACCGCGATTTCTTATCACGCCTACCCGTATATTGCTGACAAGTACATCCTCATGGCCAGCGGCTCCAGCATCGGCGATGGTTACGGCCCCCTGGTCGTCTCCACGAAGCCGCTGGAGCCCGAGGAAATCAAGGGGAAGAAGATCGCCATCCCGGGTACGCTCACTTCGGCCTACCTGGCGCTGAAGATTTTCGAGCAGGATTTCGAACCCGTGGTGGTGCCGTTTGACCAGATCCTCCAGACCGTCACGGCCGGCGCGGCCGACCTCGGCCTGATCATTCACGAAGCCCAGCTCACGTACAACAAGAGCGGGTTTCACCGCGTTCTCGACATGGGCAAGTGGTGGAAAGAGACGTACGATCTGCCGCTGCCGCTCGGGTGTAACGTTCTGCGGCGGGCGCTGCCGGACGACGTGAAGGCGGAGTGCTGCCGGATGATGCGGGAAAGCATCCAGTACTCGCTCGACAACCACGCCGAGGCGCTGGAATACTCACTCCAGTTCGCCCGCGACATGGAACCGCGCCTCGCCGAAAAGTTCATCGGCATGTACGTGAACCACTACACGGTAGACGCCGGCGACGTGATCCCGAAGGCCGCGCAGAAGCTGTTCGATCTGGGTCATGAAGCCGGGGTCATCCCGCACCGCGTCACTGCCGACTTCGTCCGTTAAGCCGTGCTGCTTTCCCTGCGCCCGCACTGGCCGCGCGGATGTGAGGACGACAGTCCGTCATTGCTCACGCCATAATAAATATTGCATGCGTTATTCGTTGCCCGCGCTGATTCTGCTCGCCTCACTCGGTAGTCTTCCGCTGCCGGCGCAGACGCCGAAAGACGTCCGCGGGGCGGCCAAACAGGGACAGCAGGGAATTCCCGCTATATCCGGCTACCTGAACGCCGCGGAGCTCGATACGCGCGTTGAAGCCGTCAAACAGCTGATCTCCGTCGGCGGCAAGGACATCATCGATCCGCTCATCCGGGCCACCCGCGACGCCGATCCCGAGATGCAGATCCGCGCCACGGACGGCCTCGTGAACTACTATCTCCCCGGGTACGTAAAGACCGGCCCTGGCTCCACGCTGGTGCGCGCCGGCACCGCCGTACGGGCGAAGCTTTCCGATTCCAACGACCAGACCGTCGATGCTTACGTTGCCGTGCGGCCGGACGTCATCACAGCGCTGGGGCTGCTCGCCCGCGGCGGGGCCAGTTACGATGCCCGGGCCAATGCCTGCCGCGCCGTCGGCATCCTGCGGGGCAGGGTCGCGTTACCCGATCTGCTGGAGGCGCTGCGGACGAAAGACAACGCCATCCTGTATGAAGCGCTGATCGCGATGCAGAAGATCGGCGACCCTTCTGCGGGCCCCCGAATCACTTATTTACTGCGCGACCTCGACGACAAAGTACAGAATGCGGCCATCGAGACCGCCGGCCTGCTGCGCAGCACCGATGCGCTGCCTGCACTGCGGGGAGTAATCGCCAACCCGCGCAATACGAAGATGGAACGCGCCGCTCTGCTGGCGCTGGCCGCGATGCCCGCCGCGATCGACCGCGATCTGCTGCTCCGCGAACTCGCCGCGAAGGATGACCGGTTGCGCGCGGCGGCGGCGGAAGGTCTCGGTCGGCTGGGCGATCCGCGGGACCGCGCGGCGCTTGAAAAGGCCTGGCACGATGAGGAGAAGATGATGCCCCGGCTCGGCGCGGCCTTCGCGCTGGTACTGGGCGGCAATGCTGACGTCTCGGAGACGGCTCCGCTTCGTTATCTCATCAGCACGCTGAACTCGGCCGCGTACCGCGAGGTGGCGTGGGCGTATCTGGTGGAGGCGGCGCGCAGCAAGTCGGTCCTGCAGGCACTCTACGGGCCGCTCGGGCAGGGGACGCGCGACGAAAAGATTCAGCTGGCGCGCGTGCTGGCGCAGAGCGGGGACACGACGTCGGTGGCACCACTCGACAGCGTCAGCCGCGATCGGGATGAAGAAGTGCAGCGCGAAGGGCTGCGCGCTTCGCGCTCCCTGCTCGCCCGGCTGGGGAACTGACCGGCGAACCGGGAAACCGCGCGGCAAAAAGAAAGCGGACCCGGCAGCGCGAAGGCCGCCGGGTCCGCTTCGTAAGACGAAGGCCGGAACTACTTCTTTTTCTGCTGTTTCTGCTGGCCGACGCGGACCTTATTCATCTGCGCCTTGGCGTCCTGGAAGGCCTTGTGGTCGTGCCGCGAGACCGCATCGGTCAGGTAGGCATCGACGTTGGCGTCCTTGGGCAGCACGGCCATCAGAGTGAAGTTTTCGTTGCAGGTGGGGCAGAACGGCCGGAACCGCTTAATGTTCGGAATTGCCATAACTCAACTATCGTAGCAAATGAGACCCGCAGCCGACTATCCCGCCCGGAACGAGGCCGTTTGGGGGGGGGGCTGACGGCCCCCCTCACTCTTCCCGCCAGGCTCTTCCATCGCGGTGCAGCAGTTCGTCCGCGTCCTTCGGGCCCCAGGATCCGGCGGCGTAATTGGGAAACGCGCGCGGCGGCAGCGCCTTCCAGACGTCCAGAACCGGTTCCACCACCCGCCAGCCGGCTTCCACCATATCGGCGCGCTGAAAGAGCGTGGCATCGCCGATCATGCAGTCATACAGCAGTCGCTCATAGCCGGTGCTCGGCTCGCTGCCGAAATAATCGGCGTAATTGAAGTCCATAGTGACGCTGCCCACCTGCACGTGCGCTCCGGGAATCTTGGCGCCGAACTGCAGGGAGATTCCTTCGTCGGGCTGGATATGCATCACCAGCATGTTGGGCGCCAGATGTTGCACCGTGGTGTCGCGGAAGAGCATGAATGGCGCACGCCGGAACTGAATCGCGATTTCGGTGAGCCGCTTCGGCATCCGCTTGCCGGTGCGGACGTAAAACGGCACGTCGGCCCAGCGCCAGTTGTCAACCTGTAGCTTCAGCGCCACGAAGCTTTCCGTATTCGATTTCGGGCTGACGAACTGCTCGGCGCGGTAGCCCGGCACGTGTTCGCCCGCCACGTCGCCCTCGCCATACTGGCCGCGCACGGCGCGCGTCAGCACGTCTTCGGGAAGGATCGGCTGCATCGCGTTCAGCACTTTGGCCTGCTCGTCGCGCACGGCATCGGCCTCGAAAGAGGTCGGCGGCTCCATGGCGGTGAGGGTGACGAGCTGCAAAATATGGTTCGGGATCATGTCCCGCAGGCAGCCGGCCTTTTCGTAGTAGCCGCCGCGGCGCTCCACCCCGAGGCTTTCGGCCACCGTGATCTGCACGTGGTCAATGTACCGGCGATTCCAGACGGGTTCGAAAATGCCGTTGGCAAAACGGAAAACCAAGATGTTCTGAACCGTTTCCTTGCCGAGATAGTGGTCGATCCGGTAGATCTGCTTTTCGTCCAGCACTTCGCCGATTTCGCGGTTCAGCGCCCGCGCCGATTCCACGTCGCTGCCGAACGGCTTTTCGACGATCACGCGGCGCCAGGTGTCCTTTTCTTCGTGGGTGAGGCCCACCGCACCCAGTTGCCGGATGATTTCCGGAAAAAACTGCGGCAGCGTCGCCATGTAGTAGAAGACGTTGCCGCCGGTGTGATGGCGCTCGGTGAGTTCGTCGATCCGTTGCTTCAGGAGCGCGTAATCGGCGGGGTTGGCGAAGTCGCCGCAAAGGTAGTAAGTGTGTTCGGCGATCCAGTCGCAGAGCGCTTCGTCGGACTGGGAACCGGTGCTGCCGCTGTACTCCTTGAGCTCGGCGCGGATCGTCTTACGGAAGTCTTCCTCGGTAAATACGTCCTTCGCGAAGCCGAGGATGGCGAATTCGCGAGGCAACAGGTTATTGCGGCCGAGGTTGTAGATGGCCGGCAGCAGCTTGCGCTTGGTGAGATCGCCGGAAGCGCCGAAAACGGTCATCACGCACCGGTCGGCCGTGCGCGCACTTTCCTGAGAAAGATGGCGTTTGCCGTTGCCGCCCGCGCTCATGACTTGCCGCCTTTTGCGGGCGCGCCTTGCTCCACGTGGCCGCCAAACTGCTTGCGCATGGCCGAAAGCATCTTTTCCGCGAAGGTGTGATCCTGCCGCGAGCGGAATCGCACGTAGAGCGCTGCGGTCAGGACGTCCGCGGGCACGGCTTCTTCAATCGCGGCCTGGATGGTCCAGCGGCCTTCGCCCGAATCCTGAACAAAGCCTGTGTAGCTTTCAAGGCCCGGCTCCTGGGCGAGAGCAATGGCCGTGAGATCGAGCAGCCAGGAACTCACCACGCTGCCGCGACGCCAGAGTTCGGCGATTTCGCCGAGGTCGAGGTTATATCGAAGCGCTTCCGGCAGTTCCTTCGAAACGGCGTTCTTCATGATGTCGAAGCCTTCGCCGTACGCCTGCATCAGGCCATATTCGATGCCGTTGTGCACCATCTTGACGAAGTGCCCGGCACCGCTGGGCCCGCAATGCAGATAGCCCAGATGAGCAGTCTTGCCTTCAGACGAGCGTCCCGGCGAGGGGGCAACGTCGCCTTGCCCCGGCGCCAGCGTCTTGAAGATCGGTTCCAGATGTTTAAAAACGGCTTCGTCGGCCCCGACCATCAGGCAATAGCCGCGCTCGAGTCCCCATACACCGCCGCTCGTGCCGACATCCACATAGTGGATACCCTTTTCACGAAGCGCAGCGGCTCTGCGGGCGTCGTCCTTGAAGTACGAATTGCCGCCGTCGATCAGGATGTCGCCGGGTTCGAACATGGCGGCGAGGCGGTTGACCATGCCTTCGGTGGCATCGCCGGCCGGAACCATGAGCCAGGCCACGCGGGGCTTCGCCAATTGATCCACGAACTTCTCCAGTTCCGTGGCGCCCTTCATTCCTTCCTGCTCGAATTCCGCCACGCGGGCGGCGTCGAGATCGAACACCACCATTTCATGACCGCCGCGCGTCAGGCGCTTTGCCATATTGCCGCCCATGCGGCCGAGTCCAACCATTCCGATTTGCATTACGCGATTGCCTCCAGGATTGCTTTCTGTAAGTTTGCCAGTCCGCCGTGGACGTCGCTGCTGAGATGAACGCGAAGGGCGCGCCGGCCTCGTTCCGCCAGAACATCGAAATCGCCACGAGCCTGCGCGGCTTTGACGACCCCAAACGTAAATTTCTGCCCCGGGATCGCAACATCCCAGGCATCGTCGCAGGTGATTTGCAGGAAAACGCCGGAATCCGGGCCACCCTTATAAGCCTGGCCCGTCGAGTGAAGGAAGCGCGGGCCGAAGCCGAGACACGTCGCAACACGTTTTCGATCGCGCACGGCGAGGCGGATCGACTGCAGCACCGCTTCGTGTTCGGGATTCATCCGGATATAGCCGAGCAGCCCGAAGTAATCGCCGGCGTGAATGCGGCTGAAGTGAGATCGCAGGAGTTCCACCGCGGTGCTGCCGGCCAGTTGCGCGGCATTACGCGCGTCGGTAAAGAACCGGAAACCGTCTGCTTCGAGGATTGGCGCTTCCGGAGGCAGGTGGCCGGTGGCTTCGAACTCATTGGTGAGCTTGCGGGTTTCGATCTTGCTGGCTTCCACGTCTGGCTGATCGAAAGGATTGATTCCGAGCAGCGCGCCGGCGACGGCCGTGGCGATCTCCCAGCGGAAGAATTCGGCACCAAGGTCGTAAATATCGGCGAGGTCGATGCGCAGCACCGGCTGACCGGCAGCTTCGAGCACGGCGACGGCGGCGTCCTGCGCGGCATCGGGTGCCGGCGCGTAGCGGATGTAGGCGAAGACGCGGTCCGTCCCGTAGGCAGCGGGCGATGCCAGCGGTTCGCGATCCACTGGAATAATCGCTTTACCGTTCTTGCCGGTGGATTCGGCCACCAGTTGTTCGAGCCAGGCGCCGAGGTCATGGATAGCGGGCGAGGTCACCAGCGTGAGCTTGTCGCGGCCGGCGTTGGCGAGGGTTCCGAGGGCCAGCCCAAGCGAGACGCCTGGATTGACGGCGGCGTCATTTCCCCTGCAGGCCGCGGCCATCTTAACGGCGCCTTCGAGAAACCGGCCGACATCGATGCCCATGACAGCGCCGGCGACCATCCCGAAGTCGGACAGCGCCGAATACCGGCCGCCGATCGACGGCAGACCGTAGCAGATGCGGCTGAAGCCATCGGCGCGGGCGACGGCCTCCATTTTCGAGCCCGGGTCGGTGATGGCAATGAAGCGGCTGCCGGCATCGGAAGCAGAGCCGCCGGCTTGTTCAAAGAAATACTGCTTGAAGACATTGGGTTCGAGTGTGCTGCCGGACTTGCTGGCGACCACAAAGAGAGCTTTCGTCGGGTCGGCAGCGGCCTGAACCGCAAGGACCTGGGCGGGATCGGTGGAATCAAGGATGTGGAGCTGTGGAAAACCGGGCTGGCGACCAAAGGTGAGGGCCAGGACTTCCGGACACAGGCTCGACCCGCCCATGCCGAGCAGGACGGCGTCTTCGAATTTGCCCGCGCGGACGTCGGCGGAGATCTGCTCGAAACGCGCGCGATCGGCCAGTTGTTTGTCCGCTATGTCCATCCAGCCAAGCCACTTATCTTCATCGGCGTTGGTCCAGAGGGACTTGTCGCGGCTCCACAGGCGGGCTACTTTGGCGTTTGCCGTCCAGTCCCCGGTGGCTGCATGTACGGCGACAGCGAGTTCGTTGGGAAGACTTTGCTTCATCGATCGAGCTCCTCGGGTAAAGCGAAATTAAGTTTCAGGATTCCGCGCAGACGGTGCGCTGAGCCAACTACCACTTTGGCGCGTCCGCCCGCCGGGACGCAAGTCACAATTCCGTTGCCGAACCCGGGACGAGCGGCCGGGCAGCGGCCCAAAAGCATGGGCGCGGCGGAGGAAGACTCCAGCGCAACCGATTGAAAATTTGGGCATCTGGAAATGGTAGCGGCCCGATGATGCAGATGTTCACTTTCCTCCGCGTGGCCCGGTTGGGAGAATACAAGTGAGGAAGATAAATCCGTTGCGACTGAAATCCCCCGTCCTGTTCGCTATAGGTCTTTGCGGCTTTGCCACATCCGGCGCGATGGCGCAGTTCGGACCACCGCCCGCCGCGCCACCCAATGGCCCGGCACCCGTGCTCCAGTCCCGGCCCGAAATTCGCTTCAGCGGCAGTCTGCCAACCGGGCCGGCGACGGCAACTCCGCTCGACCTTACCCTGCGCGACGCCATCCGGCGGGGTTTGAAGTACAACCTCGGCATTCTGACCAGTCACGATCTGGCAGACGTGGCGAAGGCCGAACGTCAACGGACTTTGAGTACGCTGCTGCCTGGTATTTCCGCCGCGGCGATCCAAACCTCCGGGCAGAACGATCTGGCGGCGTTCGGATTCGGCGGCGTGCCCGGCTTTCCGGCGGTGGTGGGTCCGTTCGGAACGGAAAACATCCGAGTATACGCTCAGCAGACGGTTTACGACCGCCCCTCGCTGCGGAATCTGAAATCAGCGTCCGAGAGCCAGAAAGCGGCAGCCCTTTCGGCGGACGACGCGCGCAATCTTGTCGTGGAAGCAGTGAGCAACGCTTACCTGGCGGTGATCACGGACACGGCGCGGGCGCAGGCGATTCAGGCCGAAATTACCACCGCGCAGGCTTTGTATGACCGGGCGAACGACCAGAAGAACGCGGGGACAGTGGCGGGGATCGACGTCCTGCGAGCGCGACTTCAGTTGCGTACCGAGCAGCAGCGACTGGTAGCGCAGAACAGCCAGATCGAGAAAGATAAGCTGTCGCTGGCGCGGGCGATCGGCCTGCCCACCGGTCAGACTTTCAACGTGACGGACGCTTTTCCGTTCGCACCGCTGGAGACGTCGCGGGAGAGCCTGGTCAAACAGGCGACCTCGCAGCGGCCGGATTTCCGCGCGGCGGAGGCGAATGTGCGGGCGGCCGAGTTCGCACTGCAGTCCGCACAGTCGCAGCACTGGCCCTCGGTGGTGGTGCAGGCGGATTACGGCGACATCGGATCGAACTTCGCGCATTCGCACGGTACGTACGATTTCACGGCGGGCGTGAAGGTGCCGATCTATGCGGGCGGCCGGACGAAGACGGATGTGGATCAGGCCGAAGCGGTCCTTCGGAATCGCCGCAATGAGGTCGAAGGCCTGCGGGGACGGATCGATTTCGAGGTGCGAAGCGCCCTGCTCGATCTGGAATCGGCGGCGCAGCAGGTGGATGTGGCGAAGGAGAGCGTCGGGCTGGCGACTGAAACGCTCAGCCAGGCGCGGGACCGTTTCAGCGCGGGCGTCACGGACAACATCGAGGTCATCGAAGCCCAGCAGGCGCTGGCACTGGCGAACGAAAATTACATCGCGAGCCTCGGCCAGCACAATTCGGCAAAAATCGCCCTCGCGACCGCCCTTGGCACGGCGGAAGAGACAGTGCCGGCTTATCTGGGACTGAAGTAGCGGCATATTCGACCCACCGGCACTATCCGGTGTATGATTTTGGACACCATGTGCAACCGCCGGTTTGTGGCGCAGGAGACCAGCAACTACACCAATTCCGGCAATTTACAAACATTGAGGACACCGAAAGAGTGTCCGGCGCGTCATCCTGAGGGACGGCGCGCTGGCGACAGGGCCGTCCGCGCTCATGTTTGAGTTCCTGTTCAAATATCCGCCCGCGATCTTCGCGAAAGGGAAGCTGGTCATGCTGGCGCCGTGGCCGGTATGGCTGTACGCGGTGCTGGTCCTGCTGGCGGCGGCCGGTCTGTACCGGAACATCATGCGGGAGCGGAAGACCGTACTCTCGAACGCACGCTCGCTGGCCATCTGGCTGGCGCAGACGGCGCTGCTCGCGCTGCTGCTGTTTATGCTGTGGCATCCGGCGATCAGTGTGGCGCGCCTCCGGCCGCAGCAAAACGTAATAGCAGTCCTCATTGACCATTCGCGCAGCATGGGGATCGCCGACGACGGCAAGACGCGCCTGGCGCAGGCGCAGGAGACGCTTGACAAGCAACTGCTGCCCGAGCTTTCGAAGAAATTTCAGGTACGCCTTTACGGTTTGGGCCGGGATGCGGTGCGCATCGACCAGCCGCAGGCGCTGGCGGCCGACGACAACGCCACGCGCATCGGCGACAGCCTGAAGCACATCGCAGCCGAAGCCGGGACTATGCCGCTGGGCGCTGTCGTGCTCCTTTCCGATGGCGGCGACAACACGGGCGGCATCGACCGCGACACAATTTCTCAGCTCCGGCAGCTGCACGTGCCGGTGCATACGGTCGGCTACGGACCCGACCATTTCGACAGAGACATTGAAGTAGTGGACGTGGCAGCGCCGGCCCGGGCGCTGGCGCAATCGCGGGTCACGGCGCGTGTGGCAATCCGCCAGCATGGCTACGCCGGGCAGAAAGCCACCCTGACTGTTCGCGAAAACGGCAAGCTGATTTCCGGCCAGACACTGGAACTGCGGCCGGATGCGGAGCAGAGCGAGTCTGTGATGTTCAGCGTCGGCGAAGCAGGCGCGCATAGCTTTCAGATCGGCATCACACCGCTGGCTGGCGAGCAGAACACGCAGAACAATTCCGTGGTGCGGCTGGTGAACGTGGGCCGGAAGAAGATGCGCGTCCTCTATATGGAAGGCGAGCCGCGCTGGGAGTACAAGTTCATCCGCCGTGCGCTGGAGGACGACCCTTCTATAGAGATCGTCAGCATGCTGAGGACCACGCAAAATAAGATATACCGGCAGGGGATTGCGACGCCCGGCGAACTCGAGGCGGGATTTCCTGCGAAGGCCGAGGAACTGTTCAAATACGACGGGCTGATCATCGGCAGCGTCGAGGCCAGCTATTTTAGTAACGACCAGCAGCGCATGATTCGCGATTTTGCCGACAAGCGCGGCGGCGGCGTGTTGTTCCTCGCCGGCCGTTTCGCACTTGCGGATGGCGGTTATGCAGCGACGCCGATGGCCGAAATGATGCCCCTGAAGTTCGCCGGCGACAAAACGCCGCCCGAGAAGAGCTGGAGCCGCAACTTTGCCGACGTCACCCTGACCGAGGCCGGACGCGACAACCCCATCTGCCAGATTGAAGACGACCGCGCGAAGAACGCGGAGCGCTGGAAGAAAATGCCGCAGGTGGCAAACTACGCTGCGATGGGCGCGCCGAAGCCGGGGGCAGTGGTCCTGATGAACGTGGCCGAACCGGGACATCGCCCCACGCCGCTGCTCACAATTCAGAACTACGGACGGGGGCGCGTTGGCCTCTTCGCCACGGCGGGCAGCTGGCGGTGGAAGATGCTGCAGGACCACAACGATCGCAGCCATGCGACGTATTGGTCGCAACTGCTGCGCTGGCTGGTGACGGAAACCCCGGGCGAGGTGATTTCGTCCACCCCCCACCAGGTACTTTCCGACGACATGCACGTGCCGCTGCGAGTGAACGTGCGGGACCGCAATTTCGAACCGGTTTCTGACGCCGCCGTACAGGCTACGATCACGCGTCCGGACGGCAACGCCGAAGTGATGGAGCTGAAACCGGATCCGCTGGAGCCGGGCACTTATACGGGCGACTACACAGCGGAAAAGGCCGGCACCTACGTGGCGGAGACCGCCGCGCACCAGACGCTGAACGGCGCCAAAACCGAGCTCGGAAGTGACACGCTGACCTTCCGCCGGGAAGACGGCGTTGCGGAAAACTTCGGCGCGGCGCAGAATAAAGATCTGCTGGAAAAGCTGGCAGGTGACACGGGCGGCAACTATTACACGCCTTCCACGGCGAAACGCCTCGCCGAAGAGGTGGCTGTCTCGGAGGCCGGAATTACAGGTCACGATAACCTCGATATCTGGGACATGCCGGTTTTGTTCCTGCTGGTCATTCTGATTCGCGGCGGGGAATGGATTCTTCGCCGCAAGTGGGGTGTTGTTTAATGCGCTGTACGAAGACGCTGTTGCCGATTCTGCTCTGCGCGGCCGCGCTGAACGCGCCAGCGGCCACCTACGTCCTGACCGTGGCCGGCCTCGGCGGCGAGCCGGACTATGAACAGCGCTTCACCGGCCTCGCAACCGAAACGGACAAGATCCTTCGCACCGGCCAGACCGACCGTGTGGTGGAAACGCTCAAAGGCGCCGACGCCACCAAAGCGAAGATGGAAGCGGTGCTGGCAAAGTTCGCGGCTTCCGCCAGGCCGGCCGATGCTTTCGTGCTGATGATGATCGGCCACGGCACCTACGACGGCGTGGAGTACAAGTTCAACCTGCCCGGCCCGGACGTGTCTGCCAAAGAACTGGCGACTCTGCTCAATAAGATTCCGGCAGGGCGGCAACTGGTCGTCAACATGACGAGCTGCAGCGGCGGCTCGGTGGAAGCGCTGAAGAAGGATAATCGCGTCATCGTCACGGCCACCAAGTCGGGGACCGAGAAGAACGCCACCGTGTTTGCGCGCTACTGGGTGGAAGCGTTGCGGGATCCGGCAGCGGATGTCGATAAGAACGAGACCATCTCCGCGCTCGAAGCCTTTAACTACGCGCAGAAGAAGACCGCGGAGTTCTATACCGAACAGAAGCGCATCGCGACGGAACATCCCCAGATCGATGAACAGCAGCGGGCATCGGCATTTGCGCTGTTGCGCTTCGGCTCTGCCGCGGCCGTGGTGACGGATCCGGCGAAGCGTGCGCTGATCACAAAGAAGGAAGAGATCGAGGGCAAGATCGACGAGCTCAAGTATCAGAAGTCACTGCTGGCTCCCGATGATTATAAGAAGCAGCTGACCGCGTTGCTGCTGGAACTGTCGAAGCTGCAGGATCAGATCGATAAATGATGCGGCGCGCCAACAGCCCCGACCTTGTCAGCCGCCGCCGGCCAGTGATGACAGCGGTCGCCCTGACCTGCGCAGCGCTGCTTGCCGGAGGGGCGCTGCAGGCGCAGACCATTGCGCGGGCCGAAGCGCTCTGGAAGGCGCGGGACTACGACGGCGCCAATGGCGAGTTCAAGGCGCTGGTTGCCGCCCAGCCGAAGAACGCGGACTATCGGGTCCGCTGGGGCGACTTGTTCTATGAACGCTTCAATCCGGCCGATGCGCAAAAGCTGTACGAGGAGGCGCTGGAGCTCAATCCGAAGCAGGCGCGCGCGCTGCTGGGAATCGCCCGGATCATCGCCGATCAATTCGGCGGCAAAGCCGACGAGGCGGCACAGAAGGCTCTCGAAGCCGACCCGAAGCTGTACGAAGCCCACGAACTGATGGCGCGGATCGCGCTTGAAGATGACAACCCGAAGAAAGCCACCGAGCAGGCCGATGCGGCGCTCGCCATCAACCCGGATGCGCTCGAAGCGATTTCGATCCACGCGGCCATGGATCTGCTGGCCGATAAACAGTCCACATGGCTCCCGAAGATCGGCAGTCGCGGCGTGGGATATGAGACGGTGGCGCATTTCTACGTGATCAACCGGCGCTACGAAGAGGGCATTGAGCTGTATCGCAAGGCAATTGCAGTAGCTCCGGACCTCTACAGCGCGCACTCGCAGCTCGGCATCAATCTGATGCGGCTCGGACGCGAAGAAGAGGCGCTGAAAGAGCTGGAATTCGCCTACGAAAATCACTTCCGCGATGCGCAGACCGTGAACTCGCTGCGCCTGATGGAAAGCTACTCGAAGTTCGATACGTTCCACTATCCGAATTTCATTCTGCGCTTCAATAAAAAAGAAGCCGCCGTCCTGAAGCCGTATTTCGAAATCGAAATGACGCGCGTCCTGGAGACGTACGACAAGAAATATCAAACGAAGCTGAAGACGCCGGTACAGATCGAAGTCTATCCGGATCACGAAGACTTCGCCGTGCGCACGATGGGCATGCCGGGTCTCGGCGCGCTGGGCGTGACGTTCAACAGCGTGATCGCGATGGACAGCCCGTCGGGCCGGCCGCCCGGCACCTTCCACTGGGCCAGCACGCTGTGGCACGAAATGAGCCACGTTTACGTCCTCAATATTACGAATGAGCGCGTGCCCCGCTGGTTTACCGAAGGTCTGGCAGTGCATGAAGAAACCGCCGCCGCGCCGGACTGGGGCGACCGCGTCACGCCGGAAATCCTGGCGGCGATGCGGGATAAGAAGCTTCTGCCCGTGGCGGAGATCGACCGCGGCTTCGTGCATCCGACTTATGAAGCGCAGGTGATCGTCTCGTATTTCGAAGCAGGCCGGATCTGCGATTACATCGGCCAGCGCTGGGGCGAGCAGAAGCTGCTTGATATGATCCACGAATTCGCGAAGAACCGTCCGACAGTGGATGTGATTCGCGAACAGCTTGGAATGGAGCCGGAAGCTTTCGATAAGGATTTCATGGCGGCGCTCGATAAGGAACTCGGCAAGGCCGTCGCCGGATTTGGCGACTGGACGAAGCAGATTCGCGAGATCGCCGCGCTCGCCAAGGACGGCAAGTCCGACGAAGTGATCGAAAAGGGCAAGGCGGTGGAAGCCATCTATCCCGATTACGTGGAAGCCGGCAACGTCTATTCGTTTGTGGCCGATGCCTGTCTTGCGAAGGGCGATAAAACGTGCGCCATGGAAGAACTGGGCCGCTATTCGAAAATCGGCGGGCGCGATCCGGAGCGCGTGAAGCAACTGGCGAAACTGCAGGACGAAGCAAGCAGGAAGAAGGAAGCCGCGGCCACGCTGCAGCGCCTGACCTATATCTATCCGCAGGACGCTGAACTGCACGAGCGGCTCGGCGCGCTGTCGCTCGAAAACGGCGACCCTGCCTCCGCCGTGCGCGAATATCGCGCGCTGATCGGAATGAATCCCATCGATCAGGCCGGCGCGCACTACAATCTTGCAAGGGCATTAAAAGCCAACGGCCGGAACGACGAGGCCAGAGAGGAAGCCGTGGCATCGCTCGAAGCGGCGCCGAATTTCCGGCCCGCCCAGAAGATCCTGCTCGAATTATCGGGCGACGGCAAAAACTAAAAGGAACTCATGTCCAATATCGAGACCCAGCAGCTTGACCCGGATGTTCTGAAGTCGCGCATCACGCGCTTCCGTGAAGTCGACGCCGAAATTGTCCGCCAGGTGCGGCGCGTGATCGTCGGCCAGGACGAGACCATCGAGCAGGTCCGCATCGGACTGTTCGTCGGCGGCCACTGCCTGATTACCGGCTTGCCCGGCACAGCGAAGACGCTGCTGGTACGCACGATGGCCGATATTCTGGGCCTGCTTTTCAAGCGCATCCAGTTCACGCCTGACCTGATGCCGACCGACATCACCGGCACCGACATCATCGAGGAAGACTCGGCCACCGGCCACCGCACCTGGACGTTCATTCAGGGGCCCGTCTTCGCTAACGTGCTGCTCGCCGACGAAATCAACCGCACGCCGCCCAAGACGCAGTCCGCGCTGCTCGAAGCAATGCAGGAGCGCGCCTGCACGGTTCGCGGCCATCACTACAAACTGCCGGCCCCGTTCTTCGTGCTCGCCACCCAGAACCCCATCGAACTGGAAGGCACCTATCCGCTGCCCGAAGCCCAGCTCGACCGCTTCCTGTTCAACATCATGCTGGACTACCTGACGGCCGAACAGGAACTGCAGGTCATCGATCTCACCACCAAGACGCACATTGCGCAGGCGGACCCGATTACCAACGCCGAAGAGATCCTCGGCTTCCAGGAACTCATCCGCATGACGCCGATCGCCGAGTCGGTTGCGAAATACGCCATCGAACTGGTGCGCGCCACGCGCGTGAAGGACCCGTCCGCGCCCGACGTCGTAAAGAAGTACGTCAATTACGGCGGCAGTGTCCGCGCCCAGCAGTTCCTTGTCCTCGCCGCCAAGGCTCGCGCGCTGATGAAGGGCCGGTACCACGTGAACTACGAAGATATTCGCGAACTTTACGTGCCGATCCTGCGCCACCGTATCCTTTGCAACTTCCATGCGGAATCGGACCGTGTGACTTCGGATGACGTGCTGCGCCAGATTCTGCAGGCGAAGCCGGCGCCGCGGGAGTAGCGAACTGCCGGGCCCGCGCCCGGGCGCAGTCTGAAATTCCATGCTCCAACGGTTCCTTGATCCCTCGGTGCTGGCGTCGATCTCGTCTCTCGACCTGGTCGCGAAAACGGTTGTGGATGGCTTCGTCGCCGGCCTGCACCGTTCGCCGAAATTCGGCTTCAGCCAGGAGTTCGCCGAGTACCAGCAGTACAACGAAGGTGACGACCTGCGCCACGTCGACTGGAACGTCTTCGCGCGCACCGACCGCATCTACCTGAAGCGCTTCAAGGGCGAGACCAACATGCAGTTGCTGGTCCTGCTCGATTCCAGCGCGTCTATGACATATGGTTCCGCCACTTACGGATCCGGTAAGCTGCGCAAACTGGATTATGCGCGCTTCATCGCGGCGTCGCTGATTTACATGTCGTCGCAGCAGCGCGACGCCGCAGGGCTGATCGTGTTCGACGAAAAGGTCTCGGAATACATTCCGCCGTCGACGCGCCAGGGCCAACTGATGCGCCTTCTGCATGCCGTTGAAAAAGCCGAGGGCGGTGCGCGCACCGATTTCGCGAGTCCGTTTTTCCATTTCCAGCAGTACCTGAAACGACGCGGCATTGTGGTGGTAATCTCGGATTTCTACAGCGATCCGGCCGAAATTGTCAAAGTCGTGGAGCCGCTGCGCTACCGCGGCAATGAAGTGATTCTGTTTCACGTGCTCGACCCGGAAGAGGTCGCGCCAACCTTCCGCGATCCCGTCGTGCTGCTCGATGTGGAAGATTCCACCTCGCTCGAAGTGACGCCGGATTACGCGCGTCACGAGTACCGGGCGAAGCTCGATGAGCATATTCGCGTACTCGCGGACAAAGCTCGCTCGGCCGGGCTGGATTATTTCTTCATGGATACATCGAAGCCGCTCGACGATGCGCTGCGGCATTTTCTGGCCATCCGGCAGAGGAGGATGTAGTTGGGGTTCCTCGCGCCATGGTTTTTTGCAGGCGTCGCGCTGCTCGGGCTGCCCGTTTACGTACATCTGCTGCGACAGTACAAGCAGACGCCGATTCCGTTCAGCTCGCTCATGTTCTTCGAGCGGCGCACGCAAAGCTCCATCAAACACCGGAAGCTGAAATACCTGCTGCTGTTTGCTCTGCGCTGCCTGTTCATCCTGCTGCTCCTGCTCGCCTTTGCGCGCCCGTATATTCATTCGTCCTCCATCGCGCGGGCAGGCGGTGCGCGAACTCTGGTTTTCGCGGTCGATAACTCGTTCAGCATGCGGCAGGACGAACGCTTCGCCAATGCGAAGAAGGCGGCCCTGGAACAGATCAACGCCATGTCCGCGAATGACCGGGCGCAGCTTGTATCGTTCGGCGGCCCGGCGCGGCTGCTGTCGGATATGACAACTGACCGCGCGGCATTGCGCTCGGCGCTCGATGCCCTGCCGGCCGGCGACGACGCCAGTTCCTATGCTGAACTCTCGCGAGTCCTGCGATCCACATCCGAAAGCCTGAAGACGAATATCGAGGCGCACGTTTTTACCGATGCGCAGAAGTCTTCCCTGCCGGCTGCATTCGCCGATCTGCGGCTCGATGCCGGCACGAAGTTCGAAATGCATGCGGTCGCCGATAAAGCCATCCCGAACTGGACGGTGGAAAGTGTCGACGCCCCTCGGCGCGTGTTCGACACAAAGAAGGTCCGTACCGTAGCCACCATCGCCGGCTTCAACACGCAGGAGGCGACGCGCAAAGTCTCACTGCTGGCCAACGGTAAAGTGCTCGCGTCGAAGGACGTCAAGGTTCCGGCCGGCGGTCGGGCCTCGGTGGAGTTCCTCGCGCTCGATGCGCCGTACGGACTGACCCGCTGCGAAATCCGCATCGATGGTGCCGATTCCTTTCCGCAGGACGACCAATGGCTATTCTCGGTAGAGCGGACCGATCCAAAGCCGGCGCTGATTGTTCGCGCCGACAGCGACACCGCCAGCCCTCTTTATGTTCGAACGGCGCTGGAATCGTCCGCGGAAGCGGCATTCACGCTGCAATCGATGGGGCCGTTGCAGGCCGCCGCGGCGGACGTTTCCAAATTTTCGTTCGTGGTCCTGGCCGATCCCGGCCCGCTGCCCGACAAGCTGACCGATGCTCTCGCGAAGTACGTGCAGAACGGCGGATCCGTGCTGCTGACTGTCGGCAAGAATGCCGCTCCGGGACGGCATTTGCCGCTGGCTGAACTCCAGTTCCTCGGTCTCCACACCGTCTTTCCGGATCGCGAGTCGCCCCTGACTGTGGCATCGGTGGACGCGTCCTATCCGTCTTTTTCGAGCGCGCAGAACTGGGGCGGCGTGGAGTTCTTCCAGGTGGCGAAACTGCAATTGCCGCAATCGCTCGCAGATATTCGCGTTGCGGCGAAGCTCTCCGATGGCTCACCGCTCCTGGTTGACCGCCGCATCGGCAGCGGCCACGTGCTGGTATTCGCTTCGGCCTTCGACAATATCGCGAACAATCTGCCACTGGAGCCGGTATGGCTGCCCTTCGTGGATCAGACGGCTCACGAGATGGGCGGCATCGGCGCGGCACATGCGAACTACAAGGTAGGCTCCTTCGTGGAACTGCGCACCGAAAAGGAAAAGGGTGTGGCGGTCGAAATCACCGGACCGGACAACAAACGGCTCCTCTCGCTGGCTGAATCAACGAAGGCAACCACCTTCCAGTTCCCGTCGCAGGGCTTCTTCGACGTGCGGCGGGCCAACGGCCGCGAGGAGCTGGCCGCTGTCAACGCGGACCGGCGCGAATCCGACTTCTCGCTCGTCCCGCAGGAGACCCTCGAACTGTGGAAAAATACGGGCATGGCCCCGAACGCGTCTTCGGGACCGGCTCAGTCCGCGGCAGCCCAGGGCGATAAAGCGGAACTCTGGTGGTGGGTGCTGGCGATGCTCGCCGTTTTAGCGGTCGCGGAGTCAGTACTCGGAAACCGGCACATGACCGACCCGAAACAAATGACTGGCGCGAAAGAGGTAGCGTGAATCCACTGGAAGGCCTCGGGCGATACCTGGACCGGCTGGAAGGCCGTCTCCGGCTGTTCGCGTGGACGCGCGGCGCCGCGGCGATTATCGTCGCTGCTCTGTTGCTGACGCTGCTCATTGTCGGCGGCCTCATTCTGCTTGCCTTCTCACCGGCCAGTCTTCTCGCGGGACGCTTCATTCTGTTTTTGGGCGTTGGCGTGGCGATCGCGGCGGGTCTCGTGGTTCCGCTCCTCCGCATGAATCGCCGCAAGGCCGCCCAGGAAGTGGAGCACCTGCATCCGGGTTTCGATCAGCGTCTGCTTACGTTCACCGAGCGCTCGAAGCAGAATGCCGCCGACCCTTTCCTCTCCCTGATCGCCGAAGACGCACTCGTGATTGCGCGGGACGCCGAACCAGAGAAGATCATCGCCGGCGGACGGCTCATCCGCTTCGGCTCGCTCGCCGCAGCGGCCGCGGGCCTTCTCCTCTGGCTCGTATTCTGGGGGCCCGGAGTGATGGGCTACGGCACTTCACTGCTGTGGGGTTCATACGCGAACAGTGCGGCTGCCAAGCCGTTCTACAGCATCGCGGTGCAACCTGGCAATAAGACAATTCGCCGCAAATCCGATCAGGCGCTGACCGCGCAGCTCAGCGGATTTTCCGCATCGAAGGCCAGCGTGTGGGTCCAATACGCCAGCACCAGCAAGTGGGAAGAAGCGCCCATGGCCCCGCAGCCGGGTGGCGCCGGCTTCGATTTTCTCTTCATCGGCGTGCAGGAAGATCTGCAGTATTACGTGGAAGCCAGCGGCGTAAAGTCAGGCGTTTTTAAACTGCATGCCATCGATCTGCCGGCAGTGAAGAACATCAGCGTGACTTTCCGGTATCCGGCGTGGACAGGGATGGCGCCGGTTACCGAAGATCCGGGCGGCGACCTGCGGGCGGCGGAAGGCACCGTGGCGAAACTGGTCATCACGACAGATAAGCCGCTGCACGATGCGCAAATCGTATTCGAGCAGGGCAAGCCGATCGATCTCGTGGCGGACGGCGAGAACCGCCTGACCGCTTCCGTGCCGATCGAAAAGGACGGGACGTATCACATCGCGGTGATGGATCATGGCGAGTCGGTCCGCCTCACCGACGATTACTTCATTGAGGCGCGCCGCCCCGGCGATCCGAAAATCTCCATCACGCGCCCCGGCAAGGACGCCAGAGTCAGCCCGATCGAGGAAGTTCCTGTGGCGGTCACGGCCGAGAGTGAGTATCCACTGCAGGAACTCGATCTGCATTACTCCGTGAATGGCGCGGCGGAAAAGGTGATCCCGCTTCTGAAGCAGAAAGGCGCCAAACAGGCGGAAGGCTCCGCGCTGTTTTCGCTGGAAGATTTCAAGCTCGTGCCGGGCGACATCGTCAGCATTTACGCTACGGCGCGCGACGGCCGGAGTCCGGCGAAGACCGATATGTACTTCATCCAGGCCGTGCCGTTCGAGTTCGAATACTCGCAATCCCAGCAGGAGGGTGGCGGAGGAGGTGCGGGGGGCCAGCAGGAACAGGATCAGCAGCTTTCCGAGCGCGAAAAGGAAATCATCGCGGCCACTTTCAATCAGTTGAAGGGCGACGCAAAGGCGAAGGCAGCCGCGGCAGAGAACGGCAAGTATCTCGCCGAGGTGCAGGCGAAGTTGCGGGATCAGGCGCAGTCGCTGGCGAACCGCATGAAGGCGCGACAACTGGATGGCTCCGGCGCGGCATTCTCGCAATTCGTAAAGGAAATGGAGGCGGCGGTGCAGTTTATGTCGCCCGCCGCGGACAAACTGAAGGAGCTTGCCTTCCAGAACGCGCTTCCGGCCGAGCAACAGGCGCTGCAGCATCTGCTTCGCGCCGAAGCCACCTTCCGCCAGATTCAGGTGCAGATCAGCCGCGGCGGCGGCGGTGGCGGCGGAGGCGGCGGGGCCGGGCGCGACCTCGCCAATCTGTTCGACCTAGAACTCGATAAAGACAAGAATCAGTTCGAAACGAGTGCCAGTTCGGCGGCCGAACAGAAACAACAACAGATCGACGAGACACTGAAGAAACTGGCCGATCTGGCGCGACGCCAGCAGGAACTGGCGCAGCAGCCCCAGAACGCCCAGCAACTGGCGCAGCAGCGCTACCAGCAGGAGATGCTTCGTCGCGAGGCCGAAGAGCTGAAGCGGCAGATGGAATCACTGGAACGCGGCGACTCCGGTCAGCAAAGCCAGCAGCAGGGGCAACAAGGTCAGCAGCAGGGACAGCAAAGCGGACAGGGAGGTCAGTCCGGCCAGCAGAGCGGACAACAAAGTTCGCAACAAAGCGGGCAGAAGAACGGCCAACCGGGGCAGGCTGGCCAACCGCAATCGGCGCAGAACGCCCGGCAGCAGGGAAATCAGCAGAATCAGCCCGGCCAGACACAACAAGGCCAGACACAACAAGGCCAGCAGCAGAATCCCCTGCAAAATGGCCTTGCGCGCGCGCAGAAGGAGCAACTGGACCGCGCCATTCGTGATCTCGAACAGGCGGAGCGCGATATGAGTGCATCCGCCTCCGCGCGCCAGCAGGGCCAGCAGCAGGCCGGACAGCAGGGTCAGACCGACGCCCAGCGCGCCGCGCAGCGCCTCAACGAAGCCAGTCAGCAACTGGAGTCGCTGCGTCACCAGCAGACTGGCTCGGAACTGGGCGATATCGCGAACAAGGCAGAGCAACTCGCCGCCCGCCAGCAGGAGTTCGAACAGGCGCTGCGCAGGAATTTCGGCCAGGGTGCGGCCGACCCGCGCATCGCAACGCAGATGGCCGAAGAGAAGCAGAAGATGCTGGATTCCTACAACCAGATCCAGAAAGACATGCAGCAGGCCGCGCGAGACGTTGGCGGCACACAGCCAAACGTGGCGAAGGATCTCCGCGATGCCATGGGGAAGAGCCAGCAGGCCGAAGTCGGCACTCGCATGGAATGGACTATGGAGGCGCTGCGGCGCGGGCTTGGGCAGTACGCCATCATGCGCGAGGCTCCCATCACTCAGGCGCTCAACGAGCTGAAAGATCAGCTGAAGAAACTTGAGGCCGCGGCAGGAAATGGTGCGCCTGGCGGACAGGGCGGCGACGATAAGAGCCAGATCGCCATGCAGCAGGCGCTCAGCCAGGCGGAACGCCTGCGGCGCGAGGTAGAACAACTCAGCCAGTCTCAGCAGCAGAGCAAGAACGGCCAGCAGGCGGGAAATCACCCGGGCAACGGTCAGCGTGGCCAAAATGGACAACAGCAATCGGCACAAAGCGGCCAGCAACAGGCAGGCAAAGGACAACCGGGCCAACCGCAGGGTGGCGGACAGCAGGGCGGTGGACAGCAGGGTGGCGGACAGCAGGGCGGTGGGCAGCAGGGAGGACAACAGAGCCAGCAGGCCGGACAACAACCGGGAGGCCAGCAGGCCGGCATGAGCCCGCGCGGCGGTAGCCAGTCCGGCGGCGGCAACGGCACGAGCTACAGCCCGTCTGGCGGCGCGATTTCCGGCAGCCCGACGCCCGGCTTCGGCGAGCCCGGCGGACAACCGGCAAATGCCGAGGCTGCCTTTGGCGAAATCGTTCGCGATCTCGGCCGGCTCCGCAGCAGCGTCTCGGACGATAAAGACCTGAGCCGCGAAATCGGCGACCTGCAGCGCCGCGTCCAGCAACTCGATCCGCGGAACCCCGGCAACGATCCGCGCCTCAGCTCCGTCATCGGTTCCCAGGTGCTGGCGGAGGTCGACGAGGTTGAACTGCTGCTGCGCCGCAAGCTCGATGCGAAGGACGGCAGCGTCCGCAGCGTCAACCCGCGCAACACGCCGACCGGGTATGCCGACGCCGTTGCCGAATACTACAAGCGGCTCAGCAAACAGTAGCCGGCAGCGTTAATTTTTTTCCCGAATCTTCCAGAGCACCTGACGCAGCACGCCCATCAGCAGCGGCACATCGCGCTTTCCAAGCTTCACCCGGCGCACCCAGCGGCGAACCTTCTGTTCGGTGGATACCGAAGTAATCCGGTTGGTGTAGCCCGATTGTTCCAGCAACTCCAGAAGCATCCGGGTCAGTTGTTCGGAATCGCTGCCGGGAATCGCGCCGTCCTGCACCGCGCACGCAGCCACTTCGCCAGACGTGCCGCGCGACCACTCGTAAAGGCACACGGCCACTGCCTGACCCAGATTCATCGACGGTGTGCCGGCCGCGGTTTCGATGCGCAGCAACGCGTGGCAGAAGCTCATGTCGTCGTTGGACAGGCCGAACTTCTCCGAACCGAACAGCAGCGCCGTCCGGCCCCTGTGTTCCACCACGCGCCGCATGCCGGTCTGCAGCGGTTCAATCGGCTGCTGCAGGTCGCGCCGCTGCGCCGCCGTCGTCCCCAGCACGAGGGAACAATCTCCCACCGCCTCCGCCACTGTCTCAAACACCCGAGCCTTCTGCAGCACGTGCGCCCCGCCCACCGCCGACACCGCCTCGCGAAAAGCCGCCTCATATGGCTTCACAACGCGCAAATCATCAAGGCCGAAGTTCGCCATGGCGCGCGCGGCCGCACCGATATTCAGCGGATTTCGCGCGTTTACGAGGACGACAACGGGGTCGCGTGTGAGTTCCGTAGAGATGTATCAATCCTGGCACGAACTACCGCCTGAGCGGCAAACAGGCCGGCAAATCCGCTCCGCCGCCGGGTTTGGTGTAGAATCAGACTTTTGCACACACGATTCGGACCGGCACCGTCAGTTTACGGGGTCGGTGTTTTCCGGGCCGGATCCTGTCCGCCCGCCATCGTGCGCACGTTATAGTGGAGGAATCATGGCATCGCCTGTAGAGCAGAAAGTTAAGCAGATCATTGTCGAACAACTCGGCGTCGATGAAGGCCAGGTAGACAACAAGGCTTCGTTCGTGGACGACCTGGGCGCCGATTCGCTCGATATTGTCGAGCTGGTTATGGCCTTCGAGGAAGCGTTCGAACTGGAAATTCCCGATGAGGACGCCGAAAAGATCGCCACCGTTGGCGATGCGGTCACCTACATCGAAGGTAAGAAAAAATAATTCTGCCCGGACTTGCCGCGCGCGGCCGGTCCGGTGCATCGAATAACCGGAGCCTGCTCCGCCGGACCCCGGGTTCTCATCGGTCCCGGGGCGGGCTGAATGTTGCGGCCTCGCGGCGGCGGATATCGTCGGCGCTGACCGCGCCCCGGTCATTTTGTAAGGAGAGACGATTATTTCCCGCAGAGTCGTAGTCACCGGCGTCGGTCTGCTCAGTGCGATTGGCGATACTGCTGCTGCCACCTGGCAGGCCCTGCTCGAATCCCGCAGCGGCATCGCCCGGATTGAAGCGTTCGATCCGACAGAGTTCAACAGCCAGATCGCGGGTGAAATCAAGCATTTCGACCCTTCCCGCTTCATTGAAAAGAAGGAAGTGAAGAAGATGGGGCGCTTCATCCAGATGGCCGTCGCGGCCTCGGTGGACGCCATGGATTCTTCCGGCCTGAAGGTAACTCCAGAAAACGATGAGCGCGTCGGTGTCTATGTCGGCAGCGGCATCGGCGGTTTCGAAGTGATCGAACGCGAACACAAGAATCTGCTGGCCCATGGCCCGCGCCGCATTTCGCCGTTCTTCATCCCGGCCACGATCATCAATCTCGCCTCCGGCTATATCTCGATCCGCAACGGCGCCAAGGGCCCCAACTCGGCAACGGCCACGGCCTGCACCACAAGCGCGCACTCTATCGGCGATTCCTTCCGCCTGATCCAGCACGGCTACGCCGACGCTATGATCTGCGGCGGCGCCGAAGCCTGCATCACCCCGCTGGGCGTGGGCGGCTTTGCCGCCATGCGGGCGCTCTCTCAGCGCAACGATGAACCGACGCGCGCCTCGCGGCCATTCGATCGCGACCGCGATGGCTTTGTGGTCGGTGAAGGCGCGGGCGTCCTGGTGCTCGAAGAACTGGAATTCGCCCGTAAGCGGGGCGCGAACATTCTGGCTGAAGTCGTTGGCTACGGCATGAGCGGCGACGCTCACCACTTCACCGCTCCTCCGGAAGATGGCGAGGGCGCCTACCGCGTGATGCGGAATGCGCTGAACGACGCGAAGCTGAATCCGGAGCAGGTGGACTACATCAACGCGCACGGCACCTCCACGCCGCTGGGCGATATGGCGGAAACGAACGCCATCAAGCGCGCCTTCGGCGATCATGCGAAGAAACTTTCTGTCAGTTCCACGAAGTCGATGACCGGCCATCTGCTGGGCGGCGCCGGCGGACTGGAAGCCGGCATCGTCATCTGCGCGATTCGCGATCAGGTTGCGCCCCCCACGGCCAACTACGAAAATCCCGACCCGGCGTGCGACCTCGATTACATCCCGAACGTGGCGCGCCCCATGAAGATCGACTACGCGCTGAGCAATTCGTTCGGCTTCGGCGGCACCAACGGCGCGCTCATCTTCAAACGCTTCATCGGCTGACGCCTCACGGGCGCAGGCCAGGGGCAGAATCGAGCAATTCCCATGAAAATCGTTGTGGCGATCCGGCAGGTTCCCGCGCGGGACAGCCAGTTTCGCATCGCTGCGTCCGGCATCTGGATTGACGAGTCCGATCTCACCCGCGAAATTAACGAGCCTGACGCCTACGCCCTTGAAGCGGCCCTGCAACTGCGCGACTCAGCCGGTGGCGAGGTCGTCGTACTCTGCGCCGGCCCCGAAGGCGCATCCCAGACTATCCGCGAAGCGCTCGCCAAAGGTGCCGATCGCGCGATTCACATCGATACCGGTGCAGCCGCGCCTTCCGATCCGCTGACGCTGGCCCGCACGCTCGCCGCCGCGCTGGCTGCGGAGAATGCCGACCTGATCCTGACCGGACTGCAGTCCGACGATCTAGGCTACGGGCAGACCGGCGTCATCCTGGCCGAGGTGATGGGTGTGCCGCACGCCACGATCGTGATGAACGTGGAAGTGGCGGAAGGCGGAATTCGCGTCAAACGTGAACTCGAAGACGGCTGGTTCCAGCAGGTCGCAATGCCCCTTCCCGCGCTGCTCACCATTCAGTCCGGCGCAACGAAGCTGCGCTACGCCACGCTGATGGGCATCAAGAAAGCGAAGACAAAAGAGGTTCGCGTGATCCCGGTGAGCGACCTCGCACCCGCCGCCGCACCCGCCATCCGCATTGCTCGTATCTACACGCCGGTGAAATCGAAAAATTCAGTCATCTTCGACGGCCCGCCCGCACAGGCCGCCGCGCAACTGGTCGAAAAGCTCCGTTTCGAAGCGAGGGTCATATGAGCGGCGTTCTCGCGGTTCTGGAGCAGCACAACGGCCAGTTCCACAAATCGGCCCTCGAAGCGGTCGCGGCTGCGCAGCAGATTGGCGGGCAACTCGGTGTCCCCGCTTACGCCGCGGTGCTCGGCTCTGGCGTCGAACCGCTGGCGCAGACGCTGGCAACGTACAACCTGAAGCGCATTCATGCTGTGGACCACGCGCTGCTTTCGGCCTACACTCCGGATGCTTACACCGCCGCGCTCCGGCAGCTCATCGAAGCGCACAAGCCTGCCCTGGTCCTGTTCCCGCACACCTATCAGGTTCGCGACTTCGCTCCACGCCTCGCCACCGCGATGAACCGCGTTCTGGTCAGCGACGTCATCGCACACCGCGTTGACAACGGCGCCATCACGCTCGTCCGCCAGCTGTTTCAGGGCAAGATCAACGCCGACGTCTGCTTCGAAGGCGAACCGCCGTACTTCGCCTCCGTGCAGGCCGGTGCTTTTCGCGCCGACTCTATCGAAGCCGGCTCCGCCTCCGTCGAAACATTCCAGCCTTCGCTCGATGCTGCGCAGATCCGCACCCGCCCCCTCGAGCCCTTCCGCGAATCGGCCCGCGCCGTCGATCTCACCGCCGCGCCAATCATCGTCTCGGTAGGTCGCGGAATCAAAGAGGCTGAGAATATTCCGGTCGTCCAGTCCCTCGCCGACGCGCTTGGCGCCGAGCTGGCGGCTTCGCGCCCCATCTGCGATGCCGGCTGGCTGCCCATGGAACGCCAGGTCGGCAGTTCCGGCCAGACCGTCGCCCCGAAAATGTACGTGGCGGTCGGAATCTCCGGCGCCATTCAGCACCTTGTCGGGATGAAAGGCTCAAAGACCATTGTGGCGATCAACAAAGACCGGGAAGCCCCGATCTTCGAAGTCGCCGACTACGGCATCGTCGGCGATCTGTTCGAAGTGGTGCCCGCTCTTATCGCGGCGCTGAAGCAATAACTTCGGCCGGCGCCGGAACCTCGTCCGACCCCTCTTTGCGCAGGAAGTGCCCGATCGCGCGCGTAGCCTGGCGCGTGCGGTGCTCGTTTTCGATCAGCGCAAAGCGCACGTGGCCCTCGCCCATCGGCCCGAAGCCGATGCCCGGCGAAACCGCCACCAGAGCTTTCTCCATCAGCAGCTTGGAAAATTCCAGTGAGCCCAGCGGCGCATATCGCTCCGGCAGCGCGGCCCACAGGAACATGGTCCCCTGCGGCGGCGCAACAGGCCAGCCGGCGCGACACAGGCCGTCCACCAGACAGTCCCGGCGTTTTTTGTAGAACTCGCGAATCTTGTGCGTTTCTTCTTCGCACTCGCGCAGCGCCACAATGGCCGCAATCTGAATCGGCTGGAACACGCCGTAATCCAGATAGCTCTTGATGCGCGCCAGCGCCGCGATCATCTTCGCGTTGCCAAGGCAGAAGCCCACGCGCCATCCCGCCATGTTGTAGCTCTTCGACATGGAGTAAATTTCCACGGCACAGTCCTTCGCGCCGGGCACTTCGAGGATGCTCGGCGGCCTGTAGCCGTCGAAACCCAGATCGGCGTACGCGAAATCGTGAACAATCAGTGTGCCGTGCTGTTTGGCCAGTTCCACGAGCCGCGTCATATAAGCCAGATCCACGCACGTGGTTGTCGGATTATGCGGGAACGAAATCAGCAGCATCTTCGGCGGCTTTGGAGACTCTTTGTAGAGCTCTTCCAGCCGGCCCATGAACGTCTCCGGATCCGGCATGGGCAGCATCTGCGCATGCCCTTCCGACATGATGACGCCGTACTGATGAATCGGATAAGCCGGATTCGGCGAGACCACGACGTCGCCGGGGCCGATTGTCGCGAACAACAGGTGCGCCAGCGCGTCCTTCGCGCCCATCGTCACGATGGCTTCCTTCTCGGGATCCAGATCGACGTTGTAGTTGCGCTTGTAGCGCTTGCAGATCTCTTCCCTCAGCTTCTGGATCCCGCGCGATACCGAGTACCGGTGATTCTTCGGATTCCGCGCCGCCTCGATCAGCTTATCGACAACAATGGTGGGCGTTTCGCCGTCCGGGTTACCCATCCCCAGATCGACCACATCCTGGCCTGCTGCGCGTGCCTTTGCCTTCATCTCATTGATGACGGCAAATACATAGGGCGGCAGTTTCTGGATGCGATAAAAATTCTGGTCGTTCGGGGACATGATGAAATTCCAGTTTAAAGCCTCCCGAGCCTCCGTGTGCGTAAAGCAGCCGGAGCTCCGGGAACTACCCTCGTCAGAACTGCACAAGAACTGCTGCATCGATTGACGCGGAGGCCTTCCAGGGAGTAAATTAGAAGATTAGCCTTCCTTTAGTCCCCATCGTCTAGAGGCCCAGGACATCGCCCTTTCACGGCGGTAACGAGGGTTCGAATCCCTCTGGGGACGCCATTTCTCTGAATCAGACTGCACGGAATTGGGTGAGCAAGCACCTCGCCCGGCAATGTGCGCTTGCGAAAAATGAACTCTGACCCTAGATTCGCTGTTGAAAACTGAATATTTAGTATTGCGATTACACAGACATAGTGTAATACTCATTTTGTTTAGTTCGACGAATGCATGTGAATGGAGTCGAGCAGATTGTAGCGAACCTGTAAGGATAGCTAACGAAGCAGACTTGTTTCGTAAGATAGTTGTGGGGCGTCGGCTGGGAATTGAACCCATTGTGTAACGCTCTCCAAGCGCACAGCCTAACCATCGGCTGACCGACGCCACAACTGGGGCTGCGTCTGTCCCTTAAACAGAAACAGCCCCAAAATTTAAACCACCCAAACACCTAAAAGCCAAGGCGCCCGGAGTAGGATTCTACGAGAATCCTTCGCTACATCGCCCACTTCGACCATCCTGCGGCAGGGACAACTGCAATGTTGCCCCAAGACATAGTGCCTCGTCAACTAATTTTTCTATATGATGTACAACTAACGCCAAAGCGACTTATTTGGGCACGCACGCTTCCCCCTAGGCAACTCTTCGTATAAGCGTAAATACCTGAAATGAAAGTCTTAGATTGGGGATGGAGTGACTAAACACGCTATTGCGGCACCGGAAGCGGCGAATCGGTGTGACCAAGATTGTGCGCCGGAGCGGTATGGCGAGCAGACGCCGTAACTGCCCCGGAACATCCTCACGACGCGGCCACCACTGCTCCGCAGTAATTGCATTGGAGAATTTTTTTCTTCATAACGAGCAGCCATCCGAGAAGCCCGGCGACCAGGAACGAGAACCCTAAGACCATAGAAAAGATACCCACAGCGGCATTAGGCATCAGCGTGGCGTAAGCTGTCGAACCCTTCGTTTCCGAGGAGCCAAGGACGGAGCCCACGACGATCGCGATCTGAAAAAGTACGGTGGACACTATGCCTAAAACGGAAGGCACGAGGAGGAGATACCCGATCACCACTACAACTCCACTCATGCGATACCGCTTGATATTGTGGAGGACTCCGGTGTCACAGACTTTACACTTCACTTCAATCATTTTGGCTCCCAGCAATTCCTCGGCTGACCTGCATCTCTAAGAGAACCTAGCATAGGGATACACTCAATACCATAGTGTCTTTAGATTCCAAGCAACACTGAGAATTTAAAAAGAGCGGATTCAGCGTTTAGTTTTCATCTGATTAGCCCCCGAAGCCCACAGATGTCGAAGATTGCTGAGGTTTCGCAGCTCTGCGATCAGCGGGTTCCAACTTTCAGCGATTAGGGACGCCATTTCTTTCCGCACACTTAGCGCGAGTTCAAGTCGAACCTGAAAACGCGGGGACGCTGCGGGGCCTAACGTGGGTGGCCGCACCGGGTCCGTCCCCGGGCATCACACCGGCAAGAACGCCATCGAATTTTCCATCCGCAGCGGCCTGGCTCAGCCGCAGCAGGTGCGGACCCGGCGCTATCGCGCGCTGTCCATTTGAATTCGTGGTAATGCTACTCTTCTTTCTATATCGATTCAGACCGCGCCACGTCGCGCCCGGCCCCGCTCGGCCAGTCTCGTTAGAAGTTCATCCTGCATGCTGCTCGAACTCCTTCATCTCGCCGACTCGGCCCTTCCCGTAGGTTCGGCGGCGCACTCGTTCGGACTCGAAACGCTTGTCGAAGAAGGGACGCTGGATTGCGCGAGCATCGGTCCGTTTCTGCGCGAATATCTGGCGGAAGCAGGGGCGCTGGAAGCCCAATTCGTTCGTCGGGCCTGGCGTGGGGATGATCCGCAGACCTTAAGCGATGAATTCGGCGCGCGGCGGCCGGCACGGGAATCGCGGGAAGCTGCGCTGAAGCTGGGCCGTCGGCTGGCGCGATTGGTAAATGCTCTCTTACATGCGCCGGCGATCGCGGAAAACCTCTGCTACCCGGTCGCATTCGGTATTGCGGCCGCGCGAATGAATATTGCCGAAGAGGAAGCGGGACTGGCGTATCTGAGCCAGTCGGTTGCCGGACTGGTTTCGGCATGTCAGCGGCTCATGCCGATCGGGCAGGTCGAGGCGAGTTGCCTCATCTGGGACCTGCGGCCATTTATTGCTCAGGCGGTCCGCGCTTCGGGCATGGAGGAGATCAGGTGCTTCACACCGCTGCCGGAACTGGCGTCAGCACGCCACCCGATGCTCGAAACGCGCCTCTTCATCAGCTAGAGTCGCAACTCGCGCTGCGCTTTGAACTGCTGAACGGACGGACGCGGATGCGCGTGAACGCCCAGCAACCCCCGTGGCGTGTGATTCGCGCCTTCCCGGGCGCGGACGGCAGTTGCCTCGTTCACCTGCATAACGTCTCGGGCGGAGTGCTCGCCGGCGACCGGCTTTCACTCGCGATGGATGTGGAACGCGATTGCCGAGTCCAGGTCACGACCGCGGGCGCAACCCGGCTCTATCGACACCGCGAGGGTTCGCGGCCATCGGAACAGACCACTAAAATCAGCGTTGCCGAAGGAGGATTGCTGGAATATCTTCCCGATGCGCTGATTCCTTTCGCCGGATCCCGGCACTCGCAACATACGGCAATCACGCTGGCAAACGATGCCACGCTGTTCTGGTGGGAAACGCTGGCGCCCGGTCGCCAGGCGATGGGCGAAGTTTTCGGCTTCAATACGCTGCGCATCCGCACAGAACTGCAGTCGCCCTCACGCCCGCTTTTGCTGGAAAATTTCGCGCTGGAACCAGCGCAGCGGCTCTTGTCTTCCGCGGCGCGTCTCGGCCCTTATACGCACATGGCGAACTTTTATGCCTGCCGGGTGGGAATGCCCGCCGCGACATGGCGCGAACTGGAATCCGCGCTGAATCAGTTTTGTTGTGCGCACTCGCGGCCCGGAGTTACTATATGGGGAGCGACCACGCTCGTCGCCGACGGCATTGCCGTACGGGGTTTGAGTGTTTCGGCTCGCGAACTACCCGCAACGCTCACTTCCTGCTGGAAAATCGCCCGCCGTTTTCTGACCGGCGAAGAAGCTATACCGCCCAGAAAGGTTTATTAGGAACCTATGCACCTCACCGCCCGTGAACAGGAGCGGCTCTTGATTTACGTTGCCGCCGAAGTGGCGCGCAAACGCCGCGCCCGGGGTCTGCAGCTGAACTATCCGGAGGCGTTGGCGCTGCTCACCGCGGACATTCTCGAGTGGGCCCGGGACGGCAAGACCGTTGCTGAGATCATGACGCTGGGCGCGAACGTGCTGACACGCGCCGATGTTATGCCGGGCATCGCCGAGATGATCCACGAAGTACAGGTGGAAGCCACATTTCCCGACGGCACCAAACTGGTAACTGTCCACGATCCGATTCAGTGAGGCGATGGAAACAATGAGCACACGCGCAACCGGCACCGGCGGTATAACTCCGGGCGAGTATCTTCTCGAAGACGGCTTCATCGAAGCCAACGCGGGACGAAAGACCGCACGCGTCACAGTAAAGCAGACCGGCGACCGGCCGGTTCAGGTCGGCAGCCATTACCATTTTTTTGAAGTCAACAATGCGCTTTCATTCGACCGCGCGGCAGCCCGCGGAATGCGGCTGAATATTGCGGCAGGGACGTCGGTGCGCTTCGAACCGGGCGAGGAAAAGGAAGTCGAACTGGTGGAGTTCGCTGGCCATCGCGTGGTTCTGGGCCATCAGGGAAAGGGGAATCAATGAGCCTCAGTATTCCTCGCCGCACGTACGCCGATCTTTACGGCCCCACGACGGGTGACCGCGTGCGGCTTGCCGATACGGACCTGATCGTGGAAGTCGAAAAAGACTTCACGGTTTATGGCGACGAGATCACTTTTGGCGGCGGCAAGGTGATCCGCGACGGCATGGGCCAGAGCGCACGAGCCACACGCGCGGAGGGTGTGCTCGATCTGGTGATCACGAACGCGCTGGTGATCGACCACTGGGGCATCGTGAAGGGCGACATCGGCATTCGCGACGGACGAATCGTGAAGGTCGGCAAGGCGGGAAATCCGGATACGATGCAGGGCGTCGATCCGGAACTGGTGGTTGGCGCGTCCACTGAAGTGATTGCCGGCGAGAACCTGATCGTCACGGCGGGCGGCATCGACAGCCACATTCACTTCATCTCGCCGCAGCAAATCTACGAAGCGCTTTCCAACGGCATTACGACCATGATTGGCGGCGGCACCGGCCCGGCTACCGGAACGAATGCCACAACGTGTTCACCGGGCGCATGGAATCTGACGCGCATGCTGGAAGCGGCCGATGCGTGGCCAATGAATTTCGGTTTCCTCGGCAAGGGAAACGCATCGACTAAAGGGCCGCTTGAAGAGCAGGTGCGGGCCGGAGCGTGCGGCCTGAAACTGCATGAGGACTGGGGCACGACGCCCGCGGCGATCGACACCTGTTTGCAAGTGGCCGATGACCTCGATGTGCAGGTTGCGATTCACACGGACACGATCAACGAAGCAGGGTTCGTTGAGGATACCATCGCTGCCATCGACGGCCGCACCATCCACACGTATCACACCGAGGGTGCGGGCGGCGGCCACGCGCCGGACATTATCCGCATCGCAGCGCTGCCGAATATTCTCCCGTCTTCCACGAATCCGACGCGGCCGTTCACGGTCAACACCATCGCCGAACATCTGGACATGCTGATGGTCTGTCATCACCTGAATCCGCTGGTACCGGAAGATGTGGCCTTCGCCGAGAGCCGCATCCGTCCGGAGACAATTGCGGCGGAGGATATTCTGCATGACCTCGGCGTTTTCAGCATGATTTCCAGCGACTCGCAGGCGATGGGGCGCATCGGTGAAGTCGTCACGCGAACCTGGCAGACGGCGCACAAGATGAAGACGCAGCGCGGCGCCCTGGCCGGCGATTCGGCGCGCAACGACAACATGAGGGTGCGGCGATACGTCGCCAAGTACACCATCAATCCGGCGATCGCACACGGCATTGCGCACGAAGTTGGATCGATCGAGCCCGGCAAAATGGCAGATCTGGTGCTCTGGAAGCCTTCCATGTTCGGCGTGAAGCCGGAGATGATCGTGAAGGGCGGCTTCATTGCGTGGAGCGTGATGGGCGACGCCAATGCGTCCATTCCCACGCCACAGCCGGTGATTTACCGTCCGATGTTCGGATCCTTTGGACGCGCGACAACAGCGACATCGGTGACGTTCGTTTCGAAGGCCTCGCTGGCGGACGGCGTGCAGCAGAATTTCCGGAAGCGGGCCGTTGCCGTATCCGGATGCCGCACGATCGGCAAGAAGGATATGATCCACAATGCCGCGATGCCAGGGATTCAGGTCGATCCGGAAACTTATGAAGTGCGCGCGGACGGCGAACTGCTGACCTGCGAACCGGCGGCTTCACTACCGCTGGCGCAAAGATATTTTCTGTTCTGAGGAGAAGACTGACGATGAGAGCGTATCGCGTTGGCATTGCCGGACCGGTGGGGTGCGGCAAAACCGCGCTGGTGGACCAGTTGAGCAAACACCTGTGGCCTGAGATCAACCTGAGCGTGGTCACCAACGACATCTACACCAAAGAAGACGCCGAATTTCTGCTGCGGCAAGGAACGCTTCCTGCCGACCGCGTAATCGGCGTGGAGACCGGCGGGTGCCCGCATGCCGCGATTCGGGAAGACGCGTCGATGAATCTCGACGCCATCGATGAATTAGAAGCCGCGCATCCCGGACTGGAGCTGATTTTGGTCGAAAGCGGCGGCGATAATCTGGCGGCGGCTTTCAGCCCGGAATTGGTGGATGCGTTTATTTACGTGATCGACGTCTCCGGCGGCGACAAAATTCCGCGCAAAGGAGGCCCTGGCATCAAACGCAGCGGACTGCTGGTGATCAACAAGATCGACCTCGCGCCTTATGTGGGTGCCTCACTTGAAGTGATGGACCGCGATGCCCGGCGCCAGCGCGGAGAGCGGCCGTTCGTCTTTACGAATCTGAAGTCCGGCGAAGGCCTCGACCAGGTGATTGCGTGGCTGAAAGAACAGCGCGCGCGCGGGCTGACCGCATCGGGACGGCCCCCGATCGTCCCGCACAGTCACGATCATGACCATGATGATCACGACCACGATCATCACCACCACGATCACGCCCATGCGGCGGATCATTCGCACTAGCGATTGCGTCAGCGAGGGCGCTCGCTAAACGCTGAGATGGGCGCGCACGACTTCGTCGGTCAGCGCGTCGATATTCCCGGAGGCAACTCGCCGGCCTTTGTCGAGAATGCAGAACTCGCTCGCAACTCTGCGCGCGAACGGCAGCTTCTGCTCGACAAGCAGGACGGTGAGTCCTTCCTCCTTGTTGAGACGCAGCACGATGTCGCCAATTTCGTGCACCACGTTCGGCTGAATGCCCTCGGTCGGCTCATCCAGGATGAGCAGCTTTGGCTCGAGCACGAGCGCGCGGCCGATGGCGAGCTGCTGCTGCTGGCCACCCGATAAGTCGCCACCGCGGCGGTTGAGCATCTTTTTCAGCACGGGGAACAGGTCGAAGATTCTGGGTGGAATCGATTTGACGCCGTTCTTCCGTATGCCGAGGCCGATGCGCAGGTTTTCCTCCACGGTAAGCTGGGGGAAAATTTCGCGGCCCTGCGGAACGTAACCGATACCAAGCCGCGCGCGGTGCTCGGCGTGGTGCGTCAGCAGATCGCCGCCATCGAAGATTGCACCTCCGGAACGGGTCGGCTGGAGACCCATGATGCACTTGAGCAGGGTGGTTTTGCCCATCCCGTTGCGGCCCATGAGGCACATACGTGAGCCCGCAGGTACGACGAGATCAACGTCCCACAGCGTGTGGCTGCCTCCGTAAAAATGATTAAGACCCTTAATTTCCAGCATGCTCAAACCCCAAGATAGACCTCGATCACGCGGGGATCGTTCTGCACCTTATCCATGTCGCCTTCTGCAATCACCTGACCTTCATGCAGTACTGTTACACGCCGCGCAATCGATCGCACAAACGACATGTCGTGTTCCACGACCACGATCGAATGCTCCCCGGCCAGCGATGTCAACAGTTGCGCCGTGCGTTCGATTTCATGCGGCGTCATGCCGGCCACTGGTTCATCGACAAGAAGCAACTCGGGATTTTGCATCAGCAACATGCCGATTTCGAGCCATTGCTTCTGGCCGTGCGCGAGGATTCTGCCGTATGAATCACGCTGATCCGTCAATCCAATGATCTCGAGGACATCAAAGATCCGCTCATTTTGTTTCGGTGAGATCCGGGCACGCATCGTCTTGAGAAACGACCGCGTTCCCGCCAGCGCAAGTTCCAGATTTTCAAAGACGGTTAATTGCTCAAATACAGTCGGCTTCTGAAACTTACGTCCGATGCCCGCGGCGACGATCTCCGGTTCCGACATTTCCAACAGATTGACTCCATCGCCAAACCAGGCCGATCCCGAATCGGGCTTCGTCTTACCGGTGATTACGTCCATCATCGTGGTCTTGCCCGCCCCGTTGGGGCCGATGATACACAGCATTTCGCCGGGATCGACGTACAGGGTCAGGTTGTTCAGTGCCTTGAAACCGTCGAAGCTAACGGTCAGATCTTCCAGATACAGACGCTTGTTGCGAATCGGCTTGTGAGACCCGTGCGCCGCGCCGCTGACCGCAGGAGTGCCGCTCATTTCTCTTTCCCCCGTTTCGAAACAACGCCCACAATCCCGTGCGGCAGAAACACTGTTACCAAAACAAACAATGCGCCCAGCGCGTACAGCCAGACCTCGGGAAAGGCGCCTGTAAGATAGGTCTTCGCGTAATTAACCGCTAACGCCCCGAGGATCGCGCCATAAAGTGTGCCTCGCCCGCCAACCGCCACCCAGATGACGACTTCGATGGAATTGATCGGCGCAAACTCGCTCGGATTGATGATGCCAATCTGTGGAACATACAGCGCACCAGCGACGCCCGCCATAATGGCCGAAAACACGAAAAGCCATAACTTGAAAGATTCCACCGGATATCCGAGAAATCGCGTTCTGCTTTCGGCATCCCGTATCGCAAGCACCACTCTGCCCGCGCGGGACTCCACGATAGCCCGGCAAGCAAGATAGCTGCCGCCAAGCGCGATCGCCGTGATCATGAGCAGCACCACGTGCGTGCCGTCGGAGTGCAGATCGAAGCCGAGAATATCTTTAAAATCGGTGAAACCGTTGTTTCCGCCGAATCCCATGTCGTTGCGGAAGAATGCCAGCATCAGTGCGTAAGTGAGCGCCTGAGTGATGATCGAGAAATAGACGCCCGTTACACGCGAGCGGAAAGCGAACCATCCGAACACCAGCGCCAGAAGTGCCGGCACCAGAATCATCATGAGCAGCGCCACCGGAAAGTGATTGAATCCGTACCAGAACCATGGCAGCTTCTTATAGTTGAGAAACACCATGAAGTCAGGCAGGACAGGATCGCCGTACACTCCGCGAGGACCGATCTCGCGCATGAGATACATACCCATCGCATAGCCGCCCAATGAAAAAAAGGCCGCGTGACCGAGGCTCAGAATACCGCAATAGCCCCAGATGAGGTCTACGGCCAGAGCCAGCATCGCATAACACAGGTACTTGCCGATCAGGGTGAGTCCGAACGCCGAAAGGTGAAACACCGACGATGCCGGCACGGCCTGGTTGAGAATCGGAACAGCAATCGTCCCCGCGGCCAGCAGCCTGAGAAACCACTTTCCGCCCCGATCATGCCGGCCGCTGCTGCCCCTGACGACTAAGGTCGACCGGCGCCATAAACCAGGAACCTGTTTGTCGCCATTCACTGCTTCAGGCTCTTCGCTGACTGTGCTCATGTGTTATTTCGTCGACTTCCAGGATTACTTGTCGTCCACAGCGCGACCGGTTTGCGGGAACAGTCCCCGCGGGCGCCGCTGAATAAACAGAATCAGACCGACCAGTACGAAGATCTTGGCCAGCACAGCTCCGGCATACGGTTCGAGCAATTCACTTACTGCGCCCATGGACATTCCGCCAATCAGCGATCCCCACAAATTTCCGACGCCACCGAACACCACAACCATGAACGAATCGATAATGTAAGACTGCCCCAGATTCGGGCCCACGTTCGTCAACTGGCTCAGCGCGACCCCGGCAACGCCCGCGATGCCCGACCCAAGACCAAACGTTGCCGCATCCACCCATTCGGTTCGGATGCCCATGGCCTTTGCCATGGTGCGATTCTGCGATACCGCCCGAATATCGAGCCCAATGCGGGTTCGCTTCATCACAAGCAAAATCAGCAGGAATACGATCAGCGTGAAAACAACGATATAGAGACGGTTATAAGTAATGGACAGAGCATCATTGAGTCGCATCGATCCGCTCATCCATTCGGGCGTAATTACGGACCTGTTATTCGCAGAAAAAATGGAACGTACTGCCTGTTGCAGAATGAGGCTCACGCCGAACGTGGCCAGCAGAGTTTCGAGCGGCCGCCCGTACAGCAACCGAATAATAGTGCGTTCCATAACCACTCCGGTCAGCCCAGCAACAAGGAATGCGGCAGGAATAGCTACCAGAATCGACATCCCGATATGATTCGGCATCACCAACTGGACGACGTACGTCGTGTAGGCGCCCAGCATCATCAGTTCGCCATGAGCCATGTTGATGACGCCCATCACGCCAAAAGTGACGGCTAAGCCGATAGCAACCAGCACCAGAACCGAGCCCAGACTGAGACCAAAGAACAGCGTCTCAATTCCGGAATAAAAGGTGCGCCAGCCGTCAATAGTTCCGACGGCGGCGGTGGCGGCTCTGCGGACGTTCTCATCCTTTTCGGCGAAGCTTCCGTCGGGAGCTTTGTCCAGCAGAAGCGCCAGTCGGTTTCTGACATCCTGACTAAGACTATGGCTGAGCGTCTGGACGGCTCCAAGCCGGTCCGCAGGATTTGCTCCGTCGAGGGCAGACAGAGCGAGTGCCGTGGCAATTTCGTTTTTTACGGAGGAATCGGTCTCGGCGGTCAGGCGCTGTCGAAGCAGCGCGGCAGTAGCATCGTCGAGCGACTTCGACATTTCGCGAACCGCATCCAGACGTACGCTGACTTCCGGGCTTGACAACGCAAAGCGTGCCACTGTTGAGCGCAGGACACTGCGTAACCCGTTATTTGTGCCAATTTTGGTGAGACCGTCCGCCGGGGCCGAGCCCGTTTCTTTCAGCGACAGAGGATCCACTAATGTCAGGGGATCGGCGTCGGCCGATTTGACGACAAAGACTTGCTGATCGCTGTTCCGAAAGTACAGACGATCATCGAGGAAGGCTGTAAGAACCGCGCGAACGCTCGGATGGCCGGTCTTACTCAGGCGTTCGACAATAGCTTCTTTGTCGGAGTAGGAGGCCTCGCGGAGTTCTCCGAGAGTAGCTAAGAAGGTTGAGTTATCTACCGACTGGGCCGCAACCGGAGTTACGGCCCGGAGGGCGAGCAGTGGCAGAATCAGCCACCGCCCGCCCGGAAGGGCCCGTTTCATTATTTGTAGTTTTGTCCCGAGCATGTCTTGGTGACTTTGTTATAGTTACCACACTTCAACGTCACCCAGTCCGCATCGATATCTTTGCTGCCCGGCAGATAGTCGGACCATGCATCGCCGGGGACCAGGCCGGTCGACTTCCACACTACGTTGAACTGACCGTCAGCCTTCACTTCCCCAATCAGTACCGGCTTGGTGATGTGATGGTTCGGCAGGACCTTCGCGACGCCACCAGTCAGGTTGGGAGTTTCGGTACCGGGCAGAGCCGCGAGCACTTTTTCCACATCGGTCGATTTGGCTTTTTCCACCGCCTTCACCCACAGGTTGAAGCCGATGTAACTGGCTTCCATAGGATCGTTAGTGGTCCGCTTCGGATTCTTGATGAAAGCGTGCCATTTATCGATAAACGCCTTGTTGGCCGGCGTGTTGATGCTTTCGAAGTAGTTCCAGGCAGCCAGATGACCAAGAAGCGGCTTGGTGTCGAGGCCGGAAAGTTCTTCTTCACCGACCGAGAACGCCACCACGGGGATCTGCTCCGCGGAGATCTTCTGGTTGCCAAGCTCTTTGTAAAACGGAACGTTGGCGTCACCGTTAATGGTGGAGACCACCGCGGTTTTCTTGCCGGCCGAACCGAACTTCTTAATCGCGGCCACCCGGGTCTGCCAGTCAGAGAAGCCAAACGGGGTGTAATTGATCGAGATATCTTCCGACTTCACGCCCTTCGCCAGCAGATAAGCTTCCAGGATCTTATTCGTGGTGCGCGGGTAAACATAGTCCGTGCCTTCCAGGACCCAGCGCTTCACGCCGACTTCCTTCATCAGGTAGTCGACGGCCGGAATAGCCTGCTGGTTGGGCGCAGCACCCGTGTAGATAACATTCTTCGACGATTCTTCGCCCTCGTACTGAACAGGGTAAAACAGCAGACCGTTGTCTTTTTCGAAGACCGGAAGCACGGACTTTCTGGACACAGACGTCCAGCATCCGAACACGACGGACACTTTATCTTTTTCCAGCAACTGGGCCGCTTTTTCGGCAAACAGAGGCCAGTTCGAGGCGGGATCGACAACAACCGGCACCAGTTTCTTGCCGAGTACTCCCCCCTTCTTGTTCTGCTCGTCGATCATCATCAGGATCGTGTCTTTCAGCGTCGTTTCGCTGATCGCCATCGTGCCCGAGAGCGAATGCAGGACACCGACTTTGATGACGTCCTGGGCCGCGGCTATCCCGGAGAAGGCCAGCCCTGCAGTCAACAGCGAGGCTGTCGTTACAAAATTTCTGCGCTTCATGAATATGTCTCCTTAACTCTTAGTCGTTGTGGGCGTAGGATATTCCGCTTTACATCTGAATCTGAAGGCCGAGACCAACCTGCCACGTATTCGTCACCAGTCTGTTGTATCTCTGATCGAGATAGAACGACATGAGGCGCGCCTTGAATTGCTTCATGACGTAGTTGAAATTGATTTCCGTGGTCTTCTGGTCGTAGCTCGGGGTTCGTCCGTGCGTGTACTCGGCCTTGGCATACTTGCCGAGGATTTCGAACTTTCCGGAATACTTGCCCATTTTTACTTCCATCGGGAAAAGGTAGCTACCGAGGCCGTAAACGCCAATGCTTTTGGCGTAAGCGGAGGAGTATCCACCCAGCCGGTTGTAGTCAGAAAATTCGCTTTCGATGGAGATCACGCCTTTGTTCGGCAGTTTCTTTTCCATGAGGAAGTCGAGCGTGGTCGCCGTATGACCGTCCTGTACCTGCGTTGCGCCACCAATGGAGAGGAGGTTCTTGTCACCGTAGTAGGTTCCGTTCAGGTAGTAGCCATCTTCCGGGTCCCAGAAGTCGATCTGCACGCGGGCGGCGCCGAGAATTTTTGCATTTCCGGTTGCGGATTTGCCATCGAACACACCGGCCGAGACCTTCACTTTTTTCATGAAGTCGCCCCAGTAGAGCACGCCGTTATCGCGACCCTGAAATATGAACGGATAGCCATCCTGAATTCCGTCGGTATAAACTTTCCATTCGTGCGAATAGAAGGGGCCGTACATATTCGCGCGGTCGCTGGGAGGCAGGAAGCGCCCGGCCCAGATGTTGACTTGCGGGGCGATACTAAATTGCGCCGCTGCGTCCATCACACCGATCTTGTTCGTCGTGCTGTCATAGTCGGTATTCAGCATGAACTTAATCCCGTCAATTACCGGCCCGCTGACGTAAAGCCGGACGTGATCGGCGGCAAAGGAATCAGTGGAAGTGCCACCATTAGGCTGCGCGTGAGTGAAACTGGTCTGCAGTCCGGCGCCAACGGTGACGGGACCCAAATCAACCTGCGCCCATGATGCGGGCGCCATGGCGAGAAGGCCTGACGCGAGCAGCAGCGCGGAAACACGGCATGGGGAAATAGAAGCCCGCTCGAAACGGGCACGTAGTCTGGTCATATGGGACGGCTCTCCTCTGGTGCGCATGGCACCTGTTGTGGTGTGGACTTTCTGTTGCGAAATAAGAACGGACGACGGGGTCTAACTGCCGGTTTGGCAGTTATGAAATGCCTGGCGCCGAATAAGAGTGCAGGCGCAAAGTGCGGGTATACTTGCCCGCGCCGCCAGCGAATAGGGGGTGGCGAGTGGACTGTTCCAGATCAGAATGGCGCTAACGTATGAATTGAACTGTAACATCTGACGAAGCTGGGGGGCCAATAGAAAATTCTGATGAAGTTCCAAGAAATATTGGATGCTGTGATCTCCGCGGAGCTGTGCGCTGTGCGGTGTAAGATCGCTGAGCCGTAAAGCTGTCGCGCCGCTCAGCCAAAATGTTTGGCACTGCGTTGCTGTGGCTTTGTCGCGACAGGAACGGTTAGTGCCCGTGCCAGGCGCATTGCGGAAGTTCTCCGGCAAACGCACTCAGCTGGGATCGAGATCCGCTTCTCTTCGGAGGGAGCGGTACCGGCGCTTCCGGGAGGCGATTTTGCGGGCATTCGCTGTATTTTCCACGAGCTGCGTGCTCGTGTACCTCGCATACACGGGTTTGTGGGTGATCCTGCAGGCCAATAACGGTTTCCCTACGGAGGACCCGCGCAGCGACGCTTAGCCACTGCTGCTCTGTCAGCGAGGCTACGCCGCAGCTACCGCCCGACGACATCACCCCGCCGCGGCCAGCCGTCCGATTTACGCCTTGCCGCGCGGCGAGAAATTCAGCGACGCCGAATTCATGCAATAGCGCAGACCCGTCGGCTTCGGGCCGTCGTCGAAAACATGCCCGAGGTGTGCATCGCACCGCCGGCAACTGCACTTCGTCCGCACCATGCCGTACGCGCGGTCGGTATCCTCCGCTACGTTTTCCTTCGCGATGGGCTGATAGAAGCTCGGCCATCCCGTGCCCGATTCGAATTTCGTCGCCGAATCGAACAGCATCGTGCCGCAGCAGATGCACTCATAAAGGCCGTCGGCGTGATTGTACGCGTATTTGCCCGTCCCGGCGCGCTCCGTACCTTCCTTGCGCGTCACGTTGAACTGTTCCGGAGTCAGTTGCTTCTTCCAGTCGTCATCGGTCTTCACAACCTTCGCCATCTCAGTCGTGCCCGTCCGCTTCCCGGTGGCATCGAACGTTGCAATGGAGACTTTCCCGGCACCCTCCGCTGCACGCAGTTTCACCGCGCCCGCCGCCAATCCGATCGCTCCCGCCAGCCTCCCGAGGAACTTCCTTCGCCCGGCTGCTCTGCCAAATCCGTTTGTTGCGCTCATTGGTCTCCTGTGAATCGATCCGCCGGCGAATTACTTGTAATACTCCGGAAACTTCGCTTTATAGGCATTCAGCAGCGGAATATCCACGTGCGCGATATAGGGCTGCGTCGGATTCTGGTCCAGATAGTGCTGGTGATAATCTTCCGCGTTGAAGAAGGCCTTCAGCGGAACCACCTGCGTCACAATCTTGCTCTTAAACACGTGCGCCGCATCCAGATCTTTAATGTAGGCTTCCGCCAGGCGCTTCTGCTGTTCATCGGCATAAAAAATGACAGACCGGTACTGCGTGCCGACGTCATTGTGCTGCCGGTTCAGCGTCGTCGGATCGTGCGCGGCGCCGAAAAATATTTTCAGCAGGTCGCCGTAAGTGACCTTCGACGGATCGAAAACTATCTTGATCGATTCCGCGTGCCCGGTGCCCCCGTCGCCTACTTGTTCGTAATGCGCCGTACTCGCCTCACCGCCGGAGTAGCCAACCTTGGTATCCACCACGCCCTTGACGTGTTCGAAAATACCTTCCATGCCCCAGAAGCAGCCACCGGCCAGTACCGCCGTCTGCGTTGCTCCTTTCGACGCCACTGCCGCCATTTTCGGTGGATCCGGGAACGCATCCGCCGCCATCAGGCCCATCGAAACCGCAAACACACTCGTCGCCAGCCGGAAAATCCTGTTGCGCATTTTACCTCTCATTTGCCCGTTCCGAACGACTCTGGTTCTAAACGGGTCCTCTTCATGATACGACCAAATTGCACGCTTGTTCCGGATCTCGCCCGGCTCGGCGGCGGTCAGCGCCGGCACGAAAAAGCGCCGTCCCGATAGCGCTCGATGTGCGTCTGTAATTCACGGTGCTCACGTATTTGCCGCACGGCCTCGCCCGGCGCCGCGCCTCGTCAATGCGCTTGCGGTCCGACCCCGACACAGGATACGTGGCCGCGCGATCCAGATCCATCCGGACATGATCGAACAGCGCGCGGTCGGATCGCTGTCTGTTAATCCCGCCGCCGGAGACAAAATTGCCCCCGCGGTACGAATCGTTCGAATACGAAGGATACTGCTGAGCGAGTGCGCGGCCCGCCGGCGTCGAGACGGCCACCGCCGCAAGCGCGGCCGTGTGCATTTTTCGGCTCAAGTGAACCGCCTCTCGTCGCGATGGACGCCGGCTCCGGAAGCACGTTGCCGCTTTAACGGCTCGTTCATCGGCCCGGCCGCACGGTAACTCTAAACGACCCTTCCCGCCCTCATCACCAGACTGATCTCGGGAGCACCGGCCGCCATCGCAAGATCGCGGTAATCATCGAGGGCCACCGCCACCAAGTCGGCCGGCTTTCCAGCCTCGATCGATCCGGCCGCGCCCGTCAGCCGCAAAGCCGCCGCGGGGTTCCACGTGATGGCTGTGAGCGCTTCCTCGATGCGCAGCCCGAGCTGCTGCACCGCGCCGACCGCAACCGACAGCAGGCCCCCGGGAGGCGAGTCTCCGGGTTGCGAATCGGATGTGAAGGCTATAGCAGCGCCACCCGAGACAGCCGTGCGGATCGGACCGGCAGCAGCATCGTTGAACGCCTCCCGCGCCGGATACATTCGCACGCACCCCGCCATTGCCAGCGCATGGTCTTCCGCAGGCCTGTCTCCGCCGGCCTCGCATGGAGCCAGCAGCGAGATGGCCGCCGATTCCATTGCGAGCGCCGTTACCGCGTTGGCCGGCGCTGCGGCGCACCGAAAACGAATCGCAAACCCCAACCCGGCGGCCGCGCGCGCAATTCGTGCCGCCGCCGTAACGTCGAAAACGTTGAGATCCAGCTCAAGTATTGTCGCCAGCTTGTGTGTCCGCACGAAAGGCAGCCATTTGTCGATCAGCACGTCTTCCGCGGGCGCGCCTCGCGCTTCCACGTCCGGCGCATGGTCCGAAGCCACGTCCACGGCAAGGCCCGGCGTAACAACCGAGCGGATTCGCAGCGGCCTTCCCTGCAACGCCTGATGCACCCGCAGCACTTTTGCAATCGTCCGCAGCGCCGCCCGGGACGAATCGATACAGGGCGTCCGTGCGCCGGCGGTGAGACACCCGCGGTTGCCCATTGCTGAAGCTGTCGCCTGTGCGTGGCCCAGCGCTGCCCGCTTTGACATGATGCGAATCGCGGCGGATTCCGTGCGAACCGCCTCTCGCGGCCGGTCTTCCCCCTGCCGCCCGGGCGGAAATATCAGCGACGTCGCCGCATCGACAAACGCCGGCATCACAATCCATCCGCCGGCATCGACCTCCCGCGCGCGCCGCGCACCCTGCAGATTCTCCACGCGCCGCGCCGGCCCGACCTCATGCACGATCCCGTTGCGAACCAGAATCGAGCCGTTGGAAATTAAACCAGGATCGCACAGGGCGGCGCCTCGCCGGACGCCGCTTGGCCCCTGCAGCGTGAGCAACTGCCGGGCATTCCGGATCAGCGTCCACTCTGTGCGTGCGGCCGCCTCCGGTCCACTGGGTGGCACGGACATTCTCAGTCTATATGGAAAAGACCGGAATGGCGATGTGGTTTTGCCCGCTCGCCGGTAAATTCGTCTTGATTTACACGAAATATCCGGCTACTTTAGGAACTTGCGGAAACGAAAGCGTCGGCACATGAGCAAGGAACAATACATGTTCCGGCAGCGCATGCGGGGCCTGGTCTTATACGTGGCCGCCCTCATCATCGGCGTCGTGCTGGTTGTCGCCGTCGTAATACTCGGCGGCGGCCGGCTCCGCTAGCCTTACTGGTTCTGGCCGATCACCTTTCGCAGCCCCTTCACTTTTTCCTTCAGCTCTTCCGTTGCGTCCGCCATCTGGGTCGTGTCGTAAATCACCCGCGGCGTCAGGAAGATAATCAGCTCGGTTCGCTGGGTCGTATTATTCTTCGAACCGAACGCCGCGCCGATGTACGGCAGCCGGTGCAGCAGCGGAATTCCCGTCGAAGCTTCCGTCGTCGATTCCGTGATGATGCCCCCGATCGCCACCGTATCGCCGTCTTCCACCGTCACCTGCGTGCTCACGTTCCGCTGGGAAAATGAAGGCGAATCGATGTTGCTGGTCGTCGTGGGAACCGGCGCCGTCACGTTCTGGTTAATCACCATCGTCACCACGCCACTGGGATTCACCCGCGCCAGAATATTCAGGCCAATGCCCGTGCTCGTATTCGAAATCGTATTCGTGAACAAAGAACTGCCCGCCTGCTGAATCCCGCCGGCCACAGCCTGCGACGTCAGCGTCGGAACCGAATCCCCCACCGTAATCGATGCCGGGATGCTGTCTGTTGCCACCACGCTCGGCGCCGACAAAACCTTGGCTCTGGTCCTCGATTCGTTCGCAGAAAGCAGCGCCAGCAGCTGACGGCTTTGTCCCACCAGCGTCCCGGCCGAAAGCGCAAGCTGGGCGCTGTTCCCGGCGTTGGAGGATCCCGTAAGCTGTCTCGAACCCGCCGTGGTCTTGGCCTGCAGGTACGATTCCACGCCGAGCGAAAACTCCCCGGTGAGGTCAACTTCGTAAATCTTGGCGTCGATCAGAACCTGTCGCGGCGGAATATCGAGCTGGTCGAGCAGATGCTTGATCTGCTCCCACTGCTGCGGGGAGCCCTGCACGAGCAGAGTGTTGTCGAACTGGTTGGGAATGATGCGCGGCCCCGAATATCCGTAGCCGGAGCCGGCCACCAGGTACGTCCCGGTCTGGTCGCGAGTCGCCGTTCCCGCCACGCCTGCGGTGGTCGCAGTCGCCGTCGTTGCGACTCCGCCGCCCGTCGCCGCGGGCGCGGTGTTCATCGTCGAATAACCTGCGCCACCGTAAGTATTCGCGCCGTAGCCGCCATAAGCATTCGCGCCATAACCGCCGTTGCCGTAAGCGCCGCCGCTGTAATTTCCACCTCCGTAGCCCGCAGCGCCATAGCCACCCGCCCCATAGCCGCCGGCTCCGTAGCCGCCCACGCCGCCTGCGCCACCCATGCCGCTGTAGCCGCCGTAACCGCCCGCTCCATAATTCATGGCGGCCGAAACCGGCATCCCGTACAACTGCATCACCACGATCCCCACGTTCTCCGCTCGTGCGTATTTGAGCTTATAAACGTAGTTATCCACTGAACCCGCCACGATCTTTGCCGGCGCGTCCAGCTTCTCAATCCATTTGTCCACTTCAGCGAACGCTCCCGGATTGGGCGCCACGGAAAGAATCGTATTGATCCGGTCCAGCGCAATAAAGCGCACCGCGCCGCCCTTTTCATTGCCAAACGAGTACGCCTTAAAAACCTCGTCGAGCTCTTTGGCCATATCGGTGGGCCGCCCGTTCTTCACCGTATAAGCGCGCACCCGCTGGCCGGCAAAGCCTTCGCTGTCGAACATCGCGATGAGGTCGAGCGTGCGGCGCATGTTGCGGCTGTTATCCAGCAGGATCAGCAGATTGGCCGGATCGTAGCTTGTCATCTGCGCGCCGTCACCCAGAAACGGCGTCAGCACCTTCGACATTTCAGCCGACGTCATATAGCGCAGGAACACCAGATTGAGCACCACACGCTCGTCGTCCGGCAACTTCGCTCCATCGGCTTCCGAAATCGGGCTCACCGGCTGCCGTCCGATATTCGCAGCCGGAATAATGCGGTACATGTTGCCCACCTGCACCATCGCCAGCCCGTTCATCCGCAGAATCGTCTCGAGCAGCGGCCTCAAATCCACATCCCGCACCGCGCCGTAAGTATTGATCGTGACCGTCCCGCCCTTTACCGAAGCGTCGAGGATGTAGTTGATGTGAAGGTCCTGCGCGAGAAGATTGATGACCTCGAGCAGCGAAGCATTGTTCAGATTCAGCCCGCCAGGGACCGTAGGCGGCGGCTGAGCCGGCTGCGTCTGCGCCGGGACTGGCGCCGGCGCGGGAGCCGCGGCCGGAGCGGGCGCTGTCGGCGCCTGCTGCCCGAACATCGCTGTCGAAATCAGTACCAGCCAGGCGGAAGCGAATTTCAGTCTGTTCATTTTAGTTTTGTCCGGCAGCCTGGGTCTGCGGAGCCGCATTGGGCGATGCCGCACTCGGCGGTGTCGCGTTCGGCGCCGCCTGGCTCTCCACAATTCGCCGCTCGTCATCGGTCAGTTCGGCCTTCTTCCTGGTCCAGGTCCTGGAGCCAAACGGCGTGCTCTGTTCGAAGCGGACCGTATCGCCAAGGTCGGTCGCCCTGGCGCTGAGTCCGCCGCCCGCCACGCCGGAATCGGTCGCCGCGGCGCGCGTGACCCCGAACGGCGTATTCGTGTAGACCCATTTTTTGCCCGCCGCATCGGTGTAATCGAAGCCGCCATTGCCGTTCGCCACGGCCTCTTTCGGCACGGTGAGCGGCTGATACGCGGGTTTCGCCGCGGCTTTGGTCGTGGCCGTCGCGGCGCTGCTCTTGGCCGGAGCCGTCGCAGCCGTATCAGCAGTCGCGGCCATCGTCAGCGTGGCGGCGGCGAAAAAGGTCAGAAGCGTTTTCATAATCGTTGTCTCCGTGTATCAAATCCCGTTACTGTGCCGGAACCCAGCTGCATCTGGACCCGAATGGCGTCACCAGCGTCTGTTTCCGGTAGCCGCCTGAAACCGCCCCGTCCGGCGAACTGTCGCCCGGCGCGCAGGCCCGCTCCGATCTCCCCGGCGCACCCATCTCGACGCCGGGCCCCTTCGGACCCGACATATTCTGGGACGTCTGCTGCGTGCCGCCCTGTTGGTTCTGCTGATTCTGCTGCGATGACGTTGCCGAAGCCGCGCTGTTCACAACAACCGCCGCCGGCCCGTTCGACTGCGGCGCTGCCGACGCATCCCGCGCCGAACGGTCGATCAGCTCATCCACCCTGCGCGCCACCGTCTGCCCTTCCCACTCGAACACCACATTCTGCGCGTCGAGCGAGACGACTTTGAATTCGCCCACCTTCTCGCCGGCCTTCACCGGCCGCGTGCCCGAATTCGGCTTCTCGCTCATCAGCGCCCGCATGCCGCTCGGCAGCCCCATCACCCCGTAAAGCACCGGCAGCGCCGGCATCGGCTTCGGCTTCTCCGCCGGCGGTTCGATGACGATATTCGGATTGCGGTCCCGCGAAAACAGATTCTTCTGCGCCACGTCCGCATACTTCGCCGGCGCCGCGGCATCGGGCTTCGGCGTCGCTGCCCCCGCGACAGATGCCGCGGGCGCCGCGGCCGCCTTCACATTCAGATTGGCGCGGCGCTTCGCCTGCGCTTCGTCCATGCGCAGCTTTGCCTGCCACGCCACCGCCGATATTCCGGCCAGCAGCAGAAGATTCAGCGCCACCAGTTTCGTCTTCAAAATGCGAGGCCTTTCTTCTCCGGCACCAGCTTCTTCTCCACCAGACCCGTCAGCACAATCCGCACGGACATCGTCTTCTCTTTGGGATTGAGCACCGTAAAGCGCTCTTCCGAGGGCGCCACCAGTTGCGGCTGGCGCGAAAGATCGGCCAGAAAATTGACCAGTTGCTCAACCCGGCAATCGAATGTGATGGTTGCGTAAACCAGACCGTATTCTCCGAACGCGCGCGGCGTACCCAGCTCTCCGCTTCGCACGTCGATCTGATTGTCCTTGCCCACGCTGCGCGCCAGTTGCAGCAGCGCCGCCTGAGCCTGTGCCGCGGTATCGGCCTGCAGCATGCCGCGTTCCCGGTCGGCGAGTGCGGCGGCCGCCTGCTTCTCCGCCGCTTCACGTACCGGCAGCGTCGCGCTGATCTGGCGCAGCCTCAACAATCGCTGCTGCGCGAGTGCGGTGCTGTCCGCGGCGGGAGCCACAACCGCCGAAGGATCGGCGAATACGGTGAAGCGCAGGAGAACGGCCACCACCAGTGCGGCTGCCAGAATTACCAGTGCGCGGCGATCGCGTTCGGTTAGTTTCACGGCGTCGTCCTCCCCGCGCGGCCGCGCCTCATCGTCCGGATGCGGAACTGCTCACCCTGCGTCGCGCGCGCCACCGGCAGCACGAATTCGGAATTCTGGAAGAGCGGCGAAGAATCCAGCAAGCGCAGCAGCGGTGCAGCCTGCTCCGCTTCGCCGGTAATCACCACGGAGTCCGGATAGATCTCCACGCTGCTGCTCCACGCCGGCGGTGCCAGCAGCCGTGTCAGTTCGTTCAGGATGTCGAGATCGGCCTGTGAACGGCCGCGCAGATCGTCCAGCTGCGCCGTCCGGTCGCGCTCGGCAGTCGCCTTCTTCTCCAGCGATTGCGCCCGCAGCACGCTCGGCTCGAGCCGTCTTGCAGCGGCGTCCAGCTCAGCACGGTACCGCCGGGCATCGAGTTCCGGAAAAACAAGAAATACCCCGATCACCGCCAGTGCCAGCAGCCCGCCCAGCACCGCGGGAAGGATGTACTGCCCCCTCTTGTGCGACACCCGGCGTTCTGCCGGCAGCAGATTGGCGATGCGCGCCGCGCGCGGTGCGGCCCCGCACAGTGCAGCCGCCCAGGCCAGCGGTGAAGCCGCGGACGAGCCGTCACTGAGTGCCGGCAGCACCGCGGCAAGTTCCGTTTCGGCGAAGTCGGCCGCCAGTCTCAGCTCAGCCCGCGCAATTGCGAAAGGTCGCGCCGCGTGCGCCGGCATCTCGGCGGAAAAAATTCCGCGCGCCTCACTCTCACCGTATATTTCGGTGCGGCCCCGGTCGTTGGTCGCAAAGCACAGCACCGCCGCCGGCGCCGAATTCCAGAACCGCAAAGCGGCGTAGACCACCGATGGAGAAAACGTCACCGCAGCCAGCTGAATGCCGGCTTCGGCGAACAGCGTTTCGCAGGCGTCCAGCGCCGTCTTGCGCACCAGCCCCACCAGCACTCCGGCCCCGCGAACGCGCATGAAACTCCACGCCACTTCCTCATCGCCCCACGGATGCAGCGTCTCCACCTGTAGTTCAACTGCCGCCTGCAGGTCTTTATCCGCAACCCCCGGCAGTTCCAGCACGCGCACGATTACTTCCTCGCGCGGCAGCACTACCGTGGCCGCCAGTCCCGTTTCGCCCGCCTCAGCCAGCAGCGCCGCGAGCTCCGCGCCCCACTCCGCCGCCGGGCGGATGCGGAAGTCGCGAATCGTGCGCGATCCCAGCAGCGCCGCTCCGCCGGGACGCGCGCGCACCACGACGGCTTCCAGCGAGCCCGCCCCCACCGCGATGCCGAATCCTGCGCCGAAGATCGCCGCACGCCGCCGTGGCGGCCGCACGAATGCCCCGATCGGGGCCTGTAATGTGGCAGTGCTCATTGGCGGTCGTACCACCGGAGAAATTCAACGCCGGGAATCGGCGACCTGCCCGTATTCGGATCCGCCGGCCCGGGCCACGTCACTTTCACCAGCGCGGCCGCCGTGCGCCGCATATCGGAAAGCTTGCCATCCGCCCCTCGCAACCGGGCCGTGGCGCGCAGCGTGTACATCGTTCTTCCGCCCAACACCAGCGCTCTTGCCGAAGGGCCAAGCGATTCGCCAATTCGGGCAAATTCAGTTGCATTGGCAATCGGATGTTCCCGGCGCAGCCGCACAATAGCGGCCGCGTCGTCGGGAGTAAGCCCCGCCGCAATCATCGTCGCCGATTGCGCCGTGTTGATCTCCACCCCGCCGAAGCTGCCGTAAACGGACACGCAGTCGCGCAGGCCCGCGTGTTCTCCCGCGAGCGATGTTCCGTAATAAATGTCGGGCGTCATCCCCTGCACCAGCAGCAATTCCTCGTTCTCCTGAAAAGACGCATGGCGGGCCAAAAAAGTCGGCCGCTGCGCCGAATAAAACGCATCGAAGGGGCTCGGGTGCATCGGGTCGGCCGGCGATCGCCAGTCAACAATAGCCGCCGTAATTTGCGTTGCACGATCCGGAGCCACACCCAGCGCTTCCAGCAGCCTCAGCAGCGTCACCGGCAACGAGCCATTCAGGCTCAGCCTGGAATTTTCCGGAATGATCTCCACCCGCACCTCTCCGCCCGGAAACGCCAGATCCATCGCGGGCATGCCCGGCCCGTAGTAGAGCGGCTCCCCCGTTTCCGACGAATACATACGGCTCCAGAACACGTGCATCGCCGCCCTCTCGATGCCGCCTCTCGCCAGAAAGTACGCTTTCGTGTCGTCGACGTTCGTCTCCGTGCGCTCGGTTTCCGAGCGAACCGTGCTCGCCACCGACATGCCGATCGCCGCCAGCGCCGCGCTGAGCCACAGCACCGTGAGGAGCGCCGATCCGCGCTCACGCCGCCTGCTAATCCGCATAAATAATTCCTGGCGCCGGAATCCGGTCCACTCGCAGCGGCACCGTCACTGAGGTCACATGCAGCTGCGCACCGGCCGCATTCCGTGCGCTGTCGAGCGGCGCCATTTCGATCCGCACCCCGAGCGGCAGCCGTTCCTTCAGCACCCAGGCCTGCTGCCACAGCTGGAACGGCGCCCGCGGCTGAACTTCCAGATAGGAGAACCGGCAATAAGCCAGTCGATCGGCAAGAACGAACGAACCGGCGCCTGCGCGGATCGGCTGGAAATTCGTAATCGCCCGCCCCGTCGGATCGGGTTCGACGCCGGCCACGCGCAACCCGGCCTGCAGCGGCCCCGTGTAAGGCGTCTCGTTGAGGATCAGTCGCGCGCCCTCGCCTCTCTCCCCGGCAATGACCTGCAACTCCGCGATCTGCGGTCTGCCGCGCAGTCCCTCGTTGAGCGAGTACGTCGTAACAAAGCGCATACTCTGCGGCTCCGCCTGAAAGAAAACCACGTTCGTCGGGAAAAGGGGCTGCGGATAGAAGGTGGCGAAGGTCAGCACAAATCCGCCAATCTCGCTCTCCACAATGCGCCGCGCATTCACCACCCGGCGGTTCTGCGAAAGATAAGTATTCGTCTTGTCCATCGTGCCGAACCCGAGGCGCATGGCGATCAGCACGCCCGTCGCAAGCAGACTCAGCAGCGTAATCGCAACAAGGATTTCGATCAGCGTCACGCCCGCGCGGGCGCCTCTGACACAACCACGGCGTCCGCTCATTGCAAGCCCGCCTCCGGAATGCGTGCCTGCCGGTAGCCCTCCAGCGTGATCGTGCGCCGCGTGCCGCTGGCCGGCTGCCACCACACTTCGAGCCCGATGCGCTGCAGAATCGGCGTGCCCGCCCCCGCGCGAGGCGGCAAATCGAATGGCCGCAGTTCCGCCCTCCATCCGCTCTTCATCCCGCCCGTTTCGGCAGCCGGAAACTCGCCGGAAATCTGTCCTTCGAACGGCAGTCCCGCTTCCAGCAGCAGATCGTTCATCTTCGTGCGCGCCAGCATCGCCGTGCGGTCGTAATCGGCCAGCCGCGCGGCGTTCTTCACGGACTGCGACAGCCCCGCAATCAGACCCGCCACCGCGATCCCCATGATCACTGTCGCCACCAGCACTTCGAGCAGCGTGAAGCCAGCCCGCTGTCTTCCGGAACGCTGTCTCATCCCGCGCGTTCTCATTGCGTCGCCGCCGCCTGCGGCTCCTCGCGGAGAACCTCCGGAATCGCCGTGATCGGATCCACGCGAATCCACCGCCGCGCGCCCTTGTCGTTCCGCAGCACCAGCGCAATCGCCGGCATCGTGCCGCCAGGGAACAACAGGTATCGGCGAGCCGGCTCATCCGGAAGCCCGTCAATGTGGATCCCCTGCGGCAACTCCAGCCGGCTCGCCGCCTTGTCGCCGGACTTCGCCGTGTAGACCGCCAGTGAATTCTCCGCCGGCGTTACCACGATGGCCGCCGCTTCTTCACGTCGTTCCACGCGGTTCATCGCCGAAGTGAGGAAGCTCGACGCATTGCTGGCCGCCGTGCTGAGCCGGATCGAATCGAGGCCGCTGGTCAGCGCCGGCGCCGCAACGCCCGCAATCACCGCGATGATGGTCGCAACGATCATCATCTCGATGAGCGTTACGCCGCGCTGCCCCTTCCGTTTCACTGCGCGGTTACTTCCAGCTGACGACGTCGGCGTTCAGATCTGTGCCGCCGGGCTGCCCGTCGGCGCCGTACGAAATGATGTCGGGCTCATCGCCGTGCTCGCCGGGATACTTGTACACGTACGCGTGGCCCCACGGGTCGCTCGCCAGATCCTTCTGCAGATACGGCCCGTGCCACTGATTCACGCCGCCCGGCTGCGTCCGCAGCGCCTGCAGCCCCTGCTCGGTCGTGGGATACGCGCCCGTGTCGAGATGATACTGGCCAAGCGCGAGCTGCAGATTTTCGATCTGCTGCTTCGCTGCCACCACCCGCGCCTTGTCCCCCTGATTCAGCAGCCGCGGCCCCACCACCGCCGCGAACACGGCGATGATCACCACCACCACAAGCATTTCGATGAGCGTGACGCCGGCCCTGGCACTGTTGCGGGCATTGCGACGGATTCGACGATTCATTTCTGTTTCCTCTGTACTAGATTGCAATATCGTTGATACTCGTGATCGCGATCAGCATGCTCAGAATCAGCGCGCCAACCACAATACCCATGATCAGAATCACCACGGGTTCGAAAATCGAAGTGAAGCGCTTGATCCCGGCGCGCGTTTCTTCCTCGTAGATGTCCGCCATGCGGGCAAACATCTGATCCAGCTTGCCGGTCTCTTCGCCCACCGTAAGCAGATGCGACGCCAGCGGCGGAAACATTTTCGTTCGTGCCAGCGGCTGCGCAATGCCTTCGCCGCGCTTCACTCCCTGCGCAACGTCGCGCAGCGAATTCGCCATCCGGCGGTTGTTGAGAATCCCCGCGGAAATCGTCAGCGACTGCACCAGCGGCACATTATTTCCCACCAGCGTCGACATCGCGCGCGCGAACCGTGAAGTCTCCGCCTTACGCAGCGCATCGCCCAGCAGCGGCAACCGCAGCCGGCGCTCATCCCACCACAGCCTTCCCGCGGGGCGGCTCACATAAAGGCGGAACGCGGCAATCGAGCCTGTCACCACCAGCGCAACCACCCACCACCAGTCCTGCACGACTTTGCTGACTTCCAGCATGATCAGCGTCGGCAGCGGAATCTTCATGCGCCCGTCGTCGAAAATGCTGGCGAAGCGCGGCACCACGAACTCCAGAATTACCGTGATTGCGCCCACCCCGACGCACGCCAGCAGCACCGGATAAATCATCGACGAAATGATGTAGCTGCGCAGCTCATCGCGCGACCGTTCGAATATCGCCAGCCGCTCGAAAATCTGCCCCAGGCTTCCAGACGCCTCCCCGGCCCGCACCATATTCACAAACAGATCGGAGAACAGCGACGGATGCGCCGCCAGCGAATCCGCCAGCGACTTGCCGCCTTTGATGGACCGCAGGATATCCAGCACGATGCCGCGAAACTGCGGCCGCACCGTCAGTTCGCTCGTGATGTTGAGCGCGCGGTCAAGCGGCACGCCCGAGTTCAGCAGGGTGGAAAGCTCCTGCGTAAAAAAAAGAACGTCGCCGCGCCCGGAGCTGAACGAAGGCAGCTTCAGCCCGCCGCTCTTCTGCTCCTCCGCCCCGACGTACAGCGGCGTCAGCCCCTGACGAATCAGTTCGCGCGCCACGTGCTTCGTGTTTTCCGCCGTGATGACGCCGCTCCGCAGCTTGCCATCCGCGGCCACGGCGCGATAGTGGAACGTCGCGGTCGCCATTTAGAATTCCTGCGTCACCCGCGTCACTTCGTCCGCCGTGGTCACGCCCGTCGCGACCTTCATCCAGCCGTCTTCGCGCAGATTGCGCATGCCGGTCCGGCGCGCCGCTTCGGTCAGCCGTGAAGCATCCGCATTCGCCATCACAAGCGTCCGCAGTTCGTCGTTCATCTCCATCAACTCGAAGATGCCGGCGCGCCCGCGATACCCCGAACCGTTGCACGCCTCGCAGCCCCTGCCGCGGAACGTTTCGATGGATTCGCCCGTGGGCGTCATCACGCGCTCCGCCGGCGCCTTGCAGTTCGGACAGATCAGCCGCACCAGGCGCTGCGCGAGAATCGCCACCACCGAGGACGTGATCAGATAATTTTCCACGCCCATGTCGCACAGCCGCGTCACCGCGCTCGGCGCATCGTTCGTGTGCAGCGTGGAGAAGACGAAATGCCCGGTCAGCGCGGCGCGGATCGCCACGTCAGCCGTCTCACGGTCACGAATTTCGCCGACCATGATCACATCCGGATCCTGCCGCACAATATGCCGCAGCCCCGATGCGAACGTCAGCCCGATCTGCGGATTCACATGGATCTGATTGATCCCGTCCATCTGATACTCCACCGGATCTTCAATCGTGATGATCTTCTTGTCCGGCAGATTAATGCGCTTCAGCGCCGAATAGAGCGTCGTCGATTTGCCGCTGCCCGTTGGTCCCGTCACCAGAAAGATGCCGTGCGGCAGCGACGTGTAATGCTCCATCCGCGACAGCATGTGCTCGTCGAAGCCGAGCCGCCGCAGATCGTAAAAATCGCCCGCCGAACGGTCCAGCAAACGCATGACGACGCTTTCGCCGAACAGCGTGGGCAGCGTCGAAACGCGCAGATCGACCTCGCGGCCCAGGATGCGGATCTTGATACGTCCGTCCTGCGGCAGCCGGCGCTCGGCAATGTTCAGCTTCGCCATCAGCTTCAGCCTAGACGTGATAGCGGCCTTCAGCTCGCGCGGCGGCGTGTCCTGATTGAACAGCACGCCATCGATGCGGAAGCGTATGCGGAATTCTTTATCGAACGGCTCAATGTGGATGTCACTGGCGCGCTGTTCAATCGCCTGCGCAATCATCGAATTCACGAGCCGGATCACAGGCGCCTCGCTCGCCATATCGCGAAGCTGCTCGAGATCGTCTTCGTCGCCGGTGGTCGAACCCACCGCGCTGGTCTGGCGTTCCTCGTCGCTGTAATAGCGGCTGACCGCTTCGAGGATGTCCTGCTCGGCGGCGATCTGCGGCGTCACTTCCAGCCGCGAAAAGCCCTGCACCGCATTGATGGTTTCGAAGTCCAGCGGATCGGCCATCGCCAGCGTGAGCGTGCCTTCGTCCACCGCCACGGGAAAGATGCAGGCCTGCCGCAGGAAGCGCGCCGACAGCCCTTCGAGTTCGGGCGCGGCCGGCGGCTCGCCCAGTTGCGCCACCGCCAGCCCGAGCTGCGCCGAAAGCGCCGCGAGCAGGTCGCGCTGGGCCAGAAAGCCCATGTCGAGCAGAATGCGGCCGAGCTTGTCGCCGCGGCGTTCGCGCTGCAGTTCGAGCGCGCGTTCCAGATCTTCGGCGGCGATCAGTCCGCGCTCGATCAGAATCTGGCCGAGCGGCGCGGCAGTGGCGGGTGCGGAAGCAGTCATCCGGCGCCTAGCGCTCCTGCTCTTCGATAACCAGCGCCGGATCGGTATGCGCCGCCAGCGCCTCCAGCAACTTCTGCTTCTGCACCGACAGGAAGACGCGGTGCGGCATGCCCCGCGTGCTTTCCCAGCTGTAGCTCCACAAAATAGCTTCCATGGAGATCTTCTCTTCCGGTGGCAGATTCGCCAGCGAGCTGCCCGCCGTCGCCATCAGACTGCGCATTGCTTCCTTCAGCTGCGGCAGCTTCTTCAGCTTGCGGTCGCGGATCTGCGCCACTTCGGCATCGGAAATTTTTGGATTGAACGGCGAGGGCGGCGAAACATTCACCAGCTGCAGTTCAACCGTAAAGACCACTCCGTAGCCTTCCAGATAAGTCCCCCGCGCGGTGCCGAGCAGGTCGTACGGATCGGGCGAATTCACCCGGAACTTCGCATTGATGGCATCTTCCATGGCGGCAATGGAGGCGCGCGAGAGCCGCGATTCCGCGGATGCGAAGCACGCCGTAGCCGCCGCAACCAGCAGCAGCGACTTGCCAGCCCAGCCCGTCGCCCTCATTGCCCGGCCGCCTCTCGCGGCTGGTAATTCGACGCCAGCATCGTGTAAGTGCTCAGCCGCTTCTGCAGAACCGTCATGCTCTCCTGCATCGCCACCATCAGCGCCTGATGTTCTTTCTGATGCCGCGCCTCGGCGGATTCCAGCGCCGCTTTCGTCAGCCGCGCATCCTGCTCCCGCACCTGCGTCACCGCTTTGGCAACCGCTTCATCGATTTGTCTGGCGATCTCCCGCTGCGAAAGCGCGGGCGTGTAACTGGCCTGCGTGGCGGTTGCATTTGCAGCAGCCGGCGATGGCGCAACCGGCGCGGCCGCGGGCTGCCGCAATGCGAAGGTTGTGATCGCTACAGTCAGCAGGCAGGCCGATGCAAAGCCCAGACGTGCCGTTGAATTCCAGAATCCCTGAAAGAAGCGCGTCACGGGCGACGGTTCGAAGATCTTATCGGAGACGAACGCGATGCGCTGCGGAACCTCTTCCTCCGGCATCGACCGCAGTGCCGCCGTGACGAGCCGCATCCTCTGCAGTTCCCCGGCGCACTCCTCGCAGGATGCCGCGTGATTTTCGATCGCCCCGCGCGCTTCCGCCGGCCCCTCGCCCATCGCGTAATCGCGGATTTCGTCGACTCTGCTGCACGTACTCATCTCGCACCTCTGGCCGTCTTCACGGGAGCCAGTTCGCCCTTGAGCACTTCCAGCGCCGAGTAGAGGCGGGATTTCACCGTCGACACCGGAGCATCGAGCACTTCCGCCATCTCGTCGAACTTGAAGCCCTCGTAGACCTTCAGAACCACTGCTTCGCGCTGCTCCGGCGTCAGCCGGTCGAGCGCGGCGGTAACGGCCAGCGAAAGGTCCGGGGAGAAGACCGGACCCGCCGCTGCCGCCGCCGCACGCTCGAAATCCGCAGTTTCCGGCAGCGCGGTTTCGGGCCTGCGCCGGCGGAAATGGGAGTAGGCTTCGTTGTGCGCGATCCGGTACAACCAGGGACCGAAACGCGCCGGATCGTCCAGCTTGCGAAGATTCTGATAAGCCTTCAGAAAAGCATCCTGACTCAGATCCAGAGCGTCTTCGCGGCTCGCCGTCAATCGCAGCAGATAGTTGAAGACACGCTTCTCCCAACGCGACACGAGGGCGTTAAACGCCTCCACGTCGCCGCGGCGGGCGCGTGCAATCAGGTCCGCGTCTTCAACGGCCCGGAAGATCAAACTCTGGCTCCATTTACCAAGACGCCGGAGACGGCAAAAAAGTCGGTTGCGATATTTTCAGTCTAGCGTTAGTTTGCAGCGGTGTCTGCGACTCTATTAATGTCGTATGGACAGAGTCGTATGGCCACTCCCTTGCGGCGCAAAGCGCTAAGCTAATAGGCACCAATGGCCCGGCGCGGCACCAATCCATCGTCCAACAGCGAGCTGGGCAAATACCTCAGTCTCGGGATGCTGCTGCCCATCTCCACGGTCGTCGGCTACGCGATGGGCTACGGCATCGACTGGATCTTCCACACCGGCTGGATCCGCTACGTGTTTCTGGTGCTCGGTACCGTGGCCGGATTTAAAGAAATGATCCGGGAGCTCGATTCCGACAAGTGACTCCGCCTCCCGTCTTCAAGGGTTATGACGAAGGCATCGCGCGTCTGCCCAAATGGATTTTCTGGCTCGGCCTGCTCGGCGCGCCCGTCGCCGGCCGCTGGTACGGCGTTCCGGCCGCTCTCGGCTTTCTGCTCGGGGCCGGCTGCGCGTACCTGAACTTTCGCCTGATCGAACGGTTTGCCGACCGCCTCGGTCAACTCGCCACGGGCGACCCCGCTTCGGCCCGTGCGACTCGTGGCGGCGGCCTGTTTTTCCAGTTCCTCGGGCTGGTCGCAGGGGCCGTTGTTATACTGAAGGTTTCCCAATTGAATGTAGTGGCCGCGATGTGTGGATTCCTCGTGTGTCCGGCCGCCGTTCTCCTGGAAATCCTGTACGAATTACTGACATATGGTCACTCGTGAAGCCTGGTTAACGCAGTTCCTCAACGCCCACTTTGCCGGCGTTGGCAATTCCCTTCTGGCGATGTTCGGCCAGACTACGGATCATCCGAATGCGCCGTGGGCGGATTTCATCGTCATGCAGGTGCTGGTGGCGCTCATTCTGCTGCTGCTGTTCGCGGTGTTGCGCGGTCGCCTCTCGGTGGACAAGCCGGGTAAAATGCAGCACATCTTCGAGCTGATCCACGGCTTCATCGGCGACACGGCGGAAGACCAGATCGGGCACGACGGACACCATCACGCGTCGATCTTCGAAGTGCTGTTTCTGTTCATCCTGGCGGGCAACCTGATCGGCATCATCCCGGGCTTTGTGAGCCCGACGCAGGTGATCTACGTTCCGGTGGGCTGCGCGATCATCGCTTTCCTCTATTACAACTACGCGGGATTCAAGAAGCAGGGCGTGGGCAAGTATCTGGCGCACTTTGCCGGGCCGATTCCAGCCATGGCCCCGCTGATGATCCCGATCGAAATCATCAGCCACATCGCCCGGCCCATGTCGCTCAGCGTCCGTCTGTTTGCCAACATGTACGCGGGCGAGCAGGTGACGCTGGTGTTTCTGAGCATGACCTACCTGCTGTTCCCGGCCGTGTTCATGGGGCTGCACGTTTTCGTTTCCATGCTGCAGTCCTACATCTTCGTGCTGCTCACCATGATTTACGTGGCCGGCGCGGTGGCGGAAGAGCACTAGATTTTTATCGAAGTAAAGGCATCAAAGCTGTCTTACGTGTGAGGCCTCCCGCCCCCAGGCGCGGAACGCAACCACCTCCGGAAGACGAATTTAATAAACGAAGGAGCAACACAACAATGAAATCGAAACTGTTTTTCCTGGCGCTCGCGCTCATGTTCTGCGCAGTGCCGATGTTCGCACAGGGCGGCGGCGCAGCTGCTGCCGGCGGCGGCAATATCTGGGTTCCGGTGACCGCCGGTTTCGCCATGGCCATTGCCTCGGGCCTCTGCGCTCTGGCGCAGGGCAACGCGATCAAGGCTGCCGCGGAAGGCATCGCCCGTAACCCGAGCGCGTTTCCGTCCATCCGTTTCGCGCTGATCTTCGGTCTGGCGCTGATCGAATCGCTCGCGCTGTACGTGCTCGTCATCATCTTCGTTAAGGTCGTCTAGGCCCGGACGAAGTTTCTACTGCCGAAAACAACAACCGCCGGACGCGCTTCGCAGCGCAGTCCGGCGGTTTTGATTTGGCGGGTACTATTTGGGCTGCTGGCGCGGCCGGCCCCGCTGGCGCGGCGGCGCGGGCATCGGATCGAGTTCGTGCAGAATTTCTTCGTTGGCCGGCGTTTCGGGCACCTGAGAGCGAAGCGCAAAGCCGCGGTAGCCGCAATAGAGACACCGGTACGGCACCATCAGCGGCGCAAGCAGCCATTCCGCCGGATTCTGGAAACGGGAACGGCAGACTTCCGTGGTGCGCCGGCAGTACTTGCAGGCCACTGTCCGGTCCGCCTGCAGCGGCGGGTCGGGATTACGAAAAGATATCTTTACCGTCGGTTTGTCGGCGGCGTTCTTTTCGTCGGGTTTACTGTTCGGTTCAGCGGACATTTCTAAACAACGAGACCAAGACCAGCAGCCAGCTTCGGGTTCGTTCCGAACCCCAATCCGGACAGGCAGATTCCCAAACGTAACGGTAACCCCTGATTTTAACGCGGCCCGTCATCCGGCAGCGGGGTTGGGAAAGGCGTCGGCATCGCGCTGCCCGGTATGCGGGTCGGGGTGCAGGCACTGGAAGTCCTTTTCCACCGTGATGGCAAGGCCGGGAGCGCCCCCCTGCGTGTAAATTCCGACCTCGTTGCTCGCGGCCCACCGGGCGGCGACGGCCGCCGGCAGCAGGACGCGGATCACGCCCTCGCCGAAGGCCGCCTCCGGCGTCAGCACCGCGCCGCTGGCTTCGAGCATCCACGCGAGGCGCGCCGCGCCCGGGAACGCGATCGCATCCTCCACGCGGCCCTCAGCGTGGAAGCGCGCCACCTCGCTCTGGCTGAGACGAAGGCGGATGGAATTGCCCTGCATGCGGATCTTCAAACGATTCTCTCCCTTCCGGAATAGATGTTGAACCTGTTGTCGCGAACAAAGCCTGCAAGTGTCATGCCGAAGCGGCGCGCGGTTTCGACAGCGAGGCTGGAGGGCGCGCCGACGGCCGCCAGCAACGGGACGCCCGCCATGACGCACTTCTGCACCAGCTCGAAGCCGGCGCGTCCGCTGACCAGCACCAGCGACTCGCCGGGCAGCGCGGGGCTTTCCCCCAGCGCGTGGCCGATCAGCTTATCGAGCGCGTTGTGGCGGCCGATGTCTTCGCGCAGAGCCAGCAGCCGGCCATCGGGCGAGAAGAGCGCCGCGGCGTGAAGCCCGCCCGTGCGGCCGTACACGGGCTGGGCCTGCCGCAGCAACTCCGGCAGGAGGTGGAGCGTGGCGGCCGGCACCAGGGGCAGCGCTGCCGGCATGGAGCGGCGCGGCAGTGTTTCGATGGCGGCGATAGAAGCTTTGCCGCAGATGCCGCAGCCCGAGGCCGCGTAGAAGTTGCGGCGGTGGCGTTCGGCGTCGATGGAGAGGCCGGGCCGAAGTTCCACGTCGATTGAGTTGCCGTCTTCGCGCAGCGAGACGATGTCGGCGGCGGCTGCGACGATGCCTTCGGTCAGCAGGAAGCCGCGGGCGAGATCGGCGTCGTGGCCCGGCGTGCGCATCGTGATGGAGATGGTGACGCCGCCGATGCGGATTTCGAGAGGTTCTTCGACGGCGAGCATCTCCTGGCGGACGTGCGAGATTGCGCCCTCGAAGGTCAGGACGGGCGTGATGAGTGTGTCCCTTTTCATGGCGTGGACGGCAGTCTTCATTATGGTGCCGCCGGTGGCATTGTTCGGGCGAGTGCTAGGATCGCAGATTGATCTTCCGAACCCGAACCTACCGGTACCACTTCCGCGCCCTCGATTCCGTTGTGTTTCCGCGCGCGACGGCGGGCAACACGCTGCGCGGCGCCATCGGCCACATGTTGCGCGAGGAGGGACTGAGCGACACGTGGTTCCGCGGGCGCAGCGAAGGCGGGCCGTCGGGCCTGGCCGATCCGCCGCGGCCGTTCGTGCTGCGCGCGGGGCATCTGGACGGCAGGCGTGTGCAGCGGGGCGAAGAGTTCCGGCTCGGCGTGCATGAGTTCGACATCGAACGGCCGATGGCGGCGCTGTTCGAAAGGGCGCTGGGCGGGCTGGCAACGGCCGGACTCGGGATAACGCGAGGCCGCGTGCAACTGCTCGACGAAGACCGCGGCGGAGAGATCGAAGCGGTCGATCTGTCGCTCGCGGGCACCGAGCAGCGGGCGCGGGTGCGGTTCGTGACGCCGATTGAGCTGAAAGGCGAGGCGCCCGAGGGTGAGATTCCATTCGGGCTGCTCTTTGCCCGCGTGCGCGACCGCGTAGCGACGCTGAGCCGGTTGTATGGCGGCGCAACGCCCGATATCGACTACGCCGGGATGGGGGCGCGGGCGGCGCTGATCGAGACGGTATCGTCGTCGCTTGTGGCCACCAGCGTGTCGCGGAAGAGTTCGCGGACCGGGCAGACGCACGGCATCGGCGGCATGACGGGAACGGTTGAGTATACCGGCGAGCTGGGCGAGTTTCTGCCGTGGCTGCGGGCGGCGTGGTGGACGGGCGTGGGGCGGCACACGGTATGGGGGAACGGAGTGATCGAGGTCGATGGCACCGAGTCAAGACCCACAGAGTGACGACACGCGGCTGCCGTGGCGAGCGACCACGGGGGCATCGGAGTACGAACACATCCGGCAGTTGCCGGCGGCGGTGCTGCTGGAGAATGTGCGGAGCCTCTACAACGTGGGGGCGTTCTTCCGAACGGCCGACGGCGCGGCACTGCGCAAGCTGTACCTGGCGGGGATCACCGGCTATCCGCCGCAGAACATGATCTCGAAGACGGCACTCGGCGCGGAGGAGACGGTGCCGTGGGAGCACACGCGCGAGGCGGAGGGTAAGATCCGCGAGCTGCGCGAAGAGGGCTGGGAGATTGCGGCCATCGAGACCAGCGTTCACGCGGTGGATCTGTTCGACTGGCAGCCGCGCTTCCCGGTGTGCGTGCTGTTCGGGCACGAGACGGACGGACTCACGCCGGCCGCGGCGGCGCTGGCCGATACGCACGTGCGCATCCCGATGCTGGGCCGCAAACATTCCCTGAATGTGGCGAGCGCCGGGAGCATCGTGATGTACGAGCTGTTGCGGAAGTACCGGGCGCTGGCGCTGCATTCGCTATGAGTGAATCCCCGGGGCCTCGTGGCCGCTGGCGGCAACGTACTCAACGTAGGAGCCGGGGTAGATGCGCGGGGTGCGATCGGACTCGTCGCCGCCGGGCAGTTCGATGACGCGAGAGCCGAGGCCGCGGAGGAAGGCACGATCGTGCGAGACGAAGATCATGGTGCCTTCGAATTCGGCGAGGGCTTCGACGAGCATTTCCTTGGTGGCGATGTCGAGGTGGTTGGTGGGCTCGTCGAGCACGAGGAAATTGGGCGGATCGAAGAGCATGCGGGCCATGGCGAGGCGTGACTTCTCGCCGCCGGAGAGAGAGCGGATGCGCTTGTCGACGTCGTCGCCGGAGAACTGGAAGGCGCCGGCGAGGGAGCGGAGCGAGCCGAGACCTTCGTGCGGGAAATCCTTCTGCAGCTGTTCGATGACGGTGAGTTCGGGATCGAGCACGTCGAGCGACTGCTGGGCGAAGTAGCCCATCTTGAGGCTGGCGCCGAGCTGGACTTCGCCGGCATCGGGAGCGAGCGTTCCGGCAATCATTTTGAGCAGCGTGGTCTTGCCGGCGCCGTTGCGGCCCATGACGGCCCAGCGTTCGCCGCGGCGGATGGTGAGGCTGAAGTCGCGGTAGATGGTGCGTGAGCCGTAGCTTTTGTTGAGACCTTCGGCGACGGCGACGCGATCGCCGGAGCGCGGCGGGACGCGGAATTCGAACTTCACGACCTGGCGTTTTTTGGGCAGCTCGATTCTTTCGATCTTGTCGAGGGCCTTGATGCGGCTCTGCACCTGGGCGGCTTTGGCGGCGTGGGTGCGGAAACGGTCGATGAAACGCTGCTCCTTGGCGAGCATGGCCTGCTGGCGGGCGAACTGGGCCTGCTGGTTGATTTCGCGGATGGCGCGTTCGCGCAGATAGAAGTCGTAGTTGCCGGAGTAGGAGATGATTTCGCCGGCTTCGATTTCGGCGATTTTGGAGACGAGGCGGTTCATGAATTCGCGGTCGTGCGAGGTCATGAAGACGGTGCCTTCGTAGGCGCGGAGGAACTGTTCGAGCCAGATGATGGATTCGATGTCGAGGTGGTTGGTGGGTTCGTCCATCAGCAGGACGTCGGGGCGGCCGATGAGGACGCGGGCGAGGGCGACGCGCATTTTCCAGCCGCCGGAGAGGGCGCCGACGTCGCCATCGATCTGCGCGTCTTCGAAGCCGAGACCGGCGAGGACTTCGCGGGCCTGGGCTTCGAGGGTGTAGCCGCCGAGGTGTTCGTACTCTTCCTGGACTTCGCCGAAGCGGGTGAGGATGGTGTCCATCTCGTCGGCGCGGGCGGGGTCTTCCATGGCGTGCTGGAGTTCTTCGAGCTCGTGGTGGAGGTCGCCGACGCGGCCGCTGCCGGCGATGGCTTCGTCGAGAACGGAGCGGCCCTTCATTTCCTCGACGTCCTGGCGGAAGTAGCCGATGGTGAGTTTTTTGGGGATGGTGACGTCGCCTTCGTCGGGCGATTCCTCGCCGACGATCATGCGGAAGAGGGTGGTTTTGCCGGCGCCGTTGGGGCCGACGAGGCCGACTTTTTCGCCGGGGTTGAGCTGGAAGCTGGCATCGACGAAGACGAGCTGGCGACCGTACTGCTTGTTGATGTTGCTGAAGGAAATCATGGGTTGAGGAGGATGGAGGACGCTGATTCTATTTTCCAACGGGCGGGGGCGCGGAGTCGGCGGCGGGGCGGAGACACGTGTCGTGTGCCTGGTGGAGGCGGGGCTCGCGGCGAGGGGCCGGAGCATGGGGAAGCGGGGTCAGGCGGCCATATTTTCGGGCGTCGTGAGGGCTGATGCGGGTGGTGGAGTGGGTTCGGCGGGGGCGCTCGCAAAATCAAAGCCAATTTTGGCGGGCGGGGCTGCGGCTTCAACGATTTGCGGTTTGTTTAGGGGGCTGGCTTGCGGGTTGTTTAGCGGGCTGGTTTGCG
>CAIKMJ010000057.1 GCA_903828455.1 uncultured Acidobacteriia bacterium | reverse complement strand
GGCGGAGAGGCCGACGGTAACGTGGCGGGCGGCGGTGCCGTCGACGGTGGAGCCCGGGGGGGTCTGGCCGTAGGCGGAGAGGGCGTCGACGAGGGTGGAGTAGAAGGCGGGCGGGGCGACGGTGCTGTTGAGAGTGCTGGTGGACTGGCCGACACTGATGGAGCCGAAGTTGTACGGGGTGGAGTCGGGCTGCGAGGGATCGACGGTGGCGCCGGCGGCGGCGGTCGCGGAGTCGGTGGCGGCGGAGGTGCCGTTGAGCTGCTGGGCGGCGGCGACAGCCATGGCGGCGGCGGCCTGGTTCAGTTCGCCGCGGATGAGCCAGAGGCGGCCGAGATCGATGGCGAAGCCCATCATGCCGAAAAGGACAGGCACGAGGATGATGAGGAAGTAGAGGGACATGGCGCCGCGCGCGCGGGATCGGCGCACGGCAGCGGCGGACCCGGATGGCGGGGCGCTATTTGGGTTCCTGTTCACCACGTGGACCGACGAACTCCGCGGCTTTGTTGTCCGGCTTGCCCTTGCCGTTGCTGGACTTGCCGAGCAGTTTGGACTTTTCCTCCTCGTTGGAGGGCAGGAAGGTGACGGGGAAGTCGGGCAGCTTCGCTTTTTCTTCGGCGCTGAGGGGCTTTACGATGTGCGGGGTAATGATGACCACCAGCTCCGTATTGGTTTTCGCGACCGAACGGCTGCGGAAGAGCTGGCCGATGATGGGGATGCTGCCGATGCCAGGAACCTTGTCCATGGTTTCGGTGACGCGGTTATCCATGAGGCCGGCGATGGCGAAGGTTTCGCCGTCGCGGAGGACGACTTCGGTTTCGGCGCGCCGGGTGGAGATGGCGGGGATGACGAAGCCCTGGAGGGTGACGGCGTTGGAGTAATCGAGGGTGCTGACTTCGGGCGTCACCTTGAGGTTGACGGTGCCGGCCGGAGTGATGGTGGGGGTGAAGTCGAGCTGCACGCCGTAGGGTTTCCACTGGACGGTGATGACGGGGGCGATGGAGCCGCCGGTCGAGGTGGAGTTGAGGACGGGGACGGGGATGGAGCCGCCGGCAACGAAGCTGGCGGTCTTGCCGTCTTCGGCGATGAGATTGGGCTCGGCGAGGATCTGGGCGATGTCCTGCTGTTCGAGAGCCTTGATGGTGCCGCCGATGCCGATATCGGGGCGGTAGAGATAGAGGTTCAGGAGGTCGGCGAAGTTGACGGCGGAGCTGCCGCTGCCGCCGGCGGGAATCTGGCTGAAGCGGGGCGACTGGAATTGCTCCGTGGTGGTTTCGCCGGGCATTTTGGAATTGTTGCTGAACAGGTTGAAGCCGATTTGTTTGAGCAACTGGCGGTCGATGCTGGCGAACTTGACCTGGAGAACGATCTGTTTGGGATCGGGCAGCGGGGGCGCCGTAACCAGATTGACGACGGTCTTGGCGCGGGTTTCGGCCAGAGCGCCGGCCTTTTTCACCTGCGCGGCGTCTTTGGCGGTGCCGGTGAGGACGATGGTCTCGCCTTTGCCAGTGACCTGAATCTCGCTGCCGGGGAGCTGTTCGGAGAAGGCTTTGCGGAAGGCGTCGAAATCCATATCCGCGGTGGTGATGACGTCGACGTTATAGCGGAGGGGCTGGCCGTTCGTCCAGATGATGACGGTGGTCTTGCCGGGCTCCTTGGCATTGACCATGACTTCATGCGGGGACACGACGATAACATCGGCGATCCTGGGTTCCGACGCCGCGACCTGCTTGACGTCCTGATCGAACTGGAGGAGTTCGCCGCGGCCGGTGATGAGGGTGATGTCGCGGCTGGCTTCGTCGAGGGCGAAGCCGGTGGCGGCGAGGCACAGCATCAACGCGGTTTGACCGAGGGCAGCGAGCAGGATGCGGGCGGGCAGCCCGCTCAATCGAACACGGCTCATTTAAAAACCTCTTGTACGTGCTTGTCGCCGCGGAAGACATCGACCACGGCGCGGGGCGGGGGTGGCGGAGGCGGCGGTTCTTTCTTCGCGACGCGGGGGCCACCGGACAAATCTTCAAATGCACCGTCGGCGTTGAGATTGCGTACCGGCTTTTTATTCTTCAGCGAGGGATCGAGTGCGATGCCGGTGACGGGGGTGCCGTCGAGGTCGGCGGAAGGATCGAGCGGGTTGCGCAGCGAGAGGCTGATCTTTCCTTCATTCTTGGCAAGTTCGAGGACCTGCGCCTGGGCGGGCGTGACGACGAGAGTGGCGACGGGAACCTTGGCCGCTTTGGGGTCGATGGTCTGGCCGATCTGCACTGCCCGGCCGATGGCGAGCACCTGCACGTTCTGAAGGATGGTGGAGGTGAGGGCTTCGGCCATGTTGCCGGTGCGGGTGAAGAGGACGTCGACACGGGCGCCCGGAGCGATGAGGCCGGCGACGCCGCTGACGTCGGTGATCTGGACGGAGACGGCGCGATGGCCGGGGTCGATGGTGGCCTGAATGCCTTCGGCGCCGGTGAGTTTGGAGAGCTTGGAGGTGACGAGGGGCTCGTTGGCGTTGACCGGATACAGGACAACGTGGTCGATGGCTTCCTTGTCGACGGCAACGGCGCCCTTCGGCAGATCGGCCGGCAGGACGTTGACGGTTTTGAGGTCGGCCTTATGCAGGATCGTGCCGACGGGGAGATCGTGAACGGCGGCGACGATGGCAGTGCGTTTGGCTTGTTTGGGCGCCTGCGTGGAGCTATAGAGGAACCAGGTCAGCAGCGCGGCCGAGACCCAGGCGACGCCAAAGAGTATGAGGATGCGGTTACGATCCATCAGAATTTTGCCTCATCCGAAAGGGGAGTGTGGGCCATAAGGACGGCGGTGCGGTCACGGTAGAGTTCGGTCCATCCCGCGGTGGCAAGAGCGCTGGTGAGAGCCGCGTCGGGAGGGAGAAGAGCGTGGGTGAAGTTCCAGCGCGCGAAGTCGTTTTGCCAGCCGGGTCGGGCGGCGATCATGCGGCCCCAGGAGTCGAGGAAGTCGGCTCCGTAGAAGTCGCTGCGGCCGTCGAAGAAGACTTTGCGGGCGCCGTTGAAGCGATAAATGAGATAGCCGCCGAACTTGTCGGGCGAGAGGATGCGGGCATCGGCGGGGAGTTTGGCGACGGCGGCCGAGGCGGCGACGGGAAACTCGGAAGCGGGGAAGGCAGCGCGGGGCGCGGCGAAGGCGAGGGCGGCGCAGGCGACGAGCGGAATCAGGAAGGCACCGTTGAACTGGCGGTCCATGGCGCGGAGGCGGTCGCCGTACGCGAGGGCGGAGTCGAGCCAGTGGCGGACGGGGCGCGAGAGGCCGCGCGCGAGAGAAATCACATGGGTGATGGAGCCATTGGCCAGCGGCAGAGCGAGGAGCGCGGCGATGGGAAGCGCGCGGGCGGACTGGTTGGCGGCAAGGGCGAGCACCAAAGAAAGGATGAAACGCTCAGGGCGGCGCGCGGAGAGGGCGGCGCAGGCTCCGGCGAAGGTGAGGGCAAGGGCGAGCGAAATCTGGAAGGCCCCGGGGGAGTGGAAGTTGAAGGACTGGAATTCGCCGATGCGGGAAAGGAGCGCGGAATCGGTGAGGTAAGAGATAACGTGGGCGTCGAGATGCCAGCCGGCGGGGTTGACCAGAGTGGCGAGCGAGGAAACGAGCGCGGCGAGGAAAAACGGACGCGGCGTGGAGGATTGCTCATCCGCCCAGATGAAGCGGCGCAGTGACATGCCGATGCCATATATGGCGAAGAGCACGGGAGCGAAGAAAAAGCTGGCGTGAAGGTTGGCCCAGAGGACGGCGACGGCGAAAATGGCAGCCAGTTGAGGGTTCGTCAGCCGGGCAGGCATTTTTTCCGCGAGCCAAAGCGCCGCCATCATGAAGAGCCAGCCGAAGATGTGAGGGCGGGCGAGCCAGTGGAGGCTGACCGTGGACATCATGGGGGCGGCAAAGAGGCAGGCGAGAAGGAAGTTGCCGCCGGCGGCCCAGTTGAGCCGGAACCACATCCAGACGGCCGCGCCGATGGCGAGACCGTAGAGGGCGGCGACGCCGCCGAGTCCCGCTGCGTTGTGGGTTGCGCCGGTGAGGACATCGGCGCCCCACTCCCAGGCGGTCCAGGGAGCGCCCGGGCGGGAGAACGAGAAGGGATCGGAGGCCGGGATGGCGAGCGATTCGAGGATGCGCTGGCCGTTACGGATGTGCCAGCCGGCATCGGAATCATGGAACAGCCGGGTTGCGCCGCCAAAGAGCAGAAACAGGTAGAAGACGGCAGCCACGGCGGCGGCGAGGGCGAGATCGGGCACGCAGCAGGCCGCCAGGGCGGACTTTGCGGCGCGCGACGGCGCAACGGACGACGCGACGCGGCTCCGCGTCCCCGGGGCGGGGACGGGCGCGAGCGACGCGGCAATGGTGTCGGCTGTCTGCAAGATCCTCTCTGGCCGGATGGCGCTTACTGCTGGGTGGCGCCGATGCTGGTGAGGTCGGTCGTGATGCTGGTGTAGAGGCTGGCGATGCCGGCGGCAAGGTTATTGACGACGGTGATGAGCGCGAGCGCGACGGCAGCAACAATGAGAGCGTATTCGACGAGATCCTGACCCTGTTCGTCTTGAGTGAAGTTGTTGAGGAGTGCGACCATGCGTTTCATTTGTTTGATTTTCTCCGTTAGCGGGATGCGATGGGATTATCGGGTTTCGAAAAGTTCGGTTTGATTCCGGGGTCGTCTGCGACCGGCGAGTTGTCGTTCTTCCAGAACTGCCACCAGTGAAAACGGGTGGTTGCCGCTCCGGCTCGCTGCGCCGTCGCCTTGCCTTTGCCTCCGGCGGGGATTTCGGACGCTTTGCCGTCGAGCTGAGACAGCAGCCGGAGGTTGGTCAGGGCGGCGGAACTTTCCCGATCATAGCTCAGGGCGGTCTGAACCTCGCGGCGGGCGTCGTCGTACTTGCCTGCCTCAATGAGGGTGACGGCGAGGTTGTTGTGGGCGGAAGCGGGGTCGCCGATGGCCTGCCAGTTTTGCACGGCTTCCTTCGGATTGTCGGCGGTGGCGAGTCCGAGGTTGTTGCGGGCGATGACCGATGAGGAATTGAGGCGGAGAGCTTCGCGGAATTCGGCGGCGGCGTCGGCGCTGCGGCCCTGTTTCAGGAGGCAATAACCGAGATTGTTGCGGAGGTCATCGCGGGCGGGCGCGAGGGCGACAGCGCGGCGGTAGGCGGCCTCGCCGGATTTCCAGTCGCCGGCATCGTCGCTGAGGAGGCCGAGCCAGGCCCAGACCGTCACAGCGCCGGGGGCACTATCCGGACGCGCGGCGGAGAAGTTTTTCAGTTCGGCCAGGGCTTCGGCGCCGCGGTGGTTTTCGCGCAGCATGCGGGCGAGGGCGATGTGAGCTTCGGCGGATTCCGGGGCGCGTTCGCAGGCGAGGCGGCAGTGTTCGATGGCGACTTCGGGGAAGCCGGCCTGCTGGTAGTGGCGGGCCAGTTCGAGGCGAGTTGCGAGATCTGTCGGGTTGGCGTCGAGTTTCGCGCGGAGCGCGCGTGCCTCGTAGTCGCCGTCGCCGGCATCGGCCGCATTGGTCAGCTGCCGGGTGGGTTTGGTGGTGGCGAAGGCGGGGTTTTTGGGGCCGAAACCGAGGGTTGAGAGCCGCGCGCAACCGCTCAGGCAGAGCAGGGCCGGCGCGCAAACGACCAGGATGCACACGGAAGACGGCCGGAACTGGCGGAGGGGGCGCATGGGGCGGGGCGTCAGAGCGTTTGGAATTCCAGTTGGTCGCCGGGTTGCGTGCGGGAGCTTTCAATTGTGCCGACGGGCAGTTCGAGGACGGAATGGGCGGTCAGGCACATGGAAACGCGCCACGGGGCGAGGGCACGGATGGCTTTGCGGACGCGGCGTTTCTTATCGATGTAGACCACGTCGATGGCGAATTTCATAAAAAACATATGGATCGACTCACAGGGGACGATCCAAAGGCCAGTCCCTTCTTCCAGCCGGTCGTGCTTCAGGAGCCCGGTGCGGCGTTTTTCGCTGGTATCCGCCTTGTCGATCGAGTCGCCGAGAGACGACCCTTTCGTCAGGTTGCGCACGCTCAATTTCAAGTTCCTTGTTATAACACGGCGCGGGGGCCGGTTGTTGCGAAAATTACCGCATCCGGGGGGCGAAATCCGGAAAGGGGGGGGCGCGTTTTCCCGTGGCGGCGTTTTCCTGTGCAACCCTTTGGCGGTTTGTTGGGTTATACTCAGTGAATTATTCTGCAACCCGCCTGACGTTAAGGAGTCTTCTCTGTCCGCGAACCGTATTTCCGTCACCGCGCGCGTATTCCTGACATTGCTGGCCGCCCTGTCGATTCCGGCATTTGCGCCGCGCCTTTCCGCGCAGACCACCGCAGCCACGTTCGGCACGGTGATTCCGCTCGGGGGGACGCCTTCGGACATGGTGCTCGATCAGTCGAGAGGTCTGCTGTATCTGGTGAACAGCGGGGCGAGCCGGATCGATATTGTCAGCACGTCGACGAACGCGGTGGTGGGAAATATCCCGGTGAGCACGGGGCCGCTGGCGGAGGCGATGTCGCCGGACAACGCATACCTTTATGTGACCAGCAGCACGAGCAATACGGTTACGGTGATTGCGCTGGGCGGCGGCGGGGTGGTGCAGACGATTGCAATTTCGCAGCCGCAGGGCATTGCGGTGGGCGGGGACGGGCGAGCGCTGATCAGCACCCTGAGCGCCGCGACGCCGCTGCTGATTTTCGACCGCACGCAGGCGACGGGCAGCCAGCTGATTTCGGTGGTGACGCCGCCGCCGCCTTCCACGCCGACGCCGCTGCCTTCGACGACGCTGACGCGGCCGACGACAACATTTCTGAGCAAGCTGGCGACGACGCCGGACGGAAATTACATTGTGGGGATCACGAATCCGACCACGACTACTTCGTACATGTTCGTGTACGAAGTGAGTTCGGGTTCGATTTTGCGGAGCCGCACGGTGACGGGGCAATCGACGGTGCTGGCGATTTCGCCGGACGGTTCGCGGTTCATGGCCGGCTACACGATGTACGACATTGCGACGTTGTCGCTGCTGGGACAGATGAACAACGCGAATGCGCCGTTCCCGTTCACGGCGGCGTTCAGCACGACGGCTAATATCGGGGGCAGCGTGTTTTCGCCGGACGGGACGACGCTTTACGGCGCCTTCAACGTGGCGGCCACTTCGAATCCGCCGGCGCCCACCAATTCGTCGACGCTGCTGCTTTCCGATCCGAACAATCTGGCGATCCGGCTGGGTATCCGGCTGCCGGAGAGCATTGTGGCGAAGGTGGTGGTGACGGCGGACGGGAAGAATGCGTGGAGCCTGTCGCAGTCCGGCCTGATTTATCTGCCGCTCTCAACGCTCTATAACTATCCGATCATTCAGCCTTCGGCGACGCAGATCTTCCTGTCGCAGAATCCGTGCAGTCCGGGGCTGGCGCAGGCGACGCTGAATATCAACAATCTGGGCGCGGGCAAGCTGACGTATGCGGTGACGACGATTTCGTCGGCGCTGACGACGAATGTGTCGTCCGGCGTGGCGCCTTCCACCATTACCTTTAGCATGGAGCCGGGGCGGCTGGTTGCGCGCAAGCCGGGCACGAATCTGGTGACCGGGGCGACGGGCGTGGGCGGGGTGACGGCGATTGAAGGTCAACCGCTCGATGTAGCGTTTTCCGCGCCGGCCGCGATCAACATTCCGCCGCTGGTGCGCGTGTACATGAATTACCGCCAGAGCGACCAGCGCGGGCAGATCTTCCCGGTGCCGACGATTCCGAATAACTCGCCGCTGGCAACGCAGATCACGACGGCGGCGAACACAACGCTGGGCGCGACGCTGACGGTGGCCGGAGACCAGGGGCTGCAGGACATTGTGCTGGATCAGGGTCGGAACCTGGTTTATCTTTCGAACGCGGGCTACAACCGGATTGAAGTTTTCGACACGGTGAACCGGGTGTTTAAGACGCCGATTTCCGTGGGACAGCTGCCGGGCCAGATGGCGCTCAGTTCCGATGGCAACACGCTGTATGTAGCGCACACGGGCAGCGAACTGATTCACCGGGTGGATCTCACGATCATGAAGGACGTGGGCTACATCGGATTCCCGCCATTGCCGCGGCAGGCGGGCGGCACGACGGCGGCTCTGCTGTATCCGCAGACGCTGGCGACGGGGCTTTACGGGCTGCAGTTCGTGATGTCGAACGGCGGGCAGTGGGAAGTGCTGGGCGGGACGGCGGTGCCGCGGGTGGCAGATACGCTGACGCAGGCGGCGGCGGGCAACAATCTGCTGCCGGTGAGCGCCACGACGCGCGTCAACATGATGGCGTCGCCGGACAACAGCTACATTTTGACGCTGGCCGGGAACGGGGAAGCGTATTTATACCAGGGATCGAGCGATTCGTATGTAGCGAACGGCGTGCTGTTTTCGGCGCCGATCGCGGGATTCTACGGTCCGCTGGGCGCGGGTCCGGCGCAGAGTTACTTCACGCTGGGCGGGCTGTATACGAACGGATCGCTGACTGTGCTGGGGGGAACGGCGTCGCCAAGTGCGGTTTCGGCGTCGAATCCATCGGCGCGTCACGTGGTGGCGACGGCACCCTACAACTCCACCAGCTTCCTGCGGCTGACGACGCCGGTGCTGGCGAGTTTTACGGCGACGCCGACGAGCGATGCGCGGCCGATCATCGAGCAGGTGGGCATTAATAACGGATCTTCCACTGTGTTGGCCGTGGCACCGGAGAATCCGCGGTTTTCGATCTTCAGCACGAGTGCGCGCTACAATCTGCCGCCGCGTTCCATGGTGGTGGACAGCAACAATACGGCGTACATCATTACGCTTTCCGGGCTGAGCGTGGTGCCGCTGACGCCGGGCGGGGCGACCGCGCCGGCCATCAACGCGACGCGCGGCGTGGTGAACGCGACCGACAATTCGACGACGCTGACGGTAGGCGGATTCATCAACGTGAACGGCACCAACCTGGCGAGCACGGCGACTGCGGCCGCGCTGCCGACGCCGACGGTGCTCGGTGGCAGTTGCGTGACATTCAACGATGTGGCGCTTCCGCTTCTGAAGACCGCGACGGGGCAGATTCAGGCGCAGATTCCGCCGACGGTGAGCGCGGGCACGAACATTGTGCAGGTGCGTTCGCTCGACCACGGCCTGCAGAGCAATCCGGTGCAGGTGACGGTGGCGCCGCCGAGCGGTTCGGTTGCGGTAGCGGGATCGGCGAACGTGGGTACGATCGTGCCCGGCGGCAGGATCGGGATCCAGTAGCACCGCGCTCCACGGCACGGCCGCGCAAAGCTCTGGCCTCATATTCCGGGCGACTCCATTCTGTAGTACCGTAGTGGGATGTCTTTTGTTCTCCTTTTGTTCGCCCGGGGCGTTTTGCTGTGCGGGTAGTGCGCGGCGGGCCCGGGAGCGGCAAGACGGAACAGGTTTACGGTGAGTTCGCCGAAGCGGTGCGCCGAGGCGCGCCGAAGCCGCGGCTGGTGCTGCCGACGGCGACGCTGGTACGGCATTCGCAGCACGAGTTGGCGCGTCGCGGGCTGGTCTTTTCTCCCCATTCAGTTTTGTCGCTGAGCCGTTTTGCGCGCGAACGGGCAAGTGCGGCCATGGGCGGCAAGGCGGATCGCGGTCCGGTGCCGGATGGACTGCTGCGGGCGTTTGTGCGCGAGGCGCTGCGGCGGGTGGCGTTGCCGGACTTCCGGCGAGTGGCGGGGACGGAGGGGATGGCGGGGGTCGTCATCGACACGATTCACCTGCTGGAGAATGCAGGTGCGACGACGGATAGCCTCGGCGCGGCGCGCGGGCTTTCGCCGCTGGCGCGAGCCTTCCTGAAAGTCTGGATTGCGGTGGACGAAGCGGTGCGGCGCAGCGGCTTTATGACACGCGGCGGGCTGTTTCGCGCGGCTGCGGAATGCCGTGAAAGCGCTACGGTGTGGATGGACGGATTCCTGCATCTGAGTCCGCTGGAGAGCGGGCTGGTGCGGGCGCTGGCGCCGGTGTGCGAAGTGACGATGACGCTCGGGACGGGCGAGGCGAGCGACGAGATGTACCGGCTGTGCCTGGAACTGCGGGCGCGGACGGAGATGCTGGCGGCGCGAGAGCGGGCGGTGCGGACGGTAGTTGTGGAGTCGGCAACGGCTGACCGCGAAGTGGATGATATTGCGCGGCGGATTGCAGGGCTGCAGCGGGATGGCGTGGCGCTGCGCGGTATTGCCGTGGCGGTGCGCGATACCGGGACGTATGTGCCGCTGCTGCGGGCGGCGTTTGAGCGGTTCGGGCTGCCCGCGCGTTTCTACTTCGGGCAGGCGCTGCGGCATCATCCGGTGGAGGCGTTTCTGGGCGGGCTGATGGATGGCGCGCTGCAGGAGTGGGACTTCGAGGCGACGCTCGGGGCGCTGCGGGCGCATCCGCTGCTGCGGGCGACGGCGGAGTTCGACCGCTTCGATTTCGAAGTGCGGGAGAAGATGCCGGCAATCGGCGCGGCCCAGTTGCTGGAGGCGGCCGGCGAGGGATGGCTTCGCGGCGAGATCGAAGAGTGTCTGCGGATTGGCGCGTGGCGGAGTGCGCGGCTGCGTCCGGCAGAGTGGGCGCGGCGGCTGGTAAAGATGGCGGAAAGGTTTTACCGGCCCGCGCGGATGGAGCCGGGGAGCACGCGAACGGAGGAAGCGCGGAGCCACGGGGCGGCGCTGGGGGCGTGGAAGGGCGCGGTGGAAACGGCGGCGGCCTTCTGGCCGGACGGCGAAGTACTGGTGTCGCTCGAAGAGTTCCGGCATGTCGCCAAAGAAGCGGTGGAAGCGGCGATGATCCATCCGCCGGACGACCGGACGAATGTGGTTCATGTGATGGGTGTGCAGGAGGCGCGGCAGTGGAACGTGCACACGCTGATCGTATGCGGCATGTCGGACCGCGACTTTCCGCGCAAGGCGGCGGAGAACGCGATCTTCAGCGCGTCTGACATTCCGGCGCTGCAGCGGGCCGAAATTCCGGTGCAGCGGACCGACCGGGAACAGGAAGAGCGGTGGCTGTTCGGGGAGCTGCGGACGCGGGCGGCGGCGAATCTGATCCTGACGGTCGCGGCGCACGACGCGGCGGGGAGGGGGGCGGAAAAGTCGCGGTATCTGCACGAGCTTGAGGCGGAGAGCGAGGCTGCGGGAATTTGCGTGCCGGCGGCGCGGGAAGAGCGCGCGTCGACGGGGGCGGCGGGGCGGATTGAATCGCCGAAGTTGCTGGGGCGGATGGCGGAGCTGCACCGCACCGTGACGCCGACGACGCTGGAAAAGCTGCTGCAGTGTCCGTTTCAGTTCTTCGCGGCGCGGGCGCTGCGGCTGGAGGCGGCGCCGGAGCGTCCGCACGAGCGGCTGCAGAGCCGGGTGACGGGAACGATTCTGCATGCGGCGCTGGAAAAGTGGCTGTCGCCGCCGAAGCGGGATTTCGTGGAGGTCTTCGATGAGACGTGGGAGGAGGAGTGCCGCAAGAGGCATCTGCCGCCCGGGTACCGGCTGGAGGCCGAGCGCTACGTGCTGCGCGAAATTGCGCGGAAGGTGGGGGCGACGGAGCGGTGGAAGGCGGACGGGCGCGAGGTGGAAGTGGATTTCGAGCTGGCGTTTCCGCGCGGAATTGTGGTGAACGGGCGCATCGACCGGGTGGACTTGTTCGGCGATGAATGCGTGGTCATCGATTACAAGAGCAGCAAGACGGAGAATGTGAAGAAGCTGGTGGCGAGCGACACCAATCTGCAGGGGCCGCTCTATGTGCTGGCGGCGCGGCAGAAGCTGCAGCGCGAGCCGGTGGCGATGGCGTTCTGGGCGGTGCGCGACGACAAGCTGCACGGCTGGGGAACGATCCCGGGCTATGCGGGCGGCGGACTGCAGGAGATGCCGGACGACTGGGCGGAGAAGGCGCGGGAACTGGCGGCCGGGCGGCTGGAGGCGTATCTGGAAGGGGACACGGCGGTGCGTCCGCATAGCGACGAGTCTTGTAAGTACTGCGATTTTGCGGCGGCGTGCCGGGTGGAGACGCTGCGGCGCGGCGTGGCGGCGGGTGCGGGACATGAGTGAAAGGCAGGCCGGGCAGGGTGGGTTTACGCCGGAGCAGCATCATGCGCTGGGGCGCCGCAACGTGGATGCGTGTGTGGTGGCGGGGCCGGGGTCGGGCAAGACGACAGTGCTGGTGGAGCGGTTCCGGAAGCTGATTGAAGAAGACGCGGTGGATCCGCGCGCAATTGTGGCGATCACGTTCACCGAAAAGGCCGCGGCGAACATGCGCGTCAAGCTGCTGGATAAGTTCGCTCATGACGAAGTGCGGCGGCGCGAACTGGAGACGGCGTGGGTTTCGACGATCCACGGGTTCTGCACGCGGCTGCTGCGGGAGAACGCGATTGCGGCGGGGATCGACCCGCAGTTTCGCGTACTGGATCAGCGCGATGCGGAGCGCGCGCAGGCGGACTGCATCCATAAGGCTCTGAACGAACTGACGGAGCGGCGGCGGGAGGATACGCTGGCGCTGATTGAGGCACTGGCGAAGCCGGTGAAGCTGGCGGCCGATTTGCGGGACGCGTGGGATGTGATGCGGTCGGCGGGGCTGACGGCCGAGGCGGCGCGGCGGATGGAGGATCCGGCGCGAGTGGATGTTCGGGCGACTCCGCGTGTGCTGCGCGAGATGATGGCGCGCTGGGGCGCGAAAATTTCCGAGGCGCAGGAGAGGCAGCGGGGCGAGATTTTCGACTGGGCGGCGACGATCGAGCGAGCGGGCGACGAGGAACTGATCGGTGCGCTGGTCAGCTTCAGGCCGCGCCTGAATGCGGTGCCGAAGGAATGGAAGGCCGAACTGGAAGATTTCCGCGAAGAGCATCTTCCGCAGCTGATTTCGGCGGCTGTGTCGAAGCGCTTCGCGCGTTTCCGGACGATGCTGTTCGACGTGCTGGCGCAGTTCGAAGAGCTTTACGCCGAGCGGAAGCGGGAGAACGGCGAGCTGGACTTCAACGATCTGGAGCGTTGCGCCATCGAACTGCTGCGGGATCGCGAGGAAGTACGCGGGAAGGTGCGGCGCGAGTTCCGGCACATCATGCTGGACGAGTTTCAGGACATCAATGCGCAGCAGGAGCAGCTGATCCGGCTGGTGCGGGCGCCGGATACGTTTTTCGGAGTGGGTGACATCAACCAGTCGATTTACGGGTTCCGCCATGCGCAGCCGCAGATTTTTCTGGACTACGAAAAAGAAGTGCGGGAGGCGGAGCGGCACTCGGCGGAGCTGAGTCATAATTTCCGCAGCCGCGAGGCGATTTTGCGACTTGTGGAGACGCTGCTGAACAAACGGGCGGGAATCACGGAGCGGCGGCTGACGGCGGGCGGAACATTCCATGAAAAAGACGGGGCATCGATCGAGGTGCTGCGGATTGAGCAGGAGGACTTCGAGGCAGCGGCCGAGGAGAACGAAGAAGAGGAGGGCAAAGGCGTAGGCGGCAATCGGGAAGCACGCTGGATTGCGAACCGTGTGGCGCGGCTGAAGGGCACGTTGCGGCTGGGCAGGACGGGCGACCGCGTGGCGGACTTCCGCGACTTCGCAATCCTGTGCCGCACCAGCGGTCCGATGCGGGCCATTCTGGAGGCGCTGGACGAGGCGGGAATTCCGTGGGTGTGCGGGCGGCGCGAGTCGTTTCTGGTATCGCGCGAGGGGCGGGACATCACCGCGCTGCTGCGGGCGGTGGCGAATCCGCGGGACGGGATTGCGCTGGCCACGGTGCTGCGTTCGCCGCTGTGCGGGTTGAGCGACGAGGGGCTGCTGCGGTTGCGGCTGCAGGGCGGGTCGGTGACGGAAGGGATGGAGAAGTTCGCGCGCGGCGAGGTGCCGGAGGGGATGGACGCGGAGGACACGCGGAAGCTGGGGCGCTTTGCGGGCAATCTGGGCCGGTGGCGGGAGTCGGAGCCGGTGATCGCGGCCGATCTGCTGATCGCGCGGGCGCTGACGGAGAGCGGCATCGCGTGGGTGCCGGGCACGCCGGAGGGCGACAACGTTGCGAGCTACCTGCAGCTGGCGCGGAGCAGGGGAGAGGGCCGCGATCTGCAGGCGTTTCTGCACGAAGTGGAGCTGGCGGGGGCGGATCTTTCGAAGGAGTCCGAACTGGCGGACCGGGATCAGGGGAATCGCGTGCAGGTGATGACGGCGCATGCATCGAAGGGGCTGGAGTTTCCGGTGGTGATTTTGGCGGCAATGGGGAGGGGGACGGGGACGGACTATGGCGGGGCCTCATTCACGCTGCGGCATGGTCTGGGGGTGAAGTGGATGCATGCCGAGGCGGGCGTGGTGAAGGATTCGTGGCAGATTGCGAATGCGGCGGAGACGAAGCAGCGGGAACAGGAAGAGATGCACCGGCTGCTGTATGTGGCGATGACGCGGGCGGAGGAGCATCTCATCCTGAGCTATTCATTGCCGAAGCGCGGCAAACCGGCCAACTGGGCGCGCATGGTGGAAGAGTTGCTTGACCTGGACGAGCGTCCGGCGCGGAATGATTTCGAAGAAGAGGTGGTGGCCACCGACGGGGATGACGTGGCGGTCGCGTTGCTGACGGCTGACGTGGATCCTCCGCTGGTGATTGCGGGAGCCGGGGCGGAAGAAGCGGCGCGTGAGGTGCTGACCGTGCCGCTTGCCGAAGCGGAGGGGCAGTACGATTCGGGCGTGAATGTGACGTCGCTGACGTTGTTCGCGGCGTGTCCGCGGCGGTACTATCTGGAGCGCTATACGGGCTGGAGCGGCGGGCGAGCGGCGCGGTTCGACCAGGAAGATTTGGCTGCGGATTTGCACGGGGAGGATGACGGGACGCCGGCAGCGGAGCTGGGGTCGATGGTGCACGCCGTGCTGGCGGAGAAGCCGGGCGAGTATCCGGAGGAGGCGGTGGCGCTGGCCGCGGTGTTCACTCGGAGCGAACTGGGGGCGCGGGCGAAGGCGGCGACGCGGGCAGAGCGGGAGTGGGATTTCATTGTGGATCTGGACGGGATGCTGGTGCGCGGGTCGATCGACCTGTGGTTCGAGCAGGACGGGGCGATCCATGTGGTGGATTACAAGACGGACGATGTGGTGGCGGGCGCGGCGGCGGGGCGGGCCTCGCGCTATACGCCGCAGCTGGCACTGTATGCGGTGGCGATCCGGCGGGCGTTCGGGCGCGAGGTGGCTTCGGCATCGCTGCATTTTCTGCGGCCTGACGTGGTGGTGAAGGTGCCGTTACCGGAGGATGCCGAGGCGCGGGTGCGGGGGTGGATCGGGCAGTTGCGCGAGGCACAGGAGCAGCAGCGCTTCGAGCTGAGGGAGAGCGCGGATTGCGCGAAGTGTCCGCACTACGGCGGTTTATGTCCGGCGGGTCGGCTTTAGGTCAGGCGAGCGCCAGAAGAAACGTACGGCCCTGGCCGAGACCGCGGCCGAGTCCCACGTCGCAGGCGTCGTAGAGTGACACGCTGCCGAAACCGGCTGCGAGCAGGGCGTCGTGCGCGAGCGGGATTTCGTGGCAGGTCTGGCGGACGGTGAAGTCTTCGCGCTTCCACGCACCGGGATTGCCGCGTGCGGGGTGGAAGGTGGTCATGCGGCAGGTGGCGACGCGGGTGGCTTCGTCGTAATCGAGGTGAGTGATGAAGGCGCTGCTTTCGTCGGCGATGCCGTCGGTGCCAAGCCAGTTCATCAGATAAGCTTCCTCGCTGTTGAGGTCGAACAGGAACGGCGCGCCGGGGGAGAGGTGGCGGCGCACCGAGGTGAAGGCCTGCGTGAGACCGGCGAGGTCGGGGATGTGGTTGAGGCTTTCGTAGACAGAGTAGGCGGCGGCGAATTTGCGGCGGAGCGAGAAGTCGCGGGCGTCGGCAACGGTAAAGGGGATGCCGGCGGCGTTGCGGCGGGCGTAGCGGATCATGGCGGCCGAGGCGTCAATGCCGGCCATGCGGAAGCCGCGTTCGGCGATGGCGCGGGTGAAGCGGCCGGTGCCGCAGCAGACGTCGAGCACGGCGGCGCCGGGGCGAAGGCGGGACAGCAGAAGGCGCGCGACGACAGGTTCGGCTTCGCGATGGTAGTCGGCGGCCCAGTGACGGTTGTAGATGCGCGCAAAGGGATCGTACTCGCGGTTCCGCATGTGTTCAGTGTCGTACAGGGGCGTGGAATCCGGAGTGCGGGGAGTGGGATACTTGATTTTTATTCCCGCAATGCCATCGATCATCGCCGGTTCGTCTTCTCCCGTTGTAGTCCCAGGCTTCGAAGTCATGGGCGAGGATGTGAGGAGTCCGCTCTACCGCGTCGTGTTGCTCGATGACGACGACCACACCTACGATTACGTCATCGAGATGCTGCAGAAGATTTTTATCTTCACGGCGGAGCAGGCGCTGCGGCACGCGCAGGAGGTAGATGCGCGGGGCCGGACGGTGCTGATCACGTGCGAGTTGCCGGAGGCGGAGTTTGCGCGCGATCAGGTTCACGGCTACGGGCGGGACTGGCGGCTGCCGCGGTCGCAGGGCTCGATGTCGGCGGTTGTGGAGCCGGCGGGCAGCACCGAGTGACCGCAGGGGGGCGTTCAGGCGCTGCGGTAACATAATAGGGTGAAATTTCCAACAACGTTATTAACGCTCATTGCCGCCCCTGTGATGATGGTCCCCGCGCTTTTTGCGCAGGCACCGGCGGCGCCGGCCGCGTCGGCTGATGCGAACAAGATCATTCTGACGGTTGGCGATCAGAAATTTACCGCAGCACAGTGGGACGAGTTCATTTCGTCGCTTCCGACTCAGTATCAGCAGGCCGCGCGCGGCGCGGGCAAGCGCCAGTTTGCCGAGCAGATTGTGCAGCTGAAGCTGCTGGCGATTTCGGCCGGCAAGAACAAGCTGGACGACACGGCGGAAGTGAAGCGGCAGCTGGAATTCGCGCGCGAGAACATCCTGGCGGGCGCGATGTACACGCGGATGCAGGACAGCGTGAAGGTGGACGACGCGGCGATCGAGAAATACTATAACGAACACAAGGGCGATTACGAATCGCTCAAGGCCCGTCACATTCTGATCCGCGTGAAGGGTGCGCCGATGCCGGCAACGGCAGGCAAGCCGGAACTGAGCGACGAAGAAGCGCTGGCCAAGGCGCAGGAGATCCGCAAGAAGATTCTGGCGGGTGAAGATTTCGCGAAGCTGGCGCAGTCGGAATCGGACGACAGCGGCTCGGGCGCGCAGGGTGGCAGCCTGGGTGAATTCAAGAAGGGCATGATGGTGCCGCCGTTCGAGCAGGCCGCTTTTGCCGCGAAGGTGGGCGATATTTCCGAGCCGGTGAAGACGCCGTTCGGCTATCACATCATCAAAGTGGAAGCGCACGACACGAAGTCTCTCGCGGATGCGAAGAGCGACATTGCGGCGAAGCTGAAGCCGGAACTGGCGCGGGCGGAAGTGGAAAATCTGCGCAAAAACGCGACCGTGCAGATGGACGATGCGTACTTCGGACCGGCGCAGCCCGCTGGCATGCCGGCAATGGCGAAGTAGTTTCCGTCGAAGTTCGGGTTTTAACGGTGCCATGGGGCCCGCTCCGTTATCGGGAGCAGGCGCCATGGCACAACTTTTTGGTGCGGTTTTCAGCGCGGAAAATGAAGCCGCGCAATCAGAGTTCGCGGACGCCGCCCGCGAGGATGGTTTCGATGCCGGAATGCGTCTGCACCAGCAGGAAGCCGTGGTCGTTGAGGCCGACGGTGACGCCGCGGATGAGGCCATCGACCTCCACCGCCTTGCCGCGCGCCCAGGTGGAACGCTCCTCAAACAGGCGGATGATTTCGCCTTTGCCGCGTTCGGCGAGCAGCGAGCAATAGCGCAACGACTCGGCGACGACGCGATCGAGCACATCCTGCTTGGCGTGCGTACGGCCGGTTTCGATGCGGAGCGAGGTGGCAATGGGCAGCAGGGACTCGGGGAAGGATTCCTGATTCAGGTTGACGCCGATGCCGCCGATGAGGGTGTCTTTCGACGCCAGTTGCACCATAATGCCCGCGGCCTTCTTTCGGCTCAGCATGATGTCGTTGGGCCAGCGGATGTCGCTGGCGACGCCGCAAAAGTCATCGAGAGCGCGCTGCACGCCGAGGCCGAGCGCCATGGTGACGACCGGGATGGCATCGGACTGCAGCGGCAGGCGGAGGACGATGGAGAGGTAGAGTCCGCCGGTGGAGGGCGAGTGCCAGGCGTGGCCGTGACGGCCGATGCCTTCGGTCTGCTCGTCGGCCACGACGACGGTGCCGTGAGGCTCGCCGCGCATGGCGAGCGAGGCGGCATCCATCATGGTGGACTTAGTCTTGCGGAGCCAGATGGTCACAGGAGTTCGAGTCGGAAGCTGATGTCGACCGCGGGCGCGGAGTGTGTAATGGCTCCCGCGGAGACGTAGTCGGCGCCGGTTTCGGCGTAGGAGCGCACCGTGGTCAGGTCGATGCCGCCGGAGAGTTCGATGGTGGCGCGGCCGTTGACGAGGTGCACCCACTCGGCGGCCTGCAGGGGCGACAGATTATCGAGCAAAAGATGGGTGGCGCCGCAGGCGAGCGCCTCTTCGAGTTCGGCGCGCTCCCGCACTTCGATCTCGATGGGGAGACCGGAGCGGCGCGCGTTTTCAAGAGCCGGCCGGACGCCGCCGGCAGCAGAGATGTGATTGTTCTTGATGAGAATGGCGTCGAACAGGCCGATCCGGTGATTGGTGACGCCGCCGGCCGCTGCCGCGGCCTTTTCGAGACGGCGCAGGCCGGGCGTGGTCTTGCGGGTATCGAGAACCTTGCAGCGGGTGCCTTCGACAAGTTCCGCGTACTGGCGCGCGACGGTGGCGATGCCGGAGAGCCGCTGCAGGAAGTTGAGTGCCACGCGTTCGCATTCGAGCAACGTCCGGGCGCGGCCGTATACGGTGGCGATGCGGTCGCCTTCGTTGAGACGATCGCCGTTCGCGTGGAGGATGGTGAGCTGTTCGATGCCGCCGCGTGCGGCATAGACGGGCGCGAGAACTTCAAGGCCGGCGAGCACGAGCGGTGCGCGGGCGAGGAAGTATCCGGAGGCCATGCGATCGGCCGGTACGCAGGCCTCGCTGGTGACGTCGCCCGAGCCGATGTCTTCCGCCAGAGCGAGGCGGATGAGTTCGAGGATCTCCGGATGCACGGCGGGCGAGGGAGTCATTTCATCCGTTAAGGCCGGCTTCGACCTTGGCCAGCTGCGTTTCGTATTCGGCCAGCTTGGCGCGAATGGAATCGACGATCTTTGCCGGTGCTTTGCCGAGGAAGACGTCGTCGGAAAGCTGGCGCTTGGAATTGGCGATGTTCTTCACCAGTTGTTCGCGCTCCTTTTCGAGACGCTTGCGCTGGGCTTCGAGCTGGCCGTGCGGCACGTCGATGGAAAGGTCGAAGTTGGCCGCGGAGCGGACCGCGCCGGACTTCGGCACGTCGCCCTGACGGAAGGCGACGCCGGAGAGTCGGCGCACGGCTTCGAAATCGACGGGGACCGAGATGAGGCCTTCGAGCGGCATCTTCGGATCGAGGCCCAGATCGGCGCGGAGGCCGCGGGCGGCGGTGACGACGTCCTGAAAGAAAGTGATTTCGCGGACGGCTTCAGCGTCTTCGCGCGCCGGGTCGAACTGCGGGAAGGCTGCGAGCGAGATGGAGTCGTTTTCGCCGGCGCCGAGCATGTGCCAGAGCTCTTCGGTGATGAACGGCATCACAGGATGGAGCAGACGCAGGGCGCTTTCGAAGACGGCGAGAAGATTGCGCCAGTCTTCGTTGAGGCCGGAGCCTTCGGTGAAGCGGAGCTTTTTGAGCTCGATGTACCAGTCGCAGAAATCGTCGTAGATGAAGTGCCAGACGGTCTGCGCCGCTTCGTGATAGCGGTAGGCGTCAATGGCGCGGTTCATGTCGCGCGCGCATTCATTGAGGCGGCTGAAGATCCAGCGGTCTTCGGCAGGCGCGTCGGCGCCGGGGACGTAGGCGTTGACGTTTTCCGCCATCCAGGGATCGACGCCGCAACGTTCCATGTTGAGGAAGAGGAAGCGGGCGGCGTTCCAGACCTTGTTGGCGAAGGCGCGGGAGCTGTCGAGCCGCTCCGGGCTGAAGACGATGTCGGTGCCGGGCGCGGCTCCGATGAGCAGCGCCATGCGGACGGCGTCGGTGCCGTACTCTTCGGTGACGACGAGCGGGTCGATGACGTTGCCCTTGGTCTTCGACATCTTTTGTTTTTCGGCGTCGCGGACGAGGCCGTGGATATAGACCTGGCGGAACGGCACGTCGCCCATGAATTCGATGCCGAGCATCGCCATGCGGGCCACCCAGAAGAAGATGATGTCGAAGCCGGTGATGAGCAGCGTGGTCGGATAGTACGCCTTGAGGTCTTCGGTCTCATCGGGCCAGCCGAGCGTGGAGAAGGGCCAGAGGCCGGAGCTGAACCAGGTGTCGAGGACGTCCATGTCCTGACGGAGCGGGCCGGCGCATTTCGGGCAGGCCGTAATGTCCTCGCGCGAGACGGTGGTTTCGCCGCAGCCGTCGCAGTACCAGGCGGGAATGCGGTGGCCCCACCAGAGCTGGCGGGAGACGCACCAGTCGCGGATGTTGTGCATCCACTCGTTCCAGGTTTTCACCCAGTTTTCGGGGATGATTTCGATGCGCTTTTCGTCGACGGCGGCGATGGCTTTTTCGGCCAGCGGCTTCATGCGCATGAACCACTGCTTGGAGACGAGCGGCTCGACGACGGTCTTGCAGCGCTGGCATTTGCCGATGCTGAGGTTGTGGCTTTCGACGCGATCGAGCAGACCGAGGGCTTCAAGATCGGCGACGACGCGTTTGCGGGCATCGTAGCGGTCGAGGCCGGCGTAGGGACCGCCCTGCGCGGTGATCTTCGCATCCTGATCGATGACTTCGAGAAGCGGCAGGTGGTGACGGCGGCCGGCTTCGAAATCGTTGGGATCGTGAGCGGGCGTGACTTTGACGACGCCGGTGCCGAATTCGGGATCGGCCATGTCGTCGAGAATGATGGGGATCTCGCGGTTCATCAGTGGCAGCAGAACTTTGCCGCCGTGGAGATCGAGGTAGCGTTCGTCGCGCGCGTTAATGGCGACGCCGCTATCGCCGAGCATGGTTTCCGGACGCGTGGTGGCGACGACGAGGTACTGATCTTTGCCGACCACCGGATATTTGATGTGCCACAGATGCCCGGCGGTTTCCTCGTGCATGGTTTCGAGGTCCGAAATGGCGGTCTTGCAGCCCGGGCACCAGTTGACCATGTACTCGCCGCGATAGATCAGGCCCTTTTCATAGAGGCTGACGAAGACTTCGCGGACGGCGCGGGAGAGGCCGGGATCGAGGGTGAAGCGTTCGCGCGACCAGTCGCAGGAAGCGCCGATGCGGATCATCTGCTTTTTGATGGTGCCGCCGGATTCGGCCTTCCACTGCCAGACGCGTTCGAGAAATTTTTCGCGACCGAGGTCGCGGTAGTTGATGCCCTGCTCGGCGAGCTGGCGGGAAACGACCATCTGGGTGGCGATGCCGGCGTGATCGGTACCGGGCAGCCAGAGCGTGGCGTCGCCGCGCATGCGGTGCCAGCGGACCGTGACGTCGATTTCGGTGTGCTCCAGCATGTGTCCCATGTGGAGCGAGCCGGTGACGTTGGGCGGCGGGATGACCAGCGAGAAGACGGGGCGGCCGGCCTTTTTATCTTCATCCGAAAGTGGTTTGGCGTGATAGATGCCGCTTTCCACCCACCACTGGGCCCAGCGCGGCTCGAACCGGCGCGGTTCGTAGACTTTTTCTAATTGCATGGTTCTGATTGCATGGAAAGCTCCAGTTTAGCGAACGAAGCAAGGCCGGGGCAGAGGAGGCGGGCGCGGCGTGCCGGGGCGTCGGCAGCGGCTTCGCAGGACCCGCCGCGGCGGCCGGGAGGAATGGCGACGGCGCCGGTGCGGCCGTTCAGGAATGCGCTTGTATACTCAGATGAACAAATGTCTTCGCGAGACGGTATCTACGATGTAAATCCGGTCGTCAAGGAGATGGTCCGGTTCGTATTGAATCTGCGGCAACGCGTTTACGTCCCGGCGGGACGGCTTGCCGGGCTTATCGATTTTCCGGTGCCGCCCAACTCGTCAATGCGAAAGACGGGTTCGAAGACGCTGCGTCATTACTATGTTTCCGGCGTGGCGTGTTACATGCCGATCGCCACGATGGCGCTGCAGCAGGGCGTGCGACTGCGGTCGAAGATCAATATCCTCGATTTTGGCTGCGGCGTGGGCCGGCAATTACTTCACTTCACGCGCAATTTTCCGGCACCGTCGTACTTTGCCTGCGATGTGGATCACACGCTGGTGGATTTTATTGCCCGCAGTTTTCCGGCCGTGCAGTCCCGTGTCAACAAGTTCGACCCGCCGCTGCCGTTCGACGCCGAATCGATGGACATGATCTATTCGGTGTCGACCTTTTCGCACATCAATCCCGAACACCAGGGCGAATGGCTGCGCGAGTTATACCGCGTAACGCGCCCGGGCGGCTTTTGCTTTCTGACGACCGAAGGCTGGACTGCATTCGAGGTGCTGCGGGGTATGTTCCCCTCGGAGGCGGCAACGGCCGAGCTTCGTTCCAAAGGGATTCTGTACAAGGAATACGACTTCTTCCAGCCGGTCAAGAACAGCAAGTCGCTGTCGCCGGTGCTCAGCACGCTGGTCGGCATCGACAAAAGCTACGGGGCGACGGTGATGACGCCGGAGTTCATTCGCGAGAACTGGACGCGCGCGGGGTTTGAAGTGGCCGCGATCATCGAAGGCATAATCGACTGCCGGCAGGATCTGATCGTTCTCCATAAGCCCGCATAACCGCACCACGCCGCGGTGAGTGTGCCGCTGTAGAATCAAAACCGGATCGGTAGCCCGAAACCGAAGGGACTCATGACATCGGTGAACGAAAATCTCGCTCTGCGGACACGCCGGAAGATCACGCGGCGCGTTCTGCCATTTCTCTTCGTCCTGTACGTGTTCTCGTTTCTGGATCGCGTGAACGTTGGCTTCGCGGGGCTCGACATGACGCGCGAACTGGGCTTTTCCAACGCCGTGTTCGGGTTCGGCTCCGGCATCTTCTTTCTCGGCTACAGCCTGCTGGAGATTCCCGGCGGACTGATGGCGGAATCATGGAGCATGCGCCGCTGGATCGCGGGCATCATGATGGCGTGGGGGCTGCTGGCCGGGTTCACCGGGCTGATCCATACGGCGACCGAGTTCAATACCATCCGCTTCCTGCTGGGCACCGCCGAGGGCGGATTCTTTCCCGCGGTGCTGGTGTATCTGACGCACTGGTTCAGCGCGCGGGACCGGGCCAAGGCGATTGCGCTGTTCATGGCGGGCATCCCGGTGGCGAACGTGGTGGGCGCCCCATTATCCGGTTTGTTGATGCGGGTGAACTGGCTGGGGCTTGCCGGATGGCGCTGGCTGCTGATTCTGGAAGGTCTGCCGGCCGCGCTGGGCGGTGTGGTCTGCCTCTACTATCTGACTGACCGGCCGGCCGACGCAAAATGGCTGGAGCCGGAAGAGCGCGAGTGGATCACAAATGAAATCGCGCAGGAGAAGGGACAGCTAAGCGCCACGCACGGGCACATCGGGGCGGCGCTGCGGGAGCCGTGGGTGGTGGCATTTGCGCTCTCTTACTTCTGCGCCAATCTGAGCCTTTACGGGCTCGGCATCTGGCTGCCGAAGATTGTGCAGAAGCTGTCAGGGCTGGGAACGCTCGGGCTCGGCTTCCTTGTGGCGGTGCCCTATCTGATTTCCGTTCCGGCGATGTTGTTCAGCGGCTGGCGTTCGGACCATACCGGAAATCACCGGAAGTGGGCGGCAATGTCGGCCTTCACGGCGGCGCTTGGCTTCGGCCTGACGCAGGCGGTCGGCGGGAATCCTGCGCTGTCCCTTGCGGCGTTTACGCTGGCGGCGGTCGGGATGATGAGCTACTACCCGCCGTTTCTCGTGTTGCCTTCGCGCATTTTGACAGGACGGGGCGCGGCCGCCAGCTTCGGCGCCATCAATCTGATTGGCGGTCTCGGCGGATTCGCAGGGCCGTCGCTGATGGGCTGGCTGACCGACCGGACGCACAATTATTCCGCGAGCATTTATCTGCTGGTGGTGTCGTCGTGTTGCTCGTGTCTGATTGTTTCGCTGCTGCGGGATAAACGTGTGACGAGCAAACGGGCCTGAAAGTGCTCGCCGGCGTGGTTGCGGGGCTTATTTTGCCGGGGCGCTTTTCGGCGTGAGCGAGGAGAGCTTCTTCACGATGCGGTCGGCTTCGCGGTTGAGCCCCTGCGGGGAGGAATCGCCGGTCTTCTCAAAGTCCGACCAAACGACCTGGCGCGATTTCACTTCCACCAGAAAAATAGTGCCGCGGCTGGTGGTCGATTTCAGGGCGCTGTGCATGTTGCCTCCGCTGCCGGCATCTTTTTTGCCTGTTTCCTTTTCCTCGGCGGCGGGAGGAAGCAGTTCGGCCATGCTTTGTTCGAAGACGGGACCGATGCGGGATGTGAGGAAGGCATCGGCCGCGCGCGGGTCGGTGACGACCTGGTAGAGATGGCCGCGCGTGATGCGGTCGGCCAGATGCTGATCGAGACCGGACGGCATCGGCATCACGTAAACCGTGCGAATGTCGGCTGCTCGCGCGGGTACCGCGGAGAAGCAAACAAGGGCCACGGCGGCGGCAAATATCGGAGTCAGCGCGAGCATCGCGGGGCTTTTCATTACAATCACAGTTTACCCTTGTGAACGCCCCTCCCCCTGTCACGGCCGTGATCCCCGTTCACAACCGGGCGGATCTGCTCGTCCGTCTTCTGGCGAGCATGCGGGAACAGACGGTGGCTTTCCGCGAAACCATCGTGCTGGACAACGGTTCCACGGATGGCGCGGCGGAAGTGGCGCGGGCGGCCGGGTGCCGGGTCATTGCAATGGGAGCGAACGCGGGTTTTGCGCGGGCGGTCAATCGCGGCTGGCAGGAGGCGGGTCCCGGCTGGGTTGCGGTCCTGAATTCAGATGTGGAACTGGAAAGCCGCTGGCTGGAGCGTTTGCTGGCTGCTCCGGAAGTGGCTGCCGGGAAGGCTGCTTTTGCCACCGGCACCATTTACACAATGGAGAGCCGCGGGCAGACGGCGCCGATCGTGGACGGTACGTACGATCTGGTCAGTCGCGCGGGTTGCGCGTGGCGAGCCGGGCACGGGTCCGGATTCGAACCATCCGCGCCGGATGCGGACCGAACCGGGTCGCGCGCCATTGCGATTGCGCCGGCCACCGCATGCCTCTACCGGCGGGATGTGCTGGAGCAACTGGGCGGTTTTGACGAAAGCTACGGTTCGTATCTGGAAGACGTGGACCTGGGGCTGCGCTGCGTGGAGGCCGGGCTGGGCGGTGTGTGGGTACCGGACGCCGTCGCGTGGCACAAAGGCAGCGCTACATTTGGGCGCTGGGACGCGCGCGTGGTGCGACTGACTTCGCGGAACCAGTTGCGGCTGATTGGCCGCCACTACGATGGCGCCCTGCTTCGTTCCTGCCTGAGGGCGATTTTCGCCGGCCAGATGCTCTGGGGACTGGTGGCGATGCGGCACGGAGCGGGGCTCGCCTGGCTGCGGGGAAAGCTGGACGGGCTTGCAGAGTTTCGGCCGCAAGGGGCACCCTCGGCCAGGCTGCGCGAGTTCCTCGGGGACAGCGAGCGGGAAATTGAAGCGCGCGCGCCGGGGGCGTATTGGCGCTGGTATTTCCGCCTGGCGGGCCGGCCGCGCGGGAATTCCGCCGGAACTGGGGCGGTCTGACACATGGCGCGTGTCGCGATAGTCATTGTCACCTATAATTCGGCCGCTGAGATCGGCGGGTGCCTCGACGCACTGACAGAGGTTGCCGACACCGAGGTGGTGGTGGTCGATAATGCGTCGTCAGACGGGACGCCGGAGGTCGTGGCCGCGCGCGGGGTCCGGTTGATTGCAAGTGGCCGAAACGCCGGATTCGCGGCCGCCGTCAACACCGGAGTATGCGCCACGGCCGCGCCAATGGTCCTTCTGCTGAATCCCGATGCCCACCTGATCTCGGGGCTGGACGCATTGCTGGCCTGTTTCGAAAACCCGCGGGCGGGGGTGGCCGGGGGGATGTTGACCGGCGACGACGGACGGCCGCAGCAGGGCTTCATGGCCCGCAATCTGCCCACTCCGGCGGCGCTGATTTTCGAGGTATTGGGGGTGAACCGGCTCTGGCCGGGCAATCCGGCAAATTGGCATTACCGTTGCAGAGGAGTTACCTCATTGTCATCCAGGGCACCGTCGGCGGCGCCGGTGGAACAACCCGCCGGCGCGTTTCTGATGTTCCCGCGCGCGGTGTGGGAGCAGGTCGGCGGCTTCGATGAGCGCTTCTGGCCGATCTGGTTCGAAGATGTGGATTTTTGTGCCCGGGTGAAGGCCGCGGGCTTTGAGGGGTGGTTCGAGCCGAAGGCGGTCGCCCGGCATGCCGGCGCGCACTCAATTCGTGCCCTTTCGCTGGAGAATCGCGAAAGATATTGGTATGGTAGTCTTCTTGAGTATGCAGCGAAACATTACACCCGGTTAACCTTCCGGGTGGTGTGTCTGGCTGTGGCAGCAGGAGCGGTCTTTCGCGCGCCGGGGATTGGAGCGCGGCACGGCCGCAAAGCCATTGCAGTATGCGGCGATGTTGTGAATCTGGCCCTCAGCCGGTTTTTCCGGTCGTGGAAAGCAGGCAGGGGCGGAGCAACAGGACGGGTGTGAGTTCGGGCTTTACAGATCAAGACGGGTAATTCAGGCAGAATGGGTGGCCAAACAGCTGTATCAAATCTGATGAGTGGAGCAGCCCTGCGCGCACATGTCTCGTAGCGACTTTGTTTCGGTAACGATCATCACGTATAACAGCGGCCGCTTTATCAAAAGGTGCCTCGAATCCGTTCTGGATCAGAACTATCCGTTCAAGGAGATTATCGTTATCGATAACAACTCCAGCGACGGCACCATTGACATCCTGGAGCCTTTCGAAGATCGCTGCCGCATCGTATATAACGAAGAGAACATCGGGTTCGCGGCGGCGCAGAATCAGGCCATTTCCCTTTCCAACTCCGAATGGGTGCTGACGCTGAACCCGGACGTGCTGCTGCTGCAGGGATTCCTCGAAGCGCTGGTCAACGCCGGCAATCTGGATCCGCGGGTCGGTACGGTCTGCGGCAAGCTTCTGACCATGACGGCCACCTTCGATTTCCCCGAAGAGCCGCTGGTGGATTCCACGGGTATTTACTTCACCCCCAACCTTCGCCACCTGGACCGCGGCAGCCTCGAAGTGGATAACGGCCACTTCCGCAACTACGAATATGTATTTGGCGCCACCGCCGCCGCCGCGCTTTACCGGCGCGAGATGATCGAAGACATCGCCGTGCAGGGCGAATTTTTCGACAGCGACTTCTTTGTTTACCGGGAAGATGCCGATGTGGCCTGGCGGGCACAGCTCTACGGCTGGAAGTGCCTGTATGCGCCGTACGCCAAGGGCTATCACGTGCGCAAGGCGCTGCCGGGAAACCGCCGCGCGCTGCCGGCCGAAATCAACATGCACTCAGTGAAGAACCGTTTCCTGCTGCGCATGAAGAACATGACCGGCGACCTTTACCGGCGAAACTTTTTCTCCATCACGGTGCGCGACATTGTGGTGGTTGGCTGCTGCCTTGTCTGGGAGCACACTTCGCTCCAGGCGTTTCCGTTCCTGTTCCGCAACTGGAAATCGGTGATGGCAAAGCGCCGGGAGATCATGTCCCGCGTCCGTGTGGACGACGAATATATTGCGAGCTGGTTCGATTTCCAGCCCGTCAGCAAGCCTGCTCCGAAAAGATTTGCCGCCTCGGCAACGCGAAGCAAGGCCACCCGGCGCTGATCCGCAGTGCGCATTGCGATCCTCGGAACGCGCGGCATCCCGGCCAACTATGGCGGCTTCGAGACATTTGCCGAAGAGCTTTCCCTCCGCCTGGTCGAACGAGGCCATGAAGTAACGGTCTACTGCCGCGAGAAGCATCCTTTCACGGAATTTCACGGCGTCCGGCTGCAGTATCTCCCCACCATCCACCACAAGTATTTCGACACCCTGGCTCACACGTTTATTTCCATCCTGTGGGTGATATTGCATCCGGTGGATGTGGTGTTGTGCTGCAATGCCGGCAACGCGCTGTTCACCTTCCTGCCGCGCCTGTTCGGCATGCCGGTGGCGCTGAACGTGGACGGGCTGGAACGCAAGCGCCGCAAGTGGAACTGGCTGGCGAAGGCGTGGTTCCATGGGTCGGAGTATCTTTCCACCATCCTGCCAACGTGTTTTGTGACGGACGCCGAAGCCATTCGCCGCTACTACAAAGAACAGTACGGCAAGGATTCGCTGTTCATCGCCTACGGTGCCGATGTTTCGCGTGCCGAAACGCGCGCCGTGCCGGATTCGCTGGGGCTCGAACCGTATCGCTATTTCCTTTACGTGAGCCGCCTCGAGCCGGAAAACCGCGCGCTGGAAGTCCGCACCGCGTTTGAGCAGGTAGAGACCGATATGAAGCTGGCGCTGATTGGCGACGCGCCTTACGCGCACGACTACATCCAGCGGGTTCACGATACGAAGGATCCCCGCGTGGTGATGCCGGGCGCGATTTACGGGACCGGTTACAAGGAACTGGGCTCGTGGTGCTTCGCGTACATCCATGCGACCGAGGTTGGCGGCACGCATCCGGCGCTGATTGAAGCGATGGGGCGCGGCGACCTGGTGCTCTATTACGAGACGACGGAAAATTCCGAAGTCTGCGGCGACGCCGGCCTGCCCTATGCGGATGAGCAGGGGCTGGTGGCGCGGATCCGCGAAGTGCTGGCGATGAGCGAAGCCGAGCGCGAGGTTTACCGGGAGCGGGCGCGGGAACGGGTCCGGCAGCGGTACGACTGGGAGTCGGTCACCACGAAGTATGAGGATCTGCTGGCCGGCCTAATCAAAAAGTAGCCGTCCTGCGAAAATAGACCAACGCCCAACGCGTTCAAAGACTGACTAAAGCCTGTGTCCCAGAAAGCCCGCTGCTACGCCGAAATTTCGCGCTCTCAGATCGCCGCCAACTACCGGGCCGTGAAGACGGCCGCAGGTCCGGCTGCCGACGTCATCTGTGTGGTGAAAGCCGATGCTTACGGTCACGGGTCGGTGGAGGTTTCGCGCACGCTGTGCCGCGAGGGCGCGCGGTGGCTGGCGGTCAGCTCGGTTGAGGAGGGCATCACGTTGCGGCGTGCCGGCATCGATTGCCGCGTGCTGGTGATGGCCGGCGTGATGCCGTGGGAATACGAGGCGCTGCGCGAATTCCGCCTGACGCCGGTGGCGCACTCGCTCGACGATCTGCGGCGGCTGGACGAGGTGCGCACTCCTGAAAACGCCGCGCCAATCGACGTCCACCTCAAGATCGATACCGGCATGGACCGGCTCGGCACGCTGGCCAGTGCGGCGGAGATCGCGGCGGTGGTGCTGGCACTGCGCAACGTGCGGGTGGAAGGTCTGATGTCACACTTTGCTTCGGCGGCGGATTTCAACTCCCCGCAAACGGAGGATCAGATCCGTTTATTCGAAGCCATGTCGCGCGAACTGAATGAACTGGGCGTGCGTCCCCCGATCTCGCATTTTTCCAGCACGAATGCAATTGCCTTTCCAAGGCCGGGAGCGACGCTTTCCATGGTGCGGCCCGGGCACGCCATCTACGGCTACGTTTCGAATGCGCGTGGTACATTCCGCGCGCCTGCCTTACACGTGAGTCCGGCGCTGAGCTGGCGCACGCGCATTGTGACGGTGAAGGACATTCCGGCGGGGGCGAAGGTCGGCTATGGCGGCTCGTTCGTGGCACCCGCGCCGATGCGCATCGCGGTCCTGGCGGCGGGCTATGCCGATGGCGTACCGCACCGCCTCTCGAACAAGGGCAAGGTGATCGCGGGCGGCACGCTGGCACCGATTCTGGGCACGGTGTCGATGGATCTGACGACGATCGACATAACGCCGACGCCGCAACTGCAACCCGGTGACGAGGTGACGCTGCTCGGGCGCGAGGGCGACGTCTCGCTCGATGCGCAGCAGATCGCGCGCACGGCGGGGACGATCTCCTACAACATCCTCTGCGGCATCAGCGCGCGCGTGAAGCGGTTTTACGTCGATTAGTCGCCGGCGCCTCGCAGCTCACGCCTTCGCGTACTCTTCGAAGAAGTGCCCCAGCGTGCGGATGCCATCGAAATAATTCCGGATGCAGTATTTCTCGTTGGGCGAGTGCAGGCCGTCGTCCGGCAGGCCGAAGCCCATCAGGATGGTCGGGATGCCGAGGTGCGTGGCGAAATCGCCGACGATCGGAATCGAGCCACCGGAACGCGTAAATACGGTGGGCTTGCCGAAGATGTCGCTGAAGGCTTTGGCAGCCACCTGAATCGCGTGATGGTCGGTCTTGACCATGAGCCCGGGGCCGGCGCTGAGCAGGCGCACTTCGCACTGGATGCCCTTCGGCGTGTTGTCCTTCACGAACTGGCGGACGGCCGCCACAATCTTGTCCGGATCCTGACGCGGCACGAGGCGGATGCTGACTTTGGCCGTGGCCGTGGCGGGGATAACGGTCTTTGCGCCCGCGCCGGTGAAGCCGCCGGCGATGCCGTGGACTTCAAACGTGGGCCTCGCCCAGGTGCGCTCGAAGACCGAATAGCCGGGCTCGCCGGTCAGTTCGGTTGAGCCGACTTCCTTCGCCAGATACTCTTTTTCATCGAACGGCAGATGCGTCCAGCTGGCCTTTTCGTCAGCCGAGGGCGACTCCACGTCGTCATAGATCCCGGGAATCAGAATGTGACCGTTGGCGTTCTTCGCCTTCGAAAGCAGTTCGACCAGGCCGAAGACGGCGTTGGGCGCGGCGCCGCCATAGAGGCCGGAGTGCAGGTCGCGCGCCGGCCCGCGGGCTTCGATCTCCATGTAGACGAGGCCGCGCAGACCGATGTTGAGGGTGGGCATGCCGGCTTCGTACATTTCGGTGTCGGAGACGAGCGCGACGTCCGCCTTCAGCTTTTCCGGATTGGCTGCGACGAACGCGGCCACCGACTCGCCGCCGACCTCTTCTTCGCCTTCGATCAGAACTTTGATATTGACCGGCGGCTTGCCGTAGACGGCGCGCAGGGCTTCGAAGGCTTTGATGTGCGAGTACATCTGGCCCTTGTCGTCGGCCGAGCCGCGCGCATAGAGGTTGCCGTCGCGTTCGGTGGGTTCGAAGGGCGGGGTGACCCAAAGCTCCAGCGGATCGGGCGGCTGCACGTCGTAATGGCCGTAGCAAAGCACCGTGGGCTTGCCGGGCGAGTGGAGCCACTCGGCGTAGACGAGCGGATGGCGTTCGGTCTCAATGGTTTCGACCACGGGGAAGCCGGCGGCGGCCAGCTGATCGGCAACGAAGTCGGCGGCGCGGTGCGTGGCCTCCTTGTTTTCCGGCAGCGTGGAGATGCTCGGGATGCGCAGCAGTTCCTTTAGTTCTTCGAGGAAGCGCGCTTCATTTTCGGCTACGTATTGGTCGATGGCTTCGGACATGAGAGGCTCCAGAGATGTCGCCTCATTCTAGCGTGAAGCGCTACTGGCCGAGCAGGATGACGGCCATGCGGCCGTCCGTGGTGAGTGAATCGCCCGTGGCGTTCGTAATCTGCGTCGGCACATCGGGACGCTCCACGACCGCGAGGCCGCGCACGAGGCCGGTGAAGAGCAGATCGTCCACCACCTTGGCGCGTTCGCGGTCGATCTGGCTGTCGACGCGGTGGATGAAGGTGTGGTCGCGCTTCGAATAATCGATGCCGGTGTCGTGCGTGGAGGAGCAGACCCAGACCGGTTTGCCGTTGAACGTGTCGGGGCGGCGGAAGATCCGCAGGTGGTGGCGTTTGGCGAACGTGTTGTTGCCCTTCTGCCACGCCATGTCCGGCGGCCTGCCGTCGAGCAGCAGGATGGACATGGGGCCTTCGTTGTAGCCGCGGGCTTCGATGAGGGCGCGCGCGGTTTCCAGTTTCGATTGCGTGCTCAGTCGCGCTGCCGTCGACCAGCCAGCCTTCATGAATGCGGCCTTGATCTCCTCGTCCGTGCCGATGAAAAGGATGTTCGTGATGTCGGACGGGTTCGGCGGCTTCTGCGCGAAGGTGCGGTAGGGTTGGCGGTTCACCAGCGCCGGGAGCGCATCCTGGTTCGGAATGGGCTGCAGTTTGCCGACGGGGCCAACGCTGTTGCCGCGCCAGACGAAAGGCTGCGTGACGCGCAGGGTAAGCTCGACGCCGGGTTCGTAGTCGATGTTGGGATTGGCGTCTTCGATCTTGAGCGCCTGCTTTGCTCCCTGAATGAGAGTGGCAAGGCCGGCGAGCTTCGGGTTGGCTTCGAGCTTCGAAATTCCCGAATCGATCTCCGCGCTCAGCGTGGAATCCGGCGCGATGCCGTTGATGACGCCCTTTTCGTCCACCGATTCGCGGGCGTTGTCGAGCCCGGCGACCAGCGTGACGATGGTTGCGTTCGCCGCGCCGTCCTGCAGCGAAGTGAATGACAGTTCGAGCAGCGCTGCGGTCTTCGGCGCGTCGGGATTGTCTGCGGCGGGGCTGCTGGCGGCGCGCGCCTGTTTGACTTTGCCGGTGAGTGTTGCGCCGGGGGCGATGGCGATGGCGCCGCCCAGCATGACTGGCGCGATCAGCACGGCGTGGACGGCTGCTCCCGTGGCGGCAGCGCCGGTATTCGCGGCTTCGGTCGAGACGCGATCCGTGAGACGGACGCTCAGCTCCGTTCCCGCCGGTATCCGGACCGCCAGCAGCGGGCTCGCAAGCCACAGGATGGTCAGCAGCCGCTTCATCGCCGGAACCTTCTACTTCAGATCGATCTTTATCATTTGCACCACCGGGCCTGTGACGTCTTCGATCCGCAGGGTGACCGACTTCCTCGCTTCCACTTTGTCGAACGGAGCATCGAAGCGAACGCCGACCATGCGGTCCACGGTCTGGTGAGCCGGAACTTTGTCGTTCACCTTCAGCGCGTCGTTGAAGCGTTCGCCGAGCAGTGGGTATGCGCGGAACGCGGCGTCGGCATCGGAGGCGGAGACGAGGCTGCCGGTGAGGCCATCGCCGCTGTCTGTGGTGACGTCGATGCTGCGGACCACCATGTCGCGGTCGGAATCGTTCTTCACGTTGAAGTCGATGACCATGTACGTCAGGTCGTCGGAGGCTTTCACCGTTCTGACTTTGCCGATCCTGCCGGTCGGTTCGAGATGGTTGCCGGCGGTGTTACTGAAGCCGAGCCAGATGAGGGCGCCGATGACGACGACGGCGGCGCCGAATGCGGCGAGGAACGGTTTGCTCATAGTAATCCCACCAGATGAAGTAATTCGTCGACGGCGTCGTCCGCCTTCTCAATAAACGTGCTGCCGGCGGCTTCGGTTGCAAGGCTCAGCGTCCCCGTGTAACCGTCGTGATCCAGAGTCTGGAGGATGGACTTCCAGCGGATGCGATCCGGCGAGCCGAAGGATTCGGCCTTGACCTGGATGTTGAGCAGGCGATCTTTGGGCAGCAGCTTGTATCCCTCGGGCCAGGCGTTTTCGCCCAGCGACATGGCGTTCCAGGGGTCCCAGTTGGCGGCCACCGCGGCGGACGGCAGCAGTTCGAGCAGCGACTTCAGTTCGGCCGAGGTGCCCGCGTTCTGGCTCGGTTCGTTCTCGATAACCAGGCGCATGCGGGCTCGCTCGGCGGCGGGAACCATTTCCTGGATCGTGGCGGCGATGGTCCGGAGGTCGGCGGTGCCGCGCGCGCCGGTGAAGATGCGGATGCGGTCGGTGCCGAGAATCTGCGCGGCGGCGATGGCGGCGTTGAGGTCATCCATCCGGCGGGCGAAGCGCTTTTCGTCTTCGTGCCAGTTGAATTTGAGGAGGCTGGTCTTGAGCAGCGAAACCTTGATTTTGGCGGCCGTGAGTTCGGTGGCAAAGGCTTTCAGCTCGGGCGCCGTGAGCTGGGCGAATTCCTTTTTCGTCTCGGGAACGACTCGCAGTTCCACCATCTGCAGGGAATGCTTCTTTGCGAAGTCGACGGCGTCGGATTCGGTGCGGCCGATCTCATCGGTGATGGCGGCAACGCGGCTCTTCGTCAGGCGCGGTTTGGCGGCGGCGAGCCGCGAGGCCAGTCCGGCGGCGGCCGTGGCGGCGAATAGCTCTCGGCGTGTCACTCTGCGATCATAGCTCCTGTATGGATGTGAATAATCACGGTCTCCTGATTGACGCCGACCCCGGGCCCGGCATTCTCCACCAGTTGACCGGCGTGATTGCCGAACACGGCGGCGACATCGGGACCTGTTCGATTCTGGAGAACAGCGCGCAGGGTTGCCGCGTGTACTTCGAGGTGCGGACCGCGCAATGGGAGCAGATGCTCAACGACCTGCGAGGGCTTCCGATTGTCCGCCACGCCGACAACCTCAAGAGCATGGAGCAGATCTACGGCAAGCGGATCATCATCATGGGCGGCGGGGCGCAGGTGGCGCAGGTGGCGATCGGCGCGATTGTGGAGGCGGACCGGCATAACATCCGCGGCGAACACATTTCGGTAGATACGATTCCGCTGGTCGGGGAGCAGGCGCTGGCCGATGCAGTCCGCGCCGTGCCCAGACTGCCGCGCGCGCGGGCTCTGGTGCTGGCCGGGTCGCTGATGGGCGGGGAGATCGAAACGGCGGTGCGGGAAGTGCGTGCGGGCGGGCTGCTGGTCATCAGCCTGAACATGGCCGGTAGTGTGCCGGAGGCGGCGGATCTGGTGGTGACCGATCCGGTGCAGGCGGGTGTGATGGCCGTGATGGCGGTGGCGCGCACGGCGGCGTTCACGGTGGAAAAGCTGACCCGGCGGGTCTTCTGAGAAGCCGCCGGAACGTCGATCCGGGGCTCGAATTGGTTCAACTCTGTCCGTTTGCGGCGAAATCACCGTCGGAGACCGACGAATTCGTGACGAAGTCCCCTGACCGCGACCGTCGCGACGCCGTGCCGGCGCCGCGCTGCTGAGCGGCCAAGTGCTTCATTCATCAAGGTGAAATCGTTTCCCGGTTGACGGATTGGCGCAAACCCTCTAATCTCTAGTTTTACCCGGGGAATTGACGTCATGAACATCTCTGTGAAGGGTGAATATGCCCTTCAGGCCATCTTCGATCTTGCCTGCTCCACGCGCCCGGAGCCGGTCAAGATTGCCGAGATCGCCCGGCGGCAGAAGATTCCTCAGAAGTTTCTCGAGTTGATCCTGGCGAGTCTGAAGCAGGGCGGATTTGTGGAGTCGCGTCGAGGGGCAGAGGGCGGCTATCTGCTGGCCCGCCGGCCCGATCAGTTGAGCGTTGGCGAGGTGCTGCGGTTCATTGAAGGGCGGCAGGAAGAAAAATCAAGGCAGCGGCGGCAGGCGGATTCTCCGTTTGCCGATGTGTGGGAGCGTGCCGACCGGGCGGTGAATGAGGTGCTGGAATCGGCCACATTCGCACAACTGGCGCGCGAGTGGGCAGACAAACAGACGCAATTCATTCCAAACTGGGATATCTGACATGTACTTCAACGACAATTCACTCTCCATTGGAAATACGCCGCTGGTGCGGCTGAACCGGGTCATCGACGGCGCGCCGGTGACGCTGCTGGCCAAGATCGAAGGGCGGAATCCCGCCTACTCGGTGAAATGCCGCATCGGGGCGTCCATGATCTGGGATGCCGAGCAGCGCGGGATTCTGGGGCCCGGCAAAGAGATCATCGAGCCGACCAGCGTGAATACCGGCATCGCGCTGGCCTTCGTAGCCGCGGCGCGCGGTTATGCGGTTACGCTGACGATGCCGGAGACCATGTCGCTGGAGCGGCGCAAGGTGCTGGCCGCACTGGGCGCGAAACTGGTGCTGACCGAGGGCGCGCGCGGCATGTCCGGCGCAATCGCGAAGGCGCAGGAGATCGTGGCGTCCGACCCGCAGCGCTACGTGTTGCTGCAGCAGTTCGAAAATCCCGCCAATCCGGCGATTCACGTGAAAACCACCGGGCCGGAAATCTGGAACGACACAGACGGCCAGATCGATGTCTTCGTGGCCGGCGTGGGTACCGGCGGCACCATCACGGGCGTTTCGCGCTACATCAAGGGCGAAAAGAAGAAGCAGATTTTGACGGTGGCCGTGGAGCCGGTGGCCAGTCCGGTGATCAGCCAGACTCTGGCTGGCCAGGCAATTAAACCGGGGCCGCACAAGATTCAGGGCATCGGCGCGGGCTTCGTTCCGAAGAATCTGGACCTCAGCCTGGTGGACCGGGTAGAACTGGTGACGAATGAGGAATCCGTCGAGATGGCGCGGCGCCTGGCGCGCGAGGAAGGCATTCTGGCCGGGATCTCCTGCGGTGCGGCGGCCACCGCGGCGGTCCGGCTCGCGCGCGAGGAGCAGTTCCGCGGCAAGACCATTGTGGTGATCCTGCCGGATTCCGGCGAAAGGTACCTTTCCAGCGTGCTGTATGAGGGGATGTTCGAGAACTAACTTATTTTTTTCGGGGGATGTAACCTCGCGAGCGGACCATCCGCCTCTCAATTACATCCCCGTAACAACGGGCGGGCGCACACTACCCCATCACCCCCGTGCGTGCCCGCCCGTCTCACTTATAACTAACTTCACTCTTCTGCTTCTTCTTGCCCCGCCCCTTTGCAGTGGGCAAGGTTTGTCAAAATCCGTAAGTAAAGATTCGTCAATGGCAGTAAGTACCGGCGCCGCCGGACCGGTTACCTTTTCCTGTCTTGAAGAGGACTTACAGTGGGCGGGCGCATCCTGCAGCGAGGACGAGCCGTGCTCCATCTATCTGGAACTTAGTGCCGTCGCGTCGGCCGGCCGGCGGGTATTTGTATCCGGTAACCTGCATACCAGCGCCGCGACGCTGAATTCGCTGCTGCTGGCAAGTGACGACAACGGGCTGACGTGGTTAGAGCCTGTGTCGAGAATGCGCGGCAATGCCATCGAAGCGATTGCCTTTCACGATGCGCAGTACGGGTGGGCGGCCGGCGAGACGCAGTATCCGCTGGCGCGCGACCCGTTCTTTCTGATTACCAGCGACGGGGGGCATAGCTGGCATCAGAAAGCCGTGCTCGAAGAGGGTTCAGCCGGGGCGGTGATTCGGTTTGATTTCGATTCGCCACAGTATGGCCAGTTAGTCATCGACGCAGGTAACTCGGGCGGTAAGAACCGCTACTGGAGTTACGAATCCCATACGAGCGGAGAAAGCTGGAATCTCACCGGGAAAAGTGAACGCGCGCCGGCCGCATCGAAGTACTCTGCCGAGGCTGACTTGCGCATACGCACCTCGGTCGACGGCCAGCAGTGGCTCGTGGAGCAACGCAGCGGAGAACGATGGAATCCGTTTGCCTCGTTTCCCGTTGAGGCCGCGGTTTGCCGCGGAGAAACCAGCGAACCGGCGGCTCCGCCCGAGACCGAAGACGCGGCGGGAGCACGGCGATGAAACGCGCGGCAGGCAATCCGGCGGATCTGGAAGTCTTCCGTAATCTCTTTGTCTCCATTGCCGAAGAGATGGGTACCGTGTTGCGCCGAACCGCTTTCAGCGCCAACATCAAAGAGCGGCGCGACTATTCCTGCGCTGTCTATACGGCTGACGGACGCACTCTGGCGATGGGCGATCACATGCCGGTGCATCTGGGCGCGATGCCGCTCTCGGTGGAGCACGTACTTCGCCAGTTTCGTCTGGAGCCGGGCGACGTCGCGATCGTGAACGACCCGTTCTGCGGCGGCACGCACTTACCGGACATAACGGCTGTCTCCGGTGTGTTCCTGCCGGGAAGCAAGAAGCCGGAGTTTTACGTGTCGAACCGGGCGCATCACGCCGATGTAGGCGGCATGAGTCCGGGCTCGATGCCGCTCGCCCGGGAGATTTACCAGGAAGGGATTCGCGTTCCGCCGGTGCTGCTGGTGCGGCGCGGTGAGATGCAGCGCGATCTCCTGCGGATCCTGCTGGCCAACGTCCGGACACCGCAGGAGCGCGAGGGCGACTTACTCGCGCAGATGATGGCGAACCGGCGCGGCGAGGTGCGGCTGCGGGAGATCGTGGAGCGTTACGGCATCGCGCGCGTGCGGCGCAGCGCCGCGGCGCTGATGGATTATTCGGAACGCATCATGCGGGTGACGCTGCGCGGCATACCGGATGGCCAATATCGCTTCGAAGACTTTCTCGATTCCGACGGCGTGACCGCCGAGCCCGTGCGGATCGCTGTGTCCGTCCGTATTTCCGGCGATGAGGCGGAGGTCGACTTCGCGGGTTCGAGCGCCCAGGTATCGGGATCGGTCAATGCGAACTACGCGATTGCAGTATCGGCCACCATGTATTGCTTCCGGTGTCTGATGGCTGGCGATGTGCCGTACAACGCGGGCCTGATGCGGCCGATTCGTGTGTTGGCTCCGGAGCAAAGCGTGGTGAATGCCGGGCTGCCGGCCGCCATGGCGGCGGGGAATGTGGAGACGTCGCAGCGCATTACCGACACCATTCTGGGTGCGCTGGCGCGAGCGGTGCCGGAACGGATTCCGGCGGCGAGCAGCGGCACGATGAATAACTTAAGTTTCGGCGGCTGGGATTCGCTGCGGAAGCGTCCTTTTGCCTATTACGAAACGATCTGTGGCGGGATGGGCGCTTCGGCGGCGGGGCCGGGCCGCGCGGCCACCCATAGTCACATGACCAACAGCTGGAACACGCCCGTGGAAGCCTTCGAGCATAGTTATCCCGTGCGGATTGCAACTTATAAGATCCGCAGTAAGTCGGGCGGCGCGGGCAAGTTTACGGGCGGCGACGGCGTGGTACGGGAGTGGGAGTTTCTGGAGCCGGCGGAAGTGACCTTGCTGGCCGATCGCCGCGCGCGTGGTCCATATGGACTGGCGGGCGGGGAAGCGGGCACGCAGGGGAAGGACTCCCTCGACGGGAAGCGACTTGCCGCGAAGTCGCGATTCGAAGTGAAGCGGGGGCAAAAGTTGCGGATCGAGACGCCGGGCGGCGGCGGGTGGGGCGCGCCGGGGAGATGATCCCTGCCGGCGGCATAATATATATGGCAGACGTTACTGCCCCTGGATTTCCATAATGCGAACGCAAAACCTCTGGATACTTATCGCCCTCCTCGCCGCGCCCTCGGTTGTCTGCGCGCAGTGGCTCGACCACCCCACGCCTGGCCTTCCGCGCACCAAAGACGGCAAGCCGAACCTCACTGCGAAGACGCCGCGTGCCGCTGACGGCCATCCCGATCTCTCCGGACTCTGGCAGACCGAAGCCGCGCCGCGCGAAGTGCTCATGAAGTTGCTCCCCGGCGGCGTCAACGGCACGGCGGAAGATCCGCCCCCGGCGTACTTCCTCAACATCATGTACGACTTCGGCACAGGCGAACAGCTGATGCAGCCCGAAGCCGCCGCGCTCTTTCGGAAACGTGCCCAGAATTTCACCGAAGAGTCTCCGCTCTCGCATTGCCTTCCCGAAGGTTTTCCTATGGTGGAGATCGCCCCCGCTCCCTACAAAATCATCCAGGGTACCGGCATGATCGTCATGCTCTACGAGCGCGACACCACCTTCCGCCAGATTTACATGGATGGCCGCAAGCTCCCCGCCGATCCTTCACCGTCCTGGCTCGGCTATTCCACAGGCCGCTGGGAAGGCGACGAACTGGTGGTGGAAACGGTCGGCCTCAACGCGCGCAGCTGGCTCGATGCGCGCGGCCACACGCACAGCGAAGCATTGCACGTCACCGAGCGCTTTCACCGCCTGGACATCGGCCACATGGAGCTCCGGATGACGCTGGATGACCCGAAGACGTATCTCAAGCCCTTTACGATCACGCTGAAGCAGCACCTGCGTCCGGATACGGATCTGCTCGAAAACTTCTGCGGCGAAAACGAGAAGGATCTCGCTCACATCGAAGGCAAATACTAAGCCAGCGCAATCCGGTGGGAGTCAGCGGTCTGGTCCCGCGGGACCGGAAGCGTCTTCCTGCGCAGAGCGCTCACGCTCTCCCGGACGGGTTACGCTCCTTCCCGGCGCCGGTAAATTTGCGGGTCCGTTCGCGTGGATCGCTCCGTATCCCGCCGCCGCCCCTGGGCGTTCTGATCGAAGTCCGGCGGCGAACGGAACCGGATCCTGGCGCGCGGCCGAAAGGGTCAGATGGGGCCATTCCATGCTCCGGCACGCCCGGATTCAGCGGTCCCGGGATGGCGTTCGCGTGTGATAAAATTCGAGGCTGCCGGGCCAAATCGTTGCCGGGTTGATAGAGAGTCAGGAGAAAGACCGAATGAAATTACGTGTAGTGAGTTTGGGGCTGGCTGTCGCCGGCGCCATCGCGCTGGGTGGCCTGGCGCAGGGCCAGATCGTGCCCGAAAAGTTTGTTGTCACCGGTGAAGCCGCGAAAAAGATTCAGGATCACACCCAGATCAATCTGGATACCGCGCGCAGGATTGTCGAAGGCTGCGAAGCTCTCGTCCTGGCCCGCGATCCCCACAATCCGGTTCAGAAAGATAAAGACGGGACCCCGATTTATCCCGTGCAGATCAACGGCGAAGCTTATCAGCAAACCGTGATCATTCTCGATGCCCACGGGAACCGCATCTACTTCGACCGCATGGACGGCCAGGGCTTCACCAACATCGTTACCGCCGAATATAAGGCGCGTACAGCGATGCTCACGCACGCCCCCAGCAAGGCGACCATGAACCGTTCGGTGCGCGACACCAACGACGCAGCCTGGGAAGTGCAACTCGGCCTCTACCCCGTGGCTGGCGGACTGCCCATCTCGTACAACGACCAGATCATCGGTTGGGTTGGCGCCGGCGGTTACCGGCCGAATCCTCCCGTGTGGAGCGATGAAATTTGCGTGCATCAGTCCATGGAGCAGGTGTTCGGCGCTGCCAACGTTACTCCCCTCATTGAAGACGTCCGCGGCGAAGGCGGCGGCGGGGCCGGGGCGAACGCGGCGAACGCAACAAAGCTGCCGGTTCCGCAGTGGGGTTCCACCAAAGCTCCGAAGACCAGCCTTCCGGCCGAATGGGTGGTTTCCGGCAACGCCGCTGCCCACGTTCTGGAAGGCAGCACGATTTCTCTGGCTGCGGCGAAGAGTGTGGCCAAAGGCTGCCGTGAGTACGCCGCATCCAAGGGCAAGACGGCAACCATCTATATCCTCGATCCGGCTCGCGAAATGGTTCACATGGAGCGGATGGACGGCGAACTGCCCGGCAACGACCGCACCGCGCTCCTGAAGGCCGAAACCTCCATGCGCGTGCGCGAACCTACTTCGCTGCGCGGCGCGGCGGCAAAGAACAACCGCCTCTCTCCGCAGGAAATCAGCCCCCTGATGTTCAACTTCTATCTGGGGATCGGCGGGGTTCCGATCGCTATCGACGGCCAGCTGATCGGCTCGGTCGGCGTCAGCACCTCCGATCCTTCCGAAGATGAAAACTGCGCCATCGCCGGTCTGAAGGCGACGTTCGGCGACCGCGCGCTGCTGCCTGTTTACGGTGCGGCCCCCGCCGCTGGTCGTGGCGGTGCCGGTCGTGCGGGCGCGGCTCCGGCCGCGGCTCCGGCCGGCCCCGGACGCTAGTTCAGCGGACGGTTCTCACCAAATAGCAGAAGTACAGAAATCCGGCTGCCTCCGGCGTGAAAACGCCAGGGAGCAGCCGGATTTTTTTGTGAATCCAGCGACCGGTGCCGCCAGGCGGGGATTGGCACGCCTCGTGCACTTTCTGGATCGGCATTTGGAGGTTGGACATGAAATACGTAGCGATGCACGCGGGCTTGGTGGCCCTTGCTGCGGCGCTGGTAGCGGATCCGGCACTCGCCCAGCACGAAGGGCATCAGGCGGCCCAGTCGGCGCAGACGCCGGATAACACAGGCACGGCTAAGGAAGCAGCGCCGAAGCCCACCGGCATGATGGCGCAGATGCAGGAGCGAATGAAGGAAAAGAAGGCGGCCCGCGAAGAGATCGGCGCGCTGACCGACCAAGTCATGAAAAGCTTCGCCGCGATCGAGACCGAAAATGTTCCCGCTGCGCTGAAAGCAAAGATCGACCAACACGGCATGCTGCTCCGCCAGCTGCAGACGAAGCTTCAGGCCGAGGCGAAAGACATGGGTTCCATGTGCGGCAAGACTGCCGGAGACAAAAGCGGGGCGAACCAGGATGCACCCCACGCCGGGCACACGCAGTAAGCAACTTGCGCAAAATGACGGCGTGCTTTCGCGCATCCGGAGTGCCGATTGCCGATTCACGGTGCCCGCGACGGCTCACTGTTGCGCATCGGAACTTTATCAGCGCCGTTCGATGCCGTCGTCTGCGGTCCCGAGAGAGCGCAAGTTTGCGCTCATCACGCGAAATATCACGAATTATGCCGAATGTGTTGCAGACGGAGGTCAGGAGATGGTAGATTGGTTAAGTCGCCGCGAGGGAGCTGCAAGGCTTGGGCGCGGCGGAGGTTGCAGTAAGCAAATTGTTATGTTAAATTTGCAGAAGGCAATCGGAGTCTGAACGCCGAATGATGTAGCCGGTGGAGCCACGCTTGCAAAGCGTGTGTCTTTAGTGGTAAGCTTCTCGGTGGTAAAACAAGTAAGACTCTCGTAAGGCAGGTAACAAGCTGTAGAGGTAGAGCTGCTGGGAAGTTTCCTCAGTGTCAGGCCCTTCGGTGGTAACGACCTTCCTGTAAGTTCTTTCAAGAACTAAAATTTTAATGGTCTGACCCGGGTGTAAAAAGCCCATGTGCTGAAAAGCGGGTCAGGTCGGCAAGTTTCGAGGCCTGCCGACGTTCCATGCGCCGCAAGGGGTATGGGGTGTTCGGTACAGATCTTTGACAATCTGATTGGATGCACT
>CAIKMJ010000056.1 GCA_903828455.1 uncultured Acidobacteriia bacterium | reverse complement strand
GCATCTGCGGTCGCTGGTGCGCAAGGAATTCGCGGTGCTGGCCGGGCTGGAGAGCCAGGTGTGGGACTCGCTGAAGGCCGGGGCGAGCGGGGCGGTGCTGCCGTTTGCGAGCGCGGCGCCCTACGCGACAATCGCGATCTGGGAGGCGTTCCGGACGCGAGAGGAGGAAGCAGGCGTGGACTGGCAGGCGAGGATCACGCATCCCGGGAGCCTTGTGACCGACGTTTACGGGGTGGCGGGGCTGAAGTACGCGATGGATCTGAACGGCTACTACGGCGGACCGCCGCGGCTTCCGTTTGTGCCGGTTTCGGCGGACGCGCGGCGGGAGATTGAAGAGGCGTTTCGCGATCTGAAGGGGTAGGGCGCGGGCTGGGCGTTGTTTTCGCACGTTCGAAGCCAATTCCTTTCGTTGTTTGACCGCGCACGACGGCCGCCCGAGTGGCGGCCTGTGCAAGTCATATTGACCGCGAACGACGGCCGCCCGAGTGGCGGCCCGTGCGCGAGGTCCCGCTCGCGGCGTTTTTGCACGTTCGAAGCCAATTTCTGAACCGGTACGCCGACGGCCGCTGAAATTTTGCACGTTCGAACCCAATCCCGTGCGGCGGCGATTTGAAAAAAACGAAGCCAAGCGCTCCGCGCCATGAACTTCAAGCCATGAACTTCACACCATGAACTTCACGCCAGGAACTCCGTAAGGTGAATAAACATCCACGATTTTGCACGTTCGAACCCAATTTCGTGAAGGCAAACGAAAAAACGAACCCATCGAATCCGGCCAGCTTCCTCTGGCGATAGCGAGCCGGGCAGACACACTACGGCTGCGTCGGGCGGGATCGTGCAGGAGAAGAGATGCGGGCCGGGCAAGGCGGCCCGCTCTGCGAAAGTGCGTGTCAAAGATCCGTATGAGACAAGCTCCGAAACCTGTGCCGCGAAGCGTTGCTGCAGCGCCGACCGTCTCCAATTCCGACGGTTTCCAGCGCCGGCGGTCCGGTTCGACCGTGTGTGGACGCTTTTCGGTCCAAAAGAACTGCGATCTCGGCGAGCCGGGACGGTGAAGCTCGCTTCCTGGGCAGAGAATAACATGGGGAAGCCGCGCCGGGGCCACGGGCGGTCACGATGTTGTTGATTCTATTTGGGAAAACTATGCGGGAGCCTGCGAAATGACGTGGGCCGTAACGGCCAGGCGGAACGCTTCCGTTCGCACTGTTGGGAGGGATGCCGGCTGCTACTTTGCCTGCTTTGCCTACTTTGCCAGCGCCTGCAGAGCTTCCGTCACATGCTGCCGGAATGCCGTCTGGGACGAATAGATGTGCCGGATGATGCCGAACTTATCGATGACGAAAGTCACGCGGCCGGGGATAATCCCGAGCGTCTTTTTCACGCCGTAGAGTTTGCGGACGCGACCGCCGGGGTCGGCGAGAAGCGTGAAGGGGAGGCTGTATTTGGCGGCGAACTGGCTGTGGGAGTCGGTGGAATCGTCGCTGATTCCCACGATTTCGGCACCGGCCGCCTCGAATCGGGGCGTTTCGTCGCGGAAAGCACAGGCCTGGGCGGTGCAGCCGGTGGTGTCGTCCTTGGGGTAGAAGTAAAGGACAGCGGCCTTCTTTCCTTTTAAGTCGCTCAGCCGGAAGGATTTGCCGGTTTGATCCTGCAGGGCGAAATCGGGAGCGGGGGTGCCGGGTGACGGGACAGGCATGAACGACCAGAAATATTATAATTCATCGCATGAAATGCCGCCGAAAATAGTTATAAATCCGCCAGCAGGAACGGGATAGCCGCGGTTTCGATGGCGGGCAGCACGTCGGTCAGTTCGTGGTCGGAATCCAGTTCGACGAGCCGGGCATTGGGATGTGCGGCGACGAAGGCGCGGGAGAGGGCGATTGGGACCACGTCGTCGTTGCGCCCGTGAAAGATGAGCGTGGGCTGGGAGAAGTCGGGAAACGGCGGGTAATGGAGAGCGTCTTCGATCAGCGAATAGCGGATGGGGCGGGTCAGGAGGTCGGCGTAATGGAAGACGTCGATGGAAGGGGATTTGCGGGGAGTGCCGGTCGCCGGGTCGGTCGAATCGGGCCACCTGGCCTGCCAGCGGGGGGCGAAGTCGAAAGCGGGAGCGAGCAGGACAACGCGGCGCACTTCGGGGTGCCGGGCGGCGTAGAGGGCTGCCAGATAGCCACCCATGCTGGACCCGATCAGGGAAACGGGCTGGGAAGCGAGTGTTTTTTCGAGGAGCGCAAGCTGGCGGGAAATGGTGAGATTGGGGAAGTCGCCCTCGTCAAGGGCGGGGATGTGCAGGTCGACGCCATGGCTGGCGAGGGCGGACTGGAACTGGCGGGCCTTGCGGGAACGAGGGCCGGAGGCGAAACCGTGAAAGTAGGCAAACATTTGTAGTCGAAGTACTTAGAGAAGAAAATATCACGAATTATGCCGGAACTGTTGCGGTGGAGTTACGGAGATGGTAGATTGGTTTTGTCGCCGCGAGCGGGCTGAAAGGCCGAAGCGGGGGCAAGATTGGCGGACTGCAAAAGTAAGCAATTTTGCAGAAGGCAATCGGAGTCTGAACGCTGAACGGCGTTGCCGATGCGACTGCACTTGCAAAGTGTGTGTCATTGGTGGTAAAACAAGTAAGACTCTCGTAAGGCGGGTAACAAGCTGTAGAGGTAGAGCTGCTGGGAAGTTTCCTCAGTGTCAGGCCCTTCGGTGGTAACGACCTTCCTGTAAGTTCTTTCAAGAACTAAAATTTCAATGGTCTGACCCGGGTGTAAAAAGCCCATGTGCTGAAAAGCGGGTCAGGTCGGCAAGTTTCGAGGCCTGCCGACGTTCCATGCGCCGCAAGGGGTATGGGGTGTTCGGTACAGATCTTTGACAATCTGATTGGATGCACT
>CAIKMJ010000055.1 GCA_903828455.1 uncultured Acidobacteriia bacterium | reverse complement strand
CCATCGCCGCGGCGGGAATGCCGATGACGAGGATGCTCGCCAACAATATGGCGATCAACCGTTCGGCGCGGTTCCACCGCCGCCAATCGCGTAAAAAATCTTGCATGTATTGAGCCCCGATAATCTTGCAAGATTCTCAGACGAAAATTGAGAAGTCGTTAGAGCGGTTCCGCTTCGGCGCGAATTTGTCGCCGCCGTTCCTGAAAAGTCACTATGTTTGCCTCATCGGTAGGCAACTGAAGCGGCGGCCGTTGCGGGTGAGGTCGTCGTTGAAGCCGTCCGCGACGCGGTCACTGCAGCCCGACTCCAACCAGTACAACTTCGGCTCCATCATTGTCGGCCAGTCCACCAGCACTCTCAACAGCACCGTCGCCCCGCCCGCCTTCTACTCCACCCTCGTCGACGCCCTCTCCGCCTACGGCCAGACCACCCCGGGCTCCACCGTCGACGGCACCGCCGCCCGCCACGTTACCGTCGGCCTCTCCGCCGACGCCCCTCTCGTCTTCTGGAGCCTTCTCACTCTCGGCCTCAGCCGCAAAACCACCGTCAACGCCAGCGCCGTCGCCGGCGTCAGCGCGCCACTCTGCGTCGCCTGCGGCATCACACCCTTTGTCATCGCCGATCGCAGCGCCGGTGCCGACCCCGTCGACTTCGGCTACGTCGACAGCACCTTCTACACCTTCCGCTACCAGTGCACCGGAGCCTCGGGCGCCAACGGCGCCATCGCCGGCACCTCCGCCATCGTGCCCTACGCCATCCTCAACCGCTACGACACCTCCAGTTCCTTCCCTGAGGATCAGCAACTCTACCGCGTCGGCGCGCAGGGACTCGGCCCCTCCAGCAACTCCGCCATCGCCTGCGTCGACATCGGCAACACCGACTCCCTCTGGGCCTCCACCCCGCAGACCGCCGCCCAGGGCGCTCTCGGCGGCGTCTCCCCCGTCATTCCCGAATTCACCTGCGCGGCCAACACCCCCAACGCCTCCGTCGAAGAAGCCCTCTGCGGACTCTCCACCCGCCTCTCCGACACCGCCCCCACCGTCTGCGCCAATAACAGCGATCTCTCCGCCCTCGCCCCCAACTACGCGCAGGACACCGATCAGACCGCCCAGATCACCGACTACACCAGCTACACCGGCAACAACCGCCGCCTCATCACCGTCGCCGTCGTCGATACTCTCGCCACGCTCAACATCCTCGGCTTCCGCCAGTTCCTGCTCCAGTTCAACGACACCAGCGGCACACTCAACAATCCCGCCGACGGCCCCGGCCGCTTCGTCGCCATGTATCTCGACCCCAACGGCTACGGCGCGGTCGCTCCCGTCCCGCAGGGCAGCATGGCCCCGGCCATCTCCTCGGCCTCAGGCACCGCGCTCTCCTGCAGTATCACTTCCGGCCCCGGCAAGGTGGTGCTGCACCAATGACGCGAATCCCCCGCCGCCGTGCGTTCCTCACCGGCCGCGAAGGCTCTGCCCTCGTCGAAACCGGCATGCTCCTCACGGTGCTCATGCTGCTGCTCGTCGCGATGGTGCAGATCGCGCGGCTGACGTACATCTACTATTCGCTGCGCAAGACCGTTTACTCGGTCGCCTCCTACCTCGGTAACCAGCAGGGCGTCGACTTTTGCGACGCCGCCGACCCCACCATCGCCGCCGCCATCAACTTCGGCCTCACCGGCACCACCGACGGCTCCCAGCCCATCTTCATCAACGGCCTCAACGCCACCATGATTTCCATCACGCCGCAGCAGTTCGACGGCACCAGCATCAGCGCCTGCCCCTGCGGCGTCCCCGGCTGCGACACCGCCAACGGCGGCACGCCGCCCAATTTCATCACCGTCGCCATCGCGCCCAATTCGTACTTCGTCCCGATTCGCATCCCGTTCCTCACGGTCGACCCCATCCCTCTCCAGCCCGAAGTGAAGGTGCCTTATGGCGGCACTTAAACTCCGCCCCCGCGCCCGGCGCTTCGGCCCGCGCTCGGGTCAGACCGCCATGGAATTCGCGCTCCTCTGGGCCTTCGTCATCGTCCCCATGACCTTCGGCATCATCTTCACCGCCGAAATGTACTGGGTGTGGCACGCTATGGTCGAATTCACCCGCGACGGCGCCCGCTACGCCGCCACGCACTGCTGGCAGTCCGACGCCGGCAACGTCATTTCCTACATGCAGGCCAACGTCCCCCGCACCATGGACATCAACCAGTTCCAGTCCGGCGGCTCGGCCCAGATCAACGTGCAGTACTTCTCCATCGATCCCAACTCCGGTGCGCTCAACGCCTTCTCCGGCTGCTCGGCCGACTGCAGCACCACCTGCTTGCCCGACACCGTCACCATCAGCGTGACCAACTACACCTTCGGCCGCTTCGTCAATTACGTCAACCTCCCGGCCGTTACCATGCCGGCATTCCCCACTTCCATGGCGATCCAGAGCAACGGCTGCGATCCCGAACAGGGAGTCTGCAACCCATGACCCCGCGCCATCACCGCCACAGCGATCTAATAGATAGAAAGGTTTTCCGACCCATATGTCCGCCCTTGTTGTAATGATCGCCGCCAACGACGAACACTTCCGTGAGATGGTTCGCGACAACCTTCTCAACATCCCCGACTCCCGCGTCGGCGCCGAGTACCAGGAAGTCTCGCCGAACCTCTACGTCCGCGTCCTCCAGGACATCGAGCGCCACCCCAACGCCCTCGTCATCGTCGACCTCGCCGGCGACCTCGAGCACGGCCTCAAGTCCCTCGAACGGCTCAAGCAGGCCGCGCCCGATCTCTACGTCATCGCCTCCCACTACCATGCCGATGGCGAAACCGTCATCCAGGCCATGCGCATGGGCGCCAACGACTTCCTCACCCAGCCCATCCGCCGCACCGAATTCAAGGACGCCGTCGCCCGCTTCGAGCGCGCCCCCAAACGCACCATCACGTCGGAAAGCAAGCTCGGCAAGGTCTACACCTTCCTCGGCACCAAAGGCGGCGCCGGAGCCACCTCCCTCGCCGTCAACTTCGCCGGCGTCCTCGCCCAGCGCAAACAATCCGTGGTCGCGCTCGATCTCGACTGGACCGCCAACGACGTCGCCATGCAGCTCGGCGCCACCCCCCAGTACACTCTCGCCGAAGTCGGCGAAAACCTCTCGCGCATGGATCAGGCGCTGTTTGAAAGCTACGTCTCGCGCGATCCCCTCGGCTTCTACTTCATCGGACCGGCCGATACGCTCGAACACCGCGGCTACCTGAGCGGCTCGCAGTTCAAGGAGTTCGCCTCCTTCCTCATCGAAAAGTACGAATCCGTCGTCGTCGATGCCGGCCGCAATATCAACGATGAAGTCGTCGCCGCCGCCTGCGAAGTCTCTTCTTCCATCTTCCTCGTCGTCACGCAGGAGTTCGCCTCCGTCCGCAACGCCCAGCGCTATATGGCGATGCTCACCCGCACCGGCTTCACGCAGGATCAGATCCGCGTCGTCGTCAATCGCTATCAGAAGAAGGCGTCCACTTCCGTCGCCAGCCTCGAACAGATCCGCCAGACGCTGAATCAGCCGGTCTTCTTCGGCATCCCCGAATCGCCGGCCTTCCTCGCCGCCGTCAACAAGGCTCGTCCGCTCATCTCGGACCGCCAGGCCGCCGGCGACGCCGACAAATCGTTCCGCTCTTTTGTCGACAAAGTAACCAAACCCGCGGCCGCCGCCGCATCCTCGAAGGTCGCGTAACCCGATCGCATAAACAGGCATGAGCACCCGCCCCACAGCCCGCCCTTCTTCCGGCGCCGACCGCTGGTTCGAAATCCGCAGCCAGGTCCATCTCAAGCTGCTCAACACGCTCTCGCCGGAGCAGATGAAATCCCTCAATAAAGAGGGCATCCGCGCGCAGATCGCCCAGATCGTCGAACGCCTCGTCTCCGAAGAAGATATCCCGATGACCGTCGCCGAACGCGACAAAGTCGTCGAGGAAATTCAGGATGAAGTCTTCGGCCTCGGCCCGCTCGAACAGCTCCTCAAGGACCCCACCGTCTCCGACATCATGGTCAACGGCTTCGACAACGTCTACGTCGAACGCCAGGGCCGCGTCATCGAAACCAACATCCGCTTCAAGGATCAGACCCACCTCCGCCTCATCATCGACCGCATCGTCTCCAACGTCGGCCGCCGCATCGACGACTCCTCCCCCATCGTCGACGCCCGCCTCGACGACGGCTCCCGCGTCTGCGCCGTCATCCCGCCGCTCTCGCTCATCGGACCCGTCATGTCCATCCGGCGTTACGGCAAAAAACTCCTCACCACCGACGAGCTCCTCAAGAACAACACCTTCTCGCACGGCATGCTCGACTTCCTCTCCGGCTGCGTCGAAGCCCGCCTCAACATCGTCATCTCCGGCGGCTCCGGCTCCGGCAAGACCACGATGCTCAACACCCTCTCGCGCTTCATCTCCGAAGACGAACGCATCATCACCATCGAGGACACCGCCGAGCTGCAGCTCCAGCAGGAACACTACGTGCGGCTCGAAACCCGCCCCGCCAACATCGAAGGCGCCGGCGCCGTCTCCGCGCGCGACCTTCTCATCAACACGCTCCGTATGCGCCCCGACCGCATCATCGTCGGCGAATCCCGCGGCCCCGAAGCGCTCGACATGCTCCAGGCCATGAACACCGGCCACGATGGCTCCATGACCACCATCCACGCCAACTCCACCCGCGACGCCTTCTCGCGCCTCGAAACCATGGTCATGATGGCCAGCCAGCATGTGCCCGATAAAGTCATCCGCCAGCAGCTCGCCAGCGCCATCAACATCGTCGTCCAGCAACGCCCCATCCACCGCATCCAACTTGCGGATCGGCCCCGTCGTCCCCGCATTGTTCACCAGCGCCGTCACCGGCCCCAACTCCCGATCCACCCGCGCGAACAACGCCTCCGTCGCCCGCTCATCCGTCGCATCCGCCTGCACCGCGATCGCCGTGCCGCCCGCCGCCGCGATATCGGCCAGCACCCGCGCCGCATGCTCCGCCCCGCTGCGATACGAAATCGCCACCTTGAAGCCCCGCGCCGCCGCAATCCGCGCCGTCGCCGCCCCAATCCCCTGGCTCCCGCCAGTGATCACCATCACGCCACTCATCGCCCTACTCCTCAAACGCAAGCGTCACGCCGAACGTCTCACACATGAATAGGAAGATTGAACAGTACTTCGGGAATGGGCAGCGCTTTGGTGTGCGGATCGGTTACTCCTACGAGGGCGAATACGACCACGGCGAGCTGGTTTCTAAGCCCATTGGTTCTGCGGGCGGTATT
>CAIKMJ010000054.1 GCA_903828455.1 uncultured Acidobacteriia bacterium | reverse complement strand
TCGCGCTCACGCCATCCAACTGGAAATATTACAGGGATTTAGCGGAATTCAACCCGCCGCAAGCGATCCTCCCTCTCCGTCACGCAATTCAACTCAACCCCGCGAACTCTTCGCTGCGCATCGAACTGGGCGAATACGCCGAGCAAATCGGTGACTTCGCCGCCGCAGAGGAGGGCTATCGGTCAGCTGTAGCAATCGATCAGACCTATGCCCCGCGTTTCGAGCAGGCCGAGTTCTACTTTCGTAGGCACGATTCGGGCCGTTTCGCCAGCGCGGCCAAAAGCGCTTTTGCGGTTGGCTTTCACGAAGACATGACGATCTTGTTTTCCCAATGCTGGGAGTTATTCGATGATGCGGATCAGATTTTTACCCGGATGATCCCCTCCCGGCCGGAAGCGCTGCAACAGTACCTCGCGTTTCTGCTGAACAGCGGGCGGATCGGCGCCGCGCCCCCGGTGGCCAAACGCCTGATGTCAGGCGAGGTCGATGTGGCCGACAATCGGGAAGTGATCCTTCGCTACTGCGACCGAATGCTGGATGCCGGCGATTATTCCGACGCACTCGAAGCATGGAACTGGCTGGCCGGTCGGAGCCTGGTTGGTTTTCCGCCGATTGCGCAGGACGACCTTGTCACCAATGGAGAATTCGTCAAACCGCCCCTCAAGAGAGGATTCGACTGGCGCTACGGGGACACTCACGGCATGTATTTTGAGAGCATTCCGGCCGGGGGACTCAAAATATCTCTGACCAGCAAACAGCCCGAACATTGCGTAACCCTCTGGCAATACATTCCTCTGCCCGAACCGGGGAAATATCGGCTGGATGTGAAATACCGGACGCCCGGTAAGGACTCCGGCCTCAATTGGCAGGTGCTGGCAGGAGGCAAGGATCTGCTGCGCGGCGGCGGAGCGCTTTCCGTTCCCTCGCGGCCCGCCTCAGCTCTCGCCGAACAGGAATTTGAGTTCGCAGCGCCCACCGCCGGCCTTGCCCAACTGCGTCTCGGCTACGATCGGGTACTCGGTACGGTTCGCGTGGAAGGCGATGCCGAAATTCGCGAAGTCCGATTGAGGCGGGAATGAGCCCGGACCTTATGCGCCGCGTTTCGGCCTGGATTCTCGGAACGTTGCTTGGCATCTCGATCCTGGTCATGTTTGTCGCCGAACCGTGGATTAATCCGAGCCTCTGTCAGGCGGGTATCTTCGCGCTGACCTTCCTCTGGTGCGTCTCTCTGCTGTACCGGCCGGTCCGCTTCCGTGGCAGCTTCGCGCTGTTTCCGCTTGCCGGAGCCGCGCTGTGGGGCCTCGTCCAGCTGGCAACCGGCCACACCGTCAGCCGCTGGGAAACGTGGAACGCCGCCATCCAGTGGGCCTGCAATCTTGCTACTTTCTGGCTGGCGCTGCAGATCGGCGACGATCGAAAAGTACGGCGCGGACTTCTCCGCGGCCTGGTGATCTTCGCCTTCGCGATCAGCATCATCTCGGTCCTGCAGTATTTCAGCGATCCTGCCGAAGTCCTCTGGTTTTACCCAGGTTACGGCTCCAACTTCGGGCCTTTTGTGAATCGGGACCGCTATGCGGCATTCGCAGAGTTGATCCTGCCGCTTGCCCTCACGGAAGCGGTCCGCGAGGACAGCGTCCACGGGTTTTACGCCGTTTCAGCCGCCACACTGTTCGCCGCTGTGATCGCCGGAGCCTCCCGGGCCGGATCAGCGCTGGTGGTAATCGAAGCGGCAGCACTAGGAGTGCTCGGCGTCGGCCGACGCAAAATGGGCAATGCCGTGGCGGTCTTCGTCGCCCTCGCATGTGCTTTTACGGCGGTAGTCGGAATCGAGGCGCTGGAAAATCGGCTCGCCGATCCCGACCCGTTTTATGGACGCAGGGAGTTTCTGCAATCGGCAATCGCCATGACGGCGGCCCGCCCGGCAATGGGCTTCGGCCTCGGGAATTTCGAAAACGCCTATCCGGCCTATGCCGTGATCGACATGGATAAGAATGTTAACCACGCTCACGACGACTGGGCGGAATGGGCCGTCGACGGGGGCTTGCCCTTTCTGTCACTCATGCTCGTTCTCGCGGTGTGGGTGGCACCCAAAGCCGTGCGATCCGTCTGGGGTATCGGAATCCTGTCTCTTTTGATCCACGCGACTGTGGACTTTCCCATGCAGTCGCCGGCTCTCAATCTTTGGGTCTTTACCCTTATGGGAATCCTCGCCGCACAAGAACCCGCCCAAACGACAGTACCAGCGCCAGTCTGAGTACACACGGCAGCCCGCGTCACCAAACCGGCCACTGGTACGAAAAGCCCCTGCCTCTCGATGACGGAGGCCCCGCTAACTATTGAGAATTCCGCCGGCCAACGATGGAACGAGCCGAGGCAGTGCCACAGTTCCCTCAATACCGCAAGTGGCTTGGTTCCATCGTGTGATTAGTCCCGGATCCGATACACCCAGGAAAACCCCTATACATTACGTATTTTCATAGACTTACGGACATCCTGACCCGCAAGTTCTGCTAACTTTTTTGGACACGCCGGATTGAGATTAAATTTACGGGAAAAAGTGCCTGGTCCCCCTTTCCTCCTTGAAAACTCGTGATATACTCCTTTTTGTTGAGGGGTAGCTTACTCAACGTTTCGCCTATTACTGCAGTACTGGAACCGGTTTCCCATCGTGGCCAATGGATTGGGGGATTTTGGGTTTGTTAGGATCGAAACGTTGATCGAACCCTCAAGCGTTCGACTCGGAGGAGCTATATTATGAATCTGCTAACTAAAGTTTCGGTTTTTGCGCTGGCGGTCGCGGGGATGGCCAGTGCAGCTTACATTCAGATCGGCGGTTCGAACGGACTGACCCAGTCCTATCTTGGCGCGTCGAATACCAACCTGAATCCTGGCGGCAGCTCCCCGAGCTGCGCGAACAACGTTTCCGACGCAGGTTGTATCTCGGAAAGAAGCTACAGCGCGACGCTTTATTCGAATGCGACCCTGGGCACTTCGGCACCGTCCGGCACCACAGTGACCGACCCCAACGGTGTTGCGTTTAACCTGATTACGGACGGCACGGGCCCCGGTTCCAAGCCGAATAATTTCTGGACGCCGACGAGCGCCTTCAACCAGCAGTACAACCTGACGGTGCCGATCAATCTTTACAACGTGACCAACCTCTACACCATGCTCAACCTGATGTGGGGTAACGCCAACGTGAACGACGTGAGCGTGCTGTTCAACTTCTGCCAGACCAGTGCCTGCACTGGCGGCACCACGTCGCAGGTTACGGTTAATCTGATCAACAGCAACAACGCCGGTGCGGGCGTTCTGCGCGACGGTTTGGATTGCAAAGTTGCTGGTACCAACTGCACGCCTACCACCTACGCGAGCGGCACGCTGGCGAACACCACGTACACGGCAACCGTGACCGGCGTCGGAGCCGGAACGGCGAGCATCCCGGTTTCGGTAAGCACTGTCTTCACCACGGGCTTCTCGGGTGCTGGCGGTCAATACGCCGGCGCGACGGGTAATGCCGTCCTCGATGATCAGGGCTTCAACTTTAACGGTACCGCTTTCTCAACCGAATATCTGCAAAGCATCGTGATCCGGCAGACCAACAACGCCCCGGGCGACGGCTTGGGAAGCAGCAGCTACGTTGGTTCCGATTTCGCGCTCTCCGCGGTGACGGCAGCGGTTCCCGAACCCTCCACCGTTCTGCTTATGCTCAGCGGGCTCGGGGCCTTTGGCTTCAAGCGCCTCCGTCGTAAGTAGTTCGCGCATAACCTTCTTTCTTCAGGCGCATGGCCTTCGGGTCATGCGCCTTTTGTTTTACCAGTGCTATGCTTTGTCACGAGGAACTATCGTGAGTGCCGGCCTGGCTGAACCGTCTAACTCATCCGTGAACACTGCGGCCCCGCCGGACCTCGAGGCTCTGCTTCGTATCCTCCGCACCCCTCCTGACTTCACCGCCCTGCGCAATCCACAAAACTGGCCGGCGATCCGTGATCTGGCCACCCAAAGCGGCGTAGCAACTATCCTCGCTAGTCTCGCCAGCGACCAGCCAGCCTCCGCCGACCGCAACTGGTGCCAGCAGACATTGCGCACCAGCTGGCTGCGGCACGAGCAGAGCCTGCTCGACCTGGACACGACGCTCGCCATCCTGGACAACCACGGCATCCAGCCGCTCGTGCTCAAGGGCCCGGTGCTGGCACGCCGCTATTACGATCCACCATACCTCCGGCGCCCTTCCAACGATGTCGACCTTGCGGTCCGCAACAGCGATCTGGAACGCGCCTGTAGTGCGCTCGCCGAAGCCGGCTACTCCTCGCTAAAATCGCTCGCCGAGACGCGCCGCCGCACACACCACGTCGAGTTATTCAGCGCCGGAAAGCCCTGCATCGAACTGCACTTTCATCTCACTCACGGAGCCCACGGAATTCCGGTTGAGGAGTTCTTCGACCGGGCGGTCCGCTGCGTCACCCCCTCCGGCAGAACCATCCTGGTCCTCTCGGAAGCCGACCAGTTGCTCCACATGGTGCTCCACTTCGCCCATGGCCGCAACACGAGTCTCTTTCACCTTTATGAGATCCGCCACCTCTGGGAACGTGCGACACCCGCAGTGCGGGACGAAGCGGCGTCGCGTGCCGCTGCGTTTCACTTCTCCGCTGCCTTCGTTCTGGCTGACCGCGCCGTGCGCGCCCGCTTGGGAGCGCCTCTGCTGACCGGAATCGCGCCACTGCGCGCGCCGTGGCTGCAGTGGCTCTGGGGAAACGACTTTTTCGATCGATTTGAGCGGGAGTTTTCCAATCGCGACGAGCGGCTGGATTTCGCCTCCAGACTGCGCCGGCGATGGTTCGACATACAGATGACCGACAGGCCCGCCGACGCGCTCCGCTTGCTGATGATCTTCCTTCGCGCCGCTGCTTTTCAGGTCGGCGCCAGGCTGCGGCTCGGTTAGCCGGCTTAACGCTTGCGCCGCGCCCTATTCCGCCAAAACGACCAGGCCTTCGTCCAGCAGCTCCCCCACGAAGTCCAACACGTCGCTGCGGCATGTGGCTTGATCAACCAGGTATTCCGTCTGCAACTGAGAGCACAGGTCTGCCAGAGTTCTGGGCCGTTCCAGTAATTGCCAGACACGAAGTGCAATGGACTCGAGGCCGAACAATTCTCCCGTGGCCGCGTTCGTCATCAGGAGCGCTTCGTCCACATTCCGCGCCTCCACGTCCCCACGGCGGCGGAGCACGGAAGTGTCGGTGATGAGGGCCTGTTTGCTCATGTTTCTGTTCTCCGCTTCCACCCTCAAAGGTACCCCAGCCGCTCCATCACCGCGCCATGGTGCTGAATGATGCGCGCCACCTGATCCGCTGAAAGCTCCGTCCGCCACTCGCCTGCCTGGCCTTTTCGAAAGAACGCCTCGGCAACCGCCGGCCGCTCGCGGAATCCCTTTGTCTCCTCCTGGCGCCGCAGCCCCTCGAAAGAGGAGAAGCGGATCGCCAGCGCAAGGCGCTCCTCGTCATCCGGCAAGCCGAGGAAAGTCACGGCGGACCGGAATGTCTCGGTTGGCTTTTCCAGCATGTCCTCGTAGCGCATCGGGTGCACGGGAATCGATTTTTGATCCAGCCAACTGACAACGTGGCTGCTCCAGGAAAGATAGCGCTGCCGCAACTGCACGCCCAAATGCCGCGGATCGGAAAACGCTCCGCCATCCTCGCGTTCCATGCGGCGGATTGCATCCTCCACCGAAGAACCCGCGTGAGCGGCCGCGGAAATCGCCAGGTCCAGCGGGTTTCTCGCCACATAGATTGCCGAACTGAGTGCGCCGGCCGGAAGCAGCGGCTCGCCGCGCGCGTTGAGTGTCCAGGCATCGTGGACTTTGAAAAACAAGGTGGATGGGGACTGCGCGGCCAGGCGTTGAAACGCAACCGCGCGGAGTGAGTCAATTTCTTCAGCGGAAAGGTCGGAAGATTCCACACCCAGTGCTTCGTCAAACAGATCCCGGCGATCCGACAGCGGACTCGTATCGAGCGCATTGATGTCCACCGGCGAACTTTGGCCGGAAAGGTAGTTCGCCAGAAAAATTCGCAGCCACGTGTTCCCGGATTTCGGATACGAAGCCAGCCAGACAATTCCACTCACGCCGCAAGATCCCCGGCGATCAGGTCGGCAACCTCCGCGATGGAAAAGCCGGTGACGGGCCGCGTCACAATGCCGCCGCGGACGTGCGGCGCGATAGCCGCGATCCTCGCCAGCGAAGCGGGTGCCCGCTGCATCGCAACGGCGAAATTCGGCCGGTAGACGCTGCGAGCCAGAAATTCAACCTTTCGCAATCCGGATACGGGCTTGAGCGCTGGCTCGGCTGCGGACGTGACTTCGAGTTCGTAAACCGCCCGTAACGGCTGCGGGCTCGACGAGGCAACTCCGCCTTGCGGAAGAATATACTTCTCCAACTCGGGCCGGGCCGGCTCGAGTTCAGCCTGGCTCAGCTTCAGGTGATCCAGCGCATCGGCCCAGAGCATTAGGCTCGGACCAGCCGGGAGCAGCACCGGCGGCATCGACGGAGGAATGGCACAAATCTCATCGGCAAGAACGCGGTAACCGCGACGCCGAAATTCGGCCGCAAGTGTCGACTTGCCGGATCCCGAAGCACCGGCGAACACCACTGCGCCACGATCAGTCGCAATCGCACTGGCGTGCAACGGGAGTATCCCGCGCTGATACAGGAGTGCGCCAAAGACCGGACCCTCCAGAAACAAACGAACTGCCAATTCGTTCGCGCCCGGCGCGGGCTCAACTGTTATCTGCGCCCCATCGGAAACGAGGTAACGAGCAATCTTGTCGAGAGAAAGAAGAAACCGGGTAGGAGTGGCCTCACAGCACACACCTGCACTGCACGCGCCAGGCAGAGATTCCGGAACGTGACCGAGACTGCAGTAGACTTGGGGGTTGCCTGCGGCCGGCGAGTAAAAACGACTTTCGAACGCGGAAGCGAACGTCAGGCCGAAGGCGGTGAAATTGAACAAGGCACAGCCGATATCTTCGGTTCAGGCCCCGTTCCGGGGCTGCCGAACCTCGATAGCTCTACGATTGAACGAATGATGAATCCACAACTCCGGCAGCCTTCAGAGCCTGCTTCAGGGAGAGGCGTTCCAGAGTCGGCTTGGTCCAGGGCAGCGGAGCAGAGTTTTCGGTAGAGTCGCTGGCGACTTTCACTTCGTTGGTATCCATGTTAGTACTCGTCATTTGATTCTAGCACCTCCCGCTCATATACATTGTTGCACAACTTCCTGCAATTGTTGCGTACATCGAATGAAAAAATTCACGGTCAAGACGGCGGCGGGAACGTGGCCAGCACATTGTATAACCCCGCCTCCTCATGGCCTACAACGCCAACTTCCCCATCGAGGACCCACACATGCGCGGTCAGCCCGTGGTCGGGCAGGGTCTTTGCTCCGTAGTATAGCGTTGTGTCAATCCCGCGACGGCGACACATGATCTGCGCCGTGATTCCGCGAGGGAAACATACGGTTTGCCCGGGCAAATGCAGGGCAGCTCTGCCGATCGCCCAACCGATCTGCCGCCGTTGGCGCTCCCGCGCCGCAGCGTCCATTCGCCCCGGATCGCAGGTGATGTTAAACAGGCCGACCAGACGCCGAAATGGCAGCATAATCAGCAAGATGCGGGAAAACACCAGCAGCACGGATGCTTCCGCAAGCAGCAATTTGAGCGGCCCCGGGTGCCGCAGAAAGCTGCTTGCGAGCCGAAATGGCGATGTCAGGCTAGTCGGAAACCGCATTGCCAGCCTGTCTTACCTGAATCAGACCGGCCTCCTGCATGGCATCGAGGAACTGAATCACGTCTTCCAGACAGGTCTGCGGATCAACGGAGAATTCGCGGCAGAGCGCGGCGCAGACTTCATCAACCGGCGTTGGCTGGGGAATCAGCTCCCAGATCCGCGCCGCCGGCAGGTTCATCGAGTAACAATAGCCAGCCTGCTGATCGATCGCCAGCGCTTCCTCATGAAAACGCGAAAACGGCAGACCAGCTCGCGAAACCACACTGCTTCCGGACTGGATCTTACCCTCGCTCATGAATCCTAAGGCTCATCATACACCTCGCCGGGCACCTCGCCGGGCACCTCGCCGGACCAGTGTTGAGTGAGCCGCGCCAGTGCCTCCGGTGCGCCAACCAGATCACGCGCGCGGCAAAATTCCCGGACCGGCACCCGCTGCACAAGATCCATACATTGCTGCGCATAACCGCTGGTGCGTCCCATCGATTCCACCAGCCGCGGCCGCCACGTTCCAGCCGCCAGAAAACGCCGGAATGCCGCAAGGCCGAAAATCGGCCGAATCGCCGGTTCGCCCCATTCCAGCAGATAGATCCCGCCGACCGGCAGCGCCTCCGTGCTTCCCTGCCCCGCGCGCGGCAGATGAAACTTCCCGTCGCGAAGATGATCCGGTTCCATCGACTCTCCACTCAGCCCCAGTTTGCCGAGAGCGTCGTTCCAGAGCTTCAGACGCGGCGCAGCGGGAAAGACCATGGGAGGACCCTGCGGGCGGAGATCGATCCGGCAGAGGTCATCGCTGATGAGCGAAAATCCGCTGGCGCCCAACTGGGCCGCGAGCGTAGATTTCCCGCCTCCGGATCGGGCGCAAAACAGCATGGCTGAACCCTCCACGGCCACCGCGCTGGCATGCACGATGAGCAACCCGCGCTGGTAACAGGCCGCCCCCCACCCGGACCCCAGGATCCATGGCCGAAGTTGCCGCCTGCGCACGTCCGGCTCGGGCGCCACCAAAATCTCCCGGCCCTCGCGAATCTGAAACCCGCCGACGCCAGGCACGCGAAACGAATATTCATTCGGAGTGATGATGGGCTCGGAGCCTCCCGCGTGCGCATCGCCCAGCCGGATTCGCAACTCGGGCGCCCAGCCCGCATCCGCCGTCCCCTCAGGAACCTGGAAGGGCTCCCATTCCGGCAATCGAAGTTCGGAAAGCACCTTCAGGCCACCGTAGAAATAGCGCCATTGCCCCATATTGCTAATTTTGCGCTCCGGCTTCAAACCAGTCCAAAAAGCAGCCCGCCATGAGTCCCTGCTCCAGCACGACCCTGTAGTCCCAAAGCTGCCGTTCAGCGTCGCTGCCCGAGCGGTTCAGGTCGGCAGCCAGTCGCCGCAACCGCCCCAGATCCAGCGCGCGACGAGCCAGCTCGCTTTTCTCGAGGCGCTGCAGGGTCAGATCCACGGTTGGCTGCGCCGCACGCAGGCGATCGAGCCAGTCAGCGGCCTGAAGTCCGCGCCTCGTCGAATTCAACACCTCCGGCGGCAGCCTTCCCTGCATGGCGCGCCGGATGAGCAGGCGCGATTGCCCGTCGCGCCGGAATTGATCTTCCGGCAAGGAAAGACAGAACTCCACGATCCGCTGATCGCCCGCCGGATCGCGCTTATCCACGCCGAAACTCGCTCTCTGCCAGCGGAACATGTCGGCCAGCAGATTGTGGCCGGAGACCAGCCGCGTCCGAACCGCCCGGGAATCGGCTGGCGGCCGCCCGAAAAAATCGTGCCCGCTCTGTTCGGCACGTTCTGCCACATGGCAGGCGCTGGCGAATTCCGGTCGAATCGGGGAATCGATCAGCCACGGACGCGACGTGCGGAACGCCGGATTGCCGGGCTTGCGGAAGCGTTTAATGGTCCGCCAAAGCGGATCCGGCAGCAGCGGCATCGCGACCTCGCCAAACAGCAGCCGAAGGGGCGAGTGCCCCGGCATCCGCGCGGCAAGCTTTTGGGCCTCCCGCCAGCACCGCCCCCATTGCCCCGATGCCGCCAGCCCGCGCAGCAGCGCGCTGCCCGACCAGCTGAACGTCATGTTGCCATACGACGCCACCAGCAGCACGCGAACTCCCTGCGCGCCGGACGCCCGGGCAATCGCTTCGATGTACGGCCGGTTCGACGCATTTCGAAAGGGCGCATCGGCGTTTTCAAAAACTTCTTCGATGCCATCGAGATAAAAGCGCCCATCGGTTCGGATCAGATTCAGATCCAGATTGTCGTACTGGCGCGCGATGGCCTGCACGTAAGGCGTCTCATCGGCATAGCGGCCCGGGATCAGCGTGCCGTCGAATCCCGGCCGCGGCACTTCCGTAAAAGTTGCGAGCCGCCGGCCCTGAACTGCGTGCTGCCGGGCCGCTACGGCCGCAATGGACGCCGAATCCAGCCCGCCGCTCATCGAAACGCCCACCGGCGTGATGCTCCGCGACTGGTCGGCGACTACGCGCTCCAGAAGCTCCGCCAGAGCTTCGGGATATTCGGCATCGCTCGAAAAGCGCGTTTGCTTTCCGCTGTACGGCCGCCAGAACTCACGCGGCGCGGCGCCTTCCCGAACCAGCATCGAGTGCCCCGCCGGCAGCGATTGAATCCCGGCGTAAAAGCTGCGCCCGGGCATGGGCGGCGCCGAGACGAGGTAGTCGGCAAACATCTCCTCATCCATCGCGCGAGGCACGAACGGCAGCGCGAACAATCCTTTCGGCGCCGAAGCGAAAGCAAAGCTCCGCGGGGTCTGGTGATAGTAGATGGCGCGTTCGCCCATGCCGGAGCGCGCCAGAAAAACGACGTTCTCGCGCAAATCGTAAACAGCGAAGGCAAATGCGCCCACGAGGCGCGCGGGACAATCGTACCCCCATTTTTCCCAGGCACGCAGAATGAACGCCGAATCCGGCAGTTGTGCGGCCTCGGCTGCCGCGATGCCCAACTCGCGCGCAACTTCCGCGCGGTTATCGATGCGCCCGTCGGCAATCAGCACGCAGTTGCCTTCCGCCCCGACGAGCGGCTGGCGTTCCAGCAGATCTTCCGGCGTGAAGCACTGCAGTCGCTGACCCAGCGCCACGCCGCCGCGCAGCCACGTGCCTCCGCCGTCCGGCCCGAACGGGAGCAGTGCGCGGGTCATGGGCTCCAGTTCGGACTCCTGGGCCGGCTGGCCGTCGAGATGGATCAGACCGTAAATCGCGCTCATGCGGGAGCTACCGGGCGGGCCGCGGCGGCAGCACTTCCACCGCCACGTTGACGATCTGTTCGCCCCCGCCGATTGCTACACCTTTGACCGGTGAAACATCGGAATAGTCGCGGCCGATTGCGATGGTCACGTGGTCCGATTGCGGCATGACATCGTTGGTCGGGTCGAAGTCCAGCCAGCCGAAGCCGGGGCAGAACACCGAGCACCAGGCGTGCGACGCCTCCGCGCCCACGGTGTTCTCGCCGCTCCGCAGATAGCCGCTGACGTAACGGGCGGGCAGGCCGAGCGAGCGCAGGCAAGCGATCATCAGATGCGCGAAGTCCTGGCAGACACCGCCGCGGTCCTTCAGCACTTCATCCACAGGCGTTGATATGGTGGTCGCGCGCGGATCGTAGCGGAACTCCGAAAAGATGCGGTGGCACAGATCGAGGCTTGCGGCCAGCACCGAACGTCCGGGCGGAAACGAGGGCGCGGCGTAGGCAGCGAAATCCGGCCCCAGCTTCACAAACGGCGAACGGAACACGAACTCGGAAGCCTGGTACGATTCTTCTCCGGCCTGCTGCCCCACTTCGTCGCGGACCGCTTCCCAGGCCGGCGTCAGGCCAGCGGGCGGCGGCTCTTCCGGCTGCAGTTCCACCACGGATTTCGACGAAATCGTCAGCGTCTGGTGCGGCTCGTGAATCGAAAAAACCGTGATTTCGTTGCCGAAATAGTCGTTCCGCGTCACCGAGAACACCGGCTCCGGACTGACCTCCAGCCGATGCGAGATCACCCGCTGGTGCAGGCTGCCCCGCGGATTCAGATGGACCGCGGTATGGCAGATCGAGACCGGTTCCCGGTACAGATACGTCGTGGTGTGAGAGACGGTAAGGACCATGGCCGGATTCTCAGCGCGGCAACAACTGCCGCGAAGCCACGGCGTGCGTAAAGTAGAGGCGGGTGAGGAGTTCCGATAGCAGCCCCAGATCGTCGGCCAGCCGCACCGTCAGGTCGTCGAGCGCGTTCAGGCGGTTGCTCTCGCCCGGCGCCGCCAGTTCCACGGCATCCGCCAGTTGCAGCGAAGTCAGCATGCTGAGCGCAAGCCGCGCCTCACGCGGACGGCCGCTCACCGGATGGCTTTCCGGCAGCTGATCCACGTGCCGGCTCAGACGCGCCAACTGATACACCACCGAGCGCGGATTGCCTTCATCCAGCAGCAGCAGATCGAGCACCAGGTCCGGCTGCAGCGAACTGAGGTAACGCGAACGATAGGTCAGCAGACTGTCCCCGATCTCCAGCGCGGCCTGCAGTTCGGCGTCGTTGGCCAGCGGCGTCAGGCCGAGCCCGTGCCGGACCAGATGCACGGTCTGCAGCGCGCGTTCGAGGCGGCGGCCCATGTCGAGGAATCGCCACCCGTGGCCGCGCGTCATATTCTCGGTTGCAAGTCCGCTGAACGCGGCGAGCGAAGTCACGGCGCGATCCAGCAGATCCTGCGCCCAGCTGACACGCAGCGCCTCGGGCGGCGGCGAATCGGTGAACTGCTGTTCCAGTTGTTTGAGTACTCGCCACGCATCGGCCGAGATTCGGTCGCGCAACAGCGAAGCCACGCGCCGGATTTCGCTCACGCTTCCGGCCAGTTGCTCGGCAATCAATGTAACGACTTCAACTTCGGTCAGCGCGGCGCGTGCCGGGGCCTGTTCCTCCCCGCCCCTCAGATAGCCTTCGGCGTCCAGTACGCGCCGGCCCACCGCCAGCACCGCCGCGTGCGCGGGGTCGGCCTCCTGATAGAGACGCGGCAACACGACGCGCGAAATTCGCACCACGGCATCGAAGCGCTCCACGTAGCGCCCCAGCCAGAACAGATTGTCGGCCACACGGCTGGGCAGATCGAACGTCGCGCGGCTCACCGGCAGCGGCCCCTGACTGCGCCGCAGCAAACTGAACGGAGCCGCCGGCGCGTCGGCACGCACCCACGTATCCTTGCTCCCGCCGCCATGCTGCATCGAAACCACCAGGCTGTCGAGCGACGACGTGATTCGCGTCAGCCCGCCCGGCATCACCGCCCACGAATCGCCAGAGGCCACCGCAAACACGCGCAGCACCAGGTGCCGCGAGCGCAAAGCATGGTCCTGCGCCACCGGCACCGTGGACAGCGAGACCTGCTCCTGCGCCACATACGCGGCCGGGTTGCTTTCGATGCGCGCAATCAGCGCCTTCCGTTCGGCAGCGCTCAGCTTGGCGCCGAAGACCGGATTCGCATCGAACGCCGGCGAGGCCGGCTTGATCACCAGACCGGCAATGTGTTCCTTCACATAGCTGCGCGCCGCGGCATCGCCGCACCACCAGGATGCGATGTTCGGCATCCGCAGTTCCTCGCCCAGCATATGTTTGCAAAGTACCGGCAGAAACGCCGACTGCGCCGCCGACTCCAGCAGCCCTGTACCCAGCGCGTTGGCAACCGCCACGTTTCCGGACCAGACAGCCTGCACCAGCCCCGCCACGCCCAGCATAGAATCGCCGCGCAGTTCCAGCGGATCGCAATAGCTGTCGTCCTGGCGGCGCACGATCACGTCCACCGGCAGCAACCCGCCCAGCGTTTTCAGGAACACGTGGTTCTCACGCACAGTGAGGTCGCCGCCCTCCACCAGCGTGTAGCCCAGATAGCGGGCGAGAAAGGCGTGCTCGAAATACGTTTCGTTGTACGGGCCCGGCGTGAGCACCACAATGCGGGGATTCTCCCGCTTCGGCGCAAGACTGCGGAGCGTCTCCTTCCACTTCTGGAAGAAGGCCGCCAGACGGCGAACATTGGTGCTGCGAAACAGATCGGGCAGCACGCGCTGCGAAACGAGCCGGTTTTCCAGCGCGTAACCGGCGCCCGACGGTGCCTGCGTACGGTCGGCCAGCACCCACCAGCGGCCATCCGGCGCGCGCGCAATATCGGCGGAGTAATTATGGAGCCAGATGCCGCCCGGCGGCTCAATGCCGCAGCACGGCCTTAGAAAGCCCGGGTGACCGAAAACCAGTTCGGCGGGAATGCGGCGCTCGCGGAGCAACCGCCGCGGACCGTACATATCCGCCAGCATCGCGTTGAGCAGCGTGGCGCGCTGTGCGATGGCCGTTTCGATCGACGCCCATTCGCTGTCCGCCAGAACGAACGGGATCGGGTCCAGCGGCCACGGACGCTCCAGACTCTTCGGATCGCCGTAAACGTTGTAGGTGACGCCGTTGTTGTGAATCAGCCGCCGGCCTTCCTGCCAGCGCTTCGCCAGACCATCCGGGCCCAGACCGTTCAGCAGTTCGACCATCGGCTGCCAGGAGGCGCGCACTCCGCCCGCCGCCGTCAGCATTTCGTCGTGAAAGCCACCGGGCGGATTGTACTTCCAGGCAGTATTGAGATGCGGACCGGAGTCCGTAGCCGGCTGACTCATCCGAAGACGCAGCCCTCCGACAGCGGTCCAGGCATCGAAACCCAGTTCACATTCACAGGATGGCATACTCGCCCTCGCCTGAAGCAGGGCGAGTTGCCGTCATTTCGTATCGTGATGCGCCTTCAGGGACAATGACGCCGGATCCTTCACCACCAGGAAATCCCCCATCAATCCGGCGTCTTCGTGATTGGCCATGTGGCAGTGATACATGTACGCATCGGTGTCGCTCGCAAAATCCTCGAACTTTGCAATGACGGTCACCGACTGTCCTCGCGGCACGTACACCGTATCCTTCCACCCCTGCTCCCACGCCGGCACCGGTCCATCACTGCGGGAAGCCACATGGAACTGCACGTCATGCATATGGAACGAGTGGCCGAAGATGTTGTTATTCGTGATCGTCCAGGCCTCCACCGCATCCAGTTTCACCACCTGGATGTGCTCGGTGTCGTGCATGGAGTAGCCTGCATTATCGAACGCAAATTCCGAATTCGGGCCGCCGCCGGTGATGCGAATGGTCCTGCGGTTCGTCACCTCGCCATCGGTCCGGAAGCGATTCTTCGTCAGCATTCCCGGCAGCTTCAGGATCGGCTTTGCAGTCGCAGTTCCCACGTTGATATGCAGCAGCCGGAAATCGATGTTGTTCAGATAGCTGCCATTCGGCCTGCCGCCGCGCCCCGCCCCGCCTTCCTGCCCCGGGAATCCAAATTCCTGGCCGGAGTTGTACGCCATCAGATCCAGCGCCGAACCGGGCTTGTCACCGCTGAGATCCACCAGAATCTCCACGCGCTCGCCTACCATCAGCTTCAGCCGTTTGAGCGGAATCGGCTGATCCACCAGACCGCCGTCCGTCGCGATCAGATAGTACGTGCGGTTGTCGCTGAAGCCCAGATCGTAGCCACGCTCAATTTCGGCATTCAGAATGCGAAGCCGCACGAACTGGGCCGGGAGCGTCGTCTGCGAGTTGAACACGCCGTTGGTCATCTGGAAGTCGCCGTACTTGTCGTCGTCTCCCTGGAAGCTGAACTGGTTGTCGGTGAGAAAGCGGCGGCTGGTCAGCACCAGCGGAATATCGTCCACGCCATAGGTCCGCGGCAGCGCCAGCGCGGCTTCGGCCGGATCGCGCACAATCATCAGCCCGCCCGACCCGTACGTCAACTGCTTCTGCGTCTGCTCATGCGGATGCGGATGGTACCAATACGTCCCCGCGTTGTTCATCACAGTGAACGAAGGCGTCCACGTGCCGCCCGCCGGGATCACCTGATGCGGCCCGCCATCCATCGCCGCCGGAAGATGCATCCCGTGCCAGTGAACCGTGGTCGGCTCATCCAGCTCGTTCTTCACGTTGATCCGGACAGTTTCGCCTTTGTTGAGGACCAGCGTCGGCCCCCAGAACTGCTCGTGGTTGAAGCCGTAAGTTACGGTGCTGGTATTCGCCCAGAATGATTTGGAGGACTTGCTCAGCGTCAGGCTCGGCGACTTCCCTTCGAGCAACGGCGGAATCCACAAGCTCTGGAACGGCCCGCGATCGGCCTCCGTCGGGCGCTTCGCCGTCGGACCCTTATCCTGCGGCGGCGGACCCTGCCGCCCCGGCCCGCGACCGCCACCACCGGGAGGCCCGCCACCTTGCGGCGGCTGGTTGCCCTGCGTCATGGCCGGCGGCGCATGCAGCAGGAACAGAACCGCGAGCAACACGGCGCACGCCGGCGGTGAGACGCGAAAAGCCTCTTTGATGCGGGAAGTCATAGTGTGTCGAGTCGGTAATACGTCCGGTCTGCCTCGACTCTAACGCGACTGTGTAAAGAGTCTGTTAGCTACAGACCGCCGAACATGCCGCCCGTTCCGCCTTCCAGCGCCGAACGCGAACTCGGCGAAACCGGCAGACGAAGGTCCAGCGTCAGCGGGAAATCCGGATTTTCCTCCACCGGGGGAATGCTCATGGGGCCCGGCGTGTGGCCGAATTCGAAGAACCGCGCCGCGCGCCGCGATTCCGCTTCGTTCGCATTCACCGGGAACGTCACGTAGTTGCGTCCGCCCGGGTGCGCCACGTGGTACGTGCAACCGCCGACCGATCGTCCCGTCCACGTATCCACAATGTCGAACACAAGCGGCGTATGTACCGGCACCGTGGGATGCAGACACGAAGCCGGCTGCCACGCGCGATACCGCACGCCGGCAACCCACTCGCCCTGCGTCCCGGTGAAGTGGAGCGGCACGCGCCGGCCATTGCAGGTCACAATGTGGCGGCTCCCCTCCAGATTTTTCACCTTCACCTGCACACGCTCTACCGAGGAATCAACAAACCGCGTCATCCCGCCGCCCGCGGGCTCTTCGCCCAGCACGTACCACGGTTCGGTGGCATGGCGCAGTTCCATGGAAATACCGGCGTGCGTCGCGCGTCCCAGCACCGGATAACGGAATTCGAAGTGCGCCGCAAACCATTCCGCTTCGAACGCGTAACCAGCGTCGTTCAGATCGCCGAGCACTTCGCGGAAATCGGCCGCCACAAAGTGCGGCAGCATGTAGAGATCGTGCAGGCGAGTGCCCCAGTCGATCGGCTCGTGGCGGAACGGCTTCTTCCAGAACCACGCGATGAGCGCCCGCACCAGCAGTTGCTGCGTGAGGCTCATGCGCGCGTGCGGCGGCATTTCAAAGCCGCGCAGTTCCAGCAGACCCAGGCGGCCGGTGGAAGAATCCGGCGAATACAGTTTGTCGATACAGAATTCGGCGCGATGGGTGTTGCCCGTGCCGTCCACCAGAATATGGCGGAAGATGCGGTCGACCAGCCACGGCGGACAATCACCCTCACCCGGCGCGGGAATCTGTTTGAACGCAATCGCCAGTTCGTACAGACTGTCGCGGCGGGTTTCGTCCACGCGCGGCGCCTGGCTGGTCGGCCCGATAAACATGCCGGAAAACAAATACGACATCGAAGGATGATTCAGCCAGTAGGCCAGCATGCTGCGCAACAGATCGGGACGGCGCAGAAACGGGCTGTCGGACGGCTTCGCTCCGCCCAGCACGAAATGGTTGCCTCCGCCCGTGCCGGTGTGCCGCCCGTCCAGCATGAACTTTTCCGTACCGAGCCGCGCCTGCCGCGCCTGCTCGTAGAGCGTGGTCGTGTGTTCCACCAAATCCGCCCAGTTGGTCGCGGGATGCACGTTGACTTCGATCACACCCGGATCCGGCGTGACCTTCACGTGATCGATGCGCGGATCGTACGGCGGCGTGTAGCCTTCCACCACCACCGGCTTTCCCAGATGCGCCGCCGTGTCTTCAATGGCAGCCAGCAGTTCGATGTAATCTTCCACCTTCTCCACTGGCGGCATGAAGACATGCAGACGTCCATGCCGCGGTTCCACGCACAACGCGGTCCGCACCACCCACGGCGCCGATTCACCCTGCTTCGGCTTCTTATCCCGCTTCTTGTCGTGCTTGCGCTGCAGCACCGGATCTTCCGGCGAATAGCGGCGCGGCACCGGCAGCGGCCCGCGCTGCGCCATGGGATCGGTTTCGTGGATCTGCGGCGCGTCGGCGGCGGAAACCCACGGCAGGCTCGTCAGCGGCAGACGCAGCCCGATCGGCGAATCGCCCGGCGTAAGAAACAGGTGCTGCCCGCGCAGCATCCACAAACCGGTCTGCCACTCCGGACCCTTCCTGCCGAACCCGCGTTGCAGCGGCAGAACGAAGCCCACCGGCACATTCAGGCCGCGCTCGAAGATCGCCCGCAGGCGTTCACGTTCCTGCGCGTCGTTGAGCTTGCTGTCTTCCGGATCCACGTTGACCGGCAGTTGCCTCTCGCGCTGCAGATAGTAGAACGGATCTTCAAACGCCGAATTGGCGTAGTCGGGATCGACCCCCAGCCGCCGCGCCAGCGTTTCGGTAAATTTCTGCGCTTCCTCCGGACCGCAATGGTAGTCCTTGCCGTCGCGCGCAAACAGGTTCGGGTCGCGCCACATCGGCTGCCCGTCCTTGCGCCAGTAACAGGCCAGCGCCCAGCGCGGCAGCGGTTCGCCCGGATACCACTTGCCCTGCCCGAAATGCAGCAGCGCGCCCGGCGCCCAGGCCACGCGCAACCGCTCCACCAGGTCCTCGGCCAGTTCGCGCTTATGCGGCCCCATGGCGTCGGTGTTCCACTCCGCGCCGTCCATGTCGTCGATCGAAACGAACGTCGGCTCTCCACCCATGGTCAGCCGGATATCGCCGCTGCGGATCTCCTCATCCACCTGATGGCCCAGCGCTTCAATTCGCTTCCACTGCGCGTCCGTATACGGCAGCGTCACGCGCGGCTCTTCGTGGATCCGCGTTACCCGCATCACGTGCGCGAACTCCACCTCGCACTCATCTACCGCGCCGGTCACCGGCGATGCCGAGGAATACTGCGGCGTCGCCGCCAGCGGCAGATGCCCTTCTCCGGCGAAGAGACCGGAAGTGGGATCCATCCCCACCCAGCCCGCGCCCGGCAGAAACACCTCTGTCCACGCATGCAGATCGGTGAAATCTTCTTCCGGACCCGCCCCGCCTTCGAGCGGCTTCACGTCCGCCTTCAGCTGGATTAAATACCCCGATACGAAGCGCGCCGCCAGCCCCAGGTTGCGCAGAATCTGCACCAGCAGCCATGCGCTGTCACGGCAGGAGCCTGTCTTCAGCGTCAGCGTCTCGTCCGGCGTCTGCACGCCGGGCTCGAGCCGGATCGTGTAGCCGATGTGCCGCTGCAGCTGAATGTTCAGGTCGGCGAGAAAATCGATCACGCGCCGCGGCTTGCGGTCGATCGTCTCCATGAACTCCCGCAGCTTCGGCCCGGCCGGCTCCGGCGCCAGATACGGAGCCAGCTCGTGCGCCAGCGATTCCTCGTATTTGAAGGGAAAGTTTTCAGCGTACGGATCGAGGAAGAAATCGAACGGGTTGACGACCGTCATCTCCGCGATCAGATCGACTTCCACCGAAAAGTGGCGCACCGGGTCGGGAAACACCACGCGCGCCAGGTAGTTGCTCTGCGGATCCTGCTGCCAGTTGATGAAGTGCCCGGCCGGCTCGATGCGCAGTGAATACGCCGTCACAGGCGTCCGGCAATGCGGGGCGGGACGCAGCCGGATGGTCTGCGGCGAAAGCCTCACGCGCCGGTCATATCGATAGGTGGTCTTGTGGTGAAGCGCAACGCGGATCGGCATAATTTGGTCTTTGGAAATGCCGGAAGCCGAGCTGCTGCGGCGCTGCTCACGTCCGCTCGACGGGGAGGAGGCGGGCGAAACTTCCCTTAAGGCCCTTATTATAGCGGGCAGCGCCGGAGCGCCCCGCTCCCGCGTCTGATACTCACGCGACCGGCCGTGTCCCTTCCGCCCGCGGCACGCCCCCCGAATCGTGATAAATTGAGACGGCCCGGCCAGCACCGCCGGTCCCGAGTTGCCATTTTCTTACATCGCCGCCGGAGATCCTCATGTCATACCCGCTGAAAACATCGCTCGGAATCGCATTGACACTGGCCCTGTCCGGTCACGTGGCGGGTCAGGGCGTGGTCGTGCAGCACAACCTCTCGCTCGGCCTCGCAACCACCATGGCTCAGGCCACTCTGGCGGCCTGCCGCGCGCAGGGCTTCCACACCGCGGCCGCCGTGGTCGATCGCGCCGGCCAGACCCTCGTGCTCCTGCGCGACGAACAGGCCACCGCCCAGCATCTCGAAATGGCGCGACGCAAGGCCTACACCGCCCGCATGTTCCAGATCACATCCATGGAGTTCCGCGACCGCACGGCCAAAGATCCCACTCTCGCCGGCCAGCGCAGCATCGCCGATATTCTTCCGCTCGGCGGCGGCGTGCCGGTCCGCATTGGCGATGAAACCATCGGCGCCATCGGCAGCGCCGGCTCACCCACCCAGGAAGCCGATGACGGCTGCGCCAAAGCCGGTCTCGCCAGGGCGGCCGAGCTTTTGAAGTAGCCGGCCTGAAATAATCAGCGGTTCGCGGCGGTGCGCTTCTTCAGCCAGATCCCGGCCGCCACCACACCGAGCGTCCCCGCCGCCTGCGCCGCGTAATTCAGCATCGGCCCCGGCGCCAGCACCTGCACCGTGAATGCGTCGGTCGCCATCATTTCGCCGGCCACACGACCCAGCAGCGCACCGCCCACGTAGATGATGGCCGGGTACCTGTCCATCAGGTTCGCCAGCATCCCGCTGGCGAAAACCACCAGCGGAATACTCAGCCCCAGCCCGAACAGCAACAGGGCGAAATCGCCCTTCGCAATCGCCGCCACCGCCAGGATATTGTCCGTCGACATCGTGACATCCGCCACCAGGATGAACCACATCGCCTTCCAGAAGCCCGCCGTGTGCAGCGCCGTGGATTCCAGCGGCGGCTCCTCGCGAAATAATCCCGCCGCAATCCACAGGATGGCCGCCCCGCCGATCAGCTGCAGAAAGCGGACGTGCAGCAATCGTGTTGCGAAAAACGCCGCCAGCACCAGCGTCGCCACGGCACACGCCGCTCCCGCCATCAGCGCCTTCCGCCGCATCGCCCGCGGCAGCGACTTGACCGCCGCCGCGATCACCACCGCATTGTCACCGCTCAGCGTCAGATCAACGACGACAATCGACAGCAGCCTGAAGAGGAAAGTCCAGTTCAGCGGCTGTGGAAGGGAACTCATGCGTGGAATCCGGCAGAGCTTCAATATACGATGGCGCCGCTCCCGGGATCGAGGCGCCCGCCGTTTCCTGTTCCCACGTTTCCTGTTCCCCCGCCGCTCTTAACGATAAAATCGGCTATCGTGACCGACCAGTCAGATTCCAGCACGGGAGCGGCGGGACCGCGCTCACAATTTTTCGAATCGCGGCTGTTCCGCTACAGTCTGCCGTTTCTTGCGGTAGCCGCCGCCACCGTTTTGCGGCTGCTTCTCGATCCCGGGCTGGTGTGGAAAGCGCCCTTCATTATTTTCGTCTTCGCGGTACTGATTTCGGCGCGCCTCGGCGGCAGTTGGCCGGGCATCATCGCGGTCGCGCTCAGTTCCGTCGCCGGCATCGCCTTTCTCTCCCACAAGCGCTTTCTCGATGCCCTCTCCGGTCCATCCGATTTCATCAACCTCACCACCGGCGCGCTGGTTCTCATCGCACTGAGCATCATTTGCGGACAGTTGCGCGATTCTCTCGCCCGCAGCGTCCGGGAGCAGGAACGGTTCCGCCTGATTTCGGATAACGTTCCGAACTTCATCTGGACCGCCGGGCCCGACGGAGCGCTCGATTTCGTCAATGCCCGCCTCACCGAATACACCGGCGCGCCCGCCTCGGCGCTGCTTGGCAACGGCTGGACTGCTTTCATCCACCCGGACGACCTTCCCGGCGTCGTCGCCTACTGGCAGGAAATTCTCGCCGCCGGCTCCACCGGCAATCGTGAGTTCCGCGTGCGCCGCCACGACGGCTGTTACCGCTGGTTCCACGTCCGCACAATGGCATCGCGCGACGCCGACTCAGGCGCCATGAAGTGGTTCGGCGTCTCCACCGACATTCAGGAAGAGCGCGACCTCCGCGAGGCCGCGCGCTCTCATGCCGAACGCTTCGCCCAGGTCGTTGCAGCCGCGCCCGGCGTCGTCGGCAGTCTCGTTCTGCGGCCCGATGGCTCCCTCGCCATGCCCTTCGCCACCCCCGCCCTGCGCGACATCTGGGGCCTCGAACCGGCCGATCTGGTAAACGATGCCAGCCCGATCTACGAACGTCTGCATCCGGAAGATCGCCCCCACGCCGTGAACCGCATGATGGAATCGGCGAAACACCTGACGATGTGGCGGGGCGAGTTCCGCGTGATGCATCCGGAAAAGGGCATCGTCTGGGTCGGCGGACAGGCCGCGCCGGCCCGCCAGCCGGATGGCTCCACCGTCTGGCACTGCTTCATTTCCGACGTCACGAAGAAAAGGCTGGCCTACGAGGCACTCCGCAACCGCACCAGCCAGGAACTGCGGATCCTGCAGACACTCGTCGAAGGCGCGCCCCTCGGCATGGTCATGCTGGATCGCCGCATGCGGCACCTGCAGGTCAGCCAGCTCTGGCTCGACGACATCGGCATGAGCCGCGAAGACTTCCTCAGCAAAAGCCATTTTGAGTGCTATCCGAATCTGCCCGCATCCTGGATAGACGCACTCCATCGCGGCCTCGCCGGAGAGACCGTGGTCGGAAAAGACCAGAGCCGCATCATGCCGGACGGTACCGAACACTGGTTCAACTGGCAGGTCTCTCCCTGGGGAGATGCAGGCGAAGCCACCGGCGGCATCCTCATTTACTCCGAAGACATCACCAGCCGTAAACAGGCCGAAAGCGCGGCGCGCAGGCGCGATCTGGAATATCGCGCCCTGTTCGAAAACATGAACCTCGGCCTCTCTTATTGCCGGATGATTCAGGAAGACAACAAACCAGCGGACTATGTTTATCTGGCCGTGAACAGCGCCTTCCATAACATCCTGCCGCTCGGTCTGAAATCCGGCGACCGGATGTCCGATGTCCGCCTCCGCGATGCGTCCCGTTTCCCCTCCAGTCTCCTCGCGATGTTCGGCCGCGTCTCCTCAACCGGCGTGCCCGAAAAACTGGAGGTGCAGTTCGAAGGCAGCGGCCAATGGGTTGCCGTGTCGGCCTACAGCCCGGAGAAAAATCATTTTGTCGCCATCTGGGAGGACATTACGAAACGGAAGTGGTCGGAAGCCGCCGCGCTGCAGTGGCAGCGGGCGTTTGAACAGTCCGCCACCCCCATCGCATTCGTGGATGCCGCCACCGACACGATCGGCGCGGCCAACCGGGCCTATGCGCTCAAACTCGGCTATACGCCCGAGGAAATGGCCGGGCTCCCGATTCGCAAAATCTATGGCGAAGCGGGCGAAGCCGAACGCGATGCCGCCGTCGCAAAGGCCGACAGTGACGCGGGCCACGTGGTGTTTGAATCCCGGCACGTACGCAAAGACGGCACCGTGATTCCCGTTCAGGTGGATGTCACCGCGGTTCGCGACGAACAGGGCAAACTGATCTCCCGCGTCGGCATCATGCAGGATCTGACGGAGCGCCGCCGCGCCGAACAGGACGTGCGCTTCCAGCACCGTCTCACCGCCCTGATCACTGAGCAGAGCACGGACTGCATCATGCTCTCCACCGCCGACAAAAAGGTCCTGCTGGTGAACAAGGCGGCCGAGCGCGTCTTCGGCTTCACCCAGGAGGAGTTCCGCTCCAGAAGTCCCCACGAACTGATGCACCATCACTACCCGGATGGCCGGCCCTACCCCGACAGCGAATGCCCCATCTCGAAATTCATGCTGCAGGGCGGCATCATGCGCGAGTGCGAAGACGTCTTCTTTCACAAGGACGGCAAACCCATCGACGTATCGGTCTCCGGCGTATCGCTCGAACTGGACGGCGTGCGTGTCGGCAACGTCTTCACCTTCCGCGACATCACCGAACGCAAGCGCGTCGAGCGCATTCTGCGGCAGAGCGACGAGCGCTTCCGCCGCATGTTCGACGCCGACATCATCGGTTTCGTGGTCGTCGAGGGCGACCGCATCACCGAAATCAACGATTACCTCCTGCGCCTCCTCGGCTTCTCGAGGGAAGAGTTTTTCGCAACCGTCACCAGCTGGAAATCGCTCACCCTGCCCGAACTCGTGGAGGACTGCGAACGCTCCCTCGCCCCGCTTTTCCGCGACGGCTACGCACCGGCTTTCGAAAAGACCTACGTGCGCAAGGACGGCACGCGGGTGCCGGTTCTGTTCGCCGCCGTCCTGCTCGGCCATCCCTCGGAAGGCCGGCTCATGGGCTACGTCATCGATCTTACGGAACGGAAAAACCTCGAAGTCCAGGTTCGCCAGGCCCAGAAACTGGAAAGCATCGGGCAGCTTGCCGGCGGCGTCGCCCACGACTTCAATAATCTGCTCACCGTGATCCTCGGCTACTCCCGCCTCGCCGCGGATCGCCTGGGACAGGAACCCTCCGACACCGCGTCCGGCCTGCAGGCTCCGCTGGCACAAATCAGCGCCGCCGCCGAAAGGGCCGCCGGACTCACCCGCCAGTTACTGGCCTTCAGCCGCCTCAACGTCGGACAACCTCGCACGGTGAGTCTGAACGACCTCGTCATCGGCATGGAAGTCATGCTCCAGCCCCTCATCGGCGACCGCATCGAAGTGATCGTCTCCCCGGCCGCCGACGCCGGCTTCATTCACGCCGATCCCGTGCTCATCGAGCAGGTGATCCTCAACCTCGCCGTCAACGCCCAGGACGCCATGCCGGACGGCGGCACGCTCTGCATGGAAACCCAGTCGAAGCTCATCGCCGACGACTTCGCGGCACAGGTATTCTCGGTGCCCCGCGGCAATTACGTCTCCCTCACCGTCACCGATACCGGCACCGGCATGACGCCCGAAGTCCAGGCCCGCCTCTTCGAGCCCTTCTTCACCACCAAGGAGCCCGGCAAGGGCACCGGCCTCGGCCTCTCCACCGTGTACGGAATTGTGAAACAGAGCGGCGGCGCCATCGGCGTACACAGCGCTCCCGGTATCGGCACCAGCGTTCGAATCCTCTTCCCCGCGGCGGCCGGCACCCCTGTGGCCGACGAACCTCCTTCCGCCGTTGCCCCCGCTTCCGGCACCGAAACCCTGCTCCTCGTCGAGGACGAATCCGGCGTCCGCCACTACATGTGCGAGGTGCTCTCCGAACATGGCTACCGCGTGCTCGATGCCGCCAACGGCCCCGATGCACTCGGCCTCGCCGGCCACTTCGCCGGCACCATCCATCTGCTGATTACCGACGTCGCGCTCCCCGGCATGAACGGCCCGGAGATCGCCAGCCGCTTTCTCGCCCTTCGCCCCGGCACTCCGGTGCTGCGCGTTTCCGGCTATCCCGAAAGTTTCGGCGCGCGCATGGAAGGCAGCTCCGCCAGCCTGCAAAAGCCTTTTCGGCCGGAGGACCTGCTGCGACGCGTACGGGAAGTTCTGGATGCGGCCGCGCTCGCCGGGCCGGCCGAATAATCGGGCTGTTCAGATCAGATGAGACCGTCGCGGACGGCGATGCGCACCAGTTCCCCGAGCGAATCCACGCCGAGTCGCTCCATCAGACTCGCGCGGTGGGCCTCCACCGTCCGCGTGCTCAGCCCGAGCTCCGTCGCGATCTCCTTGTTGATCATTCCCGTCGCCAGCATTCGGAGCACCTCCAGTTCGCGGGGCATCAGCACATACTGCACCGGGATCTGCTCGCCCTCGCCCAGCTCGGAAACCAGCCGGGAGGCCGACGCCGAATAGAAAAACGGGTCCCCGGCAACCACGCGTTCCATCGCGCTCACCAACTGCTGCGGCGCTTCGCTCTTCGCCAGCAGCGCGCTCGCTCCGGCCTTCTGCAGTTGCCGCAACAGCGGCGCCGCGGCGTGCATCGTCAGCACCAGCACATGAACCCCTGGTGCCGATTCGCGCAGCCGCCTGGTCACTTCGATCCCGTTGACCTCCGGCATCGAAAGATCCAGCACCACCACATCCGGACGCATTGCCTCGGCGAGTTCCAGGGCCCGCCGCCCGTCCGCCGCCTCGCCCACCACTTCCCAGTCCGGATGGCTCTCCTGAATAATCCGCGTCAGCCCCTGGCGGACGAGTTCATGATCGTCAGCCAGCAGTATCCGGATTTTGTTGTGCCCTTCAGCCATGCCGTTTTTGCGTGCGTTCACGAGAGCGCCAGGCAATCCCCCGTCGCTCCCGTGTCATCTTATCAGCGCCCTCCGCGCCTTCCGCTACCGGACGCGTTCACTGGATCGCGCCCCTACTGGATCGCGATCGTCGTTGTGTTCGACTGATACGTCGCCCCCGTCGCCGGGTCCGTCACCGTCAGCACCAGCGGTACCGCGCTTCCGGTCGGCACGCCCGCCGGAACCTGCACGTTCACCTGGTAGAGCGCCACCAGAGTCGGCGTCAGTCCGGCGAATGCCACCGGCGCGTTTACGCCGCCGATGGTTGCCGTCACCGTTGCCGTGGTCTGGTAGATCGGGCTCAGCGGCGCCCCGGCACCGTCCGCCGGAGGCGCCTGGCCGGTCTTCGGATCGTTCACCGGTCCAAGGCCCGTGGCGAATACGGTGATGTATTCCGATCCGCTCACCACCGGCCTGTAGCCCGGTGCCGTGGGTCCGGCCAGCAACGTCGTTCCCGCGATTTCCACCACGCCCTGTCCCGATCCCGAAGCATCCACGGTGTAAACGCCCGGCTGGTACCGGGCCACCGTCAGCGGAACCGCCACCGACTGCGTGGCGCCGCGCTGGATCACCAGGTCGTACTGCGTATTGGCAGCCAGTCCCTGCGGCACAACCCCGTTGATCTGTCCGCCCCCGGCATACGACAGCGGCAGCGGCTGATTGCCGAGCAGCACCTGCGTGCCGTTCAGCGAGGTCGGCAGCGGAATCGATGTTGCGGCCGGCGCGCCATTGCCCGCCAGGCCCGCCCCGTAAATCGCCACATACGCGCCCGGCGTCACCACCGTAGCCGTCGCCTGTTTTCCACTGGCCGCATTCGCAATCCCCGTCGGCAGAGCAGCCGCGGCCGCAGTGATCGGCTGCACCGCCACACTCGCGGTCGCGCTGCCGGTAAATACCGCCGTTCCCGAGGATGCCTTCGCCAGCAATTGCAGCGTCACCGCCGCAGCGGCATTGGCCGGCGTCCATGTGCCTTCCCACAGGCCGCCTCCAATGTCCACCAGATTCAGCGTCGGGTCTCCATTGTTGAACGTCACCTGCGCCGCGCCGCCGTTCCTGGCCGTCACGGCCTTGCCGCAGTCATCCACAATCTGCACCACGACCCGCTGCGCCACCGACGCCTGCAGCGACAACTGGCTGGCCGGCTGACTGAACACCGCCGCCAGGTACGAAGCAGCTCCCGAGGAACACGCCCCGGTCGCCAGCGGCCGGTCGATCCCGATCGCGTGCCCCGCGCTGCCTGTCGATGTCGCCAGCAACAGCACCTGCACCTGCGCCGTGGTTCCGTCGCCGAAACTCACGTTCAGCGTCGCGGTCTGCGGTCCCGCGCTCAGTCCCGCAAGCGACGCCAGCAGAATCACCGGGTTCACTCCCGAATTCAGGCTCCCCGCGGCCGGCACCGCCGTCAGCCACGAAACCGGCGAAGTAATGGTGAAGCTCACCGCGTTGCTGCCAGGATTGAACATGCTGATCTGCTGCTGGACCGTCGAGGAACTCCCCGCCGTCCCGGTCAGAATCAGACCTCCCGTCGAAAGCTGAATCCCGCCCGGCACACCCTGCGCCGGCTGTACATTCAGCAGCACCGAAACCGTCTGCGGACTGTTCGCCGCACCCGGAGCCGAGACATTCACCGACCCGTAGTACTGGCCCGGCGCCAGCCCGGCGATATTCACCGACACCGTCACCGGAGTCGCGCTCTGCGCGCCCAGCGTACCGGATGGCGTGCTGACGGTCAGCCAGTTCGGCAGCGTCGTTCCCGCCGGCTGGATGATCTGCGCACTCGCCGTCCAGCTCAGCGCCGACGCTCCGGTATTCGACAGCGTAAACGACTGCCCCAGCGGCTGCGGTCCATTCGCGGCCGCATTGAACGTCAGGCCGGACTGCGACAGCGTCATCGTCTGCCCGCCCGAACTCACCACCAGCGTCACCGTCGCCACCTGCGAGGGATCCGACGCGCTGGCCGTATCTTTCACCGTAATGTGGCACGTGTACAACTGCGGACCGAGCCCGGTCGGGTCCACCGTAAATCCAAGCGGCGCGGGTGAGCCCGGAACAGCCGACCCCGTCGCCCCGCCCGTAAAACGGATCCACGAGCAGTCCGCCGTGGCGGCAAACTGCAGCGTCCCGCCGCCGGTATCCGACACCGATAGCTGTCCCGTCGCCGCCGCTCCGCCCTGCGTGAGAGCGAAGATCTGACTTGCCGGCGTGACGGAGATCTTCGGCGGCGTAAGCGGCGCCACGGTCAGCGACACCGGCACCACCAGTGAACTGCCCGCTGACGGTGTAATCGTCAGCTGACCAATGTATGTGCCAACGGCGAGACTCCCCGGAGTCGCGCTGACCGTAATCGGCCCGCTCGTCGTTCCGTGCGTGGCTGACGACGGGATGCTCAGCCATTGCCCGCCGGAGACCGTGCTCACAGACGCCGTATACGTCACCCCGGTCGGCACACTCGAAATCGTCACCGTCTGCGGCGCCGGCAGCGCCGAGCCCTGCTGGTAGTTAAAGCCCAGCGACTGCGGCGACGCACTGAATCGCGCCGCATCGGTCACGTTCATCACCACCGTGCCCGGAATCGTGGTCCCTGCCGAGGTCAAAGTAAAGGTTCCGGCAAAGCTGTTTCCCGCGCTGAAGAAGGACGGGACGGCGGTAACGCTGACCGTCGCCGTGAACGTGTAAGTGGTGCCGTCGTAGGACGCCAGAGAAAAGACGCCGGAACTCGGCGATATGCTCAGCCACTGTACGCCGTTTGCCGTCTTCGCGGAAGTCTGGAAGAGCGGCGGATCGTTAATTGCGTAGGTGTACGTCAGGGTCAGCGTCTGCGTCTGCGAGGCGACATTGACCGGAATGTTGTAAGTCAGGCTGGTGGTCGAAGCCGACAGCGTGCCCACAATTGCACCCGGTACGCCGCCACCAGCGCCACCACCGCCGCTCGTTCCACCGCCACCGCCGCCCGATCCCGCAAGGCCGACCACGATCGTGAAAGCAACCGGCTGCGTTGTATTCGCCGGCGTGGTGGAATCCGTCACGACCACGCTGAACGTTGTCGCTCCAACCGAAGTCGGCGTCCCGGTGATCACGCCCGTGCTGCTCAGCGTCAGGCCAGCCGGCAGGGCAGACCCGGATGCCAGCGCAAACGTGTAGGGTGTCGTTCCGCCTGTGGCAGTTAGCGTCGCGCTGTAAGCGCTTCCGATGGCGCCCGCGGGGAGCGTAATGCTGGACAACGACAGCGGCAGCCGGGCAAGCACAACGCTGACGTTGTTACTGCCCGAATTTGCCGTCACGAAATCGGCGCTGCCATCGCGATTGAAATCGGCCACCACCGAAACCACCGGACCGGTGCCAACCGTATAAGCAACCGGCGCGACAAACGTACCGTCGCCCTTGCCCTGCAGAATATTGACGCTCGTGCCTCCCGACGTATAGTTCGTCAGCAGCACGTCGGCCATGCCGTCGCCATTAAAGTCGCTGACGGCCGGAATGCCGGTGGCCGACGACGGGTATGCCTTCAGTGCTCCAAACGTGCCGTTCGCACTGCCAGGCAGAACTCCGGCGCTGGTCACCAGATCCAGGTAGCCATCCCCGTTCACATCCGCTACCGTGAGCGCGGTCACAGTCGCCGTATAAGTCGCCGGCAACTGGAACGTCCCGTCGCCCTTGCCGAAATAGACCCGTATCGTCCCGCCCGAACTCGCCACCGCAAGATCGGCATAGCCATCCTGGTTAAAGTCCCCGATCGCGATGGCCGTCCCGCCGGAGAGACTCAGCGTCGTACCGGAATAAAATCCTCCGCCGCCGTTGCCAATCAGGATTCCTACGCCGGACGTGCCCAGCGCGGCGAGGTCAGCCACTCCGTCTCCGTTAAAATCGCCCGACACCAGCGCCGTACCACCCGCTCCGCCGGCCGCCGCAAAGAACTGCCCGGACTGAAAGGTGCCGTCCCCGTTGCCCAGTTGGATCGCCACATTGCCCGCGCCGATGCTGGCGATATCGATCAGCCCGTCGTTGTTAAAATCGGCCGCCACCATTGGACCCGCCGCGGCCATCGCAGTAACGATCGCAGTGCCGAAAGTTCCGTCGCCAATGCCCGGCAGCACGTTCACCCCGTTGGCGGCCTGCACCGCGAGATCGATCACACCGTCGCCGTTGAAGTCGCCCGCAATCATGTTTGCCGGCGCATTCCCGACGGATCTGTTCACCGCCGCCGCAAACCCGTTGTTCCCGTTCGCATTCACCTGGACAGGCTGCGCCGCCGAAATGCTGAAGCCATAAGTCGAATTGGCAATGAAAACGGCGCGCAGGAGATGGACGCCGGTTCCCAGCAGAGGCGTCATCAGGGCCGCCTGTCCGACCGATATCGAGCTCGTGCCCAGTTCCGTGTTGCCGTCGTAAAACGCCACCTGCCCGTACGCGAAGACGGGCGTCACCGTGGCAGTCAGGGTCTCCAGCGAACCGACTGTCATCAATCCGCTGGAAAGCGATAAGGTCGTTGTCGTCGGGGTCTGTCCCGAACTCGTGAAGTTTTGCGCCGCGGACACCTTGCCCAGGCTGTCCTGCACCGTCACGCTGAAGTTGTACGATCCGCTGGTCACCAGACTCGGATTCCCTGTCAGTACACCCGTGGATGGATTCAGAACGAAACTGGTCGGCAGCGATCCCGAACTCACCACCCAGTTCGAGTAAGGCGGCACACCGCCCGAAGCGGCCAGCGTCGACGTGTAAGTTGTGGCGCTCGAAATCACGCCCGACAGTGACAAAGTCGTAATCTGCAACGGATTCGCCACATACAGCGTGTAGGCCTGCGTGGCATTCTGCGCCGGAGCCGAACTGTCCGTCGCCTTCAATGTGAACGTAAACGCACCCGGCGTCGTCGGCGTACCGCTCAGCCCGCACGTCGATCCGTTGAGATTTACCCCCGCCGGCAGCGAGGAACCGGAAGCCACCGAGCACGTAATCGGCGTCGTCCCGCCCTGCACAACAATCGTCGTCGAAAACGCCTTGTTCACGTCCACCGGAATGCCGTTCGTCACCGGCGTCAGCGTCATCGACGTCAGCACCGTGAGCGTCAGCGTCGCCGAAGCCGACTTCGCGACCGTCTCGCTGTCGGTCACCTTAAACGTGATGGTCGATGTCCCCGTCTGCGTCGGCGTCCCCGAAATGGCGCCGGTCGAAGGGTTCAGCGACAACCAGGCCGGAGCGCCGGACGTCACCGACCACGTATACGGCTGCACGCCGCCCGTTGCCGCCAGCGTCGCCGCATACAGGGAACCCGTGGCTCCGTTCGGCAGCACCGTCGTCGAAATGCTCGGCGCCGTTACCGCAATCACCTGAATCGTCAGCGCCTGCGTCGCCACCAGCCCCAGCCCGTCAACCACGTGGACCGTCAGCGAAATCGTTCCCGTGGTGCTGGGCGTGCCGCTGATGACGCCCGTATTGCTGTTCAGCGAAAGCCCTGTGCCCACCAGCGATCCCGACAGCGACCAACTGTACGACCCCTGGCCTCCCGTCGCCTGCAGCGTCTGGCTGTATGTGTAGCCCGGATAGCCGACCGGCAGCGACGTCGTCGTGATCGTCAGCGGATTGGCCGTCTGCACCTGCATATTCACCGTGTACGAACCGGAGACCGAGTTCGCATCCGTAATCGTCACCGTGAACGAGGCCGGTCCGGCAACCGTCGGCGTCCCCGTAATCACACCTGCGGATGAAATGCTGAGTCCGGTCGGCAGCCCTGCCGCGTTAGTGAAAACGTACGGCGACGTGCCGCCGGTCACTCCCACCGTCGCGTTGTAGCTGTGTCCCACCTGTGCGGAAGGCAGCGCGCTGGAATTCACGCAGAAGTTGAACGCGCTTGCCGAAAGCGCCGTCGCGCCGGAAGTGAAGTTCGGAACGTTGGCCGCCGCGCCCACCGGCGCCAGACTCACCGTCGCCGTCATCGCATTGGAGACAGCCAGCGGATTGCCCGTGGAGACCAGGTACACCGGCGCGGTGAACGAATTCTGATCCAGCGCATCGGCGGTGGTCACTTCATAGACCGCTTCGCCGGTGCCGCCGGTAATCGTCACCAGACCCAGCGCCGGCGAACCCGGCAGCGTGTTCCCCGAAGTCGGCGTCACCGCCGATACCGCCGAATATGCTCCCGATTCCGACGTCGTCAGCGTGAGCACAGCGGTCGGATTCCCGCTCGGCGTTCCCACCGCGGTGGCCGTCAGCGTCAGCGGTACGTATACATTCACGTTCGACGGAACATTATTGAAGATCACCCGCACCCGCGTGCCCGACGTCGCCTGATTGGTGACGCTCTGGTAAGTCACGGCGCTTCCCGTCTCCCCGCTCTGTGTTTTGAACGCAACCACACCGGCCGTATTTTCCCCGAACGTCAGGCTGAACGCCGGCGACGCAGCCGTCACCGGAGCACAGGCCGTGAACGTACTCACACCGGAGATCTGCGGCGTGGCAAAGGATTTCGCCACATTCGCCACCACGGTATTCGCGGGATACACCGAAACCGTGCCCGTGGAACTCAGCGCCGCCGAGACCGTAACCGTACCCGATCCCGCCGTCACCGCCGAAGCATTCACGCGAATGTTGGAGATCGTGAAGGTGGATGATCCGGAGGGCACAGTCACGCCGGTAAACGTCAGGATCGTGCCGGTGCCGTCGATGGTTCCCAGCGTCTTCGTGCTCGAAGCGCTCACCAGCACAGCCTCGGTCGTACCGGATCCCGCGTTCAGAACTTTACTCGTAATCGGCAGCGACGTGCTGCCGTTCGTGGAGGAAACCAGCGACACCTGCACATTCGCCGTGCCGCCCGTTCCCGTGCAACTGACCTGCAGCCCGCTCACCAGTTCCGTAACGCCTTCTGCCCGCACCGTAACCGGACCGGAAACCAGCGATGCGCTGTTGCAAAACGCCGTCGGCGGCGTGATCTGCAAACTGTAGCTTTGCATCGCGGCCGCGCCGATCGTGTCATACACTCGCACCGCAAGAGCAAACGTACCGGTCTGCGAAGTCTTGCCGGAGATGAGCCCCGTGGCCGCGTTGATCGAAAGTCCGCTCGGCAATCCGCCGGAGACGATTTCCCACGTCAGCGTCCCGGTCCCGCCGGTCGCCACCACCGCCTGGCTATAGTTCACAGCCGGCGCGCCGCCGGTCAGCGGTGTCGTGGTGATCGCCACCGGCGGATTCACCGTCAGCGTGAACGACGCCTGAATCGGCGAACTGCCGGCCGTTTGAACCGTGAACGGAAACGTGCCATTCACCGTCGGCGTACCGCTGATCGTCCCCGTCGTCGCATTCAGCGTCAGGCCAGCCGGAAGATTTCCGCCTCCGTTGACGATGCTCCAGCCGGTCACCCCGCTCGACGCCAGTTGCTGCAGATACGGAACTCCCTGTTCAGCGCTCGACAGCGTCGTGGGCTTGATCGCCAGCGATGAACAACCGGCGATGGCGCTGGCCGTCGTCGTCAGCGTGTCCACATTCGCAAAGGTCGGAAACGTCGTCGAACTGATCGGCGCCAGTCCCGCCACGGCCGTGATCGCGGAACCGCTCAGCTGCGTGTTGGTCGCGCCCAGATAGACGGGAACCGTAAACGTATCGATGGCAGCCGGATTCTGCGCCGTCACTTCGTACACCGCTTCGCCGGCGCCGCCGGAGATCGTGACCGCCGCCACGTTCAGGCCGCTCGGAATTCCAAGGCCGGCATTCGGTGCGCTGATCGGCGGAACCTGCGCAAAAACTCCCGACTCTGTAAGCGTCAGCGACAGCGTTGAACCGCCAACGGTGATCGTCGTCGGAACATAAACCGACGCACTCCCGGGAACGCCGCTGAACAAAACACGAATCCGCGTCCCGTAACCGGCGGCATTAGTCGCGCCGCCCGCGCTGACGTAGTAGCCGGTCTCCGTATTGGCCGTAAACTCCGACCCCAGCGTGTTGTTCGCAGAACCGCCCTGGCTCTTGAACGCGGAAACGAAGTTCTCCCCTATCTGCAGCTGGAACGCCGGGCCCGACGCCGGAGTCATCGCGACGCAGGCCGAATAACTGGCAGTCCCGCCTGCATTCGGCTGCAGCCCCTGCGCCAGATAAGCCAGCGGAACCGTTGCGTTCCCTGTCGTAATCGGGGAACTGGAGGAATTCATCGTCACCTGCGCCTGCGCCGTAATTGCAGACCCGGCCGACAGTCCCGACCCGGCCGCATTCACCCGGATATTGGTGACCGTGAAGTTCACGGTCGTCGAAGGATACGCCGCCACCGGCACGCTGGCGAAGGTGATCGTGTACACCCCGCCGCTGTTGCTGACCGTGCCCTGCACGCCCGTCGAATTGGCGAACGCGGTGGCTTCGGTGGCGCCGCCGCTGCCGAGCGCGACACTGCTCACGGACGCATTCATCGTCACCTGAATCCTGGCCGCCTGCTGCGATTGCGGCGCGCTCGTGAGAGTACAGGAAAATGCGAGATCGGCCACCTGCTCGGTTGCGCCTTCCATGCGAATCGTCGCCGGCGTTATCGTGCCCGCCGCGCATGAAACCAGCGTCTGCGCATTCGCCATTCCCGCCGCCAGCGCCAGCAGCGCTCCGGCCCGCAATATCCAGCGCCCGCCATTGTTTCCGATTCGCGATGTTTTCTGGCTTTTCATAGATGAGCAGCAATCCCTTCGAACTGTTGCCAGTTTAGCATCGAAAATCCTTATAACCTAAGGCAAATACAGGCATAAAACGCGCTGCACCCCTGTAAAATCAAGGTCAAAACGATCAACGGCCATTCTGGTCTGTTTGTTTTGGGCGGCCCTCCGCCGGGCCGCGTCTCGATCGCCTCCCGGGCGTGGCAGCAACCTCGGAAAAGCACGATGATCGCGCCGAATCGCGAATCACGTTGCGCAGCGCCGCACTCCTCCGCGTCGCCGGATTCCACCGTCAGCGCCGAGCCGAACGACGTAATTTCCGTACGCCGGACCGCAGGCCAGCGAATCCCGCAGTTTCGCCGTTGCCCGATCGGCCACTATGCGTCCCGCAAGCAGCGCTTGAATCGCCCGTCGGAATCGCCCGTCGGAATCACCAGCCGGAATCGCCCGCCGGAATCGCCCGCCGCTCACGATTCTCCGGCTCCACCGCCGCACGCCGTCCACGCGGGACCATCGTCATTTGCGCCGCCCCCGCCGCCTGAGTCAGAATTTGGAATCCGGCGCGATTGGTCGATCCGGAATCGACACGAGCGACCGGATTAGGCTCCGCCGCCGCTCATACGCCACGCCGTGATCGGGCAAGCCACGCCGTCATCGAGCAAGCAACGCCGCTATCGAACAGCCCTCCATGCGGCCGCGGACCGCGCGCCACAACCGCCTCCGTTCGCGGCATTTAGTCGGAAACACTAATCAACGCGTTCGGCGACGCCACGCCACCGATCGAAATCACCAGCGCCCGATCGCCCGCCGCGACCTTCGGCACCACGAAATTGACCTGGTAAAGCCCCACCGCCGTCGGCGTCAGCCCGATATACGTCACATTGGCCGTATTCCCCGCGACCGTAACTTTTACCGGCGTCCCCGTTACCGGCGAAAGAGCCCCCGGAGCCGCCGCGCCACTCACCAGCGGAACGTTCGTCTTCACCGGCCCGCCGCCTTCAAAATACGCGACCAGCGTTTCGCCCACCTTCGCCGGGTTCGTTGCCGTATTGACGCTGTGATCGGCATTCTGCACCACCGCGCGGTTGGTGTTGTAGGTCAGGATTTCCGGTGTCGCGGCCGCCGGAACCTCAACCGCCACCGCGTTGCTCAGCGTACCGCCATTGCTCACCACCACTGTCGCGAGGCCCGGCGTCGTCTTCCACGGCATCTGCGCATTGATCTGTCCCGAACTCATATAAAACAAAGGCGCCGCCACACCATTCACGGTCACCGACGTTCCCAGCAGCGCGGTCGGCAGCGGCACTGCGGTGGCTGACGCCGATCCGGTCGCCATTCCACTGCCGTACAGCGCGAACACGCTGCCCGGGGGCGTGGTGGACGAAGTCCCGTCAGCGGCATCCGTCACCGAAAGACCCGGATTCGTGAAAGTCTCATGTCCGGTGACCGCCTCAATGCCCACCGGGCTTGCCATGTCCATCGTGAAATCGGCCGAGGTTGCCGTTGTCACAACGAAGTTCAGCGTCCATGTGGCGCCGGCTTTGTCTGCCAGCGTGCCCGTCCCAACGCATTGAGCCGAGACTGAATACGTCCCGGTGACCGCATCCGGCGTGGCCGTCGTGTTGGTGGCCAGCGACCAGTTGCCCGTAATTCCGCCGCGCCCATCGAACTGCAGCAGGCCGGATAACGTATTGACCCCGCTGACCTTTCCGCCCGCCAGCGCGTAACCCTGGCCGCTGAATGTGTACGCTCCGGAAACCGAACTCGTGATGCACGCCGCCGGTTGCGTGGTTCCGGTTCCGGTCAGCGCGTAGGTGCCGTCCTGCCCAATCAGGCTGAACCCCAGTCCGTTGCTGTACGCGATCATCGTAAACGTCGCGTTTTCGCCCGACGAAACCGTAAGCGTCCCCGTGCAGTTCGACGCCAGCGTGTAAGTTCCCGACCACGTTTGCGCCTGCGCCTGCGCCACATTCGTGCTCGTCACCATCACAAAGCTGACCGCGCCCACTCCGTCAAACGTTGCCGTCCCGTCGCCCTGCAGCACGTTGCTGATCGCCAGCGCGGAATTCAGATTTCGCCCCGTGATAACAAACGCGTGCGTGCCCTTCACCGAAGCCGCCGTGCAGGTCACCGGCGCGGGCGCGGTCTGCGCCCAGAGGCCGGCCGGCAAAGCCAGCAGAAAGAAAACAAAGGCAATGCGCTGTGAGTTCATATCGTCCGTCCGCTTCCGATAAAGAGGATGCCGGCGTTGGCGCCGCTCAGCAGAAAGCCTCCGCCGCCCCCGGTCTCCAGAAACTGAAGCGCATACGTTTTCCCGCTCGAATCGGTAACCGTGCCGGTGCCGGCGCATCCCTGGGTCAAGGCAAATTGCCCGGTCAGATTCAGCGTGGAATTGGTCGCGGCGCCCGCCAGATAGATCGTCCCCGTAATCGCGCTCTTGCCATCCAGTTGCAGGACGCCGGATACATCGTTCACGCCCGAAACCGCCCCGGCCGTCAGGAAGAAACCCGTCGCGGCGATCGCGTAAGTGCCGGAAAGTTGCGTCGCGCTGCAGGCCGCCGTGGTCGGCAGCAGGCCGCCGCTGCCCGTAAGAGCGTACGTGCCGTCCTGTCCCGTGATCAGGAAGGCCTTGCCGCTGTTATACGTGACCAGCGAAAATGCCGCCGCATTCCCCGAAGTAATGCTAACCGTCCCGGTACAACTGCCCTGCATCGTATAACTTCCCGACCACGTCTGCGCCGTTCCCGCCGCCGCAAGCGTGTTGTTGGCGAACGTCAGCGTGACCTTGCCGGCGCCATCGAACGCCGCCGTCCCGACGCCCTGCGAAACTTTTACAAATGCCACCGCCGGACTCACATCGCGCCCCGAAAGGGTCAGTGAGTACGTGCCGCTCAACGTAGCCGGCGAACATACTCCGCCGCCAATCTGCACCTGCGAAAACACTGGCGTGGCGATGAACGTCCAGGCGAGGACCGTGAGGAATCCACTTATTCTCATTCGTTTCTCTTTGTTGTAAGAAACCGAACGGCGGCCAGTAGTTGCGCCGGCGATGCAGGATCTGGCGGGAAATCGGCTTGCGCGGATCGCCTGCGCTGCGCGAGGGACCGTCAACCAGCAGGTCGTCGCAAAAAACCTTCAAATTAGTATTGGCGGGGCGCTGAAGGGATTCAAACCGTTGACCGCTTCCGTACCGTTTTAAAAAAATCCACCACTTACAGAAATTACGCCTGAAAAAGTTAGCGGAGGACAGTTTTGACTCCAGCGGACGCCACGAAGGCCTTTTCCCCGTTCTGGACTCCGTTCGGACTCCAAACTCCACACCGCAACTGCACGGCACGCGCCTTTGCGCGCGTGGGTTCGCGCCGTTGTGATTGCCGTCTGCCGGAGGAGACAACAATCGCTCTCCTGAAAAGGACAATCCCCGGCTCAATGCCTACGAGGCTTCCCGTTCCAGACCCAGCTTCACTTTTCCATCGGGAAATACCGCGTACATTTCCAGCCGCCCGCCCATCGCTTCAACGAAGTTCTCAAGCGTGCTGAGGTATACATCGGTGCGTTGCTCCAGTTGCGAGACCGCCGCCTGCGTCATGTCGAGAGATTTCGCGAGTTGTTGCTGTGTCAGATGCCGGGCGGCTCGCAGTTCGTGCAGCGGCATTTTTTTCAGATCCTCGTCGGCGAGGCGTCGAGCTTCGGCCCGCGCTTCAGGCGACATCTGCGCCCTTAGTTCACTGAATTTTGTCGTTCTTGGCATTGCCTTCTTCCTCCACCTCGGCAAGGTAGTTGTCGTAAATCTGATCGGCCAACGGCACGTTCTTCTCGTACCAGCGGTCATCGCCGGTTTTGTCGCCACCCAACAGCAACAGCGCTACGCGGCGAGCATCGAAAATGTAAAGCACCCGGTAGGGACGGCCCTGGTGTTGTACGCGGAGTTCACGCATCGCGGAGTGGCGCGAGCCGCTCACGCCGCTGCTGTACGGAAACGGGAGATGCGGACCGCGCTCTTCGAGTAGTAGAACTCCTCTCTCGACGGATATACGCTCCGCTTCGGTGAGCGCGTTCCACCAGGCTTTAAATTCATCCGTGACCTCGACGTCCCACGCCATAAGCAAATTATAACCCAAAGCTAATATAATTCTCACGTTATACCAGCTGAATTATTCATCCCCGCTACTCCGCCAAGCGGTTCGACTTGCGCACCGCCCCCCCCCCAACAAGCGGATGCCAGGGAGATTGATATGCTTCGATCTGGATTTCGGAGCGTGAATAACTATTCCAGTCAGATCTGCTTTGTGGACGTATGCGAACGCGATCTGGACTTCGTGCTCGCCGAAGAAATCGAATGCAGTCAGTCTTTCCGCTCATGGTTCCTGGTCCGGACCGGAGCGGTGCCCGAAAAGGGCGAACTCATCCGCCTTGGACGGTCTGTAAGTACCCAGCATGGTGAGACCGACCTTCTCGTCGTTCACGGGGGCGCAAACGGGTTGCGTCGGGCACTTCTGATCGAAAACAAGATCGCCGCCTCATTCATGGAACGGCAACCTGAACGGTATCGCGTTCGCGGCGATGCAGGAATTCGGGACGGGGATTGGGAAGAGTTCGCGACCGTGCTGGTCGCACCGACGTTGTATCTCAAAGACGTGCCCGAGAAGAAATTTGACTACCAGGTCAGCTATGAGGAGTGCGAGAAGGCGCTGGCCGGAGCCGATCTGCGTGCCGAGTTCAAGCGACGAATCTTCCGTGCGGCTTGCAGCAAGGCAAGGCGACCGTGGAACAAGATCGTTGATCTGGCCTTAACCGAGTGGTTCAAGGAGGCACGGAGCTTCGCGGTCGGACGTTTTCCCGATCTTCCCCTTGCGGCCGAGGGCGGTGGCCGGGCACCGAGCAGTAAATGGATTACCTTTGCGGTGCGCGGATTTCCTCAATCCCGCGTGATCGTCGAGATAAAGCCACACAACGGCATAGTGGATCTGCGGTTCTCCGGAGTGGAGATTGGTGATCTGCGGCGCGAACTCAGTGCACTGGAACCCGACGGGACTGACACGGTTGTAGCAGGGAAGTCGGTGGCAATAAGAACCCTGCACCCGAAGGTGAATACCGATCAACCATTTTTCGGTCAGGAGGAGATCCTCCTGCCCATGCTCGCGAGCGCGGATCAGCTTCGCAAGTTCGCGGAAGAGCACAAAGAAAAAATCAATCGCTTGCTTGGGTACGATCCCACTCAGGGAAACTGACAGCGGGCCATCAATCGCCAGAGGGGCCGGAGTCCAAATTCTGGCCAGGTCGGGCTCCAAATGGACTCCCCGTGCCAGCTTCGTCGATCTGGAAGCGCGCACCCGCTTCCGCAAGTCTATGTTTTATGGGGGGGGGATTTGGTGGACCTGAAGGGATTCGAACCCTTGACCTCTTCCATGCCATGGAAGCGCGCTCCCAACTGCGCCACAGGCCCACACCGGTGAAACCATCATAGCATCGTCACCTGCGGATTCGCTGCCGGCCCGTTCACCTGACCGAATTTTACGAACCGCGGCTTCGGCAGACCACATCCTACAATAGGTAAAGCAATGCTTCGTCTGCACCGGCACGGACCGGTGGCTCTCGCCCTCATTTCTGGCCTCTTTTGCACCTCCTGCCTCTCCGTGAAGCGGGTCGTGACTCGTCACGGCAAGCCCGTCAACGCGGCCAGTGCGCCCCCCCTTCTGACCGCCTCGCGCGACGAACTGCTCAGCAAAATCTCCGCCATCTACGACGCCATTCACGGGCTCCAGACCACCGTCGACATGACCCCCACCGTCGGCAGCGTATATAAAGGTGAAATCACCGAGATCAAAGACGTCCGCGCTTACATCCTTTTCCGCAAACCGGCCGACATCCGCATCATCGGCCAGCTCCCCGTCGTGCGCACCAAAGCCTTCGACATGGTTTCCGATGGTTCCCGCTTCAAAGTCCATCTCGTCTCGAAGAACCTCTTCATCGAGGGCGAAAATTCGGCCCCGCCCGCCTCGAAGAACAAGTTCGAAAACCTTCGCCCCGAAGCCTTCCTGTCCTCAATGCTCATCCGTCCGCCCGAGCGCGGCATCGAAACCGTCCTCCTCGAAGACGCCACCGACGAGGACGACGCCTACTACATCCTCCACTTCGTCAAACTCAACGGCGCCGGCGCCATCGTGCTCTCCCGCAACGTTTGGTTCGACCGCATCGATCTTTCGCTGATCCGCCAGAAAATCTTCGACGACACCGGCTCCATCGTCAGCGACACCCGCTACGGCAGCTGGAAGTCTTACAATGGCGTGATGTTCCCCGCGCAGATCGATCTCAACCGCCCGCGCGACGGTTACGGTATGGTCATGAACGTGGTCGACATGCAGATGAACGCCGCCCTGACGGACGACAAATTCCTCCTCACGCAGCCCGAAGGCACCACGCTGCAGACCATCGGGGCGCCGAAAAAGTGATCTTCACCCTCGTCTGGGAGAACGTGCGCTTCAAGCCGGTGCGCACCCTGCTCAGCGTACTCCTCATCGCCGTCCCGGTCACGCTGATTCTCACCCTCATCGGACTCAGCCGCGGCTTTCTCGACGATTCCGCCCGCCGCTCACAAGGCGTCGGCGCCGATATCGTCTTCCGCGCGCCCGGCACCTCCGTCATGACCTTCAGCGGCGCCGCGCTGCCGGAAAAGCTGACCGAGGTACTCACCCAAACGGCCCACGTCACCCAGGCCACCGGCGTCGTCAACCAGCCCATCGGCGGCTTCGACTCCGTTACCGGCATCGACCCCGCCGGCTTCACGCGCATGAGCGGCGGCTTCATCTTCCGCGAAGGCCGCATCTTCGAAAAGCCGGACGAAGTGGTCGTCGATCAGTTCTATGCCGATCAGCGCCACCTCCACGCCGGCTCGGTCACGCGCATTCTCAACCGCGACTGGCACGTCTCCGGCATCGTCGAGCCCGGCAAACTCGCCCACCTCTTCGTTGACGTCCGCAACCTGCAGGATCTGGTCGGCGCCACCGGCAAACTCAGCCAGATCTATCTGAAGCTGGACGACCCGTCCAATACGCCGCAGGTCATTCAGGCGTTGCAGGCGAAGTTCGACGGCTACGCCATCTATTCGATGAAGGAACTGGTCTCGCTCATCTCGGTCAATAACATTCCCCTGCTGGCCGGCTTCATCAACGCGGTCGTCGGCATTGGCGTGATCATCGGTTTCGCCGTCGTCTCCCTTTCCATGTATATGGCGGTGCTGCAGCGCACGCGCGAAATCGGCATCCTGAAATCGCTCGGCGCCACCAACGGCTTCGTCATGGGAATCATCGTCAGCGAAGCGGCTGCGCTGGGCTTTGGCGGCACCATTGCCGGCATTCTTCTCAGCTTCGTCACCCGCTGGGCCATGCTCCACATAGCGCCGGCGTCACTGCCGCAGGCCGTGGTGCCGTCCTGGTGGCCCATCGCCGGCCTGATCGCCATGGGCGGCGCGCTGCTCGGCTCTGTCTATCCGGGTCTGATGGCGGTTCGTCAGGATCCGATTGAGGCTCTGGCGTATGAATAAGCCGCCGGATTCCATCATTCAGGCCCGCGGACTGCGCAAGGTCTACAACACCGGCAAAGTGCAGGTGGAAGCCCTGCGCGGCGTCGATCTCGATGTCCCACGCGGCGAATTCATTTCGATCGTCGGCCCTTCCGGCTCCGGCAAGTCGACGCTCTTCCATATCGTCGGCGGACTCACGCCGCCCACCGCCGGCGAAGTCATCGTGGCGGGCCGCAATGTGTCGACCGTCGGCGAACGCGGCCGCACCGAACTTCGCAGCAGCAGCGTCAGTTTCGTTTTTCAGAAATTCAATCTGCTGCCGAACCTCACCGCGCGCGACAACATTCGCACCGCACTCTATATTTCGGGCAAGGAGCCGGATCAGTTCGACCCCGAACTCCTGAGCCTGCTCGATCTGCTCGGCATCGCCGGCCGGCTCGACCACAAGCCCTCCGAAATGTCCGGCGGCGAACAGCAGCGCGTGGCCATCGCCCGTGCGCTCGCCACCCGGCCCGCCATCCTGCTTGCCGATGAGCCGACCGGTAATCTCGACTCCCGCAACTCGCTCGCCGTCCTCAACATCCTCAAGGACCTGAACGAGCGCCTCGGCCAGACCATCCTGATGATCACCCACAACACCGAAGCTGCTGCCTTCGGTCACCGCACCCTGCACATGCGGGACGGCCGCATCGCCGAAACCTCGCACTAATCCGCTGCCGTTTCATCCCCTTCCGCCGCCACACCGGCCCAAACAGCAAAAAACCGGTTCGCGCCGGAACCCGGAGGAGTTCCAACGCGAACCGGCCTGGAGGAAATCAGTAGCCGTCGCGTGCCGGTGAAGGCGAGCGGCGGTTAGGCCTTGCGGCGACGGCGGGCGAGAATCCCGCCGAAAAGAAGGGCGCTTCCGAACAGACCGAAGGTGGCCGGTTCCGGAGTGGCCGAACCGCCGGTCACCGAACCGGTGCCGATGTTGGCCAGGAATTCCTGACCCACCTGATTGCTGGTGGAGCAACCGGTGCCGCCGCCCGCGGTGCAACCGACAGCCGACACGGGGGTGATAACGACCCAGTTGGCGTAGTTGGCCTGATACACGGTCAGCTTGGTGGTCGTGCTTCCAACCGTCACGCTTTCCTGCGTGCCCGTGGTCGGGTTGGAGGCGGCATACTTCAGAGCAAGGTTGACCCATTCGGCCGCCTGCGTCGTGTAGTCCTGCGGTCCGACCGTGGAGGTCAGATCCCAGGCGGCTTCCTGCATGCCAATGTAATCCGCCGTGTCGCTGGCGTTGTTCGCCTTGTAACCAGCCATCTGCGTGTACAGCCACGCCAGATCTTCATAGAGATTCACGCCGGTAGGCAGTGCGCCGGTGATACCGTCTTTGTTGAGTACCGAACCGGTCGCATCCGATGCGCCGGTGGCCGAACCGAACCGGGTGTTGCTGCCTAAACCGGCAGCTGTGACGGCCGTTACATCAGCCGTGTAGCTGTTGGGGGGAGCAATCGTGTCTGCTGCGTCGTCGCAATACAGGTTAATCGCAGTTGTACCGTTACCGTAGTTGGCCAGATAGCCGGTATAAGGGCTGACCGCATCGCTGCCGTCGGAAAGACCGCTCGTTACGAGCGGGTTGCTCATGGTTAAAGTTGTGGATGCCTGCAGCGAGATGCCTGCCAATAGCAGACCCGCCACTCCTAAGAATTGAATTTTCATTGCTGTACTTCCTCCGTGATCCGTCTGTTTTCTTGTGTCCAGGAAAACTACTGCCTGGCAATTGAAGTTTACGATTGGCAGCAGACAGGTACAAGGTTCAGTACTTGCTTTTGACAGTAAAAGAGTACTAGCGATGCGCAGTACCCCACTGTCCAGCCCAACAGACTACAAGAGGCGGAGATCGATCGGACTGCCCGGCGAAGCGCCGAGCAGCACAGCTGCATCCTGCTGATTACAAGAGATTTCCCAAAATCCGGCGCTGCCCCGAATGAGATTCAGGCGGCCCGGTTTCATCGCTTCATAGCACTCCGCGGCAACCGATATCACCTTGCGGTTGCAACGAAGCGAGAACGGCCGGCTGTGCAAATCCGTCCACCGATCTGTGGAAAAATTGGTCACGACGTTGCCGAATCGGTCGATGTGGAGCACGGTTCCGGTCCAGCTTTCGGGGCCCGACTGTAGGGGACTTCCGAACGGAAGTCGGATCGGTCCCATGAGCACAGGGCCCACTTTGGAGGCCGCCAGCCCGCAGGCGAGACGGGCGGCGACCGGCGCAAAGATGTCGCGGCCGTGGAAGGTCTGGCTGACTGGCTGGCGGAAGTAGCGGGCAGCGGTGATCTCGCGGGTCTTCGGGGCTCGCGCCGCCTCGAGGACCATCGTGAGGACGCCGTTGTCCGGCGCCACAAAGCGGTGGCCGTCCACCTCGGCCAGGATCGGCCGCCGCTTCGAGCCGACTCCGGGATCGACTACTACAACGTGCGTGGTTCCTTTGGGGAAGCAGCGCCACGACTGGGAGATCACCCAGGCGCCGCCGGGAATTGAGTAACGCGGGACCTCGTGGGAGATGTCCACGATGGCGGCATTCGCGCAGATGCCGAGGATAACCCCTTTCATTGCGGCCACATAGTGGTCAGCCGTGCCGAAGTCCGTGGTCAGCGTGATGATGGGTGCGGGCACCGTGCCTCCAGAAGGCGATAAACTGAAAGAAAATGCAGCACTTTTACTTCGACCACAATGCGACGACTCCGGTCGCTCCGGAGGTGCTGCGCGACCTCACCGCGACGCTGGTTGAGGTCTCCGGCAATGCGTCCAGTATCCACCATTACGGTCAGGCCGCCAAGAAGAAGCTGGAGAACGCGCGGCGCGAAGTTGCCGAGCGCATCGGCTGCGATGCGAAGGAAGTCGTCTTCACCAGCGGCGGCACGGAGGCGGATAACCTCGCCATTTTCGGCGTCGGCCGTAAGGCGGGGCGGGCGGTGAAGCATGTGATCACCAGTGCGGTGGAGCATCCGGCGGTGCTCAGCGCCTGCGCCCAGCTGGAGCGGGAAGGTTCCGAAGTCATCTATCTGCCGGTGGATGGGGACGGCGTGGTGCAGCTCGATGAACTGAAACGGGCGCTGCGGCCGGGCACGACGCTGGTGACGATCATGCACGCCAACAACGAAACGGGCGTGATCCAGCCGATTAAGGAGATCTCGGCGCTGACTCATTCGTGCGGCGCTTTGCTGCATTCGGACGGGGTGCAGACGGGCGGACGGCTGCCGGTAAGCGTGAAGGAGCTGGGCGTCGATCTGTTCTCCATCAGCGGCCACAAGTTCGGCGCGCCGAAGGGCGTGGGCGCGCTGTACGTGCGGAAGGGGCTTTCGCTGGAACCGGTGATGTTCGGCGGGCATCATGAGCGGGACCGCCGGGCGGGAACGGAGAACGTGCCGGGGCTGGCGGCGTTCGGCAAGGCCGCGTCGCTGGCGCGCGACTGGACCGAGTTCGCGCCGCTGCGGGATCGACTGGAAGCGGGGATTCTGGCTCGCGTGCCGGGTTCGCAGGTGAACGGCGGCGGGGCGAAGCGGGTGCCGAATACGACCAACATCCGGTTCGACGGCGTGGAAGGCGAAGCGATTGTGATTGCGCTCGACCTGCGCGGGTATGCGGTGTCGAGCGGTTCGGCCTGTTCGAGCGGAGCGGTGGAGCCGTCGCACGTGCTGCTGGCGATGGGGCTGACGCCGGCGGAGGCTAGATCGAGCGTGCGGTTCTCACTCGGACCGGGCAATACGGTGGAGCAGGTGGACGGGCTGATTGAGGCGGTGGAGGCAAGCGTGGCGCATCTGCGGCGCATTTCGCCGGAGAATACGGCCGGGGAGAAGCGGCCGGCATGAGTGAGCTGATTGCCGTCGCGATGTCGGGCGGCGTGGACAGCTCGGTGGTGGCGGCGCTGCTGCGGCGCGAGGGGCGCGAGATCGCCGGGCTGACGATGCAGCTGTGGAATCAGCGGCGGCTGCCGGAACTGGGCGGCGGGCCGGCGACGGGGCGGTGCTGCTCGCTCGACGATGTGTACGATGCGCGGCATGTGGCCGAGCATGTGGGCATTCCGTATTACGTGGTCAATCTGGAAGACCAGTTCGAAGAGCACGTGGTGAAGCCGTTCGTGGCGGAGTACCTGGCGGGACGGACGCCGGTGCCATGCACCAACTGCAACACGTTTATCAAGTTCGACCGGTTTCTGGCGCTGGCGGATTCGGTGGGCGCGGCGCGGATCGCGACCGGCCACTACGCCAGAGTGCGGCGGAACGAAGAGACGGGAAGATACGAGATGCGGACGGCGGTCGATGTGACCAAAGACCAGACGTACTTCCTGTGGGGCCTGACGCAGGAGCAACTGGGACGGACGATGTTCCCGCTGGGCGAGATGACGAAGGCGGAGGTCCGCGAACTGGCGGGCGAGCTGAATCTGCCGGTGGCGGCGAAGCCGGAGAGCTACGAGATCTGCTTCGTCCCGACGGGCGACTACGCGGCGTTTCTCAAGGCGTATCTGGAGGACAAAGGCCGCGGCGACGAGCTGAAGGCCGAGGATACGGCGGGCGCGTTCGTGGATGGCGAAGGGCGCGAGGTGGGCCGGCACGCCGGGGCGCATCACTTCACGGTGGGGCAGCGCAAGGGCATCGGGATCGCGGCGCCGGAGCCGCTGTATGTGATTGCGACCGATCCGAAGACGAAGACGGTGACGATCGGGTCGAACGAGCAGCTGCAGAGGGCGACGATGGTGGTGGACGGGATCAACTGGGTGAGCTGGCGCGGACTGGAGCGGCCGGCCGAGGTCACGGTGCGGATCCGCAACCGGCACACGCCGGCGGCGGCGACGATCGCGCCGCTCGGCGAGACGCGGGCCGAGGTCCGGTTTCACGAGCCGCAAAGAGCCGTCACTCCCGGACAGGCGGCGGTGTTCTATTCGGGTGAACTGGTGGCGGGCGGCGGCTGGATTGAATAGGCCGGAGTCAGGCGGCGGAGTCATTCGTATTGCCTGGGGCGGCGCCGACGGGGGCGGCGCTGGCTGCCGTGGCACCGGTTTGAGCGCTGCGGGTTTGGGCGTCACTGGATCGGGCGTCGCGGGTTTGGGCGCTGCGGGATCGGGCGTCACTGGTTCGGTCTGCGCGGGACCGGGCGTCACTGGATCGGACGTCACTGGATCGGGCGTCGCGGGATCGGGCGTCGCGGGATCGGACTGCACTGGATCGGTCTGCGCGGGATCGGATGGCACGGGTTTGAGAGTCGCGGGTTTCAGTGGGACGGGTTTCCGCGGTGCTGCATGGAGAGGCGCGGGATTGCCGATCGGCGGCCGGAGTGCGTAAGAGATCGGCGATACGGAATGGCATCGAGGCGGCGCTGGCGCGCAGCGTGGTGGCGTTGCTGGCACACGCGCCGCGATCGCTGGCGGACGGCATGGGAGCGGCGTGCGCGCGATTGCTCGACAAGGGCATTCCGAGGCTGCGGCGCGGGGCAGAGCAGAACCTGTCATTCGCCTATCCGGAACGGGACGCGGGGTGGCGCAAGGCGGCGATCGACGGAGTGTTCGCCTCGATCGGGCGAATGCTGGTGAGCTTTGCGCGCTTTCCGCAAATCAATAAACAAAACGTGGGCGAGTGGATCCGCTACGAAGGCTTCGAGCACTACGAGCGGGCCAAGGCGCGGGGCAACGGCGTGCTGTTTGCGACGGCGCATCTGGGCAACTGGGAGCTGAGCGCCTATGCGCACGCGCTGATGACGGAGCCGATGAATGTGGTGGTGCGGCCGCTGGATAATCCGCTGATCGACGAACTGGTGGAGGGGCGGCGCGGGATGTCGGGGAACACGCTGCTTTCCAAGCGGGACTTCGCGCGGTCGATCCTGCAGGCGTTGCGGCGGAACGAGCCGGTGGGGATTCTGGTGGACCAGAACTCGTCGACGGACAACGGGGCGTTCGTGCCGTTTTTCGGAAAAGACGCGTGCGCAAATCTGACGTTTGCGAAACTGGCGGCGCGGAGCGGGGCGGCGGTGATTCCCGGGTTCGCGTTCTGGAATGCGGGAGAAAAGAAGTACGTTCTCAAGTTTTATCCCGAGGTTCCGATGAGCGGGGACGCGGTGGAGGACACGCGGCGGGTGCAGGCGGCGATTGAAGCCGCGGTGCGCGAGGCTCCGGAACAATGGCTGTGGATTCACCGGCGCTGGAAGACGCGGCCGGCTGGCGAGCCGGGGATCTACCGTTAGGCCGGGCCGACGGCGCGCGGCCGGGTGGCTGCACAGGCGTTCCGTGCGGGCGCCGAACCGTCGCCGACCCTCGGCATTCGGCAAACTTCGACAGACCGAGACACGTGGAGCGTGCCTGAGGGCTGCGGGGCTCGCGGCGAGGGCCGGAGCTTGTGCAAAACGGGGTCAGGCGGCCATATTTTCGGGCGTGGTGGCAGGC
>CAIKMJ010000053.1 GCA_903828455.1 uncultured Acidobacteriia bacterium | reverse complement strand
CCGGTCAACAGCGGGATGCGGAGACCGGGCTCGACTGGTTCCAGGTACGGCAGATGAGCGGGGCGGCGGGCAGGTTCCAGAGTACTGACCCGGGGAATGCGGGGGCCGATCCGGGTGATCCGCAGACGTGGAACGGGTACGCGTATGTGGGGAACAATCCCATGAGCCTTACGGACCCGAGCGGGGAGGGGATATTCGGTTGGATAGGCGGAATCATCGGCAGTTTCTTTGGGCCTTGGGGTTCGACGATAGGTTACGCGGCGGGTAGCGGTATAGATGCCGCAATCGGGGGACCCAACAGCGACAAAGGGACGTTTCTTGGGAACGCGGTGAGTGGGACCTTCGGTTGCGGTGGATGGGCCGGGAATTGTGGAGGCAGTAGCGATCCGTGGAGCGAGAACTCGGGGCTTGGGTCGGACGTGCAGGATCCGGGTAGGTTTGTGGACGACCTAGAAGCCCGCCAAGTGGTCGGCAACGCCGCGGACGTAGTTGCCGGTGCTGGAGACGCGATTTCATTCGGATTCAGCGCTTGGTTCCGTCGGAAGATGGCTGGCAAAGATCCGCGAGGCTGTTCGGCCTACTACGAAACCGGTAGTTGGATCGGAGTTGGACTTTCGACAGCATACGGGGGAGTGGTGGGCCTTGAAAAGGCAGGCGTGGCGGGAGCCGGGAAAGAGTTCTCGCATTGGATTCCCGCACGACTTGGTGGTCCGCGTACTGTCTTGAATGGCAATTATGTTTCGGTTGCCGAGCATGCCTTGTCAGATCCGAGCCGCTATAGATTCATGCCCCGAGTGTGGAAAGAGGCCAATCCCCTACCCGGCGCGGTGGCCCAGCAGTTAAACCGAGTTCCTAATGTTCTGGCAGGTACTGCGATCGGCGCTGCTTGGGGATCAGGGAGCAAATTTCTTGCCGGCGCTTGTGGAAACTGAGGCGAAGGGAGGTTGCGTCTATGCGGTTCTTGCTCGGTAATAGGAATCAGCTCTATCCATTTGAAGCCTGCGTAATAGAGGCGATAAAATCGCGTCTTGATCCCGAGGCGGCAACTCGGCTTCAAGCTCAAATCGATAGTATCAACAAGGTGCAGCGGCTCACGGATGGAAAGGAAGTGAACCTCTACCGCGTTGCTCACGGCAAACCTGCTTTCGACGATTGTTTGCGGTTTCCTCAAGAGGAAGCGGAAGCCCTTCTCGGGACAGTACATCTGACGAATCCAGGCAGTCCGGTGACTCTAAAGGCCGAGGCGTGGCTTGTAAACGGGCGTCTGTTCTCGCTGGTCTTCGATAAGCCGCCTAAACGATTCTTAGCCGGCCACGCTCTGGATGCAGTTCGACCCGCGGTTGCTGACGTTACCGTCTGGATGGACCCGATGCGAGAGCGACCGAAGGGAGACGAAGTCCTAGTAGATCCAGCGACACTGAGCAGTTGGCCACAGGAGTTATTCGCAACCTGTCAGCTTACGGATCCACGAGCCCCGCTGGCTGGAACGCGGCGAGCCGCACTGATTGCGCAAATCGATGCAGAACTACCACCCGATTATCTGGAGTTCATTGAACAGATGGATGGCGCGCGGGCCAGAGAATGCAAAATTCACGGCCTAGCGAGCGTACCTAAGGTGGCGCTGGCTGATGATAATTTCTACATCCTTGCTGAAGATGATGGCGGTGCGTTGGCGGTCAAAGACGGGAGCAGGGATGGCGAGCTGTACAAGCTGTCTTACGAACGGGATGACGTACAGAAAGTGAATCGATCCTTCAGGATAGCTCTGGTCGAGTTTTGCTGCCGGTCCCAAACTTCGCCATAAGTAGGCGGTCATGGAGAGCCTGTTGCCGTCGTCCCCAGGACTGAGTGCGACGCATACCTAGCTACGACAATCTGAACCGCCTGACCGGTGCCTCAGAAACCGGCGCGGGCTGGTCGCAGAGTTACGGCTACGACGCGCTGGGCAACCGCTGGGTGTCGGGGAACACCAATCAGGGCCAGGCGGCGAGCCTGACACTGGAAACGCCAACAGCGCAAAGCTGGTATTCGACCACCGTTCCCAACCGAATCTCGGCCTGGAGTTATGATCTGAACGGGAACGTTCTCCACGTAGGCGGCATGACGCGCAACTTCACTTACGACGCCGAAAACCGGCAGGTGACGGCGAACCTGAACGGCGCGGTGTCGAGCTACGCTTACGACGGCCTCGGCCAGCGCGTGAGCAAAACCACCGGCGTCGGCACCGCGAACCCGGTGACCACCACTTACGTCTACGACCAGTGGG
>CAIKMJ010000052.1 GCA_903828455.1 uncultured Acidobacteriia bacterium | reverse complement strand
GGTGTAGGTGTAGGTGATCGTCACGGTGCCGCCAGCATTGGCGCCGCCGCTGAAGAACACGCCGTTGGCCGAGCTGCCGCTGTACGTACCGCTGTTACCATTGACTTCGAAGTTGTCCGGCGTGGTGCAACCGTTGCAGATGAAGTCAACAAAGAGGCTCGAATTCGGGATGATGCTGAGGGTACCAGTCACGGGCGCGCCGGTGAAGCCATAGGGCCCGGAGGCGCTGGCGATCGTGCCGTTGCCGACCGTATCAACCGCGTTCACCGAGGTCTGGAGACCAGCGGGGAACGATCCAAACGTACCGTCCGCAGTCAGAACGATCGGCGTGCTCGACGACGCGTTCGTGAAGTTCTGCGAAGAGCCGGTCGAGTTGAAGATGCTGACCGAACCGGTCACCGAGTAAGCCAGCGAGATGTTCACGCCGGTCAGGGTTCCCCAGTTGGAGTTGAAGTCCGAGAGCGAAATGTCCTGGGTAAACGGTGTGTTCGAGGAAGTGATAGTTCCCGAAAAAGAGATTGTGCTTGCGCTGGCGAGGCCGACTGCGGCGAGCATCAGCGCGGTTCCTGTGAGAATTCTCCGAAGTGCATTCATGGTGATCAGTAAAACCTTTCTCCCTTGCGGGACGTAATACAAATGGGGCTATATTCCTCCCGCCCCAATATGGCTCAATCGAATACTACCAATTTCGAGGTGCCGGTACAAGAGGTTTTCGAGAGAAGTTCAAAAATAAATTTCAGATAGGGTACCAGTACCGCATCGTAAACAAAAATAAACCGCTTACCCGCCACTTTTGAACTCCCCGAAATGCCGTTTTCCGGCCTCCGGAAGGACCAGCCAGACACCCGTTATACGCTGAACGAACTGCCACAGCCGCAGGTCGATTTCACCTGTGGATTGTTGAACTTAAAGCCCGAGCCTTCCAGGGATTCTACGTAGTCCACCTCGGCGCCATCCAGATAGAGGAGGCTCGCCTGGTCCACGAAAACCTTCAGACCGCTGTAGTCGTAAGTCTTATCCAGCATGTTTGGTGCGTTTTCGAACGCCATCGAGTAGCTGAAGCCGGAGCAGCCGCCGCCGACGACGGAAATGCGCAGGCCGGCGGGCTTCGGATCCTGCGAGTCGAGGATCTCGCGAACCTTGGAAACGGCCGTTTCTGTGAGATTGACCATATAAATATTCCTCTCCTGTAATGAGGTAGCAGTATCAGTATACATGATGAGGACCAAAAGCGTCCGGATTCACCCCCTGCCATTGCCCTGTTCCCAACCCGGCCGTGCGGGGGATTCGCCCGCCGCGAAACGCTACAATATTGCCCAATGCCCGTAAACGAGGACCCGCGGACTTCCGGCGACGAAACGCCCCCTCACCCGCGGATACCGGCCATTCATCGGCTCCTGCCTTTCGCGCTGATTCTCGCGACCGTCGCCGCCTACGCCCAGGTTCTCGGCTTCGATTTCATCAGCCTCGATGACGCTCCCTACGTCGTCCTCAACCCGCATCTGTCCGCGCGCCTGAGCCTTCATACCCTGAAATGGATATTCCTCTCCTTCAGCCCGGATAACTGGTTTCCCGTTACACGCCTCTCGCTGCTTACGGACTATAAACTCTTCGGCCTCCGCGCCGGCTTCTACCACGTGGAAAATCTCGTCATCCACTGCGCCGCCGCGTTACTGCTGTTTGCCTTCCTGCGGCGAGCCACGCGACAGCTCTGGCCGGCCGCGTTCGCAGCCTTCGTGTTTGCGCTGCATCCGCTTCACGTCGAATCGGTCGCCTGGATTGCCGAACGCAAAGACGTGCTGTGCGGCTTCTTCTGGTTCGCCGCGCTGCTGGCATGGGTGCGCTACACGGAGCGCCCCGGCACCCTGCGCTACCTGGGCGCGCTGGCGCTCTTCAGCCTGGGGCTGATGTCGAAGCCGATGATCGTCACCCTGCCGTTTCTGCTCCTGCTGCTGGATGTGTGGCCCCTGCGGCGCGGCCCCTGGACCACATACTGGCGGGAAAAGCTGCCGTTTTTCCTCCTTTCGGGCGCTGTCATGGCCATCACGATTGCAGCACAGCGCAGCGCCGGAGCCGTGCGCGAATTTACCGCCTTCCCCGCCCCGCTGCGGATGGAAAATGCCCTGACCTCGGTGGCGATTTACCTTGCCGATACCCTCTGGCCCGCGCATCTGTGGGCCATCTACGCTTATCCCGCCTCCATACCACCGCTGCAGTGGATCGGCGCCGCCGCCGGCATCGCGGCCATCTCGGCAGTTGCGTTCCGCCAGCGCGCGGCGCGTCCCTGGCTTGCGACCGGCTGGTTCTGGTTCCTGGTCACGCTGCTGCCGGTGATCGGACTGGTGCAGGTCGGCTCGCAGGCGCGCGCGGATCGTTATATGTATGTCCCCATGACGGGGCTCGCCATTGTGCTGGCGTGGGGAGCGGACGAGGCGGTGCGCCGCCGGCCTGCCCGACGCCGCGTCGTGGCAGCGCTCGCGGTCGCCGCGTGTCTCGCGATGGGGATCCGCACCTGGCAACAAACGCAGTACTGGAAGGATACGGGCGCGCTGCTCACCCACGCCATCGAAATGGACGGCCAGAACTACGAGGCGCTGACGACGCTCGGCTCCGGCGCCGCCGTCTACGGCAACCCCGACAATCTCCTCCAGGCCATCCTGCGCCAGCGCGAAGCCGTGAAACTGCGGCCCGACATCGCCCTGCTGCACAACAACCTCGGCTTTGCCCTGTCCTACGCGAACCGGCCCGATGAAGCCATCGCCGAATTCCGCCAGGCGCTGCGCCTCGACCCGGGCTACACCGACGCGCGCAGCAACCTCGCCGAAACCCTCATGAAAGCCGGCCGCGCTGCCGAAGCCATCGCCGAAGCCGAACAGGTGCTGCGCCTCAATCCGCGCTTTTCTCTGGAGCACAACAACCTCGGCATCTGGCTCTGCCGCACTCCCGGTCGTTTCGACGAAGGCCTGCGCCACCTCGAAATCGCCACCGAAATCGACCCCGACTACTGGGAGGCGCAATCCAACCTCGGCCACGCTCTGCTCACCCGGCCCGACCGGCTCGCGGACGCCATCGCACGCCTGCAGGAGGTGCTGCGAATCACGCCGGATTCCGCCGCCGCGCATCTCGAACTCGCCCGCGCGCTCGATCGCGTCCCCGGCATGCAGCTGGAGGCGCAGGATCAGCGCGACGAAGCCATGCGCCTGCAGCGTCTCAACACAGGTCCGCGTTAATTTCGCAGCGGGGCGTTCCGCCGGGCGACAGTACAATGTAGTTCAGTGACGCCGGAACCCCATCAGCAGGATCAGCCGCAGGATCAGCCGCAGGAACTTAGCGCCGACATCGCCGCTCCCGCGGGAAACACCCGCACCAACCTCCTGATGCTTCTGGCCATCGTGCTCGGCACGCTCGCCTCCTATGCGCGCGTCCTCGGCTTCGGCTTCGTCAACGTTGACGATGGCGCCTACGTCATGGGCAATCCGCACCTGACCGCGCGCATCACCAATCAGACGCTCAAGTGGATCTTCTTTTCCTTCAGCCCGGACAACTGGTTCCCCCTCACCCGCATCTCACTGCTGGTCGACTATAAACTCTTCGGCCTGAACGCCGCGCCCTATCACGCCGAAAACCTGGTGCTTCACTGCGCCGCCGCCTGGCTGTTGTTTGCGTTCCTGCGCCGGGCCACGAATGCGCTCTGGCCGTCGGTCTTCGTGACCATGGTGTTTGTGCTGCACCCGCTGCACGTGGAGTCCGTGGCGTGGGTCGCCGAACGCAAGGACATCCTCTGCGCGCTCTTCTGGTTCGCCACGCTGCGCGCCTGGCTGCGCTACACCGAACGGCCCGGAACGGGGCGCTACGTGGACGCGCTGCTGCTGTTCAGCCTGGGGCTCATGGCCAAGCCGATGATCGTGTCGCTGCCGTTTCTGCTGCTGCTGCTCGATGTCTGGCCGCTGCGCCGCGGGCCGCTCACTGCCCGCATCGTGATTTCCCGCATCGTGGAAAAGCTGCCCTTCGTCGCCCTTTCCGGCGCTGTAATGGCGATCACGATCTTCGCCCAGAGTGACAGCGGCGCCATGGACTGGGACAACGTGTTCCCGCTCGCACTCCGCATTCAGAACGCCCTGGTCACCATTGCGATTTATATCGCCGATACCGTCTGGCCGGCGCGCCTGTGGCTCTTTTACAGCTATCCCGTCAGCATTCCCGCCTGGCAGTACCTCGGGGCGGCGGCGGGCATCGCCGCGGTCTCGCTCCTCGCGCTTCTGCAATGGAAAAAGCGGCCGCATCTGCTCGCCGGATGGTTCTGGTTTCTGCTCACGCTGGGCCCGGTAGTGGGGATCGTGCAGGTCGGCCCGCAGGCACGCGCGGATCGTTATATGTATGTGCCCATGGTCGGGCTCTCCATCATGCTGGCGTGGGGCGCCGCCGAAGCGGCAGACAGGTGGCCTGGCTCGCGGCGTGCCATGTCCGGCCTCGCGGTTGCCGCCTGCATGGCGATGGCGATCCGCACTTCCCTGCAAACGCAGTACTGGAAGGACACGGCAGCGCTGCTCAATCACGGCATCGAAATGGACAGCCGCAACTACATGGCTATGAATCACCTCGCCTTCGACATGCGCTCCAAACCCGACCGCCTTGCCGAATCCATCGCCTACTACCGCCGCGCACTCGCCATTCGGCCTGACCTCGCCATTTCCCACAACGATCTCGGCTTTGTCCTGTGCCTTGACAAACAGTGGGACGAAGGACTCGCCGAATACCGCCAGGCTCTGCGCATCAATCCAAAGCTAAGCGCCACCCACGGCAACATCGCCGACGCGCTGATGAAGACCGGCCACCTCGAAGAAGCAGTGGTCGAAGACAAAATCGCGCTGCGCCTGAACCCGCAATACACCATCGTTCAGAACAATCTCGGCGGAATGCTCGCGCTCCTCATGGGCCGCCCCGAAGAGGGCCTCCCGTACCTCGAAAAAGCCGCCGAAATCGACCCGGACTACGCCGACGCTCAGATCAACATGGGGCTGATCCTGCTGAAAATGCCCGGCCGCGTGGAGGAGTCGATCGCCCATTTCGCCGAAGTTGTCCGCATCGATCCGGAGAACCCCACCGCGCACCTGAACCTGGCGCGCGCCATGGAACGCGCCCCGGGCATGGAACTCGAAGCCCGCGACCAGCGCGAAGAAGCACAGCGCCTGCAAATGAAGGCCGCGCGCCAATAATCCGGCCCCGGGAACGCTGCCGCTCCAGCCCCGCTTCCACCGATACAATGTTCTGCAGTGCCTCTCGACGCTCCTGACCCGCGCGCCGCCGTCATACCTGCAGCCGTCATGCCCGCTGCCACCATGCCCTCTGCCACCATGCCTGCCGCCGCCACGCGGTTCCAGCGAGCCGACTGGCTCATTTGCGCGGCCATCGTCATCGCCACCTGCTGCGCTTACTGGTCCGTTCTGCACTTTGGGTTCGTCGCCCGGGACGACGGCTACTACGTCTACAAAAACGCGCATCTCGGCGAGTCATTTTCCCTCCGCACCCTGCAGTGGATCTTCCTGTCCTTCAGCCCCGATTACTGGTTTCCGATGACGCGCCTTTCGCTCATGCTGGACTACCGGCTGTTCGGCCTGCGCGCGAACTTCTACCACGCCGAAAATCTTCTTCTTCATTGCGGCGCCTCCGTATTCCTCTATTCATTTCTCCGCCGCGCTACCGGTGCTCTGTGGCCGCCGGCCTTCGTCGCCATGGTCTTCGGCCTGCACCCTCTGCATGTGGAGTCCGTGGCCTGGGTTGCCGAACGCAAAGACGTACTGTGCGGCATCTTCTGGTTTGCCGCCCTGTGTGCCTGGCTGCGCTACACCGAAAAGCCCTCACCGGGGCGCTATCTCAATGCGGTTTTGCTGTTCAGCCTGGGCCTGATGGCGAAGCCCATGATCGTGACACTGCCATTGTTGCTGCTGATTCTCGACCGCTGGCCGCTGCGGCGCGGTCCGCTGAAGTCGCATATCGTGGAAAAGCTCCCGTTTTTTGCACTGGCCGGCGCGCTGGTCCCGCTTACCCTGTTGGCGCAGAACGGCACCGGAGCCCTCCAGTCCCTCACCCGGTATCCCGCGGCGCTGCGCCTCGAAAATGCCCTGACGACGGTGGCGATCTACACCGCGGATGCCTTCTGGCCCGCGCGCCTCTGGGCCATCTACGCTTATCCGCAGTCACTCCCGTTGTGGCAGCCACTCGGCGCGGCCGCGGCGATTCTGCTGGTCTCGGCGATCGTGCTCCGGACCCGGCACAGCCGCCCGTATCTCGCGGCCGGCTGGTTCTGGTTCCTGATTACCCTGCTGCCCGTGATCGGCATCGTGCAGTCCGGCGCGCAGGCGAGGGCAGACCGCTACATGTACGTTCCGATCGCCGGTCTGGCCATCCTGGTGGCCTGGGGCGTCTCCGGCGAGATCGCCGGCAAACCGGCGCTGCAGCGCGGCGCGGCGGCACTGGCCCTGGCCGCCGGCATTGCAATGCTGCTTCGCACATCGGCGCAAACTCAGTACTGGAAGGACACCGAGACGCTCCTCAGCCACGCCATCGACATGGATAGCCGCAACTACGACGCCATGAACGCGATCGGCTACTCGCTCACCGCCGACCCGGCGCACAGCGGCGAGGCGATCGGCTGGTTTCGCCGCGCCCTGCAAATCCGGCCCGATCTGGCCGACATCCACAACAATCTCGGCTATGCGCTGGGTCAGAGCAGGCAGTGGGACGAAGCCATGGAGGAGTACCGCGCCGCTCTCCGGCTCGATCCTGCCTATGACCGCGCCTCCAATAATCTGGCCGCCGCCCTGATGAATGTGGGCCGCGGCGACGAAGCCATCGCCACCGTCGAGGCGGCGCTTCGCCTCAACCCCCGCCTGCCCGTCCTGCAGAATAATCTGGGCGTCTGGCTGCTCAAGGTCCCCGGGCGCTCCGCCGAAGGGATCCGGCATCTGGAACAGGCCGTTGAAATCGACCCGGATTACGCCGATGCCCACGCCAATCTGGGCGTCACGCTGCTCGCCATGCCCGGCCGCCTCGATGACGCCATCGCGCACTTTACCGAAGCCGTGCGCATCGCGCCGGACAATCCGGCGGCGCGGCTCAGTCTGGCAGAAGCGCTGGAACGCTCCCCCGGAATGGAACTGGAAGCCCGCGACCAGCGCGAAGCGGCGCAGCGACTGCAAATAAAGGCGGCCAGCCATTAGAGCGGCTCCTCCGCGGCGCCGTCCGGGCGTCCGCCGTCTGGAAGCCCTGTACAGTGATTAATGAAACCGGGGCGGCAATGAACACGTCTGTGGGGGCGTATGGGAATTCTGGGCGGCACACTCTCCCTCCCCGGCCTCGCATCGGCCGCGGGTAAAAGCACGAATCCCGCGGTAACCGTCAGAGTCAGAGTGGATTACGAAAATACACCCGAAGGTACGCTGGTCCGCCGCGCTCAGGCGGGCGACGAGGCGGCATTCCGCGACATCGTGGAGCGTTACCAGTCCAAGGTGTTTTCCATCATCCACGGCATTGTCCGGCAGCGCAACGATGTGGAAGACATCGCCCAGCAGGTCTTCTCCAAGGTTTATTTTTCCCTGCGGAATTTCGATTTCCGCAGTTCGCTCATCACCTGGATTTATAAAATCGCCGTAAACGAGTGCTTCGACTACCTGCGCAAAAAGAAGGTACGCAAGCTGGTTTACGAGAGCGATATGAGCGAGGACGAGTCGCGCCGGGTGGAAAACATCGACCCGGCCGCCGGGCGGCCCGCCGGCGCCGATGTTTCGCTCGCCCGCCGCGACTACCTCGTCAAGCTGATGGACAAGGTCTCCGACGAGGAAAAGCAGTTGCTGATCCTGAAGGAAGTGGAAGGTTATTCGGTGGAAGAACTTTCGGACATGTTGAACATGAACGAAAATACGATTAAGGTAAAGTTATTCCGTGCGCGGCAGAAACTGGTAAAGGCGGCGCAGCGGATCGACCGCGTTCCCGCCGGAGTTCGCTCGTGAACGGGTTGCCGGAAAACCGACCGGTGAAGCAGCACACGCCGCCCGTGAGGTGGTTCATATGAAGCACGATATTGTGATGGAGCAGTTCGAACAGCATCTGGAAGGAACCGCTTCGCGCGCGTTCTACCAGCACCTGGACGCCTGCCCGCCGTGCCGCGAGGAAGTGGAGCGGATGGCGGAAATGTCCGGTGTCCTGCGCAATTTCCGCCTCGGCCCGGATACCGTCCCGGCCGTACCGAGCCTGGGCTTCTATAACCGCGTCGCGGGGCAGATTGTGGAAAAGGAAACCCGCAGCGCCTGGGGCCTGTTTTCTCCGGGCGTGGCCTTCTTCCGCCGCATTGCCTTCGCTTCGCTGCTGGTGCTGGCCGCTCTGGGCAGCTACCTGATCAGCTCGGAAACCGGCTTTGACAGCGAAGACGCGGTTTCCATCATGGCGCAGCACGATTCGGCGGCGGATCATGCCGCGGCAGCCGACCGCGATCGCCTGCTGGTCACCATGGCGACGTATCACGAGTAGAGAACAGCCGTACTATGGCCACCACCGTTGCACTTCCCCGCCCCGCCGAACGAACCGCCATCGTAACCTTACTGCTGGTGTTTCTGTGCGGCATGGTGGCGGGTGCCGTGGTGATGAGCATCAGCGGCCATGCCAGCCTCCACAAAACGCGCGCGGTTCCGAGCGGCTACTCGCTTTCGGTGGATGAGTGGAAGTCGACGCTGGACCTCACCGACGAACAGACGGCGGAACTGACCTCCATCCTCGACGATTTCGCCCATTATTACGACAACGTGCTGGCCGACGGCAACAGCCGGATCCTGCAGATTCTCAAACCCGCCCAGCGGATTAAGTTCGAGCAGATGATGAAAGATCATAAACGCTGATCCCTGCGCGTCCCGGTACCGGCGTTGCCCGCCCCCCCCGGTACTTACCCTCATTTACTTAAATAGACGTTTCAGAAGCATCCGGTTTATGCGACACTGGTCGCGTCTATGTCTCGTCTTTTTCAGGCAGTTCTGATTGCCGCATGCGTCCTTTCCGTGGGCTGCGGCAGCGGTGTGACAAAGAAGCCCAAGATTTATCCGTCCGGCGAAAAGGCAACCATCGGCGCCCTCACCTACAGCGTCGTGGACGTGCATATCGCCGCCACGCTGGGAGAGGACCAGGCGACGGCGCGCACGCCGCAGGACCGCTTCTTCCTGATTAAAATTAACGCGTCCAATTCCAGCGCCGAGACTGTTTCCATTCCGGCCCTCACCCTCGTGGACGACCACGGCAAAACCTATCCGGAAATCGCCGACGGCAACGGCGTCCAGAACTGGCTCGGCGTCGTTCGCCGCGTCGACTCGGGCCAGACTGCCGATGGCGTCGTCGTCTTCGATGCTCCGGCCCAGCATTATCGCCTGCGGCTCACCGACGACACCGAAGAGGACATCTCGATCGACATCCCGCTCAATTTCGTGAACGAATCGAACGTCCCGACGCTGCCCCCGGTCGACCCCAGCACCGTGCAGGTGCCGACCATTCCGCCCAAAGCGAAATAGCACGGGACGAAGTAGAATAGGGCTTCGCTAACTCCGCGCCGAACCCGCCGCGGAGCCCGCGTTGGTCCGTCATGCGAATTTCGCCAGCCATAGTTCCGCTCCTGCTCGCATTTGCCGCCGTGTGCCCGCTCGCGGCCCAAACCCCCGCGCGCCCCGCCCCGGCGCCGGCTGTTCCTGCGCCCGCCACGCTGAAGGCGGCCCATCCGGTGGTATCGCAATTCGAAGATGGCCAGCCGGTGGACGCCTCCGAGCCCTTCGTGCCGGGCGAGACGCTCTTCTTCAGCTTCATCGCCGAAGGCTACAAGCTCGGCAACACCGGACAGGTGCGACTGACGGCTCATTTCGAGGCGTTCGACCCGGCGGGAGTGCCGATCATGCCTCGCGATGAAGAGGTCATCGGCACCACGCTCAGTCAGGAGGACAAGGGCTGGCTGCCGAAGTTCCGCACCCAGTTCCAGTTGCCCTCCATCGCCCCGCCGGGCGTGTATAAAATCCATTACGAGGCGGCCGACCAGCAGTCCGGCCAGAGCACGTCGGGAGAATTCAGCTTTCGCGTCACCGGGCGCGGCGTGGAGCGATCCGGCGAACTGGCCGTACGCGGCTTCGGCTTTTATCGCACGCAGGACGATGCGGCTCCGCTGAAGGTTGCGGCCTTCCGCGCCGGCGACTTCATCTGGGTGCGCTGCGACATCACCGGCTACAGGTACGGCGAACAGAATTCGATCGACGTCTCCTACGACGTCAGCGTCATCACACCGGCAGGCAAGCCGCTCTTCACCCAGGAGAACGCGGCTTCGGAGAAGAGCCAGGCGTTCTATCCGCAGCCGTGGGTGCCCGTGGAGTTCAACATCACGCTACAGCCGAACTCGCCGGCCGGTATCTACACGATGGTACTCACGGCGCATGACAATCAGGGGCACCAGACCGCCGAGTCGCGCGCCGAATTCCGCGTGCAGGAATAATCCGGCCCGCATCGGCCGAAAGTTCACCGCGATTTCCGCCACGGCTTCCACGCGCCACCCGCCGAGACAGGCACCACTCGCCGAAACAGGCACCACGCGCCGAGACAGACACCATGCGCCGAAGAGAAGTTCCGTAACCGCCGGCTACCGCGGAATGGCCGCGATGGTGTCTTCCAGCTCCTGCAGCTTGCCGGCGAAGAAATGATCGCCCGCTTCAATGAACTGCAGCGACTTCGGCTCGGCGAAGCGGGCGAAAGCGGCTTCCAGCTGATCCTTCGGGCCGAACTCATCGATCGTGCTGTGAACGAAATACTTCGGCAGCGTGCAGCGCTCGAGGTAGGCGAACTGCGCCGCGCGACTGGTCGGAAAGCCAACCGCGACCAGACGCACCGGCGGCGTCTCCTCGCCGGCAACATGAATCCCGTGCCCGACCTTCAGTGCCACGCGCGAGCCGAACGAGAAGCCGGCGAGCGAGTACGGCAGCCCGGGGTAGCGCGCCCGAAGCACCGCGAGAGCGCAGCGCGCGTCGTCCATTTCGCCGCGACCCTGATCATGTTCACCTTCGCTCGCGCCAACGCCGCGAAAGTTGAAGCGCAGCACCACGGCGCCCTCCCGCCTCATGCCGCGCGCAAGGCGGTACACAACTTTGTTGTGCATCGTGCCGCCGAACAGCGGATGCGGATGACAGACGAGGCACGCCTCGCGCGGCTGCACGTCTTCCGGCTCTTCGAGCAGAGCTTCGAGGCGGCCGGCGGGACCATCCAGAGTGAGCGACTCAATGCGGCGGGCCATGCGTGGTGAGCGGCGATGCGGCTAGTTGGTCCGGAAGTTGATGTACTGCAGATCGATGCCGAAGTCCGAACCGCGCAGCAGAGCGAGCACCTGCTGGAGCGTATCGCGATCCTTGCCGCTGACGCGCACCAGATCGCCCTGGATGGCGGCCTGCACCTTGAGCTTGGAGTCCTTGATCTTCTTGACGATATCGCGCGCCTTCTCGATCGGGATGCCGCTGGTGAGCGTCACTTCCTGCTTCACGCTGGAGCCGGCCGAAGGAATCAGCTTGCCGTAGGTGAGGTTCTTGACGGGCACGCCGCGCTTCACCATCTTGAGCTGCAGGATTTCGGTGACGGCGCGGAGTTTGAAGTCGTCGGCGCTGGCGAGCGTGATCTTCTTTTCCTTCTCGTTCAGTTCGATGCTGGATTTGGAGTCCTTCAGATCGAAGCGGGTGATGATCTCCTTCATCGCCTGCGCGATGGCGTTGCTCACTTCCGGCATCTCGATCTGGGACACGACGTCAAAGCTGTTATCTGGCATGGGAATTCATTTTATCCGGCACGGCGCGCGGGCGAACTATTCGGGCAGCCTACTCAGGTAACGACGGCTTGCGGCCCGAGCCCGTCAGCGCCGCCATCAGACGGGACGAAACCTCCTGAACAATGCCGGGCAGCGCGGCATCGAGCGCCACGGTTACGGCGGCGCGAATCTGATCGGGATCGAGCACCACGACGGCGCGCGGCGGACCCGAAGGCGGCGCGACGGGCGCGGCACGCTTCTTTTCACGCGGTGCGAACCGGCCGATGGCCTGCAGAAGAGCCGTCGCCTCGAATGGCTTCTTGAGAATCCCGTCGGCGTGGACGCGCCACAGTTCGGCTTCATCCACCGGCTCCACGGCGCCGGCAGTCAGAAATACGGGGACGCCGGAGTTGTTCTTGACGTACTCGCAGAGCTGGTAGCCGGTAACTTCGGGCATCGAGATGTCGGCGATGACAAAGTCGGGGTCGGCATCCTTCAGTCGCAACATGGCGACGGCGCCGTCACTGACGGTGATCACCTCGTGGCCCTCATCGCGCAGGATGCGCTGGCCCATACGCTGTGCGTGCGGGCTGTCGTCGGCGAGAAGTATGCGGCTCATTTTTGCGGAGCAGCAGCCGGAGCCGTGGCGGAATCTGTAGCGGACGGTTTCACGATGCCATCCGGGCCCACGTTGGCCACGCTGGCGGCGGTCGTCTTCTTCTTTGCCTGGGCTTTGGCTTCCTTCGCCTGCGCATCCTTGAAAGCCTTCAGCTGCTGCTTGGTCGGCGGATGGTTGGTGGGAAGCTGCGCGTTGTCGGTGGTGCTGAGCGGCTGAGTGACGCCGGGTCCGGCGGCGGATGCGGGAGCCTGGCCGTTGGAGCCGACGCTCGCCTTCTGTTCGCCGGTGCCGGCTTCCGGCGTGCCGGTGGCGGGAGCGCCGAGCCGAGCGTCCGGCTGCTGATCGATGGCGGAATTGGCGACTTCACCGATGCTCACATCGCTGACGCCGGTCTGCGCGCCGGCCGCGGCGGCGGGAATACTGACCGGCACCACGGGACGCAGCGTCGTCATGGCGGGCGTGCCGGACCGGGCAGCCATACTCACATCGGGATGGCCGGTGAAGGGACTGATGGTGCGGCTGATGAGACCCGGCTTCTTATAGCTCTCGCGGTCCGCCTTCATGCGCGCGTAGGCGGCGGGATCGGCCTGCGGGACCGGGCGCTGCATAGCGGTGAGGCGGGTTTTGGCGGCATCGAGGTGAAGGCTGAGCGGATAGTCGCGGACGATGCGGGTGAGGGCATCGGCTTCCTGATTTTCAAAACGGTCGCCCATGTGGCGGTAGGAATCGGCCAGTTCCCAGAGCGCGGTATCGGCGGCGCTGTAGAGCGGATACTGGGTGGTCACGTAGGCCATGCGGCTGGCGGCGGCTGGGAAACTGCCCTTGCTGTGATAGAACTCGCCGGTGAGATATTCCTTGTCGGCGAGCACTTCCTGCACTTCGCGCAGCATCTGTTCGGCGCGGGCGGTGAATTTGGAATTGGGAAATTTGGTGAGTACGTCGCGGCAGTCGTCTTCGGCGCGCTGGCCCTGGGCGTTGTCGCGGTCGGCCTTATCCATCTGCTTGTAGTGGATTTCGCAGATCTTGAACTGGGATTCGGCGGCCTCTTCCATCTGGGGATAGAAGAGAATGAAGTCCTTGTACTCGGCCTCGGCCTGCGCCAGACCATGTGCGCCGCCTTCGCGATACCAGCTGTCGGCAATGGCGAGCTTGGCCTTGGCGATGTACTCGCTGGTGTCGTAGGTGTTGATCAGCGTATTGAGCGTGAGCCGCGCGACTTCGAAGTTGGAGTGTTCGATATCTTTAATGGCTTTATCGAAGAGAACCTTATCGGGCTGCAGGGTTTCCTTCGTGATAGGCGTCTCGTACTTCTTGTGGCGGAAGAGCCCGAAGCCGCTGAGCAGGAAAAAGGCCAGCAGGCCGGTGACGAGAACAAAGAACCGATAACGTCGCGACATGTTTTGATGACCTTCCAAGGATAGTACGGTTTGAGGCACGGTGGTTAAACGCGAACGCTCCGCACGCCGCGGGCGAGCGTCTGCATTCCGGCCGTGGTGGCAGCCGGATTTTCACTGTGGAAGATTGCCGAACCGGCGACCAGCCAGTTGCAGCCGGCCTCCACGATCTCCACCACATTGGCCGAGCTGACGCCGCCATCGATTTCGATGGAAAACTCCAGATGCCGTTCGAAGCGGAGCGCATCGAGCTGACGGATTTTGCGCAGCGAGTTGGGGATGAACTTCTGCCCTTCGAAGCCGGGGTTCACGCTCATGATGAGAACGAAATCGACAACATCGAGAACATCTTCAAGAACCGAGACCGGCGTGGAAGGATTCAGCACGACACCGGCGCGGCAGCCGCGCGACTTGATGAGGTGGAGCGTGCGGTCGAGATGGGTGGCGGCTTCGTAGTGCACCGAGACCTGATCGGCGCCGGCATCGATGAAGAGCGGGGCGTAACGGTCGGGGTCGGCGATCATGAGGTGCACGTCGAGGGGCAGCGCCGTGACCTTGCGGAGCGAGCGGACGACGGGCGGGCCGAGCGTGATGTTGGGCACGAAGTGGCCGTCCATGACGTCCACGTGGAGCATCTGGGCGCCGCCTTCTTCGACTTTGGCGACGTCGTCGGCAAGGCGGGCGAAATCGGCCGAAAGAATAGATGGAACGATTAAAGGCACGGGAGGGGTAAGTCCTAATTTTAGCATGGGATTCGGGGATGCGACGAGGGTCCGGTTCGGGCGGCGGACGTCGGGCGCAGGTGGCGGACTTCGGGTGCGAGTGGCATGCGGCGGGCGATTTTCGGGCCGACTTTACCAGTGCCGGCGGGGGTCCCGGGCGGGCGGATAGGAGATTTTCCCGGGCCGGGCGGCGGAGACCAGCTGCGGACCCGGCTCGCGATTGATCGGAATGTTCAAGGGCGTTGTTTTGGATTTTGAAAAAACGAACCCAAGCGCGCCGCCGATGGATGTTTTCGCGGTGGCCATGGGATTTTTCGCGGTGGCCATGAGATTTTTCGCGGTGGCCATGAGATTTTTCGCGGTGGCGATAAGATTTTTCGCGGTGGCCATGAGATGTGCTCCTTTCCGAATCGATATACCTGTCGGACTCACAAGTAACACGGCGAAAGGCGGCCGCGGCGGGGGCACGCGGGTAAATTCCTGACAGAGTTGAGGAAATAAACTGACGCCCGCGGAAAACTCGCCTTGGAAAAACATCTTTACGAACAGGTTTCTGCGGGCGGCCGTATTTGGGATAATCGCGGATTGCTCCCACGCGTCTATCCGATCCTCGACATTGCGACACTGCGGCGGCTGGAGGCCGATCCATTTCAGGCGGCGGAAGCGCTGCTCGAAGGCGGCGCGCGCATCCTGCAACTGCGGCACAAGGAGTTCTGGAGCCGCGAGATGTTCCACCTTGCGCACCGGCTGGCGACGCGGTGCCGCGAGGCGGGGTCGCGGTTTGTGATCAACGACCGGGCGGATTGCGCGGCGCTGACCGGCTCCGGGCTGCATCTGGGCCAGGAGGATCTGACGCCGGAGGATGCGCGCATTGTGGTGGGACCGCTGCCGGTGGTGGGGTTTTCCACGCACAGCGCCGAGCAGATGCAGGCGGCGGCCGGCGAGCCAGTGGACTATGTGGCGTTCGGGCCGGTGTTTCCCACCGCGTCGAAGGAGCAGCCGAGTCCGACGGTGGGGCTGGAGCAGTTGCGGGCGGTGCGGGAGATAACGTCGCGGCCGCTGGTGGCGATCGGCGGAATCACGCGGGAGAATGCGGCGCTCTGCTGGGCGGCGGGGGCCGATTCGGTGGCGGTGATTGCCGATCTTCATCCCGTGCCGTGGAGCGCGGCGGCAATGCGGCAGCGGATGACGGAGTGGCGGCGGCTGGGCGAACAATTCGATCAGGGGCTCAACTTATGAATGACGGAAACGGCAGCGCGTCGACGGGGCTGGTGAAAAGGCTGGGGCTGACGACGGTGACGACGCTGGTGATGGGGTCGATGATCGGGTCGGGCATCTTCATTGTGAGCGCGGATGTGGCGCGGCAGGTGAAGTCGCCCGGGCTGCTGCTGTTGTGCTGGGCGGTGGGGGCGACGCTGAGCCTGATTGCGGCGCTGAGCTTCGCGGAACTGGCGGCGGCGATGCCGCATGCGGGCGGGCAGTACGTGTATCTGCGGGAGGCCTTCGGGCGGCTGTGGGGATTCCTGTTCGGGTGGACGCTGTTCGCGGTGATCCAGACGGGCACGATTGCGGCAGTGGCGGTGGCGTTTGCCAAGTATGCGGGCGTCTTCTGGCCCGGCGTGTCGGCGGCGAATTACATTGTGGGGTCCGGGAAGCTGGGGGTGACGACGCAGCAGGCGGTGGCCTGTTCGATCATCTTCTTTCTGACGCTGCTGAATACGCGCGGGGTGCGGTCGGGCGCGCTGGTGCAGAATGTGTTCACGTTTGCGAAGGTGGCGTCGCTGCTGGGGCTGGTGGGGCTGGGATTTCTGCTGGGGCGGAATCCGGCGGCGATTGCGGCGAACTTCACCAGTCCCGGAGCATTCTGGGGCGGGGCGACGTTCGGATGGCCGGTGGTGGTGCTGGTCGGGTCGGCCATGGTGGGGCCGCTGTTTTCTTCCGACGCGTGGAATAACGTGACGTTCACGGCGGGAGAGATTCGCAATCCGAGCCGCAACCTGCCGCTCTCGCTGGGACTGGGGGTGGGCGGCGTCTCGGTGCTGTATCTGGCGTGCAATTTCATTTACCTTTCCGTGCTGACGCTGCCGCAGATACAGACGGCGCCGGAGGACCGGGTGGCGACGGCGGTGGTGGGCGTGATGTTCGGTCCGGTGGCGACGAAGCTGATGGCAATCGCGATCATGATTTCGACTTTTGGCTGTTCGAACGGAATGATTCTGGCGGGAGCGCGCGTGTACTACACCATGGCGCACGACAACCTGTTTTTCCGGCGCGCCGGCGTGCTGGAGCCGACGCGCCATACGCCGGTTTTCGCGCTCTGGATGCAGTGCGGCTGGACGATGCTGCTGACGCTTTCCGGCCAATATAGCGATTTGCTGGATTATGTTATCTTTGCTGTACTGCTCTTCTATATCCTCACGATTGCGGGGGTTTTCCGGCTGCGGCGAACGCGCCCGGAGATGGAGCGGCCCTACCGCGCCGTGGGTTATCCGATCCTGCCGGCCGTGTATATGGTTGCCGCGGGGCTGATCGAAATATTTCTGCTGATCAATAAGCCGGCGTTCAGTCTGCGCGGGCTGGCACTGGTGCTGCTGGGGGTGCCGATTTACTATCTGCGGCAGCGCGGTGTGAAGAAGGCAGCGTAGAGAAGGCAGCGCAGAGCAGGCAGCGTAGAGCAGGCAGCAGCAGAGAAGGCAGCGTGAAGAAGACGGAGGCAATCCATTGAGCTTGTTTGCGACGAAGTCACTGACCCAAATCATGGACGAGAGCGAAGGCGGCGAGCATTCGCTTCGGCGCACGCTGGGGCCGCTGCAGTTGATCGCGCTGGGGATCGGAGCGATTATCGGGGCCGGTCTGTTTGTGCGGACGGCGGCGGCGATTGCCGAGCGCGCCGGGGCGTCGGTGACGCTGGCCTTCGCGGTGGCGGGCATTGGCTGCGCTTTCGCCGGGCTGTGCTATGCCGAGTTTGCGTCGCTGATTCCGCTGGCGGGCAGCGCGTACACGTATTCGTACGCGACCATGGGCGAACTGGTGGCGTGGATCATCGGATGGGACCTGACGCTGGAATATGCGGTGGGCGCGGCGACGGTGGCGATTGCGTGGAGCGAGTACTTCAATAAGATCCTCGAGTTTTTCGGGATGCATGTGCCGTTCGAGTGGTGCCATTCGCCGTGGGAGGTGGAAGCGCTGGCGGGCGGCGCGACGGGAGCACACGGCATGGTGAATCTGCCGGCGATTGCGATCCTGTTTCTGCTTTCGGCGCTGCTGATCCGCGGGACGCAGGAATCGGCCTTCGTCAACAACATTATTGTGGTGACAAAGGTGTCGATTGTGCTGATGGTGATTGCGGTGGGCTGGGGGTTCATGAATCCGGCGAATCACACGCCGTACATTCCGGCCGCCACAACCTACACCACGCCGGAGGGAGTGACGCATCCGTTCGGCGGCATCATGGGGATTCTGGGCGCGGCGGGCGTGGTGTTTTTCGCCTTCATCGGCTTCGACGCGGTATCGACGGCGGCGCAGGAAACGATCAACCCGAAGCGCGATATGCCGATCGGGATTCTGGGCTCGCTGGTGGTGTGCACCACGCTGTACATTTTGTTCTCGCACGTGCTGAGCGGAGTGGCGACGGTGGAGGATTTCCGCACGGCGGGCAAGGAAGCTTCGGTGGCGTTCGCCATCACGAAGTACATGACCGGATTCGGGTGGCTGGCGAAGCTGGTGACGGTGGCGATTCTGGGCGGCTTCTCGTCGGTGATTCTGGTGATGCTGATGGGGCAGTCGCGCGTGTTCTTCTCGATGAGCCGGGACGGACTGGTGCCGCCGCTGTTTTCCGAAGTGCATCCGCGCTTCAAGACGCCGTGGAAGGCGAATATCCTTTTCTTCTTCGTGACGGCGGGATTTGCGGGCTTCATTCCCGGCGATATTGTGGGCGAGATGACGAGCATCGGGACGCTGTTCGCGTTCATTCTGGTGTGCGCCGGGGTGTGGATCATGCGGCGGAAGCGGCCGGATCTGGTGCGCGGCTTCACTGTGCCGGCGCTGCCGGTGGTGGCGGTGCTGGGGATCGCGGTGTGCGGCGCCATGATTTACGGGCTGGGGTGGACCAACTGGCTGCGGCTGGTGGTGTGGATGGCGATCGGGCTGGTGCTGTACTTCGGCTACGGGCGGAAGCACAGCAAGCTCATGCTGAGCAGTTTGGGAAAATAGAGCCTTGGCTACCGTTATTACAACCACTCAACTCGAAGGCGTCGAGAAGATCGCCAGCGGCAAGGTCCGCGACGTCTACCGTTCGGGAGACGATTTGCTGATTGTGGCGACCGACCGGATTTCGGCGTTCGACTGCATTCTGCCGCAGGGGATTCCGGACAAGGGACGCGTGCTGACGCAGATGTCGCTGTTCTGGTTCGATTTCCTCGGCGGGATTGTGCCGAATCATCTGATCACGGCCGATGTGGAGCAGTTCCCTGCTCCGCTGCGCAGACATCGCGAGGTGCTGGAAGGCCGGTCGATGCTGGTGAAGCGCTGCCGGATGGAGCCGGTGGAGTGCGTGGCGCGCGGGTACGTGGTGGGGTCGGGCTGGAAAGACTATCAGCGGACCGGGGCGATCTGCGGGATTCCGCTGCCGGCGGGGCTGCAGGACGGGAGCCGGTTGCCGGAGCCGATCTTCACGCCGGCGTCGAAGGCGGAAACGGGCCACGACGAGAATATTTCCTTCGAGCAGGCAGCGAAGACCGTGGGCAGCGAAACCGCGGCGCTGCTGCGCGACCTGACGCTGAATATCTACAGCGCGGCGGCGAAGCACGCCGAAACGCGCGGCATCATCCTGGCCGATACGAAGTTCGAATTCGGCTGGCACGAAGGCACGCTGCTGCTGGCCGATGAGGTACTGACGCCGGATTCCTCGCGCTACTGGCCGCGGGAAGAGTATGCGCCGGGGCGCGCGCAGAAGTCGTTCGATAAGCAGTTTGTACGCGACTACCTCGAAACGCTGAGCTGGAACAAGCAGCCGCCGGCCCCGGATCTGCCGGCCGAGGTGATTGAGAAGACGGCGGACAAGTACCGCGAGGCATACCGGCTGATCACGGGCCGCAGTCTGTAGCGGCGAAGCTGGCGCAGTGAACTGGCTGGACTACACACTGATCGGACTGCTGGCGTGGTGCGCGCTGCGGAGCGCGCAAAAGGGCTTCGTGCGCGAGGTGATCGGGCTGGCGGCCGCGGTGCTGGCGCTGGTGCTGGGGATGTGGTTTTACGGGACGGCGGCGGAGATGGTGGCGCCGTTTACCGGGCCGGGCCGGGTGGCGAATCTGGTGGGCTTCCTGATGGTTGTGATCGCGGTGCTGGCGGCCGGGGGCGTGGCGGGGTGGACGGTGAAACGGTTCATCCACGCCATCGGGCTCTCCATTGTGGACCGGCTGCTGGGCGCCATGTTCGGCGTGGCGCGGGGCACACTGATTGCGACGGCGCTGCTGACGGCTTATATGACGTTCGGGCCGCGCGGCGAAAATGCGGGCGCGCGAAGCGGGGGAGCCAAAGAAGCACCTCCGGCAGTGGTACACTCCGAAATTGCGCCTTATTTGCTCGAAGCGTCGCGGGTCTTCGTTTCGATCGCGCCCATGGATTTCAAGCTGGGCTTCGGAGAGCGGTACGAGCAGGTAAAGGCGGCGGCGCAGGAACAACTGCGCGGGAAAGATTCAGACGGGAAATGAAAGAAACTTTCGACATACTGATTGACCATTTGATGAGCGCGGGATTTTTTCTCGAGCAGGCGGTGGAGGTCCTCGAAAAGGGGATGATCGAGCGCGCGCTGGTCAACACCAAGGTGAATCAGTCGGAAGCGGCGAAGCTGCTCGGCATCCACCGCAATACGCTGCAGCGCAAGATGGCGGACTATGCGATCGAGGGCAAGCGCCCGCGTCGCCGGCCGGCGGCTCGCGCGGCGGCATCGCGCAATTCGGCTGGCAATGCAGCGGGCAGCGGCACGGCGGCTCCGAAGCGTTCGCGCAGGGCATCGTAGGTTGACAAGGGCGCAGACGGGCGACCGCTCAGACTGGCGACCGCTCAGACTGGCGACGCCAAAAGCCGGCGGCGGCAAAAGCTGGCGACGGCAAATGCTGGCGACGGCAGCGGCTTGATCGAACTCTCTCTCTACCTGTTTGAGGAATGGCTCCGCTTCTCATATTCGATCTGGATGGCACGCTCATCGACTCGCGGCTCGATCTGGCCACGGCGGTGAATGCAACGCGCGCGGAATGGCGGCGCGGTCCGCTGCCGCATGAGGAGATCTTTTCTTATGTGGGCAACGGCGCCCCGGTGCTGATCCGCCGGGCCATGGGTCCGGAGGCGGCCCCCGACGAGGTGGCCGGGGCGCTCGAATTCTTCCTCGCCTACTACCGCGATCATGCGCTCGACTACACGGTCTTATATCCCGGCGTACCGGAAGCGCTTCAGCGGATGCATTCGGCCGGATTGAAGCTCGCGGTGCTGACCAACAAGCCGGAGCGGATCAGCCGGAGAATCATCCGTGGACTCGGCCTGGACCACATGTTCCGTCAGGTGTACGGGGGCAACACGTTTGCGCACAAGAAGCCGCACCGCATCGGGATCGACACGCTGCGCGCCGAACTCAATGCGCTCGACGCCGAGACCTGGATGGTAGGCGACAGCTACGTGGACGTCCAGACGGCGCGCAACGCGGGCGTCGGGGCGTGCGGCGTGGCGTGGGGATTCCAGCCGGAGACGTTCCGCGAATTTCCGCCGGACGTGCTGGTGGAAGACCTCGGCGAATTCGCCGACCGCTTCGCCCGGTAGGCGAGGCCGCCGTTAAAGACCGCTGCCGGTGACGCCGGCATTCTGCAATGTGCTCTGAATGATCGCAGCCGGATCGAAGGCGCTGTTCTGCGCGCCCGCGCTGTTCTGCGTCAGAGAACTCTGAAACAGCGACAGCAACTGACTCAGGCTCTGGCTCGAAGCCGACGATGACGATGCACCGGCTGCGGCGGACGCCGATGAAGCCGACGAATCGCCATCCCCATCGGCATCGCCGGAGGACGACACCGGCGCGTGGTGATGGTGATGATGGTGACCGCCAACGCCCGAGGCCCCGCCGCCGAGGGCCTGCGCGAGATCCGCGAGATTGGGAAGCTGGCCGCTCGAAGAGGCGGTCTTGAAATCCGACGCCAGTTGCGTCAGTTCCGAGGCGGCCCCTGTGTTGCCGGCGGACTGTGCCGACTGGGCGGCATTCTGGAGATTGGTGGCAATCTGCGCAGTCACCTGGGTGTATTTGGACGGATTCGACTGCTGCAGTTGCTGGAGCGTGCCGGCGAGCTGAGCGAACGGCGAGAGTTGCCGCGTGTCCGCCGAACCGGCGGCACCGAACAGCGACTGGCTGGATGCCGCGTTTTGCGTGGACTGATTCGACGTCAGGCCGACGCCCTGCAGGCCGTTGGCGAGAATCGTCTGGAGGTATTGGGGGGAGAGGTTACTGATGGAACCCATGCACCGTTGTCGGCAGGTTGGGGGCCAATCATTACGTCTGCTATCTGTTTGAAAACGCAGCTCATGTAGACTAGCGCGCCGCCGGACGATGCCGGAATGGGATGGGGCGTGCCGGATCGGTCACCGCGAACGACAGAAATAGAAACGCCGCCCTCCGTTCAACAGTCGGAGAAGCGGCGTGAACATTTCCAGCACCATGTACTGCCAGGCTGCACGGTACGCACCGTACCGGACTCGCCCGGGCTAGCAGACGTGATAGCTGAACTGCGGGCGGGCGACGGCCTGCGTCTGCGCGGTGAGCGCTTCGAGGGCCGAAACCAGCGGTTTGATGTCGAGCGGCCGCGGCATCAGGACATCCACGAAAAGCCGGGCCTCAATGCCCCAGATGAGCAGGGCAAAGGTGGTCTGCTGTTCGGTGAGCGCCAGCGAGATGTCGCCTTCGTCGCTGCGGGCGTGGGCGGAACGGGCGTTGAGAATGGCGTAGAGCCGGTTCACGTCCCGCGAGAGATCCTTGAGGTATTCGCGCAGCAGCGAGCGCTGAATCTTCCGGTAAACGGAGGCCAGCTCCTTGCCGTGCGTCTGTTCCAGCCAGGCGCGGTCCATGCGGGTGGCGAGGCGCAGCAGGGGGCGATAACGAGCGACCGAGAACTGATCGAGAAACGCAGTGTCGGACCCGTAAGAACGACCGGCGTCCGAGGCTGGGGCAGAAAACCGGGTCAGGGTAAGCGCCGCAGCAACCAGCAGTGCAACCGCTACAAGTCCGATAATCACGAATTCCGCTCCCGAGATTTCATGAGGTTTACCAACACCTGTAAGTTACAACTTTTCGATGCGACCTTGCAAGGGAAAAATGGTTATATATCAATCAGTTAACGAGCGTTAACGACCGCGGGCGGCACGCGAAAGGAGGCGGTTCATGTCGGCCAGCTGTTGCTGGAGGTGGAGGCGCTGGGCGGAGTTATCGTCCATTTCAGAGGCCGGGAGGAACTCTCCCTGCCGGGTCAGCAGGAAGGCGCCGGCAAGGAGAATGAGATCGGCGATGACAACGATGGAAATCGTCATCATGCCAAACATGCGCACGCCCAGCAGGCCGCCGGCGATCACGCTGGCCGCCATGCCGATTCCGAAGTACAGCGCGTACCCGGCCGAATAAATGATTCGGTTTCGCGAAAGGCGAAGGCGGTAGCGCGCAAGAAACAGTTGCACGAGCACAAGAAAGAGCAGCAGGCCCAGCGTGACTGAGCGCTCCGTGGTGAGGTAAAGCTTAAACAACACGTATTTGCCGGATTGAGAGTTGTTCAGCCCGGGAACGGCCGTTGCGGCTGAAATGATGACGGCGAGGAGCAAACACCAGGTGACCGCCTTGCGGCCCGCGCTGGAAATACCCGGGTAATCTTCCAGAATCACGCGGTAGAGTTCGACCACAACCAGGTAGGCGAGCAGCCAGATGACCGGGCTCGAAGCGAACTGAATGGTTCGATAAGTGGTACTGCTCGGGCTAAAGGGCAGCGCGATGAGGCTCTGCGCGAGGTCGGCAACAACGAAGAGGGAAAGAAAAGGGTATGGCTTTACCAGTCCCTCCTTCCAGAGACGCATCAGAAGGATGGCATGGCAGAAGATGGAAAAAAATAAGACGCCGCGCACCCACTCTTGAAAATTAGGCATTCACTTTGTGCCCGACCCTCTCAAGGGTAACAGCCGCGCGGCGTCCAGAGATATGTTGCTTTTGGTGAATCTTACCGGACGCACCAGTCGCAGCCGTAAGGAATATAGGCTGACGCCATATTCGCGATGACAGTTGCGATGAACGCCACGAACATCAGTTTGCGGACCATTGGGAGATCTCCTCGTACGAAGTTGGCGGTACCGTTAGTACTGCCACGTAGGTAGGTTAAAACAGATTGTAGTCCGTCGATATCAGGCAAATCTTAGAAACGATAGTAATTCAATCAGATTTACGTCACTCCGAAGAAGCCGCAAAGTGCAGAGAATGAAGGGCTTCCGGGACCGAGCGGCCTTCGTATCCCCTTGAAAACAAGCTAGTAAGAATGACAGCCGACGCGCCACTTCCGGCAAAAGTCAACTTACAGGACGTCCAGGCCGCCTACTGCCCCAGCGCGGCGGGTGCTAATCCGACGGCGATTTCTAATGTGTGGGGCGGGTGTCTCGCCGATGCGCGTCAACTGCCCTGAAAGGCCCGGCTGCCCCAAAAGGCCCCGGACGCCCGAAAAGGCCTCAAATGCCGCCAGCGGCCTCAGATACTGCGAACCGCGAGCGACACGACGTCATCGACGCGCGTCATTTCCTTGACAACAAAAGGCTCGCCGTAGCGGACGCCGATCAGGTTGCCGTAGAAGCGGGCGATGGAGCTGAGGCGATCGCGTATCTCGCCCTCCGCCGGAAACAGGTTGTTGCCGTCGGTGCTCGCCCCGTACTGTGACGCATAGGCGAACAGGGACTCCATGCGGCGCTCGAACCACGGGCTCACGTCGACAACGAACGACGGCGTGACGTTGGCGTAGAGGCTGGAGTAGATGATCTTGAACGGCCGGTGGGGCTCGGTTTGGGGATCAAGCTTGCGGAGGCCGGCGAGAAAGCAGGCTTCGTAGCCGATTTCCGAGGCCCGATAGTGGTCCGGGTGGCGCCCTTCCCAGTAAGGCAGGATCACGGTGCGGGGACGCAGTTCACGGAGGCGCTGCGCGAGCGCGGTGCGGAAGGCGAGCGAGTTTTCGAGGCGGGCGTCGGGCCAGCGCAGGTTTTCGCGGCGGGCGACCTTCAGGATTCGTGCCGCCGCTTCCGATTCGGCGATGCGGGTCTCCGGCGTGCCGCGCGTGCCCATGTCGCCGGCGGTGAGGTCGATGATGCCGGTCCGGTAGCCGGATTCGGCGGCGCGGAGAAGAGTGCCGCCGCAGGTCTGCTCGACGTCGTCGGGGTGGGCGGCTATGGCGAGCAGGTCGATGGTTGTTTCGGGCATTGGATCAGATTTGCGGCGCCGGAACTACCAATTGTAGTCGCCGCGGGGAAAGTAGCGGGCACGGACGGGCATGAGCTGCACCAGAATCATTCCGGTGACAAAGCCGCCAATGTGCGCAAACCAGGCCACGCCGGCATCGGTGACGTGCGTGTGCGCAATGGAACCGTAGCCGGAAAACAGCTGCGTCACGAACCAGTAGACCAGGATGAAGGCCGCCGGAACGTCCGTCGTTGTGAAGAAGACAAAGATAAAAACGATGGTGTGGATGCGGGCGCGGGGGAATTTGATGAGATAAGCGCCCATGACGCCGGCGATGGCGCCGCTCGCGCCGACCGTGGGGATCAGAGAGAAGTAGTTAAAGACGACGTGCGTGATACCGGCCGCCAGTCCGCAGGCGAGGTAAAAGACGAGAAAGCGCGTGTGGCCAAGCGCGTCTTCGAGGCTGCGGCCGAAGGCCCAGAGGAAAAGCATGTTGCCGAGTATGTGGCTCCAGCCGCCGTGGAGGAACAGCGCCGTCAGGAGCGTGGAAACGTGCAGGCGCGCCGGAATGGTTCCGTATTGCGCAATGAATTCGTTGCGGGAGAACTCATCGAGCGTGAGTTCGTGAAAGAAGACAAACGCGCAGGCGACGATCAGCAGAGTCGTGACGATGGGCGGGGTGAAGGTGGGGCGATCGTCGCGAAGTGGGAACATGGGCGGGTTGGGTTGGGAATGGAGGCCGCGTCAGGGTCGCTGCGTTGTGGTGCGCCGGGCCACGTCGGGGTGGACGCAGCGGGCGGAACGGTCCATAACCTGGCGTGCCTCGGCTAACGACGCAATGGCTCCGCGGGCTCCGAAGGCCGTGCAGTTGAAAGCGGCCATGGCGTTGGAAAATCGCAGCGCTTCGCGGATGGGCATTCGTTCGATCACAGAATAACAAAACGCGCCGTGGAAGACGTCGCCCGCGCCGGTGGTGTCGAGGCAGTTGACCACGTAGCCGGGCGAATAATGGAAGCCGCCATCGGTGTAGGCCAGCACGCCCCATTTGCCGAGCGTGGCGGCGACAACGCGGATGGTGAAGCGGCGCTGGAGAGAGCTCAGCGCGCCGAACAGATCCCCGATGCCGGTGAAGGCGGTGGGGAATTCGGTGCTGGTGACGAGATAGTCGACCAGCGGCAGAACGGTTTCGATGTTGGGATAGGCGGTGTCGAGATCCATGCTGACCGGGATCCCGGCGGCGTTGGCAATGGCCGCCGCGTGCTGGGCGGCGTGAATGTCGTGGCCGTCCAGATGGAGCATGCGGGCGGACCGGATCTGATCGGGCGCGATCTCCTCCGGCGAGAGTTCCAGACAGCGGGCGTGATGCCAGAAGACGGTGCGCTCGCCTGTCGACTGATCGATGACGATGTAGGCCGACTGGTTGGCGCACTTTTCGCGCTGGCGCACGTGCTCGATGTCGATGCCGGATTCGCGCAGACTCTTCATCTGAATTTTGCCGCGGAGGTCGTCGCCCACGGCACCGATGTATTTGGTGCGCATACCGAGACGCGCACAGGTCACCATGGCGGTGGCCACCTGGCCGCCCACCGAATAGAATTCGCGGGAGAAAGGAACCTTGCCGCCCCATTCGGGCGCGGCGGGGATCACGATCATGGTGTCGGTGGCGTTGAGACCGACGCCGACAATATCAAAGGCTGGCATCACGGGCAGGCATCCCAGAAACATGATAGTTCGCCGCCAGTGAGATATCCTGCTTAGTGCTTTCGCAGCGCGCCGCGTTACAGGATGTAATACCCAAATCGATGAAATGTTTTTCATGGAAAATACGTGGGATTTGCCACAACTCCGGCGCGAAATGCGGGCTTGAGAAGTTGTAGTGAAAGGCCGGAGGGCCAGAGAGATGAGAATAAACCGAAACGTTCAGAGCCTCCTCGTTGGGCTGACCATGTTGGGACAGGGCATATTGGGACCGGGCCTGTTAGGAACGGCCATGCTGGGAACCGGCATGCTGCTCGCGCCGGCCGCCGCGCAGGCCGGCATTGCGATCTCGATCAATATCGCGCCGCCCGCGCTGCCCGTGTACGAGCAGCCGCCTTGTCCCGTGGAAGGCCATCATTGGATTCCAGGCTATTGGGCGTACGGGCCGGACGGTTATTACTGGGTGCCTGGCGTGTGGGTGGCTCCGCCGCGCGTGGGCGTGCTGTGGACGCCGGGCTACTGGGGCTTCGTGGGCGGCAATTATGTCTGGCACGAAGGCTACTGGGGTCCGCACGTGGGCTTTTACGGCGGCGTGAATTACGGGTTCGGTTATGCCGGTGTCGGCTTCATCGGAGGCGCGTGGGCGGGCAATGTTTTCCGCTACAACACGGCGGTGATGGCGGTGAACACCACGGTGGTGCGGAACGTTTATGTTGACCGGACGGTGATCCGCAACACCACGGTTGTGAACCGCGTGAGCTTCAACGGAGCGGGCGGCGTGCAGGCGCAGCCGACGGCCTTCGAGCGGACGGCGATGACGGAACAGCACGTGGCGGCCACGCCCGCACAGGCATCGCACGTCGAGATGGCGAGCCACGACCGCACGCAGCTGGCGTCGGCCAACGGCGGGCATCCGGGGAATCCGGCGATGGGCACCGTCAACGAGCGCCGCGCCAACCAGCAGCAGCGCATCGCGCAGGGCGTGAAGAGCGGGCAACTGACCCCCGGCGAGACCATTCGCGCGGAAAAGACCGAGCAGAACATCAACCGGAATGTTGCGGCGGACCGCGCGGCCAACGGCGGGAAACTGACGCCGGCCGAGCACAAGCAGATCACGCAGGAACAGAACAAGGCCAGCCGGCAGATCTATAACGAGAAGCACAACGAAAAGCGCGAACCGAAGTAGAGCCGGCTGCCGGTTTGAGGCAGCGACGTTTGAGGCAGCGACGTTTGAGGCAGCGAAGCTTCAGGCAGCGAAGCTTCAGGCAGCGACGGAATGTACGCCGGGCGGCGATCCGCGGAACAGCGCGGGTTGCCCGTCCGGCGTTTCGTGTTTTGCGCCTATTTCTTGCCGGCGCAGAGCATGGAGGCGCGCTCCATGGCCTCGGCCATGCGGCGGGCGATGGGTTCTTCGCCGAAGTAGAGCCAGAAGCCGCCGCGCATTTCGCTGTCGGCTTCGGTGACAACGCCGCGGTCGTCGGTGAAGCGCGTGTGATCCTGATAAGTTTTGCCGGCGTTCAGCAGCACGTGCAGGATGAACGTGGGCGGAAACACATCCCAGCTGGTGTTGCGCTCGGTGCCCGTACGGTAGCCTTCGATGACCGACTGGATTTCCAGCGCCTCCACGTCGCGCATCGCAAGCACAATGGACGATTCGGCCGTGGCGCGCGCGCCGGTGTCGTCGCGCGATTCATCCACCGAATGCAGCGACAGCGTGCAGCGGGCGGCGTCGGCAACGGCGTCGGAAATGGTGAACGAAGTTTCCGAGGCCATGCGGACCGGCTTGCTGGGCGCCGCCGGAGTGAAGACGCCGACGGCCTGAAAGGTCAGCTTGCCCTGCGCGTTGAGCACCTCCTGCATCATGCGCATGACGGCCGGGAGGTTCATCTTGTCGATGGGATCGAGAAGCGACGACGCCGACAGCGCGGGCGGAGCGCTGTTTTGCGCAATTGCCGTGCCCTGCCCAAACAACGACGAAGCGCAGAGCAAGGCCAGTAACGGCGCCGCAAATCTAAACGCAAGCATGCCGTTTCATTTTAATTGGTGGCGGCGACGGCCTGCACGGTGGCAAGTTCGGCGTTCTGGGCGTCCTGCTGCTGGGCGTCGAGAAGGCCGGTGACATTCGGGTCGGGCGGGAGCGGGACGTCGAGCGCCGGGCGCGACGGCGCGGCCATGGCGGCGGCCGGCGCAGCGGGCAGGCCGTTCTGGCCCTGACTGGAGTGCAGCGCTTCGAGGCCGGCATCCATCTGGGCGCGCATGTTGTTCTGCATTTCGGCGAGGTCGGTCATCTGGACGGCGACGTCCATGCCGGCGGGACAGTCGAGCTTCTTGCTGCTGGCGACGGTGAGGATGGCGCTGGTGGCGTCGTCAGAGGGCGCGTTGTTCATCTGCAGCACGTCGGCGGGCGTGAGGTCGCACGTCTGCCCGTCGGCGGTGGGCACCTGGAGGTTGGAGGCGACGACGAAGACGCGGCCGGGCTGCAGCGCGTTGCGCAGCTGCTGAACGGTGGGCTGGGCCTGTCCGGAAGCGACCGCATTCTCGTAGGCGAGCTGGCGGCTGACTTCGGCGGCGATGGCGTCGCGCAGGGCCGGCGTAATCGGCGTATCGGCCGGAGCGTAGACTTCGCCCGCCTGGGGGCCGGTGGGCGCAGGCGCGTTGGGATCGGGCCCGTAGCCAGGCAGCGGCGGGGCCTGATTCTGCGCGGCGTAGGAGGCGGCGAGCGTCTGCGACAGATAGTAGTCGGTCAGCCACGCATTGGGGCCAGGGTACACAGGATACGGCTGGTAGTAGCCAGCGTAGAAGCCCACCCACGGGTCGCGGCGCCAGCCCCACGAGAAGACAACGGGCGTGGACCACGGATAGAACGCCCAGCCGTAAAACGCGGGTGCGTAATAGACGCGCGGAACGTACATGGGCACCACCATGCCGCGATACGGATAGCTGACGAAGGCGCGGGTGGAGACGACGCCGTTGACCACGTACGTGCGCTGAATAACGGTCTGGTTGCGGACCACAACCGTCCGTTCCAGATAGCCGTTGCGCGGGCCGTTGCTGACGAGAATGGTGTGGTCCGGACGAACGGTGCGGATAACGCGCTCGCCGTGCACGCCGCGCACAACGTCAAGGGTGGGCGTATGGATGGCGGCGACGCGGCCATCCGGACGGAAATTCACGGCGCGGCCCTGCGCGGAGATGGAGGCGACGGTGCCGTTGGGGCGCAGACCGTAACTGCCACCATTGGCGGTGGCGATGGTGACGTGGCCGGTGGGGTGGACCGTGACGGCTCCCTGCGGGACCGCCCGGGCATTGATGCCCTGCATGCCGGCGCGCGACGTGTTCAGTTGCTGGACAACGGAACGCGAGCCTTCGTTATTCAGTACGGAAGCGCCGGTCGGGGTGCGCGAGGCGACAGCCGCCGAGGGCGGCGCCGTGTAGACCGGGCGCATAGCCGGAGTGTTAGTAACGCGCGGCGTCTGGCGGCCCGGCTGGGCTTCAGCGGGTGCGGCCTGCGGGGCGGATGGGCGAGGAGTTTGCGCGGGTGGAACGTACGCAGGCTGCGAAGGGCGCGGCGTGGGCGCGGCTGGCGGGGTATACGCGGGCTGGGACGGCCGGGACGTTTGCGGCGCGGGCGGCGTGTAAGCGGGCGGCGTGTTGGCGGGCTGGGTGTTGGCGGGCTGGGTGTAAGCCGGCCGGGCAGGTCGCGGCGCCGGGGCCGGTTGCGAAGGTGCAGGGGCGGGGGTGGACTGCGACGAGCGTTGCTGCTGGCCGGCCGGGGCCGGCGCCGATCGCTCGGTCTTTCTTTCGCGTTCCCGCTCCTCTTTCTTTGGCGGGTCGGACTGCGCCCAGGCGGTGGACGCCACAATTACCGCTGCGGCGACCAGCGGCGCTGTGCCGGCAAGGACGCGGAAAATCGGACGGTTCGGGAAGAGTTTCATGAAGTATTCCGGCTGCCTAAGTTTACTCCCCGGAGCGCCGGAAGGTTGCAGTTGTTTTTCCGCGGTGACGCCCGAAGGCGGCCGCCTCACGCAGGCGACTTGAAGTGCTTGCTCAGCTTCAGGCCCTGGCTCTGGTAAGAGGAGCCGATGCCCTCCCCGTAGATCAGCCGGGGACGTTCGAGCAGGCGCTCGAACACGAGGCTGGCCACAATCTGGCCGTCATCCATAATGAACGGCACTTCGTGGGAGCGGACTTCGAGAACGGCGCGCGTGCCCGTAATATCGCCGGAACCGTAGCCGAAGCCGGGATCGAAGAAGCCGGCGTAGTGGATGCGGAATTCGCCGATGGTGGCGTCGTAGGGCACCATCTCGGCGGCGTAGTTGGCGGGAATGCGGACGCGTTCGCGCGAGGCAAGGATGTAGAAATCTTCGGGATCGAGAATCAGGCTCCGTGAGGCGCTGCGGGGGATGGGGTCCCAGTAATCGGCGGGATCGTAGTGCTGGATTTTAGAGAGGTCCACGAGCGGCGCGTGCTTCTTGGCGCGATAGCCGATGATGGGCGAGTCGTCGATGCCGGCGAGGTCGACCGAGAGGCGGAGGCCGTTGCCGATGATGGCGGTGGCGGGAGATTCGTCGGGCGAATAGACCAGGTGCTCTTCGGCTTCGAGTTCGCGGATGAGCGTGTCGGACGGTTGATAGTCACCCTGGAAAAGACGCAACTGCGAGAGCCGGTCGCCCTGGCGGACCACGACGCTGAAGGTGCGGGGGACGACTTCGGCGTAAAGGCGGCCTCGATAGCCGGCGGGGATGATTTCGAACTGGCGGCCTTCGTCGGTAATGAGGCGGGTGAAGACGTCGAGCCGGCCGGTGGAGCTTTTGGGATTCGCCTTGCCGGAGATTTCGGGCGGCAGGGCGAGCTCTTCGAGCAGCGGCACGATGTAGACGCAGCCTTTTTCGAGAACGGCGGGGCGCGTGAGATCGATGGTGTGGAGGCGGTGCAGTTCGAGCTTCGAGGTGATGGTGGCCGAACCGCTGGCGAGGAAACTGGCGCGGACGCGGTAGGCTTCGGTGCCGAGGCGGAGGTCGATGGACGAGGGCTGAATCTGATCGGGCGCGAGCGGAGTGCGGGAGCGGATGTGGCCGTCGGCGAACATTCGTTCGAGCGCCTGAGAGGGCAGGACGCCTTTGGCGAGGGGGGATGAGGGCACGGAAGACATGGGCGAAGAATTTTCCATCATGTCATGGATGGGGCGGCCGGGTCAGGCGGCGGAGGTCGATGGCGCCGTCGAACGCCGGGCGGCTTTGGCGGCGGCGCGGCGGCGACTGGCGCGGGCATCGCGGCTGAGCACGCGGTTCCACCACATAATGAAGCCGGTGACGACCAGCAGCAGCGGCGAGAGGCCGAGGATCACCCAGAGCGTTTTCACCTTCCAGCCGGCGAAGTTGCCGAAGTGCAGATAGTAGAACCAGCGGAGCACGGTTTCGCCCGGGCTGAGGATGCGCTGCTGGCGCCGGCGGGCGCGCGGCGGACCGAAGGAATCGGGCGCGGCGAGGGTGCTTTGTTCGTCGCCCGCCTGCGGAGCGGCTTTCGCAGCCAGCTGCGGAGCGGCTTTCACAGCCAGCTGCGGAGCAGCTTTCACCGCCAGCTGCGGAGCAGCTTTCACCGCCAGCTGCGGAGCAGCTTTCACAGCCAGCTGAGGCGCTTTCGCCGGAACCGGCGCGGACACGCGAAGCAGTGCCGCGGATTGCTCCGTCGCGGGCGCGACCGATCGCGTCTGCTCGGGCGAAGGCGAAATCCGCTGGACGAAGTCGTTAAACGGAATGGGAATCGAAACGTAGACGCCGGTCACGCCCCAGATGAAGACAAAGCCGAACACCCAGAAGCCGACCGCGTTGTGGAGATCCCAGTTCAGGCGCTTCCAGTTGGCGCGCCAGTCGATCAGCAGGCTCCGCTTCCAGCGCGCAATGCCGGGCCACCAGACCACGAGGCCGGAGATGCAAAGCAGCGTGACTACGATCGAGATCAGGCCGTTGACAAAGCGGCCGGTGGGGCCGGTGAGAAGGTTGGCATGCAGTTCGTAAAACCAGGCGACAGCGGTGACCGGAAGCGGCTTCGACGGGCCCAGATCCTTGCCGCTGTAAGGATCGAACTGGCGCTGGCGGGTGCTGCTGCCGCGTTCGAGCCAGATCTCGACGGCATCTTCGGGATTCTTCGCCTTCCACAGAAAAGTCACGTGGTAGCCGGGCCAGGCGGCCACGGCGGCCTGTTTCAGCTGGTCGCGCGTGAGCCGCGTCCCGGCGATGGTGACGCGCGCCGGGCCGCGCGAAAAATTGGTGATGATCTCGTTGTGAAAAACAATGGCGCTGCCGCTGACGCTGATGGCAATGAGGTAGAGCCCCAGCGCGACGCCGGTCCAGAGGTGAATCTGGAAGCAGGCGCGGCGCAGCCAGGTGGTTTGGGGCCGGCGCCAGAAGCGCTGTCCGAAAGTGGTCGGTTTATCCATGGCGGCCGCGCGTTTCCGGTGAGTCATCATTTTAGCGGAGTTGGAGCGGGCGCGCGGAAGCGGGCGGCGCGCGGTGTAAAGTGAGGGATTCGTATGTCGCAGATCGATGCAGCCTCCACACCGCTGATGCGCCAGTATCACGCGATCAAACAGCAGGCGCCCGGCACCCTGCTGATGTTCCGGCTGGGCGATTTCTACGAGCTGTTTTTCGATGACGCGGTGACGGCGGCGCGCGAGCTGGAGATCACGCTGACCGCGCGCAACAAGGAAAAAGGTACGCCGGTGCCGATGTGCGGCGTCCCCTATCACGCGGCCGAAGGCTATGTTGCGCGGCTGATCGGCAAAGGCTACCGGGTGGCCATCTGCGATCAGGTGGAGGAGGCCGGCCAGGGCAAGAAGCTGGTGCGGCGCGAAGTGACGCGCATCGTGACGCCCGGGACCGCGACGGACGCGCATCTTCTGCGATCGCACGAGAACAACTATCTGGCGGCGGTGGCGCGCGCCGGCAACCGCACGGGCCTGGCCTACGTGGATGTTTCGACGGGCGAGTTTCGCGCCACCGAACTGGACGCCGCCGAAGCGTCCGGGATGCTGGAAAGCATCGGGGCGCGCGAGGTGCTGGTGGCCGCCGAAGCGCCGCTGATTCAGAAAGAGCAGCCGGAGCAGAGGCGGTGGATCTTCACCGAGCTTGACGAGTGGATCTTCACCACCGATTACGCCAACCGCATTTTGCTGGAGCATTTCAAGCTGCTGTCGCTCGATGGCTGCGGCCTTGCCGGACGCGGCGCGGCCGTGGCGGCGGCGGGCGCGGTCCTGCACTACCTGCGCGACACGCAGCGGGCCGCGCTGGATCATCTGGATCCGCCCCGGTACTTCGAGCGCGCCGAAAACATGGTGCTCGACGCGGTGACGGTGCGGAACCTCGAACTGGTGGAGCCGATCTTTTCCGATGGCGGCGCAACGCTGGCAGGCGTACTGGATCAGACCGCGACGGGCATGGGCGGGCGTCTGCTGCGGCAGCGTCTGCTGCGGCCGTCGCTCGATCTGAGCGAGATTGAGGCGCGGCTCGATGCGGTGAGCGATCTGGTGCGCGAAACGATCCTTCGCGCGGAACTGCGCAAAGAACTGGCGCCGGTGCTGGATATCGAACGGCTGCTGGCGAAGGTGACAATCGGCAGCGCGGGGCCGCGCGATCTGCTGGCGCTCGGCCGCTCGCTCGATCAGATGCCGAAACTGGCGGGCGCGGCTCGCCTCGCGGCGCGCGGGCTTTCCGCGCGGCTGGCGGCGACCTTCGCGGCGCTCGATCCGGTGGTGGAAGCGTCCGGCGCGATTCTGGCGGCGCTCGGCGACACGCCTCCGGTGGCGGTAGGCGACGGTCCGACCATTCGGGCCGGCTTCGATGCCGAGCTGGATGAACTGCGCGACCTGAGCCAGAACGGCAAGGCGTACATTGCGCAGATCGAAACGCGCGAGAAGCAGCGGACCGGCATTCAGTCGCTCAAGGTCCGCTACAACAACGTTTTCGGTTATTACATCGAAATATCGAAGGCCAACCTGCACAACGCGCCGGCCGACTACGAGCGCAAACAGACACTGGTGAATGCCGAGCGCTTCACAACTCCCGAACTCAAAGAGTACGAGCGCAAAGTGCTGGCCGCCGAAGAGAAGATTCTCGAAATCGAAAAACGCATTTTCGCCGAAGTGCGGCAGAAAACGGCGGCCGAGGGGCAGCGGATCCGCAGGACCGCAACCGCCGTGGCGGAACTGGATGTGGCGGCGGCGCTGGCGCAGGTGGCGGCGGAGAACCGCTACACCCGGCCGCGCTTTTCCGAAAGCGGCGAGATGCGGATTGCGGCGGGGCGGCATCCGGTAATCGAGCGCCTGCAGAACGAAGAGGCGGGCCGCTTCATCCCGAACGATCTTTATCTGAACGATGGCGGCGACCGCATTGCGATCATCACCGGCCCCAACATGGGCGGCAAGAGCACGTATCTGCGGCAGGCCGCGCTGATCGCGATTCTGGCGCAGATGGGTTCGTGGGTGCCGGCCGACGAGGCGCTGCTGCCGGTGATCGACCGCATCTTCACACGCATCGGAGCGTCGGACAACCTCGCGCGCGGGCGTTCCACGTTCATGGTGGAAATGACGGAGACGGCGGTGATTCTGAATACGGCGACGCCGCGAAGCTTCGTCATCTTAGATGAGATCGGGCGCGGCACCGCCACGTATGACGGGCTTTCGCTGGCCTGGGCCGTGGTGGAACACATTGCGACCGCAGCGCGCGCGAAGACGCTTTTCGCGACCCATTATCACGAACTGACGGAACTGGCCGAGCAACTCGAGGGCGTGCGCAACCTGCAGGTGGCGGTGAAGGAAGCCGGCGACCGCATTATTTTCCTGCGACGCGTGGAGCCCGGCAAGGCGAATCGCAGCTACGGCATCGAGGTGGCGCGCCTCGCGGGACTGCCGGCCGGCGTGGTGGAGCGGGCGCGCGAGGTGCTGCGGCTGCACGAAAAGACCGAGCATCGAGCGGTGGAGCAACTGGCTCCGCGCAGTGAGCCGGCGGCGCTGCAGATCCGGCTGTTCGAGCCGCAGACAGAGGAAATCAAACAGAAGATCCGCGCGCTGAAGATCGATGAGATGCGGCCGGTGGAGGCGCTGCGCTTCCTCGAAGATCTGCAGAAGGCGCTCGGGTAGATGCGCGTCGCGGGGATCATGAGCGGGACGTCGCTCGACGGCATCGACGTTGCCGTGATCGACATCGAAGGCGCGCAGGTGCGGACCGTTGCCTGTGCCACCACCGCCTGGCCCGATGCCGTGCGGCGGCGCATCCTTGCGGTTTCGAATGCGGCCTGCGAAACGTCAGCGATTTCGCGGCTGAATTTCGAGCTGGGCGAGTTGTATGCGAAGGCCGTGCAGCGGACGTGCGCGCGGGCGAAGGTGGCGGTCGCTTCGATACAGCTGATCGGCTGCCACGGGCAGACCATTTATCACGAGAGCGGGCGCAACACGCTGCAAATCGGCGAAGCGGCGGTGATCGCCGAGCGGCTGGGGATTCCGGTGGTGTCCGATTTCCGCACGCGCGATGTGGCGGCGGGCGGCCAGGGTGCGCCGCTGGTGCCGTTCGTCGACTGGCTGCTGTTGCGGAGCAGACGCCTGCACCGGGTAGCGCTGAATATCGGGGGGATCGCGAACATCACGTCGTTGCCCCGCGCAGCGCGACCGGAAGACGTGGTGGCCTTCGACACCGGGCCGGGCAACATGGTGATCGATCAGCTGGTGGCGCGGACCACGGCCGGCCGCGAGCGCTGCGACCGCGGCGGAAAGATGGCGGCGCGGGGGCACGTGGATCGGGCGCTGCTGGAAGTGCTGCTGCGGGATGCCTACTTTCGGCGCAGGCCGCCGAAGTCTGCCGGGCGGGAGCAGTATGGCGCGGCATTCGTCGAGCGCCTGGTCGCAACGGGGCTCGCGCCGGATGATCTGATCGCCACGGCGACGGCGTTTACCGCAACCACCATCGCGCTGGGGATTCGGCGATTCGCGGCGGGCGCGCAGGAGCTGATTGCGTCGGGCGGCGGCGTACACAACCGTCAGCTGATGGCGCAACTTGCGGCGCTGCTGCCGGACTGCCGCGTGACCACGTCGCAGGAGTTCGGCATCGACGTGGACGCGAAGGAGGCGATCGCGTTCGCCGTGCTCGCGCATCGCACATGGCGGCGGCAAACGGGGAATCTGCCCTCGGCGACGGGCGCGCGGCGGGGCGTGGTGCTGGGAAAGATCACCGATTCCTGACCGCTTCAAGTAAAATGGCGGTTTGACCCCTGAACTTGAAATACCCGAGGTGCGGCCGGTACGTGTGTCGGTCGTCATCGTTGCGCTGAACCGGATCGCTTCGGTGAGAAAGAGCCTCGCGGCGCTCGGCGAGGAGCATCAGGTTGCGCTGGTGGATAACGGCTCGACCGACGGCGGCGCGTCGCTCGGCGGCGAATTTCCCTCTCTGCGGTTCCACCGGCTGCCGCGCAATTTCGGCCTGACCAAGGCGCTGAACATCGGCATACGGGCCTGCGACGGCGAATTTATTCTGCTGCTGCACGACGATGTGCTGATCTCAGCCGCCGCCGTGACGAAGCTCGCCGATTATCTGGAAGCGCATCCCGACGTGGCCGCCGTCTGTCCCAGGCTGACCGATGCTGCGGGCAGCGCGGTGAAACAGGTGCGCGCGCTGCCAACGCCGGCGAATCCCGATCCGCCGTATTCGCCGGTCGCGGGCAGCGGCGAAACCGCCGTGGAATGCGTTTCCGGCGCGGCCATCATGATGCGCTCTTTCTTTCTGCGTTCGCTCGGATACATCGACGAACGCTATGGAACCTACGGCAGCGAGATCGAGCTTTGCGGCAAGGTGCGGAGTTCCGGCAAAAAGCTCGTCGTGCTCGGCGACGTGACAGCGGTGCACGAATGGGCCGGGTCTCCCGTGTCGAAGTCGGCGCTCGAAGGCGACCGCACGCATGGCACGGCGTCGTATCTGGCCAAGCACCACGGGCTCATGACGGGCATGACGCAGCGGCTCAGCAGCGGCCTGAGCGCACTCGCGTCTATGAAGCTGCGTAAATTCGGTGGCGCAATCGTTGGGCAAAAGATAGACGGGAGCAGCTAAAACCGGGCTAAAATCAGAGAAGACATGGACCCGCTTCTCTGGATCACCTGGTCGGGCATTTGCGCGGTAGGCACGGGCCTGCTGGTGTACTTCGTTATGCAGTCGCGCATGGAGGTTCTGCTCTCCAAGCAGCGCGAGGCGCTGGCATCGGCCAAGGCCACGCTGGCAGTGCACCAGGAGACGCTGCAGCAGTCACTGCAAAATTCCGAAGAGGCGGCGCGCCGCAAGGCGATGGATGAATTCCTTGCCGACATCCGCGTGGAAGAACGGCATTACACGCGCGAGCACAAAATGCTGTTCATCAAAAAGAAGTCGCTGGTCCGGCAGGAACGCATTTTCTTCCGCAACATTCCGCTCTCCAACTGGGTGGAGCAGGAAATGATGATCGAAGAAGGCGCCGACGTGGACAAACTGGCCCAGACGATGTCGATCTTTGCCGGGGAGCTGATGGCAGCCCAGGCGATCGAGCACGAACCGGCGCCACCCCGCAGGATGCTGGGCTTTGCCGGCCAGCGGACCATCACGAGTTCAGAAAATCACTAAGCGAAACTTAGTAGCGGGCGATGGCGGGATCCACGGCCTGGCTCCAGAGGTCGATGCCGCCGGCCATGCTCTGGCAGTTCTCCACCCCCTGGCGGCGCAGCCAGCTGACCACGTTGAGACTGCGGACACCGTGATGGCAGAAAACAACGAGCGTATGACTGTGGTCTTCGAGCGATTCCAGATGCTGCGCGATGACGCGCATCGGGATCAGCTCGGCCCCCTCGATGCGGCACACCTGATGCTCGCCGGGCTCCCGGACATCGATCAGGCGAAGCGGTTCGCCCCCGGCCAGCCTCGCCGCAACTTCGACGGGCGTAATTTCCATGGGGAGAGACGCAACAGTATTATTCACCTGACTGCGAGAATAGCAGGGTCCAGGGCGTGCGCGGGAAATCGATCGCCCGAGCAGCGAAACCAAAATGAATCGGCGGCGCGTCCAAGGCCCTTGTTATACTTCAAAGACAGATCGGCAGTAATCGATCACTTCTCGTTCAAGATGAAGCATTTCCGCCTCCCCATGATGGCCGCTTTGGCGGCAGTGTGCGCGTTCAGTCAAACGCAGGCTCCGGTATTTTCCACTGGCCAGGCGGCGCGGCTCGTGATCGGCCAATCCAACTTCACCATCTCCAATTTCGGCGCCAGCAACAGACTGATCGGCTCGCCAAGCGGACTGGCGCTCGCCAACGGAACCCTCTGGGTTGTGGACGCAAACCGTCTGGGCGCGACACCGGACAATCACCGGGTACTGCGGTTTTCCGATCTCTCCACCTACCCCTCGCCCACTGCCCTGCCCGATATTCCAGGTAACCAGTGCGGCGTCTGCCGCGGCGTGGCGAGCCTCGTTCTCGGCCAGCCCGATTTTCTGTCCACCAATTATCAGCTCAGCCCCACAGGCCTGCGAAACCCGACCGGCGTGGCGACCGACGGCACCATCCTTGTGGTGGCCGATACCGATAACAACCGGGTGCTGATCTGGCATACTCTGCCAACTTTCAACGGACAGCCGCCCGACACCGTCATCGGACAGAAGGACCTGACCTCCGGCGGAACTTCGGTCCCGCCCACCCCGAGTTCGCTGCGCGGCCCGACGGGCGTGTGGCTCGCCGGCGGCAAACTTTACATTGCCGATACCCAGGACAACCGCATCCTCATTTACAACAAGGTGCCCGGCGTGGGAGTCAACAACGCTCCGGCCGACCTGGTGGAAGGCCAGCCCAGCCTCACCAGCTTCGTGCAGCCCGACCTGACGCAGGCGGTAAACGCCACCACCACAGCGGCAAACATGCAGGCGCCCGTCTCGGTCACCACCGACGGCAAGCGGATGTTCGTCACCGATCTCGGCCAGAGCCGGGTCCTGATTTACAACACCATTCCCACCACCAGCAGCGTGGCCGCGGACGTCGTGGTGGGCCAGCCCAACATGACCTCGGCCGTCGACAACAACTCTTACACCACGGCCAACAGCAACGTGGATGCCAACAATAATCCGACCAGCGCCACGGCGGTGCTCTGCCAGAGCAACGCGACCGATGCCGCCGGTACCGCCACCTTCCCGGCGCGCTGCGCGGCAACCCTCTCGTTCCCGCGTTACGCACTCTCCGACGGAACGCGACTTTTTATCGCCGATGGCGGCAACGACCGCATTCTGATTTACAACACGATTCCGACCACCAACGGCGCGCGCGCCGACATCATTCTGGGGCAACCGGATGAGTTCAGCGACAACACCGGCCAGAATCCGGATGGCACCGATGCCTTCCAGACGCCGGTCAGCCTCGCCTGGGATGCGGCGAACCAGAACCTCTACGTCAGCGACACCTACAACCGCCGCATCCTGGTCTATTCGCCGGGCATTCCGAATATTCCGCTGGCGGCAGTCCGGAACGCGGCGAGCCTTGAAATTTACGCCATCGGCACAGTGACGATCGGCGGACTGATCACCGCCAAGGACACGGTCACCATCGCGGTCAACGGGCGCAGCTATACGTATACCGTCGTCGCCGCGGACACGCTTGAAACCATCACCGACAATCTGGCCAAAATCATTAACGCGGCTCCGGACCCCGACGTGGTGGCGTCGAAGGACGATACGACCGACCAGGTCATTCTTACCGCCCGCGTCGCCGGACCGAACGGCGCCAACGTCGCCTATTCAGTCACCACCTCGTCCGCCGCCACCGAAACGCTCACGCCGAACGGCGCCAATCTGAACATTTATCTGCAGAACCCGACTTCGATCGCGCCGGGAACGCTCATCCAGGTCTCCGGACAAAATCTCTGCGACAACACGGCGAGCGCCAACCTCTCGCTGCTGTCCGCTCCGACCACGCTTGGAAACTGCCAGCTCTATGTCGACGGCGTGCGCGTGCCGCTGCTGTACGTCTCGCCAACGCAGTTCAACGCCCAGATGCCGGTGGAATTCACCGACCGCACGAGCGTGAGTCTGTATGCGCGGGCCACCCATCCGGACGGCTCGGTAACGGTCACCTCGCCGATTGCCGCCACCATCGTGCCGGAAAATCCGGGTATCTTCGCGCTGCCGGGCACGGACCCGCGCCCCGGGCTCGTCTACCACGCCTCAAGCTTCGCGGTGAATGAAATCGACATCTCGGGAACAGTGAATGCCGGCGACGTCGTCAACATCACCATCGGCGCCAATACTTATACGTACAAGGTGCAGTCGAGCGATTCGGTCAACAGCATCCAGAGCAGCCTGATCGGCCTGATCAATGCTTCCGACCCGTACGTCTACGCCTCGTCGTCCAACGAATTCAACCGCATCATCCTGACCGCGCTGACGCCGGGTCCGGCGGGCGAAGGCACCGCGGTTTCCGCTTCGGTGACCAGTTCGACTTCTGCCATCACGCTGACCGTGCTGGGTCCGGCCACCATGTGCTGCGATAACGTGCAGGGCGCGCCGGTGACGGATGCCAATCCGGCAATTCCGGGCGAATTCCTGTACGTGTTCGCCACCGGACTCGGACCGACCGCGCCGTCCGACGTGCCGACCGGTCAGATCTACCAGGGCGGCGAACTGAATCCGCCGGCCACACCCGTCGATTCCATTCTGACGGGCGGACAAACCGCGAATGCCGTGAACGTTTCGCTCGCTCCCGGACTGGTTGGCGTTTACTTCGTCGAATTCCAGCTGAGCACCGGCGCCACCGCAAATTCCAATACGCAGTTGACCATCGCCCAGTTGGCCAACGTCAGCAACGTCGTGACATTCCCGATTGCGGCCAAGGCCACGATTTCCGGCGAAGCCGCCCGTACGCCGGCCACTCCGGATGTGCAACGCAAGCCAGCGAACGCTCCGGCCCCGGCCGCGACCAGTTCCATCCCTGCGAAGAGCGGGCCGCGCCGTAGCCTGTCCATGCTGCAATAGCCGCGCCTCGCGCTGGCGGATTGTATCGGCACCAAACGCCGTTTCGTGCGAAGCTGATTTTTTGCGCAACTTCCGCATTCTGCCTCCCCTTCTGGCGTTGGTCTTTTTCGCCAACGCACTGCGCGGCACTTTTCACTTCGACGACGACTCGCTGTTTCAGGATCCGGCGATTCTTTCCGCCTCACCACCACGGGCCCGCTCACGTGCCTGAGCTTCTGGCTGAGCTTTTTGGTGAACTTCTGGCTGAGCTTCTGGGTGAAGGACAGCCTCGCGGGCGCCGAACCCCTCGCCTGGCATCTCCCCGATGTCGCCATCCACGCCGACTGCCCGGCACTGCTGTTTCTGTGCCTCGCGCGAATCGCCCCGCGGCGGCCGACTTTCCGCGCCCGGACGCGAACCAACACCAGGCTCCGCGATCGGGTGGCTCGCCCGCTGCCGCCCGGGCTGCCGGGCGCACCAGACGTTCGCCAAAACGAGCGGCAGCGCGTCGCAATTCGCCGCGCGCTTCCCGATTCCGGCCGCTGACGCGAGTGCTATCATGACCGCGATGCCGAAATCGGGCGGCCGCTTTCAGGCGGTCTTGGGCACTGGATGGTTGCTGCTCGGTCTGGCGGCGTGGCTGTACGCGCGCGCTAAAAACGTGGCAGGCCCGGCCGCGTTTGCGGTTGGCGCCGCATTTCTCGCCGAATTTCCCTGCTACATTTCAGCCGGTTTCGACGCGGTGCGCCACCGGCTCGCGTCCCTCGGCAAAATTCGTCTCGCCGCTCTGATGCTGGCGTCGGCCCTTGCGCCGTATCTCATCTCCAGCGTCGCGGCGGGTTCCTTCGATGCGCGCGCGCTGCTGCTGCTGGCAGCCATCGCCGGTGTGGCGGCCTTCTGGTACGTGCTGCTGCCGGTCTGCGCGTGGACGGACGCGGCGCTGCTCATCCTGCTCGCCGCCACACTGCTCTCAGGCGTTTTCGACCGCATCTACATCTCGCCGCTGCCGAAGCTCTCCATCTCAATCCTCGGCCATCTGATGCTGATTCGCACGGCCGCGTGGGCCATCCTCGGCATTCGCGGCGCGGGCGAAAACGGCGGCGGAATCGCAGCAGTCGAGGCGCGCTTCAACTTCTGGCCCGATGCGCAGCAATGGCTGACGGGCCTGCGATACTTCGCCGCGCTGCTGCCGGCGGCCGGCGTTGCGCTGTGGAGCCTCGGCCTGGCCCGGCTGCGGCCTCATCCGCTGAACGCCGGCCTCGCGCTCGCCACGTTTTTCGGCATCCTCTGGGTGGTGGCGCTTTCGGAGGAATTCTTTTTCCGCGGCCTGCTGCAGCCGTGGATCGCCGCCTGGACCGGCAGTTCGCGCGCCGGGCTGCTGGTGACTTCGTTGCTGTTCGGCGGCGCACACCTCGGGTTTCAGCACCGCTTCCCCAACTGGCGATTCGCCATCGTGGCCGCCATTGCGGGTTACTTTTACGGCCTGGCCTCGCAGCGCGGCCGCGGCGTGCAGGCCTCCATGGTGACGCACGCTCTGACGGTAACCTTGTGGAGAGTCTTTTTCCAGTAGCGCGGCGCGAACAAGCCGGAGAAACCGGCGCGCCCGGAGCCGAATCGAATCAACATGCGTTTCTTTGTCACGCTCTTTCTGTTCCTGTATCTGGCGGCGCCAGGCTGGTCGCGCGATCTGCGGCGCTATGCGGTCGTCCTCACCGATGAAGCACCGGTGCGCACCGCGGGCGGCAATCGCGTGGCGCTCGAATCGGCGCGCACGAAAGTCGCGGCCGCGCAGGAGCAGCTTCGGCAGACGCTCGGCAACCGCGGCATACGCGTAACCGGCGAGGCGCGCACCTTGCTCAACGCCGTCTTCATCGAAGCCGCTCCGGAAGACCTGCCCGCCGTGCGTGCGCTGGCGGGCGTGAGCGGCGTGCTGCCGCTGCAGCGCGTGCAGCTCATGCTGGATCGCGCCGTGCAGCTGATCAACGTGCCCGCCGCCTGGACGGCGCTGGGCGGCACAAGCAGCGCCGGAGCCGGCGCGAAGATCGCAATCATCGATACCGGAATTCAGTCCACCCATCCGGCTTTTCAGGACCCCTCGCTCACGCCGCCCCCGGGCTTTCCCCTTTGCGGCGTGCCCTCCGATTGCGCTTACACCAATAACAAGATCATCGTGGCGCGCAGCTACGTTCAGCTGGTGGCCGGCGGAGCGCCGTCGCAGGATCGGCCCGACGACGTTTCCGCGCGCGACCGCGTGGGCCACGGCACCGCCGTTGCCATGGCCGCCGCGGGCGTCACCAATACCTCCGGACCCGAAACCATCACGGGCGTCGCGCCAAAAGCCTTTCTCGGCAGCTACAAGGTCTTCGGCTCGCCCGGCGTGAACGATTACACCAGCCAGCAGGCCATCATTCAGGCGCTCGAAGACGCCTTCACCGACGGCATGGATGTCGCCGTCCTCTCGCTCGGCTCGCCCGCCCTGGTCGCGCCGCTCGATACAGGCGCGGCATGCGGCCTCGTCACCGGTTCGCCCTGCGACCTGCAGGCAGCAGCGGTCCAGAACGCCATCGCCGGCGGCATGACGGTAGTGGCCGCGGCGGGAAACAGCGGCCAGACCGGCAGCCTGAACCCCACGCTCAATTCGATCACCAGCCCCGGCAACGCGCCCAACGCAATTACCGTCGCCGCCACCACGAACGCGCACAGCTTCGCCAATTCGCTCACGGTCCCCGGCCTCGGCAGCTTTCATGCGCGCTACGGCAACGGACCGGTTCCTTCCGCCGCCTTCTCCGGTCCGCTTGGCGATGTGGCCAACGTGGGCGATCCGCTCGCGTGCGCGGCCGTGCCCGCGGCTTCGCTCACCGGACTGTTCGCCATCGTGCAGCGCGGCACGTGCGACTTTTCCGTTAAAGTGCAGAACCTCCAGTCGGCCGGCGCCATCGGTGCGCTGATCGTGAACAACCCCGGCGACGATACGCTCATCACGCCGGGCGGGCTCGGCAGCACCGCAATTCCCGCCGTCTTTGTCGGCTACAGCGACGGCCAGTCGATCCGCGGATATCTCGCCACCGGCGCGCAGCCACAGGCAACCGTCAGCCCCGCGCAGCTTCCGTTCGACACGCTGGCCACGCAAAACCGCGTCGCCGCGTTCAGTTCGCGCGGGCCCGTGCTGGGCTCCAACGCGCTCAAGCCCGACGTGGCGGCGGTCGGCACGGACATTTTTCTGGCGGCGCAGAACTACGATCCCAACGGCGCCTTGTATTCGCCGAACGGCTACCTGGTCGCCAGCGGCACCAGCTTTTCGGCGCCGCAGATTGGCGGCGTGGCGGCGCTGGTGAAGCAGAGTCTGCGGCAGCGCTTCCCTGCCCTCACCGCGCTGCAGCTGAAATCGGCCATCGTGAACACCGCCACGCAGGATGTGACCGACGCCGGCGCCGCGGCCTCGGTGCTGGCGGTCGGCGCGGGCAAGGCCAATGCCGGCGCGGCGGTCGCCGTCAATCTGCTGGCCTCGCCTTCCACCATTTCGTTTGGCGCGCCTGCCGCCGCGGCCCTGCCTCTCACGCAGAAGATTCAGCTCACCAACATCGGCGCCACGGCTCAGACGCTCGCCGTCGCCATCGTGCGCACCACCGCCGAGACCGGCGCGCACCTGAGCATCGACACGCCGAATCTCTCCGTCGCCCCCGGCCAGACCGTCAGCTTCAACGTGCTTCTCTCCGGCACCGCGCCCGCGCCGGGAATCTACGAAGGCTTCGTTACCGTCACGAGCGGCGCAACCCTCCTCCACATCCCGTTTCTCTATGTAACGGGTGACGGCATTCCCTACAACATCGTTCCGCTCGCCGGAGACGGCGACAACGGCATCGCCGGTGAGCAGCCGGCATTCGGTTTCGTGGTGGCCCAACTGGTGGATCGCTACGGCGTTCCGGTCCCCAACTATCCCGTCTCGTACAGCGTTCTGCAGGGCGGCGGCAAGCTGGCAGGCGCGCGCTCCTCCACTGACAACTACGGACTCTGCGACGCGCAAACCATTCTGGGGCCGACGCCCGGCGCCAACGTTTACTCCATCGGCGCCGGCAGCCTCGCCGCCACCTTCACGGCAACGGGCCGGCTGCAGCCCACCATCCTCGGCAACGGCGTGGTGAATGCGGCGAATTATTCCTCCGCGCCGCCCGCGCCGGGCTCCTACGTTTCGATCTTCGGCGCAGCTCTGGCGGAGCTCACGCAGAGCTACTCAACGCCCTATCTGCCGGTGGCCATCAACAAAGTCAGCGTGAGCTTCGACGCCGCCACGGTCAGCGTGCCCGGCCACATCGCATTCGTCAGCCCCGGCCAGATCAACGTGCAGATTCCTTGGGAGCTGCAGGGCCGCTCGTCGGTGCAGATGAAGGTGAGCATTCAGGATGCCTCGGGCGCGGTCTACACGATGCCGCTCGCGGCCTACTCGCCGGCGCTGTTCCAGTACGCCTCGGGCAGCGACACGTTCGCCGCCGCGCTGGATGAAAACAACGCGCTGGTGTCGTCAACGAATCCGGTCTTGCAGGGGCACGTGGTGCAGCTCTTCCTCAACGGACTCGGCCCCGTTAGCAACCAGCCCGCAAGCGGCGATCCGGCGCCCTCCGCCACGCTGGCCAAAACGCTCGCCACCCCGACCGTGACAATCGGCGGCCTTTCCGCGCCGGTGCAGTTCAGCGGACTCACGCCGGGCAACGCGGGCCTGTATCAGATCAACGCAGTGGTGCCGGCCACGGGCAGCGGCGTGCAGAACATCGCGGTCTCCATCGGCGGCGTCAGCAGCACCACGATTCACATTCCCGTGAAGTAATTCAGCGGTGACGTAATTAACTCAGATTCCAGCGCGTCATCACGCGTTCGCTGTGTTCGTAGCCCAGCGTCGAAACCGCCGCCGGCGCCAGCGCGAAGCAGCGCCCATCCCGCGCCGGCAGCCCCAGCCAGCAGGCCGCGAGAACCCGCAGGATGTGGCCGTGGCCGAACAGCGCCACATCGCCTCCCGCACTCGCCTCAACCGCGCGCGCAATCACAGCTTCCGCGCGCCCCGCCACCTGCGCAAGGGATTCGCCGCCCGGCACGCCATCGGCAAAGATCGTCCAGCCCGGCCGATCCTGCTGAATTTCAGCGGACGTGCGGCCTTCATAGTCGCCGTAGTCCCACTCAGCGAGGTTCGGCTCAATCTGCATCGCCCCGCCCAGGCCCACCAGCTCGCAGGTGCGCCGCGCGCGCCTCAGCGGGCTGCTCAGCACCAGCGCGAATTTGCCCGCGGCCAGCCGCTGCCCCAGCGCCGCGGCCTGCTGCGCACCCGCGGCAGTCAGCGCAATGTCGGTGCGGCCGGTGTGCTGCCCGGAAAGGCTCCACGCCGTCTCGCCATGCCGGATGAGCCACAGTTCGCCTGCCATCTTTATCGCCTGCCATGCTTGCATCATCCCCCACCCCTACCCGCGACTGATGAACCTGCTGCCCCGAATCGTAAAGCGCAGCGGCAGTTCGGCTGCCTTGCTGATGCCGATCCGCCGCGAGACGTCGATCGCAAACGCGTCCGGCCGCGGCGGCTCTCGTACCGTCAGCACTCCCTGCGTCAGATCCGCGCCGTAATGAGCCCGCGTGATGCCGAGCGCGCGCGTGAGCCTGCCCGGGCCGCTGGCCAGTTCGCGGTCCGACTTCGCAGCCGGTCGCCGCTCGCGCATCTCCGCCACTCCCGCAACCGGCTCCAGCGCGCGAATCAGCACACAGCCCGCCACGCCCTCCGCTTCCGCCACAATGTTCAGGCATTCATGCATCCCGTAGGATAGGTACACGTAAGCATGGCCCGGCGGACCGAAGATCACGCGCGTTCGCGCCGTCATCCCCGCCGCCGAATGCGCCGCCGCATCGTCCTGCCCGAGGTACGCCTCCACTTCCACAATCCGCCCCGCCGTCTCGCCGTGAACAATCCACTTGCCGAGCAGCCCGCGCGCCACCTCAACCGTCGGCCGGGCATAGAACGCGCGCGGCAGAATCACTTCGCCGCTCTTCCCGAAACCGCCGCTTTTCGCAGCGCAAACACCATCCCGCTCCAGCGTTCCCCAACGGCGCAGATCTTGTAATCCACCAGACCCACCTCGTTCGCCAGTTCCCGCACCACGTTCTGCGTCAGGCCGCCCGCGCCGCCCTTCGGCCACACGATCCACAGCTTTGTCGCCGCCGCCAGACGCCGCATGCGCCGCAGCGCCTGCCGGTACTCTTCCGGATCGCGCACGAACCACAGCGTTACCGGATGCGTCTCCTCCGGATTCTCCACCAGTTCCACGCCGTCCGGCATCTCGCCCAGCACGGCCGCATAGTCTCGCGGCGCGTCGAACACCGCCACCGAACTGCCTTCGCGAATCCCCAGCTTCTGTGCTTTGGTGCGCTGCCCGTAGCGCTCGGCCACCGTTGGCGGAGCCACCGCGTTCCGCACCGGCCGCCCGCACACCAACTTCAGCTTTGCCGCCAGCCGTCCCCTTGTCGTGTACGCCGCATCCGGCAGCAGCGCGCGCACGCCCGCAACCTTGTCCGCTTCGCCGCCCACGAACACAATCGGAATGTGCCGCGAATACTTCGTGCGACGCAGAGCGAGCGCAGCCTCGCGGCCATGGCTGGGCGCGCGCGTCAGATCGATCACCACCGCATCGGGCTGATTCTTCCGAATCCCGCGGATCAGCTCGGGCGACGGCACTTCGCTGTCGAACTCCACCTCGTGGCCCGCCCCCCGGCACACCTCCAGCAGCGGCCCCGCCTCTGCGGCCTTCCAGTGAATCACGCGCACGCGAGCCATTACATGAAAGAATAATCTGAAGCGATGCGTTTATTCACGGGGCTCGCCGTTCCCCCGCCCGTCCTCAAAAATCTGGAAGCAGTGCTGGCCGACATCCAAGCCGAACTCCAGCCCCTTGCGCGCCTCAAATGGTCGCCGCCGCAGAACCTCCACATCACCACCAAATTCATCGGCGAGTGGCCCGAAAGCCGCCTCAACGAACTCACCGGCGCGCTCGCGCGAATCCCCCGCCCCGGCGCGTTTCCCCTCGAACTCCGCGGCTTCGGCCTCCTGCCCGATCCGCGGCGGCCGCGCATTTTCCATGCCGCCGTTCACGCCGGGCCCGCCCTGCACACGCTCGCCGCCGCCACCGACCGCGCCCTGTCCGCGCTCGGCTGCGCCCGCGAGCCACGCGCCTACCAGCCGCATTTGACGCTCGCACGCATCCCGGACGACAATACCAGCCAGCTACGTGACAAAATCGCAACCATGACGAATTCCGATTTCGGCCATTTCCTCGCCACCGAATTTCATCTCTACCGAAGCCAGCCCGGCGCGCGGAATTCCGTTTACACGAAGCTGGCGACCTTTCCGCTTTCGCCCCCCGCCACCGAGCCAGGCGCACCGGAGCCAACCGCCGCGGAGCCAAACGCATGAACGGCGCCCTCGCCGCCCTGCTCGCCTACTTCCTCGGCAGCATCCCGTTCGGCCTGTTGATCGCCAAGGCCATGGTCGGGTCGGACGTCCGCAAGGAAGGCTCGGGCAACATCGGCGCCACCAACGTGCTGCGCAGCGCCGGCCCGGTCGCCGGTGTCCTCACCCTTCTGCTCGACGCACTGAAGGGCGTCGCCGCCGTCTGGCTGGCCGACCGCCTCACCGGCGGCAGCATCGCATGGATGAGCGCCGCCGCCCTCATCGTCCTGCTCGGCCACGCCTTCCCGGTCTGGCTCGGCTTCAAGGGCGGCAAGGCCGTGGCCACCTGCCTCGGGGCGTTCGCTTATCTCGCTCCCCTGCCGCTGCTGGCCGTGGTGCTGATTTTCATCGTAGTGGTGGCGAAGACGCGTTACCTTTCGCTCGGCTCCATCCTCGCCGCCGGCCTGTTTCCGCTGGCCTGCTGGATGATCCTGCACCCCGAATGGCCGGTGCTGGCGGCAGCGCTCGGGGCCGCCGTGCTCATCGTCGAACGCCATCGCGGCAACATCGCCCGCATCCGCGCGGGTGAAGAACGAATCTTCCGATTCCGGAGGGAGAAGTCCTGACCAACCTTTCCATCATCGGCGCCGGCAGCTGGGGCACGGCCCTCGCCTGCGTCCTCGCGCCACGCTTTGAAACCGTGCGCCTGTGGGTCTACGAAGCCGACCTCGCGGCCCGCATCGCCACCACGCGCGTCAATGACGTGTTTCTGCCGGCGGCCGTGCTGCCGCCCAACGTCCGCATCGAAACCTCCCTCGGCGCCGCCCTCGAATCCGCCGACGTTGTCCTCACCGCCGTGCCTTCCCACATCCTGCGCCACGTGGCCTCGCAGATGGCCCCGCTCCTGACGCCCGCAACACCCGTCGTCAGCGCCACCAAGGGCCTCGAACGCGCCACCCTGCTCCGCATGTCGGAGGTGCTGGCCGCCGTCCTCGGCGACGCCCGCCCCATCCTGGCGCTTTCCGGACCCACCTTCGCCAAAGAGGTCGCGGCCGGCAAGCCCACGGCCGTCGTCCTCGCTTCCGCTTCTTCTCCGGCGGCGCTCGCCATCCAGACGCTCTTCTCCGGCCCCACCTTTCGCGTCTACACCAGCTCGGACGTGGCCGGCGTCGAAATCGGCGGAGCCCTCAAAAACGTGATGGCCATCGGTGCCGGCATCAGCGACGGCCTCGCCCTCGGCCACAACGCCCTCGCCGCCCTGATCACCCGCGGCCTCGCCGAACTCACGCGCCTTGCCGTCGCCCTCGGCGGCCGTCCGGAAACCATGGCCGGGCTCGCCGGCATGGGCGACCTCGTCCTCACCTGCACCGGCGAACTCAGCCGCAACCGCCAGGTCGGCCTCAAACTGGCCGCCGGACTCGGCCTCAGCGAAATCACCGGCTCCACTCCCATGGTCGCCGAAGGCGTCGGCACCACCTCCGTCGCCCTGGAACTCGCCGCAAAGCACGGCGTCGACCTGCCAATATGTACTGAAATGCACAATGTTCTGGCCAAAGGCACGCCCCCCGCTGAGGCAATCCGCCGACTTATGTCACGATCTCTACGGAACGAGGCGGAACGAACGTAAACGGCAAATTACAATTTGCCCGCGCGCGCCCCGGAACTTCTCATGCGGCAAAGGGTTAACACGATTGTGAGCGCCGGATGCGGGGCGACCGGACGCGAGGCGACCGGATGCGGGGCGATAGGCATGACCCCCGGAACGCTGGCGGACCGGCTGCAACCAGCCGATCCGGACGCCGAACTCATGCTCCAGGTGAGGGATGGCGATGAGGACAGCTTCCGCGCCCTGCTGGAGAAGCATCGGAACCCGGTGGTTCACTTTGTGGATCGTATGACGCAGAACCCGGCCATTTCCGAAGAACTCGCCCAGGAAGTCTTCCTGCGGGTTTACCGTTCGCGCGGCACCTACGAGCCCACCGCGCGCTTCACCACGTGGCTGTTCCGCATCGCCACCCACGTGACGCTCAACTGGCTGCGCGACCGGAAGAAGGAACGCGGGCACGTCCGCCTGGACGATGACGGTGACGGCGAAAACCGCCCCCGCGAAGTCGCCGACCGGACCATGTCGACCGAACAGCAGATGCTTCGGGAAGTCCGCATGCAGGAAATCCGGGCCGCCATCGCGCTGTTACCCGATAAACAGCGGGCCGCCGTCCTGATGCACAAGTACGAGGAGATGGAGTACTCGCAGATCGCGCTCACGCTGGGCTGTTCGGAATCGGCCGTAAAAAGCCTGTTATTCCGCGCCTACGAGACGCTGCGGGCGCGGCTCGCCCACATGGAATCGGGCCACGCGGGACGGGATCACGCGGCGAGGGAGCAGATGGCGAGGGAGAAGATGGCGAGGGAGAAGATGGCGAGGGAGAAGATAATGAAAGGAGCCACGTTATGAATTGTCCGTTACAGTCGGAAGAGACGCGCGATCTCCTGCTGGACTACACCGCCAATCGCCTCCATGAGGCGTCGGTGAAACAGCTGGAGCTTCACATGGCTTCCTGCGCCGCCTGCGCGGCATTTCGCAACGATCAGGCCGCCGTCTGGAGCGCGCTCGACGCCTGGGAACCGGCGCCGGTCAGCAGCCATTTCAACCGCAATCTGTGGGCGAAGATCGATGCCGCCGCCTCCGCGCCGTGGCACGAAAAAGTACTGCAGGCGCTGCGGCTCGGCAGCTGGAAGCCGGCCGCTCCGCTGGCCCTCGCTGCCCTGGCCATCGCCGCCGGCTTCCTGCTCGATCACCCGGCCCGGCAGACGGTGGCGGCCAATATCAGCGTCGAAAGCCCGAATACCGTGGTGGCCGTTTCCGCCTCCGAAGCCGATCAGGTGGAAGAAACGCTCGACGATATTCAGTTGCTCTACCAGTTCGAATCGCCCGGCGCTGCCGCCGGCGCCAGGGGGCAGATGTAATTCCGGCATGAAGACGCCTGCTCCGGTTTCGGCTCATTTCGCCCTCGCGATGCTCGCCACCCTTGCCGCCGTGCGCCCCGCCGCGGCCGCCGGCCCGCTCGTGGCTCGGCCCCTGGCGGTTCCCGTGAGCGCGGCCACCGCGAAGGTGCAGCAGCCGGTGGCCCAGCAAACGCTGCAGCGGCTCGCCGCCATGACGCCCGAGCAGCGCGACCAGTATCTGGCCAATCTCACTCCGCAGCGCCGCCAGTTGCTGCAGCGCAAACTCGATGAATTCCAGAAGATGCCGCCCGAATCGGCAGCGAAGGTAGCGCCGTGGCTGCAGCGCCTGCGCTCGCTGCCGCCCGAGCGCCAAAAGGAAGTCCGCCAATCCCTGCAGCAACTGAACTCCCTGCCCATGGAGCGCCGAATTCAGGTGCGCCGCGAAATCGCCGCGCTGTCTTTGTATCCGCCCGAAGCCCGCCAGGCGCGCCTCAACGGCAGCAGCATCCGCTCGCGTTATTCGCCGGAAGAACAGCAGATTATGGGCAATCTCACTGCCCTTCTCCCCCCGGCTCAGTAAGCCCGGCTCAGTAAGCCCGGCTCAGCAAGCCCGGCGCAGTAACCCCGGCGCAGTAACCCCGCGAGCCGCCCGCGCCACACCGCGCACAGAGGTTTTGCGTCTAACGATCTGATTTTGCTACTATAGATAGTTGCGGCACGGTGCTCGCACCGGTTCGCTCAGGAATATCTCAGGAGTCTCCCGACAATGGCAAGAGTTTGTGAAGTTTGCGGCAAAGGTCCGCAGTTTGGACATAAGGTCAGCCACGCGCATAACGTGACCAACCGCCGCTGGAACGTAAATCTGCAGACGGTCCGCGCCCTGCTCAACGGCGTTGGCAAGCGGGTTCGCGTCTGCACGTCCTGCATCCGCAACGGCAAAATCCAGAAAGCAGCGTAAGTCCCTCCGGTTTGGCGACCGGTGGCCCTGGCCACCGATTGTTGGCACAAGTGGCCGCACGCCGGCCACCGGTTTTTGGGACAAGTGCCCGCTAGCCGGCCACCGGTTTTTGGGACAAGTGCCCGCTAGCCGGCCACCGGTTTTTGGGACAAGTGGCCGCACGCCGGCCACCGATTCTTGGGACAAGTGGCCGCTAGCCGGCCACCGGGTCCGCCCCCTACCAGAACTTATACCAGGCCTTCTTCGCTCTGGCGTCTTCCGGATCCTCGCACTCCAGATACTCACCCGTGAGTGTCATGCGCGGATTGGTGACGAACAGACGCTCGGCCATCTCCTCGCCGTATTCCGCGGCCACGTGTTTGCGAGGCTCACGCAGATCCGGCGGGCGCCACTCGGTGTCGTGAGCGTCGCTCGCCACAAAATGCACCAGCCGGTGCTTCATCAGCTCCCGGCAGTTGGCCTCCGCGCTCTTGCCGAAGCGGCCGGTAAACGACTGTCCCGTCACCTGCATCAGGCATCCCATCCGCACCCATTCCACCAGCCGCCCCGGATCCCCCATCAGCAGTCCGTTGCGCTCCGGATGCGTCACCACCGGCGTGATCTCCTGCTGCAACATGTCCTGAAACACGTCGCCAATATTGCCCGGAATCGACCGTTCGGAAAACTCCACCATCAGGTACCGATGCCCGTTGATCGTATACGGCGCCCGGTCCACAAGGCACGAGCGAATGTTGTCGAAGTGAAGGTGAAAGTCGCAGCCCTGGTGGATGCGGATCCGGTCGCCCACGCGCTCCTGCATTTCGGCAATTCGCTGGCGGATCAGAGGAAGATCGAAGCGGAATCGCAGGTCCGAATGCGGCGTGGCCACAATGTCCGTGGTGCCGCTTTCGGCCGCCAGTTCCAGCATCGCCACCGAGTCTTCGAGCGTCTTGGCGCCGTCATCGACGCCAAAAACAATGTGGCTGTGAATATCGACCATTACAGCTCGAGCCGCAACCGAAGCGGTGTCAGATAAACATCTCTTCGTCCTGCGTCACGTGCTCGATGTTGATTCGCCGCCCGTTTGCATACGAAGAGACCGCCGCCTTCACGCCCGCCAGAATCGCGCTGGCCTCGCGCACGGGCCGCGCCACCGCGGTGCGCACGTTTTCCCCGGCAACCTGTACCTGATCGATCGTGTGGTCCACAACGTTTTCCACGCGCGCCGCCTGGGAAACGGCGCGATCGGCAATCTCGCGGCCCACCACGCCGAAGCGCTGCACCTGATCCTTCGCCACGTCCGATATCTCTTTGGCGTTGGCGGAAATCTCCACCGCCCGATCCGCAATGGCGGCAATCTTCGGCGCATTTTCCTCGGCCATCGTGCGCACCGACTGCACCACCGGCAGCGCATTCTGCAGCACCGGCACCGCGTTCTGCAGCACCGGCACCACGTTCGACGATACTTCGGCCACACGCTGCTGCAGGCGCGACACCACACGAGTCAGCAGCACCACGGCGATGGCGAACACCAGAACGCACAGCGCCTGGATGGCCACCCCACCCGTCACAATCCAGCGAAAAGTCTCTTCCGACATCGCAGTGCTTTCCTCGCGTTCCGTTTCCCGGCCTGCTGCCCGTCCCTGCCCCTGTACTCCCGCCCGCACCCTCCGCGACGCACCCGGCGCCCGCGGCGGCCCTGCCACTAAATGATCGACTGACCGTTGGCGTGGTGGCTGTGCGGCTCCACCTTATCGCGATACGCCTGCTTGCCGGCTTCGAGCGCATCGGCGAGCGTGTCCCGCTGACGGTTGAGCACTTCGCGGCCCTTATCGGCAATGCCCGCGGCCTGTTCGCTCAGTTCCGTCGCGCGCTTCTTCAGAAAGTCCTTGCCTTCGCCGGCTTTATCCAGCAGAAGATCGCGCGTCTCTTCGCCGGACTTCGGCGCAAACAGCAGCCCGAGCCCGACACCGAGGCCTAATCCCAGAAAAAAGTTTCCCAGTCCATCTTTGTTCATATCAAAATCCTTCGCTTTGATGATCTCTTCGCCCGACGAACTCTCCGCCGGACCATCGCAGGCAGCCCCGAGTCATTCATAGTATACTTCGTCCGGCGACTTTGCAGAAGCGCCCGCGGCGAGAGAAGTACTGCCATTCGATACACTTTCCTTTCACCGTGCCTCCCGCAAAAAAGCCCCGCAAAGCGGCCCCGCGCAAGCTGGACGCCCATCCCCTCTTCGAATACGCCGTGCAACTGCTCGGCATCCGCGGTTACTCGACCGGCGACCTCCGCGCCAAACTTCGCGCCAAGGCGGCTCACCTTCCCGACATCGACGCCGCTATCGAACGCCTGCAGGAAATCGGCTATCTCGACGACAAACGCTACGCCGAATCCTTCGCCACCGCCCGGGTCGAAAACGACGGCTTCGGCCGCATGCGCCTGCTCACCGACCTGCGCGCCCGCCGCATCTCCGGCAGCCTCGCCAATCAGGCCGTGGCCCACGCGCTCGAAGGCCGTCCGGAAAGCGAACTCATCGACGCTTATATCGAACGCCGCATGTCTTCTCTGGTAGGCGCCGGGCCGATTGAGGATGAACGAAAACTGGCTTCCGCCTATCGCCGCCTGCGCCGCGCCGGATTCACCTCCGGCGCAATCCTCACCGCGCTGAAGCGCAAAGCCGCCCGCCCCGAACTGGTGAACGACACGCCGGAAGAGGATGTGGAAGAGGACGGCCCGCTCTGAAACCCAACGCTCGAAAAAGGGCGCTCTCGAAAAAGGGCGTTCTCGAAAAGGGCGCTCTAGAACTGAACCTTCGGCGCATTCCGCGCGTCCGGTTCCGTCTTGAAGTAGGCGTCTTCCCGCTGGAAGCCCGACATCGAAGCCACAATGTTCGCCGGAAACAGTGAAATATCCGTGTTGTACTTCTGCACCGATTCGTTATACCGGCGGCGCGACTGCAGGATGCGGTTCTCCGTACCCTCCAGCTCGAACTGCAGCTGCCGGAAATTTTCGTTCGCCTTCAGGTTGGGATAATTCTCCACCACCACCATCAGACGGCTCAGCGCGCTCGTGAGCTGGCTGTTGGCCTCAATCTTCTCCTGCGGCGACTTCGCCCCGCCCATCGCGGCCCGCGCATTGGCGATGTTGGTGAAGATCGTCGTCTCTTCCTTCGCGTAGCCCTTCACCGTCTCCACAATGTTGGGAATCAGATCGGACCGGCGCTGCAGATCGGCATCCACCTGGCTCCACTTGCCCTTGATGTCTTCCTTCTCGATGGCGAGATTATTGCGCACGCTCACGAACTGACACCCGCCCATCACCAGGGCAAGCACAACCACAACCAACGCAATCATTCCGGCTTTCATCGCGACATCTCCTTTTCAGTTCCGAACACCATCAGTTCCGAGCACCATCAGTTCCGAACACCCTCGCGCGCATCCGTCTTCTCCAGCGCATCGACGGCATCGATGACTTTACCAATCTCTGTCAGATACGCAGCCAGCACCGCTCCCGGTTCCATCTCCTTCGCCTTCACCTTCTGCTCGCGCAGATCGAGCAGCGAAAGGAACGGCGCCGCATCCAGCCCGAACCGCTCTTTTGCCCGCGCAATAATCTCGCGCTTCTTCACCGGCGCCTTCTCGCCGTGCAGGATCAGCGCATGGCGGAACAGCACGCAGAAGGTTGAAACCGAATCGGCCAGCAGCTGCCGCAGCGCGGCGTTGTCGGAAAGAATGGCCGATGCCTTCTGCCTCACCCGCAGCAGCTTGGCGCGCAGCTCGCGCTCCACCTGCGCCCGGTAGTACGTGTTTTCCACCGTCAGCGCGCTCACCACATCCGCGCCATACAGAAGCCGGTGGCTCTCTTTGATGTCGTGGAACTCAATCGCAAAACAATCGGTCGAGCTCGCCACTTCCTGCGCCGTCAGCAGCAGCGGCGCCGGATTGCCCTGCGCGTTCCACCAGCGGAAGACCGTTTCGGTGGCCGCCAGTTCGCGCGGCGTCAGCCGGTTCAGCACGCACAGCACGTTGTAGTCGGAAAACTTCTCCTGCCGGTCGCCCGATGCCGCCGATCCGTACAGAATCACCGACACCAGCTCCGCGCCCAGCGCCTGTTTCAGCTTCTCCGCCAGTTGCTCCAGAATGTCTGCCATAATTACCAGCCGCTCGAAGCGCCTCCCCCACCGGAATCTCCGCCGCCGAAGCCGCCGAACCCGCCGCCACCGCCGCCGGAATCATACCCGCCAAAGCCCCCGCCGCCGCGCCCGCCATAGCCGCCGCGCCCGGAATTCAGAATGCTTCCCAGCAGCATGCCGGTCCAGAAGCCGCCACCGCCACCGCCGCCGTAGCCGCCATAGCCACCGCCGCCGCGCCGCAGCAACATCATCACGAAGAAAATGCCCGCCAGAATCAGCGGCCACGGAATCGAATCCTGCGTCGTGCGCCGCACCGGCACGCGCCCAGCCGGAGGTGGAATCGTCACGCCCTTCGATTGCGCAATCGCCGCGCCGAGCCGCACCGCCGCCGCCGCCATCGCCGCCCCGTACTGCTGCTGCCGCAGCGCCGGCCGCATCTCATCGAGCAGCAGCCCCGCCATGCCATCGGGAATCGCGCCCCCGAGCCCCGGCCCCACCTCCAGCCGCGAACGCTTATCGGCCACCGCGAGCAGCACCATCGCGCCATTGTTCTCGCCCTTTTTGCCGACCCCGAACGCGCGGAAAATATCGTTGGCCACGTCTTCAATCGGCTCGCCGTCAAGCGACTGCACCGTGACGAAAGCCAGCTCCGCGCCGGTCGCCTGCTGAACGCGCCCCGCGTATTCTTCAATCGCGGCGCGGCTCTGCGCGTCCATCACCCCGGCGAAATCGCTGACGTAGCCCTGCGGTTTAAGCGACTTCCAGTCGGCCGCCCGCCCCGGCATCAGAAGGCCCGGCGCAACCAGACACAGCAAACCGGCAACAAGGCGGAAGGCGGATTTCATCGTACAGTTCCAGTGTAGCGGGAACAAACAGCAATCCGATAGGCGCTTCCGCTGATTCAAAGCAGCGTTGAACTTCCCGATCGTGCCTCCCGTGCTGAAAATTGAGATCCTGAAACCGCGCCAACCATCCTGACGGTGGGGCCGTGTCGCAGGTATTTTTATAGCCACGAACCGAACGAACCGCCGCACATTCATGTCGACCGGGCATGTCGACCGGGCATGTCGACCGGGACGCTCAGTCTGCCAAATTCCGGCTGAACCCGGTCTTACCGGCGAGGAACCTCGGATTCGCACCGGCGGAATTGCGCCACGTGCAGCGGCTGAGCGTGAACAACAACGCTTTTCTGCTGAAAAAATGGCATGAATGGAAAAATGGCATGAATGGAGAAATGGCATGAATACTTCCCCTCTTAACGCGGGCGAGCGCGTGTCGTAACGCGGGCGAGCGCCTGCGCGGCGTCCACGTGACCGGGGACACGCTTGCCGTTGACCTCGCGGACGGGCGAACCATTATCGTTCCGTTCGTTTGGTATCCGCGACTTCTTCAGGCCACCGCCCAGCAGCGATCTCACTCGAAGGTGAGTGGCGCCGGCTACGGCATTTATTGGCCCGATGTCGACGAAGACCTCAGCACTGAGGGCCTGCTTCGCGGCGCGCCGGCAGCTGCCGAACCGGTTCCGCCGGTTCGACAATGCCCCGAAGGGCTCGGCGCTGCTTCAGCGCCTGTCGCACAAGGAATTGATTCCGCCAGGCCCTGACCTGTTCGCGTCCGCTATCCAGCGCTACTGCCGACATCGCAGCGCGCCGCCCGGTCGATGCGATCACTTCGTTCGGTGACGCCGGCCGGTTGTCGGATCGCGACGACTCCATATCGCCCGCCCAAATGATCCTCGGGAAACTGTCTCGGGAACCTGCCGCGGGCATTGCGAAAATGACGGGCCAGCCCCGGTCACGCTTGTTTAAATCTTTGCGTGCTTTGAATCTGTGCGTGCTCTGAATCTGTGCGTGCTACGATTCCTGCCGCTCCGGCTCCCAGTCGTACGGCTGTTCGTAACCGCTCCGGTCCTCCGGACGCGTCACCTTCTCCTGCTCCAGCCGCTTCTTCCGCTCTTCGCGTTCTTCTTTGCCGTCCGCCATCGCGTTACCCCTTCACCATTTCCAGCCCCAGCCCGGGCCGCGCCGGCAAAATCAGCTTGCCCTCTTTCACCGTCACGCCGCGATACGGATCGTTGGCGATCAGCAGGTTCCCGTCCAGATCCGCATAATCCACCAGCGGCGAAAGGTGCGCCGCCGCCGTCACCGTGCAGGAGCTCGACACCATGCACCCCAGCATCGTCTTCATCCCGAAGCTCTTCGCAATCTGGATCATCCGCCACGCCTCCATCACGCCGCCGGCCTTATCCAGCTTCACGTTGATGCCGTCGAACGCATCCTTCACCTTCGGAATATCCTCGGCATGCAGACAGCCTTCGTCGCAAATAATCGGCATGTGCACCCGCGCGCGCACCCAGCGGTTCTCCTCGATCATGTGCGCCGGCAGCGGCTGCTCAATAAACTCCACCCCCTGCGTCTCCAGCCAGTTGATCTTGCGGACCGCCTCTTCCTTCGTCTTCCACCCTTCGTTGGCATCCACGCGCAGCGGCTTGTTCGTCACCGCGCGCACGGCCGCCAGCGTCGCCTCGTCCGTATCGAGCCCCACTTTGATCTTCAGCACCGGATACTGCGCCGCCTCTTCCACCTTGGCGCGCGTCGTACCCGGATCGTCGATCCCGATCGAAAACGTCGTCACCGGCGCATCCTTCGCATCGAGCCCGAAGTACCGGTAGAGCGGCACGCCCAGCCTCTGCGCGTTCCAGTCCATCAGCGCAATGTCGATCGCCGACTTCGCCGCGTACTGGCCCGGCACCCGCGCAAATACTTCTTTGAGGATCTTCGAAAACTGCGCCGGATCCGCCGCCGCCAGATACTCCCGCAGCCCTTCCACCGTCTTCTTCGCCGATTCCGCCGTCTCCTCGTACCGCACAATCGGCGCGCCTTCGCCAATGCCCGTAATGCCGTCGCGCCGCAAGCGCAGATGCATCGTATCGCGGTATTCGGAGGACGACATGACCGTCGTCCACGTGTGCTTCAGGTTGAGGCGGATGATCTGCGGATCGATCCCGCTCGCCGCCGTCTCCGCCGCCCGCAGCTCGCCCCGCGTGAGAGCGCGCGCCGCCAGCGCAGCGCCGGACAGCATCAGGCTCTCGCGCCGGGTCATAATGCCCTTACGCCGCCCGGTGCGCCTTGACCCACTCGTCTTCCCACTTCTTCACCGCGGCATCGTATTCGGCGATCTGCTTCGGACTCAGCACCAGATACTCTTTGTCCAGATCTTCGGCCGTTTCAATCACGCGGCGAATCTCGCAGGCGGCAATCCGCGAACACAGCGTGTCGCTCAGCGTGCGGCCCGCCTTATCGGTGTACGCCTTGATCTCGGCATGCGGCAGCACCACGGTCTTCACCATCCGCTCCTCGCCGCTTTCGAGGATGTAGCACACATCCACCGAATCGCTGTGGCGTATGGAAATCGCCGTCTGCAGATACTTGAAGGTGGCCTGCCACATGCGGCCGAACGGATCGGGACCGGCTTCGAATTCGCGAAAATTTTCCATTGCAGTTATTTTAGCCCGAACCCGTCCCCGAATTCGCCAGCCTGCGGCGCGAGCAGCAGCTTGCCGGCCATCCGGCGGCTTTCCAGATCCCGGTGCGCCTCGGCGGCGCCGGCCAGCGGATACGTCTTCTCGATCCGCAGTTCCAGCTTTCCCGAAGCCAGCCAGCCGAACACGTCGCCCGACCGCCACAGCAGCTCCTCCCGCGTCGCAATGTAGTGCGCCAGCGTCGGCCGCGTCAGAAACAGCGAGCCCTTCGGATTCAGAATATTCGGATCGAACGGCGGCACCGGCCCGCTCGATTGCCCGAACAACACCATCATCCCGCGCGGACGAATAATATCGAGCCCCCTGGCAAACGTCGTCGCCGCCACCGAATCGTACACCACGTCCACGCCGCGCCCGCCCGTCAGCCGCTTCACCTCCGCCGCAAAATCGTCCCGCGTGTAGACGATCGTCTCGTCCGCTCCCGCCGCCTTCGCCAGCCGCGCCTTCTCGTCGTTGCCCACCGTCCCGTAAACCGTCGCGCCCAGCATCTTCGCCATCTGCACAATGAGCCGCCCCGCGCCCCCCGCCGCCGCCTGCACCAGACACGTATCGCCCGGCTTCAGCGGAAACGTGGAATGCGTCAGATAGTGGGCCGTCATCCCCTGCAGCATCGCGGCCGCCGCAATCGTGAAATCGGTTCCCTCCGGCACCGGCACCAGTTGCCCGGCCGCCACGCACGCATACTCCGCATACGCGCCGAACGTCGCAATCCAGGCCACGCGATCGCCCGGCTTCACCCCGCTCACACCCTCGCCCACCGCCTCCACCACGCCCGCCGCTTCATTGCCCGGCGTGAACGGCAGCGGCGCTTTGTAAAGGCCGGAGCGGAAGTACGTATCCACGTAATTCACCCCGGCGGCGTGAACGCGGATCAGCGCCTGCCCCGCGCCCGGCTCGGGAACCGCCGTCTCGGCAAGCGTCAGAACTTCCGGCCCGCCATGCTGAGTGATTCGAATTGCCTTCATAGGATTTACGCCTTCTTCACGCGCAGCGCCCGCCGCCCATGCGCCGTCAGCGCCCACAGCAGTAAGTAAAGAATGCTGAGCGGAAACAGCAGCAGCCGGATCGCCGTTCGTATCGCCCCCGCGCCCGTCAGCCCCAGCCGCTCCAGCACAAAGATCCGGATATTGGCAAAATTATCGCGATGGAACCAGAAATAATCGCCGTTTTCGTTGATCAGCACAAACTTCGCCGGCAGCCGCACAAACAGCATCAGCTTCCACTTCGTCAGTATCGGCTCGCCCGAGCAGATCATTCCCGCCATCAGATAATTGCGAGACCGCAGCTCGTCAAGGAACCGCCCGCGCGCCTCCTGAGTCGTGTAGTCCGCCACCCGGTAGACCACCGAATCCTCCCGCAGCCCCTTCGGCTGGCCCGCGTAGCACGTCACCACATCCACCGGAACATTCCAGTGCTGGTAAAAGTGCGGCAGCAGCCCTTCGATCAGCGACCGCGAACCGCTTTCGATCAGCAGCATCCGGGTCGGAACAATATCTTTGCGGCTGAAAAAATAGCGCACTCAAATCAGAATTAGCACAGCCCGCTACTCCAGCACGAGGTAGTGGCCCGAATTGCTGAAGAATACGCTGCGGAACAGACTCGCCGGCAGCAGCCCGTCCGCCGCCAGCGCCGCCCGCGGCGCAAACGCCGTCTGCGCCGGCCGGACCTCGCGTTCTCCAATCCGCACCCGCACGCTCCCCGTCGCAACCTCCGCAAACCCCGAAGCCGTGCGGATCTGCGCCGCCGCCCCCTGCCCCGCCCGGCACAGCACCGTCGTGTCCGTGCCCGAATCCACCGCCAGTTCGCCTTCGCTCGTCTGTATCGCCGGCAGTCCTTCGATCATCCGGAACGCCGCCCTCGTCCCTGCCCCGCCCTGTGCCGTCCCGCCCTCCGCCGCAAACTCCACCCGCCTGTTGCGGAAATCCAGCAGGTAATCGAACTTCGCCAGGAACTCTTCGCCCAGCACGCCCTGGATCGACGACGAAAGCGCGTGAACCCCGTCAAGCGTAGTAAAAAGGAATTCCTGATTCGAAGCCTTCGCCGCTCCCAGCCTCACCTCACCCACGCGGCCTCCCTTGACAAATGTCGTTCCACCGGCCGTCGCCAGCTCCAGCTGGAAGCTCGCCTCAAGCCCCAGCTTCCGGGCCAGCGCCGCGTCGAACTGGTTGCTCGCCGCTCCCGTGTCAATCAGGAACCGGAACGGCCCCTGACCATTTAGATACACGTCGTCCACCACCGGCCGTCCCCCCATCAGCCGCAGCTTCGTTCCGGCCGCGGCCGGCTCCGGCGCTTTTGCGTTGCAGGGCTCGGCGGCAGTGACTATCATGAGTGAACCGATCGTAAAATTGACGACGAAACGAATGAGGTGGCGTGTTGTCATGTGGCCACATTGCGGCCAGCAGCCATGACAAGTCGTGATGCGCGGAGGATGTTATTCTGAACGCCGGTGATGGAACGCTGATGGAGTTACCCGGAGCCCCCTACCGCTTCGATCGGTTCGTTTTAGATGTTTTGAATCTTCGCCTTACAGCGAACGGCGAAATCTGCCCGCTGGAGCCGAAATCCTTCCGCCTCCTGCAGTTTCTCATCGAAAACCGCCACCGCGCCGTCCCGAAAGAGGAGCTTCTCACCGTCGTCTGGGAGGGCGTCGCCGTCTCCGACAACGCCCTCACCCGCGCCGTCGCCCAAATCCGCAAAGCGCTCGACGACGATCCCAAACAACCCCGCTTCATCGAAACCATCCCCACCGTCGGCTACCGTTTCGCCGCCGCAGTCCAGACCGACCCCGCGCCGGCTCCCGTAGTAGCCCAGCCCCCAGCCGCGCCGCCGCAACGCCGTCACTCCCGGTTCGCCCTCTGGGGACTCGCCGCCGCCGCCCTCCTCGCCACCGCCGCCGGAGCCGTCCGCTATCTCCGCACCGACCCGCCGCCCTCTCCGCCCGTACCGTTTACCAGCTACCCCGGCACCGAGGTCAACCCCACTTTTTCCCCGGACGGCAACCAGATCGCCTTCGCCTGGAACGGTCCCAAGGGTGACAATTTCGACATCTATATAAAGGCCGTCGGCTCGGAAAACCCTCTTCGCCTCACCACCAACCCCGTTAAGGACGATATGCCGCGCTGGTCGCCCGACGGCACGGCCATTGCCTTCGAACGGCTCCTGCCAGGCGCCGCCGTCGAAATCCTCCTGATCTCCCCCCTCGGCGGCCCGGAGCGAAAACTGACCACTGTCGTCTACCACGAAGCCGAAGTGCTGAGCGTCCAGACTGCCCCGCAACTGAGCTGGTCGCCCGACGGCAAATGGCTTGCCGTCTCCGGCGACCACGCCGCCGACGGAAAAGACCGCATCCTGTTGATCTCCGCCGAAACCGGCGAAGTCCGCCCCCTGACAAATCCGCCGGAAAACGACCTCCGCGATGACCGGCCAGCCTTCTCGCCCGATGGCGCCAGCCTCGCCTTCCTGCGCGCGCATCCCGGAGTGGGCGGCACCGTCTACCTCCTGCCGCTGGACCGCAATTACGCCCCCGCCGGAGATTTGCGAACCTTGCCCGGAGGGGATCTTCGCCCCCTGCAACTGCTCTGGCTCAACGGCGGCAAGGAACTGCTCTACCGCACCTACTCCGGTACCACCTACCGCGTGCCCGCCACCGGAGGCGCTGACCCGGTTCCCGTCAATACCCTCGGCACCCGCGTGGCCTCCCTCGCCTGGTCGCAAAACCGCCACCGCCTCGTGTACTCGGAAGGCATGAAAAACAGCGACATCTGGCGTCTCGACCTCACCGCCCAAAACGCCGGCGCAAAAGACGCCGCCCCCGAACCCCTCATCACCTCCACCCGCCGCGAGGTCTTTCCGCAATATTCACCGGACGGCAAGCGCCTGCTCTTCTACTCCAACCGCTCCGGCAGCATTCAGATCTGGGTCTCCGATGCCGACGGCTCCAACGCCATGCCTCTCACGCCGCCCCGCCCCGGCGTGTTCGGTTCGCCGCGCTGGTCGCCCGACGGCCGCACCGTGGTCTTCGATTCCAACACCACCGGCGATTATCACCTCTACACCGTCTCCGCCGATGGCGGCAAAATCCGCCAGCTCACCAGCGGCCGGACCGGCGAGTACCTCGGAACCTGGTCGCGCGACGGCCGCTGGATCTACTACACGGTCAATTCCGGAGCCAACATCCAGCAACTCTGGAAGCTACCCGCGCAGGGCGGCACACCGGTCCAGCTCACGCAGAACGGCGGAGTCGCGGCAGCCGAGTCGCCGGACGGCAAATGGCTTTACTACGCCAAACAGGCCGGCACCGGCTCGCTCTGGAAGCGGCCCCTCGCGGGCGGTCCGGAAACGCAGCTTACCGATTCCCTGTTCCGCAACAACTTCGCCATCACCGAAAACGGCGTCTATCTCACCGCCGGCTCGGCCATCGACTATATCGACTTCAAAACCGGCAGCCGCCGAACCATCGTGAAGACAAAGAAGCCCGACGTCGGCCTCTCCCTTTCACCGGACGGACGCTACCTCGTCTGGTCGCAGGAAGACGGCACCAACTGGGATCTCAACCTCGTGGAAAATTTCAAGTAACGAAACGGTCTACGCTTCCAGCTTCGCCGTCATCGTAATCGCCGCATTCAGCACGCGCGACACCGGGCAGCCCTTCTCCGCCCCCTCGGCCGCCGTCTGAAACGCCGCCGCATCCGCCCCCGGAATGCGCGCCGTCACATCCAGATGCGAGGCCGTGATCGTGAAACCAGCGTCGGTCTTTTCCATCGTGATCGTCGCGGTGGTCGCGATGCTCTCCGCCGTCAGCCCGGCCTTCGCCAGCTGTCCCGAGAGCGCCATCGTGAAACACCCCGCATGCGCGGCGGCGATCAGCTCTTCCGGATTCGTCCCCACCCCCTCCTCAAAGCGCGTGCTGAAGGAATACTGCGTATTGCTCAGAACAGTGCTCTGCGTCGAAATGGTGCCCTTGCCGTCTTTCAGGCCACCGGCCCAGTGTGCGGATGCGGTTCGTTTCATTCGGTCTCCTTCGTTGAAGATGAACGGGAACGCAATCGGTCGCAGCAATTTTGCGCCAGGCCATGCAAACTGCGCTGAAGCCGCTCAGCAAAGCGCCGCTCAGCAAAGCGCCGCACAGCAAAGCGCCGCACAGCAAAGCGCCGCTCAGCAAAGAGCCGCACAGCAGAGAGCAGTGATACGCTACACCCTGTACCGGAATGCCCGCCCAACGATCCTCCCTCTCCCTCTTCCTGCTCTTGCTCCTGTTCGGCGCCAGCGGCTGCTCCGCCCTGGTCTACGAGGTCGCCTGGTACCAGGTGCTGCAGCTGGCCATCGGTTCCACTTCGGTCTCGCTCGGCATCCTGCTGGCCACCTTCATGGGCGGGCTCTGCATCGGCAGCCTCGCGCTGCCGCGCTCGAAGGCCGCGGCCAACCTGCACCCGCTGCGGGTTTACGCGGGCCTCGAACTCGGCATCGGTCTGCTCGGCGTCATCGTAACCGCCGCCATGCCGCTCATCACCGCCGTCTATGTCACCGGTGCCGAACACGGCCTGCCCGGCATGCTGCTGCGCGGCGTCGTCGCCGCCATCGCCATGCTGCCCTCCACCATACTGATGGGCGCCTCGCTCCCCGCCATCGTGCGCTGGATTGAAAACACTCCCGAAGGCGTCTCCTGGTGGGCCCTGCTCTACGGCGCCAACACCGCCGGCGCCGTCGCCGGCTGCCTCGTCGCCGGCTTCTATCTGCTTCGTGTTTTCGATATGGCCACCGCCGCCTGGTGCGCCGCCGCCCTGAACTTCCTCGTCGCCGCCGTCAGCTGGATGCTCAGCCGCTCAGCCTCACCGCACCTCGCCACACAGCACCTCGCCACACAACACCTCGCTACGCAGAATCCCGCCGAACCCGAAGCAGCCGCAACCGCCCCCGCCGACGACACCCTCCGCGACCCCCTCCCCCTCTGGACCATCTACCTCACCACCGCCCTTTCCGGCGCCTGCGCCCTCGGAGCCGAAGTCGTCTGGACGCGCCTTCTCGGCATGCTCCTGCTCGGCACCGTCTACGTCTTCTCCATCATCCTCGCCGTCTTCCTCATCGGCCTCGCCATCGGCGGCGCCGCCGCCTCCTCCGTCATCCGCCGCCTGCGCCCGGCCCCCATGCTCGGCCTCTGCCAGCTGCTCCAGACTCTCGGCATCATCTGGGCCGCCGTCATGATCGCGCAAATCCTTCCCTACTGGAATGACGACCTCATCACCACCTCCAGCCACTGGCAGATGTTCGCCCTCGACCTCAAACGCTGCCTCTGGGCCGTCCTGCCGGCATCGTTGTTGTGGGGCGTCAGCTTCCCCCTCGCCTGCGCCGCCGCCCTGCGCTCGCGCGCCGAAGACAGCGGCAAAGTTACCGGCGCCGTCTACGCCGCCAACACCCTCGGCGGCATCGTCGGCGCCCTCGCCATCAGCCTGTGGCTGATTCCCGCCATCGGCACGCAGAACTGCCAGCGCCTGCTGCTCGTCGTATCCGGTGCCAGCGCCCTCTTCGTCCTCGGCCCGCTCGCCATGCGCAGCCGCTCCATCCTCTGGCGCGCTCTGCTGCCGGCCAGCCTCGCCGCCTCGGCCGCGCTCGCCTGGGCGCTTCCCGCCGTCCCTGGCGAACTGATCGCCTACGGCCGCATGATGAACGCCGATAAAGGCCTCTCCACCATCCTCAAAGTTGTCGAAGGCCGCAACTCTTCGGTCGCAATTTCCCGCTGGAATAACGGCGCGGTGTACGTCAACGTCAACGGCCACGTCGAAGCCACCACGGAAATCTTCGACATGAAACTGCAGCGCATGGTCGGCCACCTGCCCGGCCTCCTGCATCCGAATCCGAAGTCGGTACTCGGCATCGGCTTCGGCGCGGGCGTCTCCGCCGGCACCTTCACCCGCTATCCCGGAATCGAAAAGATCACCGTCTGCGAAATCGAACCCGTCATCCCCCCCACTTCCACCGAATTCTTCGCCGCGCAGGACTACGCCGTCTATCTCAATCCCAAAACCCACGTGGTCTTCGACGACGCCCGCCACTTCCTCATGACCACCAACGCGAAGTACGACATCATCGCCTCCGATCCCCTCGACGTCTTCGTCAAAGGCACCGCCGCCCTCTATTCGGTCGAGTACTTCGAAGCCGTCAAACGCCACCTCAATCCCGGCGGCTATTTCTCGCTCTACGTCCCGCTCTACGAAACCGACGAACAAACCATTCGCAGCGAACTCCAGACCTTCTTCGAAGCCTTTCCCAACGCCTCCGTCTGGGCCAACACGCGCGACGGCGCCGGCTACGACATGGTCTTCCTCGGCCAGGTGGAACCTCTCCGCATCGATCTCGATGCCGTCGCCGCGCGCTACGCCCGTCCCGACTACGCCCCCGTCCGCGAATCCCTCGCCGGCATCGGCATCGCTTCGGTGGCCGATCTGTTCGGCACCTGGGCCGGCCAGCAGTCCGACCTCGGCGTCTGGACCAAAGGCGCCGAAATCAATCGCGATTCCAACCTCCGCCTCTCCTATCTCGCCGGCTGGGGCATCAATTCCAACATCGCCGATAATCTCTATCGCGACATGCTCACCTACCGCCGCTCACCCGGCCCCGTCTTCGCCGGCTCGCCCGCCAGCCTCGCCGCCCTCGCAGCCGCCGTCGCAAAACAATCCGGCGGACAATAATGGAAGCGATGCCCCGCCATGACTGAAGCTGCCCTCCTGCGGCCCTGCGAGGCCTGCGGCACCACCAACCGCATCCCCGCCCGTCACCTCGCCCACACCGGCAAATGCGGCTCCTGCCACGCCCCTATCCCGCCTCTCGATGAACCGCTCGACGTCGCCGGCGATGAACAGTTCGCCGCTCTGGTAAACGAATCCCCGGTCCCGGTTCTCATCGATTTCTGGGCCGAATGGTGCGGCCCCTGCCGCATGGCCGCCCCGGAAGTCAAAGCCCTCGCAAAGGAGATGGCCGGCCGCGCCCTCGTCCTCAAAGTCGATACCGAAGCCCTCTTTCAGCTCGCCGGCCGCTTTCGCATTCAGTCGATCCCCAACTTCGTCGTCATGCGCGGCGGCAAGGTCGTGCGCCAGCAGGCCGGCCTCGTTCCCCGCGACCAGATGCGCCGCTGGCTGGAAGACGCATAATCCCTGCGTAAATCGGGCAACTCATTCTGCGCGCCCTTGCCGGAAAAATACTGCAAAGAGCCCCGATTCATTGTTTTGCAATTCAGAAATTGCTGCGAATTTCCAGCCTGATGTTCTAAGGTATATAGATGGCTGACTGGCACGAGATACTATCCACCATCCCGATTTTCAGCTTCCTGAGCCGCGCCGATATCGACGCGGTCAAGGATCTGTTCGTTGAAGAGTCAAAACAAAAGGGTGACGTCATCTGCCGTCAGGGCGATGAAGGCGACCGCTTCTACATCGTGCTCGACGGCGAACTGGAAGTCCTCGCCAGCGACGGCCAGCAGCAGCGCCTCGCCGCCGTCCTCAAACGCGGCGACTTCTTCGGCGAAATGGCTCTGCTCCAGGGCGGCAAGCGCACCGCCACCGTTCAGGCCTCTCGCCGCGTCCGCCTCGTCTGGCTGGACCGCACCGCCTTCAACGGCCTCTTCCTCAAGAACCCCCGCGCCCTCGAATACTTCACCCGCGTACTCTGTAAACGTCTCGCCGCCACCAGCAAGGGCGAAGTCACGCGCGGCGCCACGCTCACCATTGCCGTGGGCGGCAAACCCGGCCTCAAAGGCAAGTCCATGGTCGCCACCTCGCTCGCCGGCATCCTGCACGATCTCACCGGCGCCGACGTCCTCATGGTCCACGTCCATCCCGGCCTCACCAGAGCCGAAGGCACCGTTGCCGATCTCCTCTCCGACGCCCTCACCCATGGGCCCGAAGCGTTTAACGACCTCATGCAGCAGCACCGCGACGGCGTCTTCCTCGTCGAGGTTCCCGTCTTCGGCGAACACCCCGTCAGCTTTTACAGCGAACGCGCCTCCAACCTGATCTCCAAGCTGAGCGATCGCTTCCCGTTCATGATCTTCGATCTGGCGGCCGAAAATCCCGCCCTCTGGGATTCCGTCCCCGGCTTCGCCGACGTCGCCGTGGAAATCGTCGACGCCCCGCCGCCGCCCGCCGCTCCCCCTGCCGCCGGCGCCGATCAGCCCGCCGCCCGCCTCAAGCATTTCCACGTCATCAACCTCGAAAATCCCAAATCCCACCGCATCCCCATCAGCCATTGCGAACCCTTCGTACTACCCAAGGATGCTGCCCTCACTTCCGCCGGTGACGGCGCCGACTACATCCGCCGCTCCCCGCACGCCACCGCCGCTCTGCCCATGCACCGGCTCGCGCGTAAAATCCTCGGCGCCACCGTTGGCGTGGCCCTCGGCGGCGGCGCCGCCTTCGGTATCGCTCACCTTGGCGTGCTCAAGGTTCTCGAACGCAACGGCATCTTTATCGATCTCGTGGCCGGCTGCTCGCAGGGTTCCATCATCGGCGTCGGCTACGCCGCCGGCGTCAGCACCGAGCAAATGATCGAAATCGCGCTCGGCCTCGGCAAGAAGGAAAATTCCCTCCTCGCCGTCGACCTCACGCTCACCAGACCCGGCATCCTCGCCGGCAACCGTTTCGTCAATATTTTTGCCCCGCTGCTCGGCAACAGGTCGCGCTTCGAAGATCTGGTCATGCCCTGCCGCACCGTCGCCACCGACATCCAGAGCGGCGAACGCGTCGCCATCGGCACCGGCAGCCTCTCCGCCGCCTTCCGCGCCAGCGCCTCCGTCCCCATGGTCTTCGCCCCGGTCAAGCGCGGCGAACGGGTACTGGTCGACGGCGGCGTCACCGACCCGGTTCCCGCCGAAGTGGTCAACGGCATGGGCGCCGATCTCTGCATCGCCGTCAACGTCGTGCCCCCGCTCAAACTCGGCGTCGAAAACGCCGTCTCCAAGAGCATCCGCCAGCTCAACAAAATGAATCCCATGTCCTGGCTCGAAGACAGCCAGGGACTGCCGAATATGTTCGACATCATTATGAATTCGATGCAGATTCTGCAGTACGAACTCGGCAACTTCAAAGCCATCTCCGCCGACGTTCTCATCAACCCCGAACTGAGCGACTTCACCTGGGTCGAATACTACCGCTCCGCCGAACTCATCCAGCGCGGCGAAGAAGCAACCGAACGCGCCATGCCGGCCATCAAACGCGCCATCGGCCAGAAACTCGGCCCGTGGATGAAGCGCTCCTCCTAGCTGTCCGCCTCTCCAGCCACCGGCGGTGCAAAGCCTGACGGATCCTCTCGGGCTTCGCATCGCCGGTTGTTTTTTGCCCTCCCGCGCGTGAGCCATTCCGCCGCCTGATCCTCACCGCACCGACTACAAAAATCGTCGAATTTCCGCCGCCCCTTCGTCTCCCCGCAGTGTCAATTCACGCCGCGCGATATCGCTGTGTTTTGTCGCGCAGGCGTGAGCAGAATCGCTCATTTTACTGAGGAAACAGCCGGCAAACGCCCCCATAATTCACCTGTTTTTCACATTCGCGCGAGTGGCACGCATCTTGCTTCCTGCTTCGGCACCCTTCAGGGTCCACTATGAAAAACCTAACCCATAACCTACAGCTGCGCTCACTGCGCACCCGCATCGCGATCTCGCTGGCCACCGTCCTGCTGGCGCCCGCGGCCATACTGAATGCGCAGAGTCTGAACTTCGAAGGAGTCACCGGCGTTTATCTCAATCCCTTCGCCTATACCGCGCCTTCCACCGGAAAGGGGCTCGGCATGCCATCCGTCGCCTGGCACATCCTCGATGGTGGCAACGTCCTCGGCAACTTCAACACCCTCTCGGTCACCGAAGGCGCCTTCAATCGCCTCGAATTCGGCTACACCCGCGACGTCCATTCGCAGGGAGGCAACGCGCTCAGCCCCGTCTGGAGCAGCGGCTTTAACGTCGTCCACGCCAAGTTCGTCGTCGTTCCGGAAAACGCCGGCAAGCGCAACTGGCTGCCCGCCATCTCGGCTGGATTTATCGAACGCGCCGGCGTCCGCAACGTCGGCGGCTACCTCAGCGCGAAGACCACCAACAATGCGGATTTCTACCTCGTCGCCAGCAAAACCGTCACGCAGGTGAAAGGTCTGCCCTTCATTCTGAGCGGCGGCGTCAAAGATACCAACGCCTCGCTCTGGGGCCTCGCCGGCAACGCCACCGCGTGGGACCCGGCGGCCTTCGGCACCGTTGCCTTCGTGTTCAAAGGACCCGCCGGCGGCAACATCATCCTCGCCTCGGAAATCTCGCAGCAGCGCAATCACCCCCAGGGTCTGCCCGCCGCCAGCATTCCGACTACGGTCGACTACGCCGTCCGCATCGTCCCCGTCAAAGGCACGAAGCTGAACGTCGACCTCGGCGTCGCGCAGATCGCCGGCAAAATCCAGCCCGGCATCGACCTCCAGGCCCGCGCGCGCTTCGTCGCCGCCGTCTCCTACGGCTTCGGCAAATAATCGATCCCGCAGACCGCTGCGGAAACCGCAGGCGCCGCAGCGGAGCATTCCACGCCTCGAAACAATGGACCGGGTCCCGGCGCGCCGCCGAACCCGGTCCGTTTTTTTGCCCGCCGCTCTGGCTTGCAACAATCCTGCCCCGCATCGATCCTGCGTAGCATCAATCCCGCGTCGCATCGATCCGCCCCGCACCAATCCGCCCCCCACCAATCCGCCCCCCACCAATCCGCCTCGCATCAATCCGCCTCGCACCAATCCGCCTCGCATCGATCCGTCCCGCATCGATCCGCCCCACGTCCGTCCTGCCGCGCATCAATCCTGCGCCGCATCAATCCCGCCTCGCACCAATCCTGCGTCGCATCAATCCCGCCTCGCACCAATCCTGCGTCGCATCAATCCTGCGTCGCGTCAATCCCGCGTCGCATCAATCCCGCGTCGCATCAATCCTGCCCCGCATCGATCCTGCGTCGCATCAATCCTGCGTCGCACCAATCCCGCGTCGCATCGATCCTGCGTAGCATCGATCCGCCCCCACACCAATCCGGCCGCGCACACGCCGTCGCGCGCCGCCGAAGCTGCTAGGATCGGAAAGAATGAACATCGGCAACATCGGCAAAGCCCTTGCCAATCAGGCGATCGAGACCACTAAGAAGTCCGTCATGGAGGCCGTCACCGGACCCGAGTCAAAACCGAAAACGCCCGACGCCCCCGCCTCTTCCACCAGCCCCGCCTCTTCGGCGAACCCCGACATCGGCGCCATCGTCCTCGCCCAGATTCAGGCCATGCAGAAGCACCTGCGTGAAGATCAGGAACTGCAGGTCTGGGTGCGAACCGCGCAGGATGCCCTCCGCGTCTGCGAAATCTTCGTACCGCACAGCTCCGTGCTCGTGCTCTCCGGCATGGACCATCAGGGCAACATGACGCGCGCCATCGTGCCCGCCGATAAAGCCGAACTGCTCTGCAAAGTCGTGCCCGTCCTCACCGCTTCACCGCCCGTCGCGTTACCGTGATGACGATGCGGCCCAAACCGGAAGCCGGCCCAACTACGCCGCCCCCCGCGCCTCAGAACTCCTGACCGCCGGACTCGCCACCACCAGCAGCAGCGCCGCCAGATAAAGCCCCGCGCCCGCCAGCATCGTCTGCAGCAGCCCGAAATACAGCGCGAACACCAGCGCCCCCACCGAACCCAGCACACTCGCCGCCGCGTTCAGCGACCATGCCCAGCGCACCGACGGCGCATGCCGCTTCTCCAGCAACCGCAGCCCCGTCGGAAACGGAATCCCCATCAGAAATCCGGCCGGCGCAATCATCGCAACCGTTGCCGCCATCTTCACCGCCAGCGGCAGCCCCACGCCCGCCGACAGCATCGGCTGCAGCAGCGCCGCCAGCACCGCCACCACCACCGCCGCGCACGACAGCACGCCCAGCAGCCGCGGGTTCCGGTCCGCCACCACCTTCCGCGAAACGAAGCTCCCCAGTCCGCTCGAAACCAGCATCGAGAAAATCACCACCGTCAGCGCGTAAGTCGGGTGTCCCAAAAACAGCACGAACTTCTGGATCAGCGCCACCTCCACCAGAATGTATCCGGCGCCGATCGCCACAAAATACAGCAGGAACGACTGCACCGCTCGCTCCCGCGGCAGCCTCGTCCCCAGCAAAAACGGCGGCAGCAGCAGTATCACCAGCACCGCCGCCGCGCTCACCGCCAGCGCCGAAAACAGCCGCGGCACCGCCGTATTCACCTTCACATCCGCCGCCTTCGCGCTGTTCAGCAGGTACGCCGCCACATCGCGCGGCTGCACCGTGTAGAAGAAAAACGGCCTGTTGTCATCCACCGGCGTGATGTCGAACCGGTAGTCGCGCTCATACGCCGCCGCATCCTTCGCCAGCAGCAACTGGCCGAACTCATTGCCCGTCCCGTCGCCCGGCATGTACAGCGACTGCATCTTCGCCGCCACAAACGCCTCGCGCGCATGCGCCATATCGGCCTCGCTCAGCGCCTTGCGTGAAATGATCACCGTGTCCTGCGTGCCCCAGCCAATCAGATCGGCTCGCGTGCCGAAGCGCCCCGCCAGAATATGCCGCGCCGCGTCATGCTCGCCCAGCTCGTTCAGCGCCGCCATCGCCAGCGACACCAGCCGCAGCGACTCCCGCGGCGGATCGAAGCCCCAGCGCGTGAAACACAGCAGCCCGTCATCGGTCAGATGCGAAAGATAATCGCGGAACGCATCCGTCGTGTACAGGTTGTTCTCCGACAGCGCAAACGCACCCGCCGCCGTCGACGCCCACGTATCCACCAGCGTCGCCTGAATCACCTGATACTTCTCCGCGCTGCGCCGCACAAAACTGCGTCCGTCTTCAATGTGGATATGCACATCGGGCCGGTGAAACAAATCCCGGCTCAGCTGCGGAAAGCGCTCCCGCATGATCGTCGTGCCGATAATCGGATTGATCTCCACCCCCGTCACATCGTGCGATCCCGACGCGATGGCGCGCGATACATCCCAGCCGCCCCCCGGCCCGATCACCAGCGTCTTCGCGCCCGGCCGCAGATTGTAGGGAACCGCCGGCCCCTGATGCAGCAGATACTCGGTCTGCTTCGGCGTCAGCTTCTCAAAATCGAAATTCGCAATGCCCGTCGAAGCGTCGGCATCGATGTAAATCATCTCGCTCGCCGCCTGCGCATCGTACGCCATCCCGATCCGCGAGATGCTGTTCCACTTCGTGAACGTCTCCTGCCGCAGCTTCTGCCCCTTGGCATAGCGGACTTCGAGGAACCGGTACTTCGTGTTCCCCAGCACCGCCATAAACAGCAGCAGCCCGATGAACACGCTCGATATCCGCCCCATCCGCACGCCCGCCAGGCTGAACCAGATCGCCGCCGCCGCCGCAAACAACACCGCCGCCGCCACCACCGTATTCGGTCCGCCGAACGCATTCAGCAGCAGCACCAGCGCCAGACATCCGCCCGCCGCGCCCGCCAGATCGAAAAAATAAATCCGGTCCACCCGCTCAATCGTTTCCGCAATCACCAGCGAGAGAATAATCCCCGAACCCAGAAACGGCAGCGCCGTCACGAAGTAGATGATCGCGAATTCCACCGTCCCCACCTCGGCCCCGCGCGTCAGCACAAACAACAGCGCCGCCACCACCAGCGCCGCATTGATCAGGCTGACCACGCCCACCCGCGCATACACCGATCCCCCGCGCGTCGGTATCAGGTACGACAGCACGCCCCCCGCGCCGAGTCCGAACAGCGCGATCGAAATCGCCAGAAACGCAAAGTGGTAGTAGAAGACCACCGAAAAAATGCGCGTCAGCGACAGCTCCATCAGCAGCGTGGCGAGCGTCGTCAGACTGACGGCAGTGTAAAGCAGAGGCCAGTTCGCAGGCCTGGACGCGGTTGTGGAAGGCAATGCTTCAGTTTAAATGACGGCCGTATCCGGCTTTACAGAGCGGCCACATCCAGGCACGTCAGGTCGTCGATCAGAATGTCCGGCCCCAGCGCTTCCAGCGTGCCCGCCGAACTGATTCCCGTGCGCACCGCAATCGCCAGCGCCCCCGCCTCGCGCGCCGCCTCCACATCCTGCGGCGCATCGCCGATCAGCGCCACCCCGTCCTCCGGCCCCGTCAGCCCTTCCCGCCGCGCCCGCTCAATCGCCAGCCGCGCCAGCCCGCCGCGCGTCGCCGCCATCTCGCCAAACGCTCCGAACCGGAAGTAATGATGTATCCCCGCCCGCTCCAGCTTGCGCCACCCGATGCGCGTCAGATTGCCCGTCACCAGCGCCAGCACCCGCCCCTGCGCCGTCATCTGCTCCAGCACCGGCACCACCCCCGGGCACATCCGGTCCCGCAGATCCGGCACGCCGTCGCCATAAACCTCCTGCGCCACCTCGATCACGCGCGGCATCGCGGCCCGTATCGCCTCGCTCTCCAGCCCCGCGTTCTCCATCATGCGCGTCAGTATCACCGGATCCAGCATGCCCTGCACCGGAATCCCTTCCGTGGTCGAATCGCGCCCCGTCACCTCGCGCACCGCCTCCACCAGCGCCTGCCGGTGATGCGGGCCCGCGCGCCGCAGCAGCGTGCCGTCAATGTCGAAAAGAATCAGCGAATGCGCCAAACACCAGTCTATGCAAACCAACCCCGCGCGCCCGCTAAAATACCCCTGTGATCCCCGACAAGTTTCGCATCGGCCTCGTCCAGACTGCCTGCGGCACAGATCCCGACGCCAATCTCGATTACGCCGCGCGCAAAATCCGTGAAGCCGCCGCCGCCGGCGCGCAGATCGTCTGCCTCGAAGAGCTCTTCCGTTCGCAATACTTCTGCCGCGAAGAAGACGCGCGCCTGTTCGATCTCGCCGAATCCATCCCCGGCCCGTCCACTGCCCGCCTCTGCCCGCTCGCCAAAGAACTCGGCGTCGTCATCGTCGCCTCGCTTTTTGAAAAGCGCGCCGTCGGCCTCTATCACAACACCGCCGTCGTCATCGACGCCGACGGCGCCCTGCTCGGCATGTACCGCAAGATGCACATCCCGGACGATCCGCTCTTCTTCGAAAAGTTCTACTTCACGCCCGGCGATCTCGGCTTCCGCGCCTTCGATACAAAGTTCGGCCGCATCGCCACGCTCGTCTGCTGGGATCAGTGGTACCCCGAAGCCGCGCGCCTCGCCGCCCTCACCGGCGCCAGCGTCCTCTTCTATCCCACCGCCATCGGCTGGCACCCCGCCGAAAAGGCCGAATTCGGCGTCGCCCAGCACGACGCCTGGCGCACCATCCAGCGCTCGCACGCCATCGCCAACGGCGTCTTCGTCGCCGCCGTCAACCGCGTCGGCTTCGAAGGCACGCCCGATAAAGGTCTCGAATTCTGGGGCGCTTCCTTCGTCAGCGATCCCTTCGGCCGCATCCTCGCCGAAGCCTCGCACGACAAGGAAGAAATCCTTGTCGTCGAATGCGACCCCCAACTCATGGAAGAAACCCGCCGCGGCTGGCCCTTCCTCCGCGACCGCCGCATCGACGCCTACAGCGGCATCACCAGCCGCTTCCGCGATTAGGTCCGCCATGTCTCAACTCCTGCCCGGAACCCCGCGCGCCGCCGCCTACCGCATGCCCGCCGAATGGGAGCCCCACGAAGCCACCTGGCTCGCCTGGCCCCACAACGAAGAGGACTGGCCCGGCCGCTTCGAACCCATCCCCTGGGTCTACGGCGAAATCGTCCGCAAACTCGCCCGCGTCGAACGCGTCCGCATTCTCATCAACAGCGATGCCGCCGAAGACTCCGCCCGCAACGTCCTCGACAAAGTCGGCGCCGACTGGAACGCCATCGAATTCTTCCGCCAGCCCACCGACCGCGTCTGGGCCCGCGACTTCGCCCCGCTCTTCGTCAAAAACCCCGCCGGCCACGTCGCCGCCACCAAGTGGCGCTTCAACGGCTGGGCCAAGTACGACAACCATCTGCTCGATGAAGCCGCCGGCCTCGCCATCCCCGCCTTCGCCGGCGTCCCCCACTGGCGTCCCGAAATCGTGCTCGAAGGCGGCAGTCTCGACGTCAACGGCGCCGGCCTCCTCCTCACCACCGAAGAGTGCCTCCTCAGCACCGTTCAGCAGCGCAACCCCGAACTCGGCCGCGACGAAATCGAACTCGCCCTCCGCGACCATCTCGGCATCGACCGCGTCCTCTGGCTCAACGAAGGCATCGCCGGCGACGACACCCACGGCCACGTCGACGACCTCGCCCGCTTCACCGCGCCCGATTCCCTCGTCCTCGTCGACGAACCCGATCCGCGCGACGAAAACTTCCACCGCCTCCGCGACAACTGGGACCGCGTCCGCCACTTCCCCGTCCGCGCCCGCGCCCTCCCCATGCCCGCCCCGCTCGTCTTCGACGGCCAGCGCCTTCCGGCCAGCTACGCCAACTTTTACATCGCGAACAAAACCGTACTCGTGCCGACGTTCAACGATCCCAACGATCGCCTCGCCCTCAACGTCCTCGCCGAATGCTTCCCCCATCGCGAGGTCATCGGCATCGACTGCGTCGAACTCATCTGGGGCCTCGGCACGCTCCACTGCATGACGCAGCAACAGCCCGCCGCCGGCTGATCTAAGCGCCCGCCTTCATCCGCGCCGCAAACCTGCTGCGGAACTTCGCCACCTTCGGCCCCACCACGTAAGCGCAATACGGCTGATAAGGATTGTTCTCGAAGTACCGCTGATGGTATTTTCCGCGACGTAAAACGTCGAAGCCGGCTCCACGGCCGTCACAATCGGCCCCTCGAACACGCCTTCCGCCCCAAACTCCCGGATCGTGTCCGCCGCCATCGCCTGCTGTGCCGGCGAGTGATAAAAAATTACCGACCGGTACTGCGTTCCCACGTCGTTTCCCTGCCGGTTCAGCGTCGTGGGATCGTGAATCGTGAAAAAGATTTCCAGAATCTCGCGAAACGTGATTTGCGCCGGATCGAATTCCACCTGCACAACCTCC
>CAIKMJ010000051.1 GCA_903828455.1 uncultured Acidobacteriia bacterium | reverse complement strand
CTTGGCTTTCGCGTCCAGCCGGATGGCGACAGTTACGAATGCTTTTACCAGCGCCCGCTTAACGGACGTTCGGAAAACCAGGAGCAGCGCAACCATTCCGTTCAGTACATGTCGCTCCCCGACTTCCCCTGGCTCCGCCTGCGCACGGAAACGCCCGGGCGCTACGAATCGTACGCCGACATGGTGCCGGGCGAATGGACTCACGTACGCATCGAAGTCAAAGGCAGCCAGGCACGGTTGTACGTCAATCGGGCCGCGCAGCCTGTACTGGTCGTCAATGACCTGAAGCACGGCGCTTCCCGGGGAACGATCGCGCTCTGGGTTGGCGTTGGCACCGTGGCGCACTTCGCAAATCTGCGAATCACCCGGTAGAGTCCGCAAGACCGACCCAGCATGTCCGGTTCGCTGAGGCGAGTGCCTTACGTGATGAGGCGGTAGAATGAGCCTTTGGATGCTTGGCGGCGCCAGGCGGGCTAACGATTCGCTTGCCGCCTTCGTATCCATAAGCCCGGGTGGCGAAATCGGCAGACGCAACGGACTTAAAATCCGTTTTCCCGCAAGGGGAGTGTGGGTTCAATTCCCACCCCGGGCACCAAAAGTCCGATAACATCAAGCGTCTATCGCTCAAAAACGTGTCCTGGCGACAGGGCACTTAAACTAATCAGCACGAATCGGACTTCGAAAAAACTTCTGCACTGCCGGTCGACAGGACTTATCTCTCCGAGATGACTTTTGCCGGCGTTACAAGTCTTCCAGTTTTAGCGTTCACGCCCCAGTCTGAAGCCCGCCTGTCTCCCCGGACATTCATCAGAAAATCTCAATGGACTTCAGGCAGGTGAATGCAGTAGCATTACCTCACTGGAGCGACGATGCTGTCTGCTGAAAGAGCATTCTGCGCGATCATTATCGCCTGTGGGCTGGCTTACGCGGAACCGACGGGAAAATGGGACGACGTCGCCAGACTCATGCCAACTTCGCAGATTCTGGTTGAGACTACCGGGAGCAAGCCATTGCAAGGCACGCTGGAGTCGGTGACGGACGATGTTGTGGTCATAAAGCGCAGCGAGAAGCAAGAACCTATCGCGCGCAATTCGATAATCCGCCTTGCTGTGCGGACCACGAGCCATCGGCTGCGGAACTCCCTCATCGGTCTTGCTGTTGGAACCGCCATCGGGATAGGTGTCGCAGCAATCGACGCGCATACATGCACCGGCTTACTCTGCGGCCTCGGAGGAGTGACCCTTCTTCCTTTTGAAATGATCGGTGGCACCGCTGTAGGGGCCGCGGTCCCGACGGGTGGATGGCTCGATGTCTATCGAACCAGATAGGGCGGCCAAGATCTGTGCTGCTTTCGGGGAAACCATTGAGCGAAAGGTGCGGACCACGGGAACCGCTCGCATTGGGATCGCTTGTAGAGGGCGAGCACGTAAGCCGCAGTGTCATCCAATAAATGGGGGAACTGCGCTCAAATGAGAGATCGGAAAGATGTTGCGCGGATAAGTCCCGAAAGGTCGGGCTATCTACAGGCCTGTACCTGGTGGGGCTGAGATAGCCGCCTCGGGCGAATGTGCCATTGTCACGGTGCGACGCGCTGATATAAGAGTTAGAATCCGCTCTCGCGCAAGCGGAGTGTGGGTTCAATTCCCACCCCGGGCACCAGCATGAAAAGTTCCATTTACTGAAAGCGGCCGATAGCGATACTGCGACGAGGTCGCCAGTTTGCGGGTTGTGTGCGAAAAAGGCGTCTGACGCCGCGGCGAGTGACTTGGTCGCTAGCGACTTGGATGGTGGGCGCGCAGGGACTCGAACCCCGGACCTCCTGCGTGTGAAGCAGGCGCTCTAACCAGCTGAGCTACGCGCCCGAAAGGAAGGCAAACCCCTATTCTAATACAGCCCTTCTCTTCCCCTCTCGTCTTCCCCTTTCGCCGCATGCTTCAGCGTCCGATAAGCTTGCCTTAGATGGACGCGGCACAACCCGTAACCGACAACTCGCCCTCCGCGCTCTACCGGCAGCGCCTTGCCGATCGCACCGCCCGGCGCGACGCCTGCATCCTGCGCCGCAACCGCCTCGGAACCCTGCGCCTGTTCGTCTTCACCGCCCTCGCCGCGGCCATCTGGTATGCATTTCAAGGTCAGTCGCTCTGGTGGCTCGCCCCGCCCGTTGCGCTGTTCGTCGTCCTCGTCTGGCTGCAGTCCCGCGCTGAGCGCAATGCTGAACTCGCCGCGCGCGCCATCCGTTTTTACGAACGCGGTCTGGCCCGCCTCGAGCATCGCTGGCAGGGCGGCGGCGAAACCGGCGCGCGCTTCCTCGATCCTCATCATCCCTACTCTTCCGATCTCGACATCTTCGGCCGCGCCAGCCTCTTCGAGCTTCTCTCTACAGCCCGCACCCGTGGCGGTGAAGCGCGCCTCGCCTCCTGGCTCGGTGCCGGCGCGCCGGCGGACGTCATTCGCCTCCGCCACGAAGCCATCGAAGAACTCCGCCCCCTGCTCGATCTGCGCGAAAGCCTCGCCGTCCTCGCCGAAGACGTGCGCGGTTCCGAACACCCCGAGCAGCTCGCCGAGTGGGCCGCCGCGCCCGTCCTGACTTTTTCCAGCACCATCCGCATCGCCGCGCTCGTCCTTTCCTGCCTCGCCTTAGTCGCCATCTTCTGGTGGCTCGGCACGGACTTCGGCGCGGACGCCCGCCTCGCTCTTCTCACCATCGCCCTGCTCGAAGCCTTCATCGGCGTACGCTTCCGCGACCGCATTCGCTTCGCCGCCGCTTCCGTGGAAGAGCCCGCCCGCGATCTCGATCTCCTCAGCCGCATCCTCGCCGTACTCGAAGACTGCGAGTTCCGCTCGCCGCACCTTTCCGCCCTTCGCCGCGCCATTCATGTGGAAGGCGGCAGCGCCTCCCGCCGCATCGCCCACCTGCGCCGCCTGGTCGAACTGCTCGACTCGCGCGACAACGCCTTCGTCCGCGTCTTCGGCCCCGTCCTGCTCTGGACCACGCAACTCGGCATGGCCCTCGAAGCCTGGCGCGCCGCCACTGGCGACCGCGTGCCTGCCTGGGTCGACGCGGTCAGTGAAATCGAAGCCCTTTCGTCTCTCGCCAACTACGCGTACGAACACCCGGCCGACCCCTTCCCCGAACTCACCGCCGCCGACGATGTCTTCGACGGCGAAGACATGGCCCACCCGCTGCTCAACGACGCCGCCTGCGTCCGCAACAGCCTCCGCATCGCCCCGCCGCTGCGCCTCTATGTCGTCAGCGGCTCCAACATGTCGGGCAAGAGTACGCTGCTGCGCACTATCGGGATCAACACCGTGCTCGCTCTCGCCGGTGCGCCGGTGCGTGCAAAGCGGCTCGTCCTTTCGCATGTTTCGCTTGGTGCCTCCATCAGCACCACCGATTCGCTCGAAGAAGGTCACTCCCGCTTCATGGCCGAAATCCTCCGCCTCAAGCAGGTGCTGGAACTGCCCGCCCCCGCGCTGTTTCTGCTCGATGAACTCCTTGGCGGCACCAACTCGCACGACCGCGCGCTCGGCTCAGAAGGCCTCGTCCGCGCGCTGCTCGACCGCGGCGCCATCGGCCTCGTCACCACCCACGACCTTTCGCTCTCCCGCGTGGCAAACCAGCTCGCCCCGGTCGCCGACAACATTCATTTCGAAGATCGCCTCGAAGGCGGCCGGCTGATCTTCGATTACCGCATCCGCCCCGGCATCGTGGAACGCAGCAACGCGCTCGACCTCATGCGCGCTGTCGGGCTGGACGTTTAGGCCTCGCTGCCGGACGAGGTATCGTTGTATTGAATGTCCTCGCTTTCGCAAACTCTGGCCACCCGCATCCCCGCGGGCAAAATCCGCCAGCTCGAAGAGGCCATCGAAACCAGCATTCGTGGCAAGGCCGAGGTGGTTCGCCTCGCCCTCGTCTGCCTGCTCGCCCGCGGCCATCTTCTCATTGAAGACGTCCCCGGCGTCGGCAAAACCACTCTTGCGCAGTCGCTCGCCCGCGCCGTCGATGGCAGCTTCCACCGCCTCCAGTTCACCAGCGATATGCTTCCCTCGGACGTGCTCGGCGTCACCGTCTACAACGCCCACTCCGAAGCCTTCGAGTTCAAACCCGGCCCCGTTTTCACCAACTTCCTGCTCGCCGATGAAATCAACCGCACCACGCCGAAGACGCAGTCCGCGCTGCTCGAAGCGATGAACGAGCAGCAAATCTCCGTCGAAGGCCGCACCCTGCAGCTGCCCGAGCCCTTTATGGTGATCGCCACGCAGAATCCTTCCGAACACCACGGCACCTACCCGCTTCCCGAATCGCAGCTCGATCGCTTCCTTATGCGCGTCCGCATCGGTTATCCCGACCCCGCCAGCGAACGTGAAATCATCCGCCAGTCCGAACCGTCGCACGGCGAAGCCACTCGCTGCGTGCTGCGCCGGGAAGACCTCGCCGATCTGCAGGAAGCCGTGAAACACGTGAGTGTCGATGAAGCCATCGTGACTTACCTGCTGGCCATCGTGGAACGCACCCGCACCCACGAAGGCCTCGCCCTCGGCGTCAGCCCGCGCGGCTCACAGGCGCTCTACCGCGCTGCGCAGGCGCACGCTGCAATTGCCGGTCGGGCCTTCGCTCTGCCGGATGATGTGAAATTCCTTGCCCCGAAAGTGCTCGGCCATCGCGTGATGCCCGCCGCGCGCAACTCCCTCGCCGCCCGCCGCGGTGCCGGTAACGGAGCCGCCGCCGGTGAGCGCGTCATCGACGAGATTCTCAAAGAGATCGAAGTTCCGCTCTAGCCTTCCACAGGCATGCCGCCGCGCCAATCGCGCACAACGCCACAAACCAGTCGCCGAACAGCGTGTAGAGCGTCATGTCCTGCCGGTACGCAAAGGGCAGCCGCGCCACCAGTTCCTGCCGCTCCGCCGCCCTCCGCACCACGCGTCCCGCCGGATCGATCGCCGCGGTAATTCCGTCGTTCGTCGCCCGCACGATCCACCGCCGGTTCTCCGCCGCCCGCATCCGCACAATCAGCAAATGCTGATTCCGCGCCGCCGACGTTCCATACCAGCTGTCATTCGAAATATTGAACAGCACCTCCGCGCCCGATGCCGCAAAGCGCCGCACATAATCCGGAAACACCGATTCATAGCAGATGAACGTCCCGATGCGGTGCCTGCCCAGTTGCGAGACCACCACGTCGCGTCCCGGCTCGAAGTCGCCCGCTTCCGTTGAAATCTTCCTTGCGATCACTCCGAACGGCCACGGCACAAACTCCCCGAACGGCACCAGGTTCACTTTGTCGTAACGGCTGATTTTCTGCCCGTCCGGCCCCACCAGCAACGCCGAGTTGAGCGGCGCATGATCCTCGGCGCGCGCTACCACCCCGGTAATCACGCTGGCCCTCGCCGTCTTCGCCACATTCGCCACCGCGCCGGTGAACGCCGAATCGTAGTCGTAAAACGGCGCCGGCATCTCGGGCCAGAGAATTACATCCGGCGCGCTGCCGCCGCCCGCTACCGGACTGACCGACAGCATCGAAAGCTGTCCGATCGTCCGCTTCACCAGTTCCTCGCTCCAGACCACGTCGTCGGCAAGATTCGGCTGCGCCACCACCGCCGACGCGCCGGCATGCTGCAGCGCCGGAGCGGCGGGAAGCACGATCAACCCAACCAGCGGCAGCAGCCACAGCAATCGGAGCCGCGGTGCCCGCGCCGCCACGCTCGCCAGCGCCGCCGCCAGCAGCGCGAATACGAACGAAAGCCCCCACACTCCTGTGAACGGCGCCAGCCGCAGCGGCAGCGACATTTCGCTTCCGGCGTTTCCCAGGTTCAGCCACTCGAAGCCCGTCCACGCGTGTGTCCACTCAATTGCCACCCACAGCGCCGCCACCGCCGGCAGCGCGTATGGCTTCCGCAGCAGCGGCCCTGCCAGCGCCGCAAACGCGCCCATCTGAATCGCTTTGGCGAGGCACAGCAGTACGAACAGCAGCCACGCGACCGCCATGCTCATGCCGCCGAACTGCGCCAGCGTATCGGTGATCCACCACGCGAGGCCGAACCAGTACGCCACGCCCGCCGCATAGCCCAACAAAAAGCGCCGCTTCCACGTCGCTTCGCGCGCGCAGGCAATGAGCAACGGCGCCAGCGCAACAGGAGCCAGCCACGCCAGCTCGTGTGGCGGAAACACAGCCACCAGCAACCCGCCGCTCAGCAGCGCGAGTAGCAGGTTCACAATCACGGCTGCCGGCTCGCGTGCGCCTGTTCGTTCACCTGGTCGGCCATATAAGAGCTGCGCACCAGCGGACCGCTGAAGACCATGCGGAATCCCAGCGCCATGCCCGTCTCGCGATACCGTTCGAACTGCTCCGGCGTCACGTATTCCTTTACCGCCAGATTACGCCGCGTCGGCTGCAGATACTGCCCGATCGTCGCCACATCCGTATCCTGTTCGCGCAGGTCGCGCAGCAGCGCCGCCACCTCATCCGCCGATTCGCCCAGCCCCACCATGAACCCGGACTTCGTCATCACATCCGGCCTGTGCCTCCGCGCGAAGGCCAGCACATCGAGCGACTGCCGGTAATCCGCCTGCGGACGCACCCGCCTGTAAAGCCGCGGCACCGTCTCCATGTTGTGGTTGAACACATGCGGTCCGGCATCCAGCACGCGCGCCACCGCGTCCGTGTTGCCGCAAAAATCCGGCGTCAGTACCTCGACCCGCGCCTCCGGCACAGCTCGCCGCACCTCGCGCACCGTCTCGGCAAAGTGCCGCGATCCGCCGTCTTCCAGATCGTCGCGATTCACGCTTGTAATGACCACGTAGCGCAGCCGCATCTCCGCCGCCATCCGCGCCACATTTGCCGGTTCCGCCGGATCGAGCGCCATCTCGTGAATCCGCGGATTGCCCTTCGGCACCGAGCAAAATCCGCAGCCGCGCGTGCAGAGGTTGCCGAGGATCATGAACGTCGCCGCGCCACGGTGGAAACATTCGTGGATATTCGGGCACCGCGCCGATTCACAAACCGTGTGCAGATTCTTCGCCCGCAGTTCGCGCTTCAGCGTATTCAGCGATTCGAAGTGCGTCGCCCCGCGCCTCGCCCATGCGGGCAGGCGGGGCCGCGCCTCGCCGATCTGCACCAGTTCCGCCATCTCTATTGCTTCTGAACGAACGCGTTCGCGAATCCCAGTCCCTTGAGCCTGGCCTTCGCGTCGGCCACATCCGTTGTCTGATGGTACGGTCCAACCAGCACGCGGAACAACTCCGGCTTCGAACTGTCCGCCAGGATGGCCGGAAGACTCTGCTCCCGCAGTGTCCGGACCAGATTCTGCGCGTCGGCCCGGCGCAAAGCCGTGACCTGCACGTAAGTAGCTCCCGTCTCCGGTTGGGCGATTGCCGCCGCAGCCGGCGCAGCGGCCACCGCTTCTGCCGCTTTGCGTGCAACCGGCGGAGCCGTGCTCACTGGTGCGGGCGCCGCCGCAACTGCCGGTTGCGCCGTCTGCGCTTCCCGTGCCGGCTGAGTATAAGTTTCGGCCGCCTGCCCGGCCGGGTCCGTCGTTGTGGCCACGGGAGCCGCATTGTCCGTCACGGGCGCGGCCGCCGAGGGGCGTGCCGCGTCCGGCGTCCCGCCAGTCGTCCCGTCGAGATTGGCGATCGAACCCTTCGACGCATTGTGGCCAATCATGTAGCCGAGTGCAAAAAACACCCCGCACAGCGCCACCGCCAGAAAGAAGAGGCTGATCAGTTGCTTGTTGCCGAGGACTAATTCTTTTTCGTCGCGTTCCGCCATGCTCTCCTCAGCGTACCTGACTTCGGCCCGCGGAACTCAGCGCACCGGAAAGGATCGGCTGCAGTCCGTCTTATTGCGCCGCGCCCGCCGCGCGAATACCAGTGCCACCGTCAGCGCCGCCACCACCGGCACGCCGGCGCCGCACACCACCGCGCCGTGGAGCGCCATTAGCGACGCACCCCCCGCCGCAAACGCCCACCCCGCCAGCAGGATCGCGGAGGCTCCGGCCACTCCGGGCACCACCATCCCCGGCCGCAGGAATTCGGCCAGTACGGCCAGCGCTCCGCCGGCCAGCAGCACAAACGCCGCATCGGCATTCGCCAGCGCCTCCCGAACCCCGGCGCGCAGCGTCAGGGCGAGAATCACGCTTATGTGAGGTGCAACAGGCAGCATTCCGAATCACCCGATTCGCCAATCATGACGATAATCGCCCCCATAAAACATTTTTTAGCGAATATGTAATCTCGCACCCGTATACTAAAAACGTAAGGTTTTATGGCAAAGAAACAAACTACCATCGAAGAAACTGTGACCGCCAAACCCCGGCGCGTCGCAAAACCCCGGGCCCCCCGCGTGAAAGCAGCCACGCACAGCAAGACCGTCAGTTCCGAAGTACCCGAGGCGATTGCCCCGGTCACCGCAGCGCCGGCCATTGCGGCCGTTGAGCTGGAAAATTCACATGAAACGATTGCCCGCCTCGCCTACGGCTTCTGGGAAGCCCGCGGCCAGCAAAACGGGTCGGCTGTGGATGACTGGTTCCGTGCTGAGAACCTGTATCGCGAGCTGAGCACTTCGCAACACACCGCCTGAACGGCGCGCCGCCGGATGCAAACCGGCGGTGTTCAGACTCACCAGCCCCGGTAATTTACCAGTGCGATTTCGCGTCGCGCGATAACTTCGCGTACAGCTCCGGACGTGAGGGCTCGCGTCTCCGCGTCCTCACGCTCCGGCCGCCACATCAACTCGGTCAGCCCTGCGGGCAGATGCTCCAGCGTTCGGGTCAGTCTCCGCTCATCCATCTCGCCCGCCATCTGAATACCGGCGAAGTGGTCCGTGGAGCGCAGTCCGCTGAGCGCCCGCGCCAGCATCGGCCCCGTGGCGCGCATCCCCATCGCCAGGGCCCCGGCGGTCACGCTCGCCGCCGGGTCCACTGCATAATCGAACGGGCGCCGGACCCACGGAATCCGGAACTCATGCGCAATCCGCACCACCGCGTCCAGCACCGGCGGCAGCAGATGCGTGTGTTGCCGGGTGTCCAGATGCGTCGGCCGGATTCCGGCCCGCGCAATCCGCCGCACCTGCGCCACCATCTCTTCGTACGGGTCGATCCGGCGCAGCCCCAGCGCCACCACAAGTTCCCGCAGCGTCGCCGGCAGCGCGCGCCCATGCTCCCGCAGACTTTCGCCCTGAATCAGCACCAGGTGGCACCCCACGTCCAGCGTCGGCGTCGCCTTCGCCAGTTCCACCGCCTGATCGAACGCCGCGCCATTGCCCGTCAGCGTTGCGGCCGTCACAATCCCGCCGCGGTGCGCCGCCGCGATGCACTGGTTCACCTCGGCCGTGCGGCCGAAGTCGTCGGCATTCACGATCAGCCTGTAGCGTGGCGGCTTCGGCGCCGCACAGCAGCCCATCGCGTCAGAACAGCGCCAGCTTGATGCGCAGGAATTTCTTTGGATTGGTGTGAATGTCCTTCGTCAGCGCCGCGACTTCCTTCGTCGCCGCATTGAGCGAATCGTACAGTTGCGGATTCACCATCAGCTGCCCGAGCGTCCCCTGCCCAGCGTTGATCTTGTCCATCGCGGTGTTGACCTTCTGCGTCACCAGCGTCAGCTGCCGGTAGACTTCGTCGTCGGTCAGCAATTTGCCCGCCGTGCCCTTGCCCGCGTTGAGATTGTCTACCAGCTTCTTTGCCTCTTCGATGCTGGCCCGCGCTTCGTCATACAGCTTCGGATCGTACAGCAGCTTACCCGCCGTGCCTTTGGCCTGCTGCACGTCGGCCAGCATATCGTCGAGCCGCTGAATCGGCTTCCGGATATCGTTGTAAAGCGTATCGTCGTACAGCAGATGGCTGATCGTCCCGTTGCTGTTCTTGACGTCCTTCACCAGTTGTTCCACCTCGCCCGCCGTGGCGTTCAGCCGGTCGTACAGCGAATCGTCCTTGATCAGCTTGCCGATATTGCCCTGCCCGCTTTCCACGATCGCCAGCAGTCCGTCCACCCGGCCCACCACGTTCTGCAACTGGCCCAGCAGCCCCGTCGCCTGCGCCAGCAGTTCCGGTATATCCTGCGTGGCGAAACTGGTGACTTCCGCATTCGCTGCCACATGCTTCGGGTGCGTTCCGCGCGTGATGTTGATGTACTTATCGCCCAGCAGATTCGCCGCGCTGATCGCCGCCTTCGAGTCTTCCGGAATCTGATCCAGATACTTCTCCGGCAGCACCATGTCGATCTCCACCGTGCGCTTGGCCTCGCGCGACCCCGACAGCCGGATCGTCCCGATGTGCCCCACCAGAATGCCGTTCAGCCGCACCGGCGCATTGCTTGCCATGCCCGCCGAATCTTCCATATACGTCCGCAGATGCGCTTCCGTCTCGAAGAAGTTGCTCTGCCCCGTAAGCAGGAAAATCAGCACGGCCGCGATCACCATCGCCGCCGACGCCAGTACGCCCGTCCGCAGCTGCGCCCACTTCACCTTGCTCGCCGACGCCATTTACGCCGCTGCCTCCTCTTCCGGGCGCTTCACAAACTTGGCAATGTACGGGTCTCGCGCGGCTTCCAGCTCGGCCTGGCTGCCCTCGAAAATCAAGCGTCCCTCCCGCAGCACCATGAACACCGTATTGGTCCCCTGCTTCCCTGCCGGATCAAGTCTGCCACTGTCCGGATTGTACCGGAAGTTCGCCACCAGGTTCCCGTCCTGATAGCGATGCGTCACCACCAGCGCCGTCGTGTTATCCACATCGCGCTCTTTGATGATGAGCGCCATAATGGTGTGCGCCGTAATCGGATCCAGCCCCGCCGTCGGCGAATCGTAAAGCAACAGCGGCGGCTTGGTCACCACCGCCCGCGCGATCGCCACGCGCCGCCGCATGCCTCCCGAAAGCTCGCTCGGCAGCTTCTCCAGCGTGTGCTCCAGTTCCACGAACCGCAGCGCCTCGCGCACAGCCGGTTCCATCTGCGCGCGCGGCAGCCGGTTCACCCGCTGGTTGAGCAGCGGATACGCCACGTTCTGCGCGATCGTCATCGAATCGAACAGCGCGCTCTCCTGAAACAACATCCCCACGTGCCGCCGGATATCGAACTGCTTCTCTTCCGGCATTCGCGCAATATCCTGCCCGATCAGCCTCACCTGCCCGCCCAGCGGCCGGATCAGCCCGATCGCCGTCTTCAGCAGCACCGTCTTGCCGCTCCCGGCCGCGCCCAGCAGAATTCGCGTCTCGCCCGGACGCACGTCGAACGAAAGGTCGTCGAGCGCATTGGTTTCGTCATCGTCGAACCGCACCGTGACGTTTTCAAATCGCAGCAGACTCGTATCGGCGCTCACGCTGTTTTCGGCGCTCATGACGATGTCGCGCTCACAAAGATCTTGGTGATGAACAGGTCAACGACGAAAATGACCACGTCGGCCACCACGACCGCCTGCGTCGTTGCCCGTCCCACGCCCTGCGTCCCGCCTTTGGTCCGCAGTCCGTAAAAGCAGCCGATCAGCGAGATCGCAAAGGAGAACACGAACGGCTTCAGCAAACCCTGCGCCACGTCATTCCACACCAGCGCCCGCCACGTCGTCGACCAGTACTGCAGGGAAGGCAATGCGTAAACGTAAACCGCGATCAGCCAGCCGCCCAGCATGCCCACAAAATCGTCGATCACGGTCAGGCACGGCAGCATCAGCGCCGTCGCGATCATGCGCGGCGTCACCAGTTTCTGCAACGGATCGGTACCGAGCGCCCGCATCGCGTCAATCTGCTCGGTCACCTTCATCGACCCCAGTTCGCTCGCCATGCCGGACGAATTCCGCCCCGCCACCATTACCGCCGTCAGCACCGGGCCCAGTTCGCGAACCAGAATGATGGAAACGAATGTGCCGGTCCGCCCCGTCTGCCCGTAATCCTGCAGGCTGCGGCCCATCTGCAGCGCCATCACGGCGCCGGAGAAGAATCCGGTCAGCAGCACAATCGGAATGCTGCCCACCCCGATGGTGTCCATCTGCAGCTTAATATCGTCCAGATAGTGGGGCTTGCGGAAGACGTTGCGCATCGCCCGGCCCGTCAGCTCGTAAAAGTCCTGAACTGCCTGTATCGGGGCCTTCAGAAGGTCCAGCACGGTGGGTGTCCGAAGCGCTCTTTCTTTGCGGCGGGCCCGAAAAACAGGCCCACGAAGCGATGCTAGCATACAAACACCAGATGAAAGGTTTGACCGACATTCCCGGCATCCTCGTCGGCCACGCCACCGACCTGCAGGCGCTCACCGGCTGTACCGTGATCCTCTGCGGCTCCGGCGCCACCGGCGGCGTCGACGTGCGCGGTTCCGCCACCGGCTCCTGCGAACTCGACGCGCTCAACCCCGGCCACGTGGCCCCGCTCGTCCACGCCATCGTGCTCGCCGGCGGCAGCGCCTTCGGCCTCGAAGCCACCTGCGGCGTGCGCAATCTGCTGGAAAAGCGCGGCATCGGCTTCGATGCCGGCGTCACCAAAGTCCCCATCGTCCCCGGAGCCATTCTCTTCGACCTCGCCATCGGCAGCGCCCACGTCCGGCCTGCCCGCGAGATGGGCGAAAAGGCAGCGCTCGCCGCCACTGCCGACGCAGTCGCCGAAGGTAATGTCGGCGCGGGTACCGGCGCATCGGTCGGCAAGATTCACGGGATGAAACAGGCCATGAAGAGCGGCATCGGCAGCGCTTCCATCACGCTTGGCTCCGGCGTCGTGGTCGCCGCCCTGGTGGCCGTCAATGCGCTGGGCGATGTGATCGATCCCGCGCGCGGGGGCGCCATCGTCGCCGGCGCGCGTAAAGCGCCGCAGAGCCGCGAATTCGCCAACACCACCGCCGAAATGCTGCGCAATCCCGGGGCAACCGCCGCCGCCGGATTCCGCCGCAACACCACCCTCGCCGTGGTGGCGACCAATGCCGCGCTCGACCGCGTTCAGACCAACAAAGTCGCGGCCCTCGCCAGCCTCGGCGTCGCGCGCACCATCACGCCGGTCAACACCATGTCGGATGGCGATATCACGTTCGCGCTTTCCCTCGGCCGCGAACGCGCTTCCGTCGATGAAGTCGGCGTGGGCGCGGCAGAGGTGCTCGCGATGGCCATCCTGCGCGCGGTGCGTGCTGCCAGGTCGGCGGGCGGTCTGCCCGGTCTCGCCGGCTGAGTTAATCCGGCTGAGTTAAGCCAGCTGAGTTAAGCCGGCTGAGTTAAGCCAGTTGAGTTATGGAAGCCGGGCCCGCCGGATTCCCCGAATCCGTTCGAAGCCCTGATCGAAAGTCGCAATCGCTTCGACCGCGTGATTTTGCATCACCGCGCCATGCAATACGCGGCGCCGGTTCGCGGTGCGGATGCTCCTCCCCCGCCACCTGCATAGGGATGCTGGAGTCGATTAAAGACCTTTGCCCGATGAGACCCGTCAGCCGCGGCTGCGCGGTCTTCCGGAGCTGCGCGTCAAGTTCCGGTGCAATCGGAACCTGCAGTCGGCTACTCGCACGAGTAATTTAGCGCGCTCGCTGAGTAACGCCTACGTCCGGCCCCGGCCCCGAGGCGTAATCTGAATCAACGGGATCAGTGAGTTCTTCTCTTCCGTCTGCGCCACGCGCGGCCGGTTGGCCAGTTCCAGGTTGAGGCCCTGCACGAACTCTTCCATCTGGTTCTGCATCGCCTCCATGCGCGCCCGCATGTTGAGGATGATCTCCACCCCCGCCAGGTTCACCCCCAGGTCGCGCGTGAGGTGCAGGATCACCTCCAGCCGCTCCAGGTCTTCTTCCGTGTAGAGCCGCGTATTCCCTTCGCTGCGGCTCGGCTTGAGCAGCCCTTCCCGCTCATACAGGCGCAGCGTCTGCGGATGCAGATCGTACTGCTCGGACACCGAAGAAATCATGAACGCGGCGCGCGACTTTTCCCGCGTGGATTTTTCCCGTCCGGCCGCGCGGGGTTCGCCAGTTCCTGACGCAGCCTTCTTGCGCGAAGTCTTCATGACGACGATTCAGCTCCCTCGAAAAGTTCCTTTCGCGGATCCTCGGTATGCAGCTGCGCCAGCTCCCGGAGCAGTTCCTTGGTGCGCTCGTCCTGCACCACCGGCGCCTTCAGTACCACCTGCACAATCTGATCGCCTCGCGTGTTCTTCCGCGCATTGAAGACGCCGCGCTCGCGCAGCCGGAACTTCTGTTCGTTCTGCGTGCCCGGCGGAATCTTCAGCAGCGTGCGGCCGTCAATCGTCGGCACTTCGATCTTGGCTCCGAGCCCCGCCTCCGCCACCGTCACCGGCACCTTGATGCGGATGTTGTCGCCTTCGCGCTCGAACAGCGGATGCTGCTCCACGTGCGTCGTGATATACAGGTCGCCCGGAGCCGCGCCCATTGTTCCGGCATTGCCCTTGCCGGCCACCCGCAGCCGCGAACCGTCGCGCGCCCCGGCCGGAATCCGTACCTCCACCGTCTCGTTGTGCGAGATGCGGCCGTCGCCCCGGCAGGACGGGCACGCGTTCTTCAGCCGTCCCTTGCCGTTGCAGCGCGGGCAAGTGAGATTGAACTTCATATTCCCGGCCATCTGCGTCACGTTGCCGCTGCCGGAACACTGCGGGCAGGCGATCGACCCCGCCTCGTTGCCCCCGCTGCCGCGGCACACCGGGCAGCCTTCATACCGCGCAATTTCGATCCGCGCCTGTGTGCCGCGAATGGCCTGCCAGAAACTGATGTGCAGCCCGTATTCGAGATCGGCGCCCTTCTCCGGTTCGCCTTCCTCGTGTCCGCCGCCTTCTCCGCCGCGGAAAAACTGGCTGAAAATATCCTTGAACGATCCGCTTTCCTTGCGCCGCTGCGACTCTTCCTGCGCATTGCGGAACATCTCGGAAAAATCGAAGCCACCAAAATCCACGTTCGGGCGTCCCCGGCCCGCGCCCGGAGCGCCGCCACCCGCCGCAAAGCCCGAGTCGGAGTAAAAGCCAACGTGGTCGTACATCTCCCGCTTCTTCGGCTCGCTCAGAACGTCATACGCTTCCTGCACATTCTTGAAGCGGTCTTCGGCGGCCTTGTCGCCGGGATTGAGATCGGGATGATACTTGCGGGCGAGCTTGCGGTACGCCTTGCGGATCTCGTCTTCCGAAGCTCCGCGTGCGATTCCCAGCGTCTCGTAATAATCGTGTTTTGGCGGCGAAGGCATAAGTTGGAAAAGGGGCGGGGCGGCGTACTGCCCGCTCCGCCCCGCCCTGGATGAAGTTTACTTCTTGTCGTCGACGTCCACGAACTCGGCGTCCACAACGTCTTCCTTCGGCTTGCTGCCGCCCGCGCCCGCCGATCCCTGTGCGCCGCCCGCGGCACCGGCCGCGGCGCCGTCGCCCGGCTGGCCCGCCGTCGCCTTGTACATCGCTTCGGCCAGCTTGTGGCTTGCCTGCGTGAGCCGGTCGGTCGCCGCGTTGAGCTTCTCCGGGTCGCCGTCGTTGATGCACTTCTTCACATCTTCGATAGCCGCCTCGATGCTCTTCGCGTCTTCGTCGCCGATCTTGTCGCGGTGCTCCTTCAGCGTCTTTTCAACGTTGTAGACCATCGCGTCCGCGCGGTTGCGCGCCTCGATCTGATCCTTCGCCTTGCGGTCGTCGGCCGAGTGCGATTCGGCGTCCTTCGCCATCTTCTCCACTTCATCCTTGGACAGACCGGACGAAGACGTGATGGTGATCTTCTGCTCGTTGTTGGTGGCCTTGTCCTTCGCCGCCACGTTCAGAATGCCGTTGGCGTCGATGTCGAAGGTCACTTCCACCTGCGGCACGCCGCGCGGGGCCGGTGGAATGCCCACCAGCTGGAACACGCCCAGCAGACGGTTGTCTCTCGCCATGGCGCGCTCGCCCTGGAACACTTTGATTTCCACCGAGGTCTGGCTGTCGGCCGCCGTCGAGAAGACCTCGCTTTTTCGCGTCGGAATCGTCGTGTTGCGATCGATCAGCTTGGTGAACACCCCGCCCAGCGTTTCAATGCCGAGCGAAAGCGGAGTCACATCGAGCAGCAGCACGTCTTTCACTTCGCCGCCGAGCACGCCGCCCTGAACCGCCGCGCCAACCGCCACCACTTCGTCCGGGTTTACGCTCTTGTTGGGCTCTTTATTGAAGAGCTCCTTCACGATCTGCTGCACGCGCGGGATGCGCGTCGAACCGCCCACCAGCACCACTTCATCGATCTTGTCCGGCGTCACGCCCGCATCGGCGAGCGCCTGCTTGCACGGACCCACCGAGCGCTGGAAGATGTCTTCGCACATCTGCTCGAAGCGCGAACGCGTCAGCTTCTGCAGCAGGTGCTTGGGACCGGTCGCGTCCGCCGTGATGAACGGCAGATTGATTTCGGTTTCGAGCAGCGTCGAAAGCTCCATCTTGGCCTTTTCCGACGCTTCCTTCAGCCGCTGCAGCGCCATCTGGTCGCGCGAAAGGTCGATGCCCTGTTCTTTTTTGAACTCGGTGACGATCCAGTCCATCACCCGCTGGTCGATGTTGTCGCCGCCAAGATGCGTGTCGCCGTTGGTCGACTTCACTTCCACCACGCCGTCGCCCACCTCCAGCACCGACACGTCGAACGTGCCGCCGCCGAAGTCATACACCGCGATGGTCTCGTTGGTCTTCTTGTCCAGGCCGTACGCGAGCGCCGCCGCCGTCGGCTCGTTGATAATGCGCTTCACGTCGAGGCCCGCAATTTTACCGGCATCCTTGGTCGCCTGGCGCTGCGCGTCGTTGAAGTAGGCCGGAACCGTGATGACCGCCTCGGTCACCTTCTGGCCAAGGTACGCCTCGGCAGCTTCCTTCAGCTTGGTCAGGATCATCGCCGAAATTTCCGGCGGCGAATACATCTTGCCCTGCGCTTCCACCCGGACGTCGCCGTTATCGCCCCGCTGCACTTTGTACGGGACCATCTTCTGCTCTTCGGAGACTTCATCGCCCCGGCGGCCCATGAACCTCTTGATCGAGAAAACAGTATTCTCCGGGTTCGTGATCGCCTGGCGCTTGGCCACCTGGCCCACCAGTCGTTCGCCGGTCTTGGTGAAGGCCACCACCGACGGTGTGGTGCGCGCGCCTTCCTGATTTGCGATCACCGTTGGCTGACCGCCCTCCATAACAGACACCACCGAGTTGGTCGTGCCGAGATCGATGCCGATTATTTTGCCCATTTGAACTCCCTGAGGCTCCTTCGTTCCAGAAACTTGCGGATTTCCGCTCGGCCAGCGCGCCGGGATCTGCCCCACGCATTAGCTCAATCCGATTATGAAATATGAGTGCTGTATTGTCAAGTGTAATGAGCGGGGCCTTCGCTGCGCTCTGCCCGCCGGCGCTGTTCCTGCCGCAACGCACTGAGCCAAATACAGATAGTTATCTTTTAAACACGGTTCAATTGCGCCAAATCACTATATAATCAAAAGCGTGTCAGAAGATTCCGGATGGCAAGTCGGTAGCAACTCCGAACCTCGTCCTGCTGAGCCGGATGCCGCTGGCACGGGTCCCTTCACCCGGCTCGGCCCCTGGCTGGTGGCAGGCTTCGCCATTTTCCTGCTGCTGGCATACATCGGCATCGACCAGCTCGCCCCCGCTGGCAGGAATCTGATCAAAGTAAACGGTGAGGATCCCGTCGCCTATTTCGGCACCACCCACTCCCTGCTCTTCGACCACGATTTCAACCTCACCAACGAATTTGCCCACCTGCCACCGTCCGGCAGATGGTGGACCGCCGACCAGCCGCAGACCGGACTCCCCGGCAGCCCCTGGGGCCTTGGCTATTCGTTCCTCGAAATTCCCCTGCTCGCCCTCGGAACCGGCATCGACGCGCTGGCCGGAAATCCTGCGGACGGCTACTCTCCTTGGGCGATCTTTTTCTACTGCATCGGAACCGTGATCACCGCCGGACTGGGTCTGATCGTCCTCTTTCCGCTTCTCCGCGATGTGGCGGCGTACTGGAAAATCCAGCCTGCCGACCACCAGTCCGCCTACGCCCTGTTCGTCGTGCCGATTATCTTTTTGGGCTCCAACGTCGGCTATTACGCTTTCTCTCAGATGGCGCACTCCTCGACGTTCCTGTTCGCCACTCTGTTTCTGCTCTGCTGGTGGCGCAGGCGCGATTCGGAAAGCCCCCGCGACTGGCTCGTCCTCGGCCTGATCGGCGGCTTCCTCTCCATCTGCCGCTGGCAGGACGCGCTGCACGTGATTGGGCCCGTGCTCTATGACCTCTTCGGCGGCGGCCTGCTGCGGAAGCGCGCCGCCTGGTGGCGCAGTCGTTTTCTATACGCGGCGGGGCTCGGCATCTGGTGGATTCCTCAGGTTCTTCAGTGGAAGGCGATTTACGGAAAGTATCTGACCATCCCGCAGGGCGGCGGATTCTTCGCCTTTCCCCCAACCCACATCCTGCAGCTGCTTTTCTCGACACAATCGGGCTGGTTCAGCTGGACGCCCGTGGTATTTCTCGGCGTCGTTGGCCTCTGTCTCGGCGCATTTCGCGCGCCGCGACTCTATTTGCCCTGGCTGATCGTTCTGGCCCTGCAGATTGCCCTCATCGGATCCATTCCTTACTGGGATGGCCTCGGCGCCTTTGGCGCGCGCTATCTGCTTTCCAACGTGCCCATGACGGCGGTCGGATTAATCACCCTCTACGGCCTGTCCGGCGTGTTAGTTCGCCGCGGCCTGTCGGTGGCCTGCCTCGCGTGCTGCGGGTTCACGTTGTTGTTTGCCGTCCAGTTCCGCCTCGACCTGATTCCGCTGCACACGCCTCTCACCTATAAGGAATTCATCTCCGACAAATTCGATATCGGAGCCGCTCGTCAGCGCCGCGCCGCCGTTTTGACCGCGCGTGAACTCATCAACCAGGGAAACCCTCTCGCAGCCGCGGAGGTGCTTGAAGCCGCCCGCCCGCTGGGCGATGACAGGGATGTCGAGCTTATGCTGGAAAGAGCTTACCGGGCCGCTGGCCGCGGAGCGCAAGCCGACGAAGCAAGCGTGCGTCACAGGCTGATACTGGATTCAAGTCTGTTCTAACGGAGTCCGCCATGGACCGTGTACAGCAAGCAGCGCCGGATGACCGGGATATTTCGCCGCCGGTTGACCTCCCCCTCGTGGTCGACCTCGACGGAACGCTGGTCACCACCGACACGCTGTTCGAGAGCGTCCTCTCGCTGGTGCGCAAGGACCCTTCCTGCCTCCTCAGCTTCCCCGGTTGGCTCTCGCGCGGGCGGGCCGCCTTTAAGGCCGAAATCGTCACCCGCTTCCGCCTGCAGGAAGCCACGCTGCCGTGGCGTGCCGACCTCGTGGAATACCTTCGGAAGGAACGCTCCCGCGGGCGCAAACTCATTCTCGCCACAGCCGCCAATTACCGCATCGCCGAGCAGGCCGCCGCCTGCCACGGACTCTTCGACGAAGTTCTCGCCAGCACGGACACCCTGAATCTGAAAGGAACCGTCAAGCGCGACGAACTGGTGAAACGCTTCGGGCTCCGCGGCTTCGATTACGTGGGAGACAGCCATGCGGATATCCCCGTCTGGGCCGCCAGCCGGATCGGCCACGTCGCCGGACCCATGGCGGCGCTGCCGGCCGCTGCTCTCGCCGCCGGGGCGCGGCAGGGAGAAGTGTTTGCCGGCTCCCATCCGGACCTTCGCGTCTGGGTCCGGCAACTGCGCGTTTATCAGTGGGTCAAGAATGTCCTCGTTTTCGTGCCGGCGTTGCTGAATCACCACGTCGACGGGCCCATCCTGCGCTCTCTGGCGCTGACGTTTTTCGGATTTTCTTTCATCGCGTCGGCGACCTATATCGCCAACGACCTGTTTGATCTGGAAGCCGACCGGAGCCATCCGCTGAAGCGCAAAAGACCGCTGGCCAGCGGAGAAATTTCCATCCTCCGGGCCATCGCCATTTCCACTTGCCTGCTGGCCACCGGATTTCTGCTCGGCATAGCGGATGGCGCATCCCTGACCTTTTCTTTGGCCGCCTATCTGCTCCTCACCGGTTTGTACAGCCTTGTCCTGAAAGGGAAGCCGATCGTTGACGTTGTGGTCCTGGCGGCTTTGTATACGCTGCGGGTCTATGCGGGCGGACTTGTTTCGCGGGCGTACGTTTCTCCCTGGCTCTTCCAGTTCTCCATCTTTCTGTTTCTCAGTCTGGCGTTCATGAAGCGCTACTCCGAATTGCTGAAGCACCGTCGCCGGATTCAGGCGGCAACTTCCGCCCGCAGCTACCGGCTGCGCGATCTGCATATCGTCAGCCAGGCGGGCGTCGGTTCCGGACTCGTCGCCGGAATGGTCCTCGCGCTTTACGTGAACGGGCAGGAGGTCGCAAGGCTTTACCGGCGCCCGCAGGCGCTTTGGGTGGTGTGCCCGTTGTTCCTTTACTGGATGATCCGCGCCTGGCTGGTAACTCATCGCGGCAATATGCAGGAGGATCCCATCCTTTTTGCCTTCCGGGACAAGGTCAGCTACATCGTCGGCATTCTGATCGTCGTTGCCGTGCTGGTCGGGCTGATGCCAAACGGAGCGCCGATTGTTCACTGACGTCCGGAACTGGGCCCGGTTTCCCCGTTCGCGTTCCATTCTCGTTCCCGTAAATTCGCGCGATCAGGAGATCCCGTTCGACAGCCTGGGCGTCTCCTTTCTCCCGCACGGTATGGGGCGCAGCCTCGGCGACTCCTGCCTCAACGACGGTAACGCGCTGCTGATGACCCGCGGCCTCGACCGCATCGTGGAATTCGATCCCGCCACGGGCCGCCTGATTGCCGAGTCCGGCGTGACCTTCGACGCCATCCTGCGCCGCGCTCTCCCGCATGGCTGGTTTCTGCCCGTTACTCCCGGCACCCGCTATGTCAGCCTCGGCGGAGCCGTCGGAAATGACGTCCACGGCAAGAACCATCACTGCGCGGGAACCTTCGGCAGCCATGTCATCCGGTTCGGTCTGCGCCGCAGCGATGGCTCTCGTCTGATTTGTTCGCAGGAGGAGAACGCCGGATGGTTCCGCGCCACCATCGGCGGACTGGGCCTCACGGGCCTCATCGAATGGGTGGAAGTGCAACTGAAGCCGGTCGCCAACAGTCTTGTCGACAGCGAGACGATTCGTTATCGCGATCTCAGCGAGTTTTATGCGCTGAGCGAAGAGTCGGTGCGCGGCTACGAGTACGCCGTTGCGTGGGTCGATACGCTGTCCCCGCGCGGGCTTGGCCGCGGCCTGTTCATGCGGGGCAACCACAACGCCGACCCCGGCGAGAAGCGCCGCCTGATTCCGGCAAAGGCCCGCGTCGCCGTCCCCGGCGGTCTGCCGTTCAGCCTGCTCAACCGGACAACTCTCAAGGTCTTCAATAACGTGTTCTATTCGGCGCGGCCTGCGCGGCAGACGGCGAAAGTTCAGCTCGCGCCATTCTTCTGGCCGCTCGATTCCATTGGCGCCTATCACCGGATTTACGGACCCGGCGGAATGATCCAGTGGCAGGCGCTGATTCCGTCGCGCGAGGCGGTTCGTGAAGTGCTGGCCGCTTCAGCCGGCATCGGCGGATCGTTCCTGACGGTCATGAAAGTGATGGGCGACCAGCCGCCGGCCGGGCTGCTTTCCTTCTCCGGCGCCGGCATCACCATCGCTCTCGACTTTCCTTACAGCCGCAAAGTTCTGGAGATGCTTCCCCGCCTGGACGATATTGTGGCGGCCGACCGCGGACGTCTGTATCCGGCCAAGGATGCCCGCATGTCGGGCGAGAACTTCCGCCGTTATTTTCCGAACTGGCGCGACATGCTGCCGTACGTCGATCCGCGTTTCAGTTCGTCGTTCTGGCGCCGAGTGACCGGGTAGAGCGCAGCGCCCTTACTTGCGGACGAACACGCTGAAGTAGTGCAGCCCCCGGCCGAGCAACTGGTTGAAGACGACGGGATACACGTCGACCGACGTGCGTTCCTCCACGACTTCCGTGGCAACGTGCCCGAGCATGTCGCGCCACTCCCGCAGGTCGTTGTAGCGGTACGTGCACGGCACTTTGTAGCCGGCATTGGCGGCCCAGTCGAGCAGGCTGATTCGCTGCTGTGCCAGCAGCCCCTCGCGCAGATGATCCTTGATGATGACGCGGTTTTTCGAAACCCGTGCCGCTTCGCGGAGCAGACGGAGCTGGTCGTCGTCGTGATGCAGCACATCAGCCAGAATCACGGCGTCAAAAGTATGGTCCGGCCACGGCATCCGGGTGCCTTCGTAGGCGGTCACGGGAATGAGTTCGTTGCCGCGCCGCACGCTCTCGACGCCTTCCACGCGCACGCCGGGAGCGGCTTTCATCAGTGCTTCTCCCAGGTGGCCGAAGCCGCAGCCCACATCCAGAACTCTGGAGCCGGGGCCGAGGTGCGGGGTGATGAGACGAACCAGCACCTGCTGACGATGCTCGTAAATCGGTTTGTGCAGCGTCCGAAGCAGTGGGCGAATCATCTACATAGTCAGGTTAACAGGAATGAGGCACCTGCAGTTGCTCTGGTGTTGAGCCTGGTGTCGAGCCTGGTGTCGAGCCGGGTGTCGCGGCAGAACGGTGGGCGCCGCGCCGTCGCGATCGGAGCGGAAGCTGTAGAATCGCGAAGTGGGGGAAAGCAGTTCATTGGCGCGCGGGAAATTCCTGAGACTCTTCATTGGCAATATGGCGTCGGGCAAGACACGGCATCTGCTCACGGAGATCGATACGCTGCGGAGGTATGGCAATAAGCGCATTGCCGTCTTCAAGCCGCGCACCGACACGCGCAGCGGCGCCAGCTGTATTAAGAGCCGCAAGGGCGATGAAGACGCGGCCGAAGATATTTCGGCCACCAGCCCCAGCGAGATGTTCGCCATCCTGCGGGCGAAGGAAGCGGCGGCGGGTTGCCGGTACGAGGTGATCGCGTTCGACGAAGTCCAGTTCTTCCCGCGCGATTCGGGTTTCTTCCAGATCGTGAAGCATCTTCTCGATCACGGGTACGATGTGCTGGCGTCGGGCCTTGCCTTCGATTTCCGCGGCGAACCGTTCGGCTCGACGCCGGACCTGACGGTGCTCGCCGAAGACCGCTGCATGTGGCTCACCGCGTACTGCACCAAATGCGGCGCGCGCGCGCCTTTTCCGCAGCGGATTATCGACGGCGAACCGGCTCCCTATGACAGCCCGCAGATCCTGGTGGGCGGGGATGAAACCTACGAGCCGAGGTGCGAAGAACACTTCGTGTTGCCAGGCCGTCCCCTCACGGGCCACTAAACGGATATACTCGGCCCATGGCGGCGGCGCGAGAGCCACTGAGCAAAGGGCCGGAGATCGTCGATCTCCGCCGCGTGAACGGGCGTCAGCTGGAACCGTTACTCCTCGAAGAAACCACGGAGTGGCAACGGGAGCTGGACTGGGACTTCGGGCGTTCGGCCGAACTGGTCCGGCAGTATGCCGACTCGGGGGGGCTGAGCGGCGTGGCGCTGCTGAGCCGCGGCGAAGTAGCCGGATACGGATACTGCGTTCTGGAAGATCACAAGGGCCTGGTGGGCGACCTGTACCTTCGGCCGCCATGGCGCACTCCCGAGAACGAAGCCCGGCTTCTGACACTGCTGATGGAGGCGCTGGAAGGGACGAGGCAGGTCCGTCGCATTGAGAGCCAGTTGATGCTGTTCGGGACCGAGGCCGCGCATATGCTGGAGCGCAGCCACGACGTTCGGCTTTACCATCGGGTGCTGATGGCGCTCGACGCGACAAAGCCGATGCCGAACGGCGTGAACCGAGCGGCCGGGCTGCCGCCGCGCTTCCGGATCGAGCCGTGGGCCGATTACCAGCACCAGCACGCCAGCGCGATCATCGCCGAGGCGTACCGGGGGCACGTGGACAGCGAGATCAACGATCAGTACCGGACGCAGAGCGGGGCGCAGCGATTCCTTTACAACATCGTGCAGTATCCAGGGTGCGGCAGCTTTTACCGGGAGGCGTCGCAGGTAGCGTACGACCGGACCACGCGGGCGCCGGTGGGCGTGGTGCTGACGAGCGTGGTGGGGCGAGACACCGGTCACGTCACGCAGTTGTGCATTGCGCCTTCGGCGCAGGGGCACGGCGTGGGGCGGGCGCTGCTGGAACGGGCGGTGTCCGGGTTGCGCGCGTGCGGGCTGAAGCGGGTGAGCCTGACGGTGACGCTGGCGAACCGGATGGCGCATCAGCTTTACGAGAGATGCGGGTTCAGAGAGGTGCGGAGGTTTCCGGCGTGCGTTTGGGAGCGGTAAACGGCGGCGACTCGCTGCCTGAGCCGGGGAGCCGGCAAGCTGCCTGAGTCGGGGAGCCGGCAAGCTGCCTGAGTCGGGGAGCCCTCCTCCGAAGGCTCCCGCCCATGAGAACCGCGCTACAGCGTTGCTCCCCGCCCAGGACATGTGCCTGGCCCGGAGCGCTGTGTCGCGAAATCCGGCCTGATCCGACTTAGCTCAGGCCACAAACCGATAAGCGGCATATCCCAGCAGAGCTCCCATTCCGGAACCCACGATGATGTCGCTCAGAAAGTGCATGCCCACGATGACGCGGGAGATGGCGACGTTGGCCGCCAGTACAAGAAGAATCGGCAGAATCTCGGGATAAAAAGAGCCCAGGGAGAGGGCTACGGCAAACGCCGTTGTGGAATGGCCCGAGGGGAACGAGAAACGGTCGCGCGTTACGATGTGGGCCCAGCAGTGGGGCTCGATGTCGCGCGGGCGCGTGCGGCCGACGACGCGCTTGATTTTATGAAAGATCACGATGCCGGCGCTAACGGCCAAAGCACCAGCGCCGATGGCTTCGTAGCGAAGCGGCGCGGAAGAACAGAGAATGGCAATACCGAGCATGCCCCAGAGCCAGCCATCGCCGGCGCGGGTGGCGAGCATCATCCAGGTGCGAACCCAGCGGGGGGCTCTCCAGCGGTTGACGCGCCGCATGAGCAGATAATCCGGACGAGAGATGGCGCTTAGTGCTCTGGCTGTCATTGCGCTTTCTCCTCCTCTTCCATTGTCTGCTAAACAGCTGGCTGAGTCGACATTTCGCCGGTACTACAGCCGCCTGATACGTTTTTAACCCGCTGCAGTTACAAAGACGTGAGTTTCCGGAAAAACAATGATGAACCTCCGGAAAAGTTCACATACGCCCACGAACAAGTACGGTACGGCACGGTGCGGAACCGCACACATGTGCCGATCCTCACAGGCTGCCTCACCTATTGCGCCATTTCGGGAGCGACGGCATCCGGCTGGGGCGGGAAGTGACGCGGTCCCCACTTCCAGATGAAGGCGATCTCCCGCAGGTAGTTCCCCAGGGTAACGACGGGGGCGGCGGCGAACAGGGCCGAGGCGAGCAGCATCCAGGGCTTCGCCTGAATCAGAGAACCGCCGATGCCCCAGACGGCGGCGGTGAGCTTCCAGTAATCGCCGTGCTCGCCCATGGCGACCGCCTGGCCGCGGCGGAGGCCGGCGAGAAAATCTTCGGCGCTGCGGGCGCCGCGCACTTCGGTAAATGTTTTGCCGACGCCGCTCAGAGTATGGGCGTCGCTGCCGCCGGTGACGGGCTTGCCGTAGCGGCTGGCGAACTGTTGCGCCATACGGTTGGCGCGCTTCAGCATGCAGCCGTTGAGAGCTTCGACGCCGTGGAAGTCGCGGGCGAAGCGTTCGAAGTCGTCATCGGTACGCTTGCCGGTCAGGCTGGAGTAGACGTGATTGACGGTGAGAAACAGATCGTTCTCGTTCACGTAGGCCAGCAGGCTTTCCAGATCGTGGCGGCGGCGCTGGAGTTCTTCGTGGTCGCGCTCGCGCATGCCGTAAACGCCGGCGTGCATTTCGGTGCCGCTGGGCATGGTGCAGGTGACTTCCTCGCTGAGGAAGAAGCCGGGCATGCCGCCCAGTTCGGCGACGGCTCCGATGGAGTCGTGATCGGTGACGGTGACCAGGTCCATGCCGCGCTGTTTCAGCGTGTCGTACAGGGCGCGGGGCTGGTTATAAGATTCGAGACAAATGCGCGACATGACGGGCACGGTACACATGCCGGAGTGACGCGTATGGACGTGGAGGTCGCACCTCATGCCTCCTTTGTCGTACGCGGGCCGTTACAGTATCGTGAGCGCATGGCGAAACAATGATGAAGCGAATTGTTTCTGCGACGTTACTTGTGCCGCGAAACGGCGGCGAAACGCGGCGGCGCTAGACTTGAGGCGATGGAATCTTCACCGGACTCACGGGGGCAGGCGCGACGGCGGGCGTGGTCGTGGATTGTGCTGGCCGCGGCGGCGGCGCTGGCGTGGTGGATCTGGCCGAAGGCACTGCATACGGCGGCGACGGCGATTCTGGAATCGAAAGAGATTAAAGCCGGCAATGGCGCGCCGGATTTTACGCTGAAGAACGCGCGCGGGGAGGCGGTGAGTCTGGAAAGTTACCGCGGCAAGGTGGTGCTGCTGAATTTCTGGGCGACGTGGTGCGGGCCGTGCAAGACGGAGATTCCGTGGTTCATCGATCTGCAAAACAGATACGGCGCGAGGGAGTTCACCGTGCTGGGCGTTTCGATGGACGAAGACGGCTGGAAGGCGGTGACGCCGTATGTGGCGGCGCACGGGATGAATTATCCGGTGCTGCTGGGCGATGAGAAAGTGAACCAGCTGTTCGGCGGCATTGAGGCGCTGCCGACGACGATGATTGTGGACAAGGACGGGAAGTTCGCGTACATCCACTACGGACTGGTGAGCGAGGCGCAGTACGAACGCGAGATTCAGGATGCCATGTGCGGGGGCTGCAATAAAGTAACCGAACCGGAAGCGGAAACGAAGCAGTACGAACTGCACGGGGTGGTGCGGAAGGTGGATGCGAAAGAGGCGACGGCGACCATCGACGGCGAGGCGGTGAAGGGATGGATGGCGGCGATGACGATGGAGTATCCGGTACGCGACAAGGCCGAACTGGGGCGGCTGCGCGAGGGGGAGAAGGTAGCGGCGAAGGTGTACGTTGCCGGCGACCGGTATTGGGTGGCGGAGATTCGCGAAGAAAAGTAGCGGGGGGACACGTGTGGCGTGCCCGGTTGCGGCGGCGCTTGCGGCGAGGGGCCGGAGCATGGGGAAGCGGGGTCAGGCGGCCATATTTTCGGGCGTCGTGACGGCTGATGCGGGCGACGGCGCGGGTTCGGCGGGGGCGCTCGCAAAATCAAAGCCAATTTTGGCGGGCGGGGCTGCGGCTTCAACGATTTGCGGTTTGTTTAGGGGGCTGGCTTGCGGGTTGTTTAGCGGGCTGCTTTGCCCGTTGTGCAGGGAACTGCTTAGCGGGTTGTACAGCGGGTTGTACAGCGGGTTGGGCTGAGCGGCCACGGGCTTCGCAGCCACATCCATGGCGTACATGGCGTCAGCGGGCTGAGGCGGCTCGGCGGATTTTGCGAGGCGCTCGGCCTGCATGGCCTTGAGGATGGCCATATTCTTCAGCACGGCGCGCTGGAGGCGCTGTTCGTAAAGCGTGAGCAGATGAAGGGTATGGGCCTCGGCGCGGTAGGCGCGGGCTTCGTCGAGAGCGCGGGAGTAGGGGCTTTCGGAAAAATCGGATTCGTTGG